>DATEJK010000141.1:0-15585 GCA_035278025.1 Terriglobales bacterium | reverse complement strand
TCGCCTTCCTGCCGTCCGGCGCTGTTGTAGGAGACAAAAAAGCCCACATCGGCGTCCAGCATCAGATGCAAGTTGCTGTGAAACCAGTTTGTGTCCCCGCCATGTCCGATGATGCGGTGCCCATTGCGGCTCTCCTCGTAGAAGCCCAGCGCCATGGCATTCATGCCGGGGACATTGACAAACGCGCGGGCGTGCATGAGCTGTGCGGTCTGCGGCTGCAGAATGCGGGCATCGCCATAGCGGCCATCCTGCAGGTGGGCAATCATGAAGTGGGCCAGGTCATCGGCGCTGCTGGAGAGGCTGCCGGCGGGAAACGCCTGCACCATCTCAAAATCCTTGGGTGGCTGCGAACCCAGTTGGTAGCCCTGGGACATCAGCGGCTTCAGGTTGGGTGGCAGGGGCTGGGCAAACGTCGAATGCACCATCTGCAGCGGCTGGAAAACATGCTGCTGCACGTATTCCTCGAACGGCTGTCCAGAGACCCGCTGCACGATGTAGCCGGCCAGGGCGGCGCCGTAATTAGAGTAAGCAGGAGTGGTGCCGGGCGGATACACGCGCTGCGGCAGGTGTGTAGCCAGGTATTTGCCCAGCGGCTGCATCTCTTTGGACGTGGGCACGAACAGACCTTTGATGGACTCCTCGAATCCGGGCGTGTGCGTCATCACATCGCGCACGGTGATTGGCCTGCCGTAAGCGGGCGGAATCTTGAAATCAATGTAGTCATTGACGTCTCGGTCCAGATCCAGCTTGCCCTCCTCCACCAGTTGCATCACCGAGGTCCAGGTAAACAGCTTGGAGATGGAGCCGGGACGAAACAACGTGGTCTGGGGCGAAACCGGAATCTTCCTGGCCACATCGGCATAGCCATAGCCCTTTTCGAATAGGACGTTTCCATCTTTCACCACCGCCACGACAGCTCCGGCAATGTCATCGCGCTCGATCTGCAGCGGTATCAGGCCGTCAAGAAAGGCCTCCAGGTCGGTTGCCGTCAGCTCATGCGTTCCGGGAGTGGCTTTCTCCGGGGCAGTTCCTTTCTTGTTCAGGGTGTGAGGCGCCAGCGGATTTTGTGTCCGTTTCTGCGCGGCAGCAAAACTTGTGGAGAAGGACACCAGCAGCAGAACCAGGGCGCTGGGGGTGAACACACGATTGCGGCAAATTGAGCGTCTTGTGTCAGGGGAGTTCATGGCAGGACCGCCCATGCTAGGCGGCTCATCCAAGCAAGTCAATTCTTGCCGCAACCTCTCCCCTTCCTCAGGAAGGCGTCATTCCAAGGCCCTTCAGGCACGAGGAATCTCGCGTGCACGGCCATGATCTTTGTGGCGTAGGCGCCCTCGCCCGCGTTTGCGGCCAACTCAATCTCACGCCGGGTTGACTTTCCCAGGCGCGGGCGTTTACCTTCCGCTTTCGTCGCAATACAGGAGAGCCCATGTTTCGTCGCTTCGCATTGGTGTCAGTACTGCTCACGTTCGCCGTTTCCCTGCTCGCCGCCCAGGACAAGCCGGAAGCAGCCCCCAGGTTTGATGTGCGCGCCCACTACACCAAGTACGAGTACCGCATCCCCATGCGTGACGGCGTGCGCCTGTTCACCGCCGTGTACGTGCCCAAGGATGCTTCTCCGCAGCGCCTTTACCCCTTCCTGATGGAACGCACCCCCTACAGCATTGCGCCTTACGGCGAAGACCGCTATCCCAGGCAACTGGGTCCCTCCGAGGAATACGAGAAAGCGGGCTACATCTTTGTGATCCAGGATGTGCGCGGCCGTTACATGTCAGAGGGAACGTGGCGGGAGATGACGCCGCACATTGACCATCCGCAGTCCAAGAATGACGTGGACGAAAGCACCGACGCGCACGACACCATTAACTGGCTGCTCAAGCACGTGGCCTACAACAACGGACGCGTGGGCATCTGGGGCCTTTCCTACCTGGGCTTCTACACCGCCGCCAGCATCATTGATTCCCACCCCGCCATCAAGGCGGCTTCACCCCAGGCCCCGGTCACCGACCTCTACATGAACGACGACGCCTACCACAACGGCGCCTTCATGCTGGCCGCCAACTTCGATTTCTACGCTTTTTTCAAGCCCCAGCCCAAGCCGGCGCCTCCGCCACGCTACCCCAATCCCGTGGACTTCGGCACCGAGAACGGCTACCAGTTCTTCCTCAACCTGGGTCCCTTGGTCAATGCTGACCGGCTCTACTTCAAGGGCCGTAACCCCCTCTGGAATGACCAGGTTTACCACACTACCTATGACAACTACTGGAAGATGCGCAGCCTGCCCTCGCACCTGCACAACATTCATTGTGCGGTGCTCACCGTGGGGGGTTGGTTCGACGCCGAAGATCTGCAGGGGCCATTCAATGTGTTTCGCGCAGTAGCCGAGAACGATCCCGGCGTTTACGACGGCATCGTGATGGGCCCGTGGGTGCACGGCGGCTGGATTTTTCATGCCGGACACAGCCTGGGCCGGGTTAATTTCGATTCCGGCACCTCCGCCTATTTCCACGCTAATATCGAATTTCCCTTCTTTGAGAGATACTTGAAGGGAGATGGTCAACCCCCGATTTCTAAAGCCTATATGTTTGAGACCGGGACCAATGTATGGCGCGAGTACACCGCCTGGCCGCCGCCGCAGGCGCAGAAGCAGACGCTTTATTTCCAAGCGGATGGCAAGCTTTCCTTCACGCCGCCCAGCGGAAATGGCTATGACGAATATGTGAGCGACCCCGACCGTCCTGTGCCTTTTATTGATTACACGGCGCTCGACGTTCCTCAGGAATACATGGTTTCCGACCAACGCTTCGCCTCCAGCCGCACGGACGTGCTGGTGTATCAGACAGACCCGCTGGAAGAGGACGTTACCCTCACCGGGCCAGTCTCGCCCAAGCTGCACGTTTCCACCTCCGGAACCGACTCAGACTGGGTGGTGAAGCTGATAGACGTGTATCCGGCGGATTATCCGGAGCCCGAGGAAAAGAAAAAACACGAAACAGATGTGCCCGCTCCGGTGGATTCCATGAGCGGCTACCAGCAACTGGTGCGCGGCGAGCCTATGCGGGGCAAATTCCGCCGTAGCTTTGAAAAGCCAGTGCCGTTCAGTCCCGGCAAAGTAGAGGAGGTGGACTTCACCATGCCCGACGTGAACCACACCTTCCGCCGAGGCCACCGCATCATGGTCCAGGTGCAAAGCTCCTGGTTCCCTCTGGTGGACCGCAACCCGCAAACTTTTGTGGATATTCCCAACGCCAAGCCCAGCGACTTCCAAAAGGCCACCGAGCGGGTCTACCGCTCCGCCAGTGAGGCTTCGGGCGTAGAGGTGGAGGTTCTCCCAGCGAAATAGGCGGGGGCTGATACCAACTGCATGGGCACTCGCCTGTGCTGGCTGGGGAGGCTCGGCAATTGAGGGCGGCTGCACTCGCCCGGATGGTCGAGGCGGTCGTCTTACGTGCTCAACCTATTGCCAGGACAACTGGCTGACCTGACGGAACCAATCCTCGACTCCTCACGTATCGGCTCTTATGTGCTAACGGAATCCAGGCCATCCCGTCCAAGGGGTGTCAGGCAAGGAGAAGGCGATGACAGCGGCGAATCAAGCATGGTATTGGCTGGCAGCAGGGGTGCTGGCCCTGGGCCTGAACGGCTACTACCAGGATGGGGGCTTCCAAGGCCTGCACCGCCTGGCCACCGGCACATCCCTCGCGGTGAACGAGGCCAGAGGCCAGATAAGCCAGATTGCCACCCTGGCCGAGGTGGCCATGGCCGACCATGCGCAGGTCCGCTGCGAGCGCTCAGCTCCTGCCGTGGTCGCGGTGAAGGCGGTTGCGATTCCGGGCGGAACTAAGGCCCGGTTCGCTCAGTTGCAAGAGCGGTTCCAGACCGTGCAGGCAGCCCGGGTCCAGGCCCGGATGGCTCGGCTGCAGGAAGTTATTGCCCGGCGTGAGATGCAGCGGGCGCAAGTCGAAATCCAAAACGGCCGTATTGCGGTACTGAGCGACCAGGGACAGGTGCGCGTGACGCTTCCGCCGCTACCCCGGGTGCAGGTCAGCGTCCCCCAAGGCCCCGTGGTGGACGCCTTCGAGCCCAACTGAAGGCTCACAAGTCCGGGCCTTGCGAATCCACCATCTGGCGCGGGCTGAAGCTGACTTCAAATCCCGTGCCAGCACCGCCTTCCACGAATCTCACATTCTTGTCGTTGCTGGAGATAAGCGCATGCCCGGCAGAATCGGTTTTGGGAAAGTGAAAAACCACACCGGCGACTCTGCCATCCCGATCATGATCAACCTCCACGCGAACCGGAGCAATTTTCTCCTTGTTCACGGCGAGGTAGCTTTTACTCTTCAGACTTGACTCGTCGGCACGGGCAAAGGCGGCCATATCAGGACCGACAACCGCGAGCAGGAACTCTCCGGGAACAGGCGGCAAGTGCTGGTCTATCGTCTCCGCAGGTATCTGTTTCTGCAGAGCCATGGATCGCGCCCACGCCTCGCGCAGGGTGCGCGATGAAACCCAGCGCACCACATAGATCGTCTGCTGGGTATCTCCTCCCGCCTCGGCTTCCTTGGAATGGCTGCCCATCATGTCCACACCGCTCACATCTTCGGCGGGAGCATCGGGAGCTTGCAGCGCAGTGCGGGTAATGCGCTTCGACCAGGGTGAATCAAAAAGGATTCTGCGGACGTCGTTGGCGTCCCAGTTCTTGTAGGACTTGTCCTTCCAGGGATCGCGAGCCCAGGCGCTGGCGGTGAGCGTTCCCAGCAACACGGCAACCAGAACTCGCTTCACGCTTGCCTCCAGGGGAATGGACGGCGATTTGCCCAATAGCGACTTACGCCTTCGAGGGCATGGAAGCGCTTTACTGCTTGCGCATATGGATCTCGGTGCCGCCACGCTCGAAGCGAACTTCGTCCATCAACTGGTTAATCAGATAAATGCCGCGTCCATGATTGGAATAGACGTTTTCACCCACCACAGGATTGGCAATGGCGGCGGGATCGAAGCCCGGTCCGGGGTCGCGGACCACGATCAACATGCCATGGGCCTCGTCGCAGGCCACGCAGCACTCCACCCGCTTGGAGCGGTCGTGGTTGCAACCATGACGGATGGCGTTGGCCAGAGACTCGCGCACAGCCGTCTCAATTTCAAACTCTTTGCCCACAGCGCACTTCATCTCCCGGGCAAGCGCCAGCACAGCTTCCACCACCGGCGAAATGGAATCAACGTCGGCGCTGATGGTGATATCCAGCTGCACCCTCAGCTTCTTGCCATCAAATTCACATTCTGAATTCTTTCGATCGGTCATGAGCGTCCCAGGCTCCAGAAGTGCGAAATCCAGCCTGATTGTAACCGAGCTGAGTTCCTTTGTGGAGAAGTGCCTCCGGTCACGGTTCGAGGTGACCTCAGTCACCGCTTCTAGGCCCTAACCCCCCTAACATCACAATGTTGGCGTCTGCCCGCCGGCGCACAGGAGTCAGGGGGGAGGTTTGCATGGCCCGTCAATTGACCACCTGCACCTATTGCGGGGTCGGATGCGGCCTTTACCTCGAAACCGCCGATAACCAGGTCATCGGCGCCTATCCCAGCATCTCCCATCCCACCAACCAGGGCAGAATTTGCGTGCGCGGCTGGCACGTGCACGAGGTTGCCAGCTCGCCGGAACGGCTCACCCAGCCTCTGCTGAAAAAGGAAGGCCAGCTGCAGGAGACCAGCTGGGACGAGGCCTTTGACTTTGTGGCCACCCGGCTGCGCCAAATCCGGGAGCGGTACGGTCCCGATTCGGTTGCTTTCCTGAACTCGCCGCGCTGCTCCAACGAGGACGCCTACCTGCTGCAGAAGTTTGCTCGCGCGGTGATCGGCACCAACAACGTGGACCAGGGCAGCGGCGTCTTCTGCAACAACTCCATTGACGTGCTGCTGGAGATGACGGGCGTTCCAGCGGCTACCACCTCCATCGCCGACCTGGGCGAAAGCGATCTCATTGTGGTGGACGGCGTTGACCTGGGGCGGCGGCTGCCTACCATCGGCGGCGCCGTGATTCGCGCCAAACTGCGGGGAGCGCGGCTGATTGTGGTCGGCACCCGGCGCCATCGCGTGGCCGAGAATGCGGACCTGTTCCTGCAGATTCGGCCGGGCACGGAAGTGACTTTGTACGGCGCCATGGCCAAGGTCATCCTGGATCGCGGCCTGATGGACCAGGCATTCATCAAGGCCCGCTGCCAGGGCTACGAAGATTTCATTCGGGCGGTGCGGGAGTACGACCTGCTGCAGGCGGCGGAGGTTTGCGGCGCGCCGGCGGAAGCAATCGAAGCGGCCGCCGTCAGCTATGCCAGCGCCCGCGCAGCCACCGTCCTTTATTCCACCAGCATGGAAGCGCGCAGCCGCGAGACCATCCGCTCGGTGGTCAACCTGGTGCTGCTTACCGGCAACCTGGGCAAACCCGGCGCCGGCATTCTTGCCCTCAGCGAACTGAACAACCTGCAGGGCGTTTGCGATATGGGCATGCTGCCCGACCGCCTTCCCGGATACTCGCGCGTGGAAGATGCGGCTGCGCGCGCCCCACTGGAATCGCTGTGGAACACGAGGCTGCCGGCGGTTCCCGGGCTGCAGGCTCGTTCCGTGCTGGCCAACCCCGGCCACCCCCAGCTGAAGGCCCTGTGGATGTGCCACTACGATCCCGCCAGCGCCGCGGGCGTGGATAAAGCTCTCGGCCTTTTCGAGGACTTCAAGCTGGTTGTGTCGCAACAGCTCTTCATGACCGACGCGGCCCGCTATGCCGACGTGATTCTGCCGACCACGGCTTACGGCGAGGAGCAGGTGTCGTTCACCAGCACTGAACGCCGCATTCAGCTGGCACAGAAGGTCATCGAGCCGGCGCCCGGGCTGATGCCCGTGTGGCGCCAGATGACCCAAATCGCGCGGCTGCTGGGCGCGAAATGGAACTACACCACCGCCGCCGATGTGATGGAGGAGATCGGCCAAGCCGTGCCCTTTTACAGCGGAGCCAGTTACGAAAACCTGGCGCGGGAGTACGGACGGCAGTGGCCCTGCACCAAGGACCGGCCGCTGGGCACGCGTTATCTATTTTCAGAAGACAAATCCGCGTTCAAGTTTGTTGCCGTGGGCAAACCGCCGTGGGTCGCCGCTCCCGCCGAGTTCCCCTTCCAGCTTTTCTTCGGTAGTTCCCTTTTCTACTGGACGCAGGATGTGCTCGTTCGCCACAGCGAAACCCTCAAACGCGAATACCGCATCCTGTGGCTGGACTATCCCGGGGGCTTCGTGGAGGTCAACAGCGAGGACGCCAAACAGTTGGGCATTCGCGACGGCCAAAGCCTGACCCTGCACACGGCCCACGCAGCCGCTCAGGTTACGGCGCGAGTCACGCCGGAGGTAATGAGGGGCACCATTTTCGTTCCTTATTTCCTGCGCGACGTGGAAAACAAAATTCTGAATGGAGCCGTGGACCGCAGCCAGCTGGTTCCGGTGCGGGTGGAGAAGGGGGCGGCATGAAAGCGCGCGTACTGCCCAAATTGGAGATTTTGGCTCTGGTGGACTTGTTGCGCGCCCAAGACTACGAGGTCCTGGCGCCATTTTGCGGGCGGGGACGAGATACCTACTTTGACGTCGTCACCGATCAGAACCGCGATCAGGTGCAGATTCATCTCCCTAATCCCTACTATCCGCCAAAACGCTTCGTCTTCCCCCAAATCGAACGGCTGATGAAGGCGGAGCGCAGCAATGGCGACCTGCGCATTGAACCCACCTACGATGCCCCCAAGCGGGCCATCTTCGGCATCCGCTCCTGCGATGTGGCCGGTATTTATCACCTGGACCGCTTCTTTCTGGGGCGGGAATTCAGCGACATTTACTACGAGAAGCGCCGGCGCAACCTGTTGCTCATCAATCTGGTCTGCACCGACCCAGAGCGCGACATCGGCAAGGAGTGCTTCTGCATGTGCGCCGATACCGGCCCGGCAGCGCGCGACCACTTCGACCTGCAACTGATGGATTTGGGCAGCGAGTTCATGGCCGTGGCGGGCACCGCCGCCGGCGAAGCGCTGCTGGCCAATCCTATCTTCCGGAAAGGAACAGACGAGCATGTGGCCCGTCGCCGCGCCATCCTGGAAGATTTACGCACACATTTCCAGAGCACCATGACCAGCTGGTTTTCGGCCGCGGTGCGCTACGTCTCTCAGGGAAAGGTCAGCGACAAAACCTGGGAGGAAATCGGCCAGCGCTGCCTGGAGTGCGGCGGATGCACCTATGTGTGCCCGGCATGTACTTGCTTCACCGTCACCGACCGGCAAGTCGGGGCGGGCGAGGTGGAGCGGGTGCGGATGTGGGATTCCTGCGCCCTGGGCGGATTTACCCGCATGGCCGGGGGGTTTAACCCGCGGCGCGCGGTGCACGACCGGCGCAACCGGCGCTTTTTCCGCAAGCTGTCCCACTACTTCATTCAGCGCGAACTTTCCATGGCGTGCGTGGGCTGTGGGCGGTGCGCGGCCGTTTGCCACGGAGATATCGGCATGCCCACGGTGGTGGAGATGCTCCGGCGGGCCACGGCCCAGGCGGAGGCGAGATGAGCGCGGCCACCCAGAATGTTTATCTGCCCAAGCCCGCGGTGCTGGAACGGGTGGTGGCGGAAATTCCCGAGGTCAAGACTTTCTACTGGCACTTTGAAGACACCATAGAACAGCAGGAGTTCCACAAGTTCCGCCCCGGGCAGTTCGCCCAGATCTCTTTGTTTGGAGTCGGTGAGTTTCCCGCTTCCCTGCCCTCCAGCCCCGGCGAGCAGGAAACCTTTTTCACCATCCGCAGGGTTGGCAGCGCCACGGCCGCCCTTGACCAACTGCAACCGGGAGAGAAGTTTGCGGTTCGTGGTCCCTACGGCAACGGCTTCCCCATGGAGGACTACTACGGCAGGGACCTGGTATTCGTGGCCGGCGGCATCGGCATGATCCCGCTTCGTTCCTGCATCGTCTATGCCCTGCAGCACCGCAAGCACTACGACCGCATCCAGATTTTCTACGGCGCCAAAACCCCGCATGAGCTCATGTACATGCCCAACCTGCGGGAATGGCAGCAGTCGGCCGGAGTGGAATGTTATTTGACGGTGGACCGCCCCGATGCCAACTGGACCGGAAATGTGGGAGTGGTAGGCAGCCTGTTTACCAAACCCGGAGTCAGCGTGGCGGTGGACAACAGCACCGTGTTCGTCTGCGGGCCGCCGGTTATGTTCCGCTTCGTCATCCGCGACCTGCTGGCCATGGGCTGCGAAGAAAAAAACATCGTCTCCACCCTCGAGCGCTACATGAAATGCGGCGTGGGTAAGTGCGGCCACTGCTGCATCGGGGTCGCTTACGTCTGCGTTGACGGTCCCGTATTTACTTATCAGCAAATCAAGAAGCTGGGGGAGGAGATCTGATGGAAAGCCTCGGACAGCGACTGCAGCGCACCCTCCAGGGACGAATCTGCATTATGGGCGTGGGCAACGTGGATTACGGCGACGACGGCTTCGGCGTCTATCTGGCCGAAGAACTGATTGCCGCCGGTGTGCCGGATGTTCTCATCGCCGGAACCAGCCCCGAGCGTTACCTGGAATCTATCGCGGCGCAAGGTTTCGATCACCTGCTGATAATTGATGCCACCAATTTCGGCAGCGAGCCGGGCACGGTCGTCTTTCTCAATGCGGCGGAGATTGAAACCGCTTTCCCCCAGATTTCCACTCACAAAATTTCCTTAGGCGTAATGGCCAGGATTGTCGAGGGCTCCGGGGCCCGGGTGTGGCTGCTGGGCGTGCAGCCGGACTCGCTGGAGCCTGGTCAGGATCTAAGCCCTACCATGCAGGCGTCTCTGGAGATCATCCACGGACTGCTGCACGACGTGCGGGCGTGCCAGGGCTCGCAAGAACAGTGGTGCAGCCGGATGGAGAAGGTGATGGCATGATGTCCCCGGAACAAGCCGTGTTCGCCGGCATTCTGGTTTGCGTCGCCGGAGCGGCAATTACCCTGCTGGCGGCGCCCCGCAAGGCGCTGTCCGGATGGCTGGCATTGGCCGCAACGGCTGCCTCATGCATCCTGATATTTGCCGCCGCGGGCAAGGTCTTGCGCCAGGGACCTTCGGCCGAACCACTCCAGTTGTGGGCTTCCCCACTACACGCCCTTGCCCTTCGCCTCCACGTGGACGGCCTGGCGGTCGTCTTTCTGGTGCTGGCCTCCGGTATCGCTCTTCCGGCCGCTCTCTATTCCATCCGCTACATGCAGCACTACGCCGATTATGGAGTGGGAAGATATTACCCCTGCTTCCTGCTTTTCCTGGCGGCGATGTATGGACTGCTAAGCGCCACGGACATGATGTGGGGGTTCTTCGTCTTCTGGCAGCTCATGACCCTGCCGGGATACGTGTTGATTCGTTTTGAATACCGGCAGGAGCAGAACCGCAGGGCCAGCCGCAAATTCCTGGTCATGATGGAAGTTGCCTGCGCGGCGATCATGATCGGCGCGGCCTTGCTGGCTCCTGGGCAAGCCGGCTTGCGGTTTGAATTCGCTCAGGTGAGCGCAAACCTGCCCTCCCTGCTGAGCGCGCGCCCCGGGACTGCGACCCTGGCCTTCACGCTGTTTCTCCTCGGCTTTGGCATCAAGATGGGGATGTGGCCGTTCGGGCAGATGTGGCTGCCGGAGGCGCATCCCGCCGCGCCCTCGCCAGTGAGCGCAATGCTTTCCGGGGTCATGATCAAAACCGGCGTATATGGCCTTATGCGCTATTTCCTGTGGCTGGTGCCGGCAACGGCCCAGGACCGTTTCCCCCTGGCCCGCTGGGGGATGGTGGTCGCGATTTTGGGCACAGTAACCCTGTTCTCCGGAACCATGCAGGCGCTCAAGCAGGAGCAGTCCAAGCGCCTGCTCGCCTTCCACAGCATCGGGCAAATCGGCTACATCCTGCTGGGTACGGGTATTTGTATGGTCCTGCTGCCCGCTGGACCCGTGGCACGCGCCCTGGCAGTCTTGGGACTGTTTGGCGCTCTGTTTCACGTCCTGAACCACGGTTTGTTCAAGGGGTTGTTGTTCTTGAATGCCGGGTCCATGCTGCACGCCACCGGCACTCAGGACCTGAACCGCATGGGCGGACTGATGAAGTACATGCCGCTCACCGGGATCACGGTGCTGGTGGGTTCGCTCTCCATTTCCGGGGTGCCCCTGTTCAATGGCTTTGCCAGCAAGTGGACCATTTTTGTGGCCGCCATCCAGGGCGCGCCTTCAGCCAGGTATCTCGCCCTGTGTGCAGTGATTGCCATCCTGACCAGCGCCCTTACCCTGGCTTCGTTCGTCAAGTTCTTTGGCGCCAGTTTCCTTTCCCGCGCAAGTGATCTGGTGAAAGAGAAGGCGGGTCTGCTGCCCGGCCGGCAGTGCGTGGAGATGCATTTCCGCACTGGCCTCCCCCGCACCCTGGAGGTGAACTGGAGCATGCAGGCGCCACAGGTTCTGCTGGCCTTGCTGTGTGTGCTGCTGGGAGTGGCGCCAGGGCTGGCGTTTGGATTTATGCAGCGGGCACTGGCGGCCGCGCCACAAGCAACCGGAGGTTGGCTGGCAAGTGCCATTCCGGTCACGCCCCAGGCGCCCGCTGTGATAGCTGGACCGCATTCGGCGGCTATATTTGTGCCCCTCGCCCTGGCAGTTGTGCTGGCGGTCACCTTCCTGATCGCCTTCGGCATTTCGAAGCTGGGCTCGGCGAAAAGGCGGGCGGCGGCGCCCTGGCTCTGCGGTTACGCGCCGGAAGCAGAGTGCCAGCGTTACATTGCCCATAATTTCTACGGCGAAATCAAGCGCCACTTCCACTGGGTGGGCGGAGCACAAAACGGAAAGGCAGTAACTGTAAAGGGGCGGGTGTCATGATCGCGCGTGAGCGCCTCAACCAATTGCGGGAGAAGTTCGACAGCTCCATCGTGCGCGCCGACCTGCCCAGCGAGCGCCAGCTGTTCGTGTGGGTGCGGCCGGCCGCGGTGAAGGAAATGTGCCGCTATCTTTTTCACAATCTCGACGCCCGGTACGTGATCAGCATCGGGGCCGACGACCGGCCCTATTCCGGCGGCTTCGTGGTAGCCCACGACTTCGCCTTCGATCAGGATCACGTGTTGTGCGGCGTGCTCACCCAGCTTCCCGCCGAGTCGCCAAGGATCGAGAGCATCTCCGGAGTGGTGCCCGCCGCCAACTGGGCGGAGCGCGAAATGCGCGACCTTGTCGGAATCGAATGTGTCGGTCATCCCTACCCCAAGCGCCTGGTGCTGCCCGACGGCTGGCCTGCTGACGTCCATCCCCTGCGCAAAGACGTTCCCTGGAACCAAGTGCCCGAGGAGTTCGAAGAGGGCGCTGCCTTCGAGTTCGATGAGCCCCCGGAGGGCTGCACCGTGGTGCCTTTCGGGCCCTTTCACCCCACGCTCGACGAGCCCGCGCACTTTCGTCTCTACGTGGAAGGGGAGATGGTGCGCGGCTGCGAGTATCGCGGCTTTATGGCCCATCGTGGCATTGAGAAGCTGGCGGAAACGGTGATGAGCTACAACGACATTCCGGTGCTGGCCGAGCGCATCTGCGGAATTTGCGGCTGCGTGCACAGCGTGGCCTATGCCCAGGCGGTGGAAGCGGCCGCCGCGCTCTCTGTGCCGCCCCGCGCCGAGTATATCCGCACCATCCTGCTGGAGCTGGAGCGCCTTCACAGCCACCTGCTGTGGGTGGGTCTGGCCTGCCACATCGTGGGATTCGACACCCTGTTTATGCAGGCCTTCCGCATCCGCGAGCCGGTCATGTGGATTGCTGAAAAAATCACCGGCAACCGCAAAACCTACGGCCTGTGTGTAGTGGGCGGCGTTCGTTGGGACATCACCACGGAATTGAAGGGCGAACTGGGCCAGGTGCTGAACAAGCTAGAAGCGGAGTGGGAACCGGTGGTGGCCGCCGTAAGCCGCGACAAGAACATCCAGAAGCGCACCCGCGGAATCGGCGTAGCCAATAAGAATGTGGTGAAGAGCGCGGGCGCGGTGGGGCCGGTGGCGCGTGCCGCGGGCGTGGACATTGACTGCCGGCGCGACCACCCTTATGCCGCCTATGACCGCGTGAACTTCAACGTGATTACGGCGGAGGGCTGCGACGTGTGGTCGCGGGTGCTGGTGCGCATGAAAGAAGTGTTTGAGTCCATCGCCATCATCCGCCAATGCCTGGACAAGATGGAGCCCGGGCCGCTGCAACTGGAAATCACGGACGAGCTGCCGGTCGGCCGCATAGGCCTGTCCTCGGTGGAGGCGCCGCGCGGCGAGAGCCATCATTTCGTCATCACCGGCGAAAACAACCGCCCGCGCCGCTGGCGGGTGCGTGCTCCCACCTATCAGAACCTCCAGGCGGTGCCGGCCATGATCCGCGACCAGCAAATTGCCGACATGACCATTTCGCTGGGCAGCATTGACCCCTGTTTTTCCTGCACCGACCGCATGGAAACCATTCAGCTTCGTTCCGGCGAGAGCAAGACCTGGTCGCAAAAGGAACTGCTGGCCTTGAGCCAGGGAAAGAAGTAAGGCGTTATGCAGCTGATGCGGGCGATTCTCGGCGGCGCGATGAACGTGGCGCTGGTGCTGGCCCTGGCGCCTCTGCTGCAGGGCGTACTGCGCAAGCTGACCGCGCGCATTCAATCCCGCCAGGGACCGCCGCTGCTGCAGCCGTATTTTGATCTGCTAAAGCTGCTGGGCAAGGAAGACCTTGAATCCGGGGAAACGCCGGTCATGCAGCGCTTTGCCGCCTGGCTCTCCCTGGCCACCGTGCTGGCCGTGGCCTGCCTGCTGCCCATGGGCTTCGGCGTGCCCCTGAATGCGGCGGCAGACGTCATCCTGCTGATTTATCTGCTTACTCTCTGCGGCATCAGCACTCTGCTGGCGGGGATGGCGGCAGGTTCCACCTATTCCCTCATCGGCATCAACCGGGAAATGATGACCATGATCACGCTGGAACCGCTGCTGGCGGTCGCCCTCATCGTGGGCGCCCTGCATGCGGGCTCGCTGCGCCTGGGAGCGGTTCTGAACGGCTCGCTGTACCTGGCCGCCGGACTGCCCTGGTCGGGATTGCTCATGGCGGCGGTAATGCTGTTCTCCTTCCAGGCATTCGTGCAGCGCGTGCCCTTTGATGTTGCCGCTGCGGAGACCGAGCTGATGGATGGTCCGCTGGTGGAGTATTCCGGCCCCAAGCTGGCACTTTTTCAGTATGCCCACATGGCGCGGTTGATCATTTACGCCGCTTTGTTTGCCGCCCTGTTCCTGCCCTGGGGCGCGCAGCTGCCCTTTCCCCTGGGATGGCTGCTGTTCTGGGTGAAAGTGTTTTTTATGACCCTGCTGGTGACCGTGATTGCAGCCACTCACGCCCGCTACCGCATTGATCAGGCGTTGCGCTATTTTGCCGCCTTGCTGGGTACGTCCGTGGTGGCGCTGGTCCTGGCAACTTTTGGTTATTGAGGAGGTACGGCCATTTCGTTGCTCAGCAAACTCGAGGAAACGCTGCTCTCTCTGCGGGCGGGGCGAGTTACGCTGCCCTATCCTCCGGAAGGGCGCGCTGTAGGCAAGGGCTTTCGCGGGCGCCCGGTGTTCGACGCCGAGAAATGCGTAGGCTGCGGCGGCTGCGCCAACAATTGCCCGGCACGCTCCATCCTGGTGTTTGACGTTTGCCAGGAGCTGCGCATTCTGGAGTATGTGGGCCGCCGCTGTACCTATTGCGGGCGCTGCGCCGAGGTTTGCCCGGAAAAGGCCATCACTATGAGCCCGGAATTCGAAACCAGCACCAACGATATTGGCGACGCGCAGCAGCGCCTGCAGCTGTTCATGAGCACCTGCCAGCGCTGCGGGCGCTGCTTCAAGGACGAGTCAGCGCTGGAAAAGCTGAAGCTTACCGGGTACCGCTTCGACAATCTGGCCAGCCAGCGCTGGATATTCGGCGCCCGGCCATACCAGGAGAACGAAGAAGCGGTGCAGGACATCGCCATCGAAATGGATTGGTAGGCGGCCATGCTGAAAAACTTGTGCCAGAAAATGTTCGGCCGCTCGTTGTGGGTGTACCACGCCAACAGCGGCGGCTGCAACGGCTGCGACATCGAGGTGCTCAACGCGCTCACGCCATACTATGACGCCGAACGCTTCGGCATCCGCCTGGTGGGCTCGCCGCGTCACGCCGATGTCATGTTGTGCCAGGGTCCGGCCATGCGCGCCACCGCGCGCGCGCTTCGCGCCGCCTACGAAGCCATGCCCGCTCCCAAGCTGGTGTTCGCCATCGGCTCTTGCGCTTGCGGGGGCGGCATGTGGTTCGACAGCTATTCCGTGCTCGGCCCGGTGGAAAAGGTTGTGCCCGTCAATTACTACATTCTCGGCTGCCCGCCGCGGCCGGAGGCTATCATCTACGGCGTGGCGGTCGCCCTGGGACTCATGGAAAAGAAAGCAGCTCCGCTGGAACTCAGACAGGTGGAGCTGCCCATTCCCCGCTATCATCCCGCAGACCTGCGCGGCAACGGCGAGCTGGTGATCTACGAAAAAGCTGAGAAGGTCTGAAGATTATCCACCGCCAAGAC
>DATEJK010000140.1:0-3303 GCA_035278025.1 Terriglobales bacterium | reverse complement strand
TTGGCCGTTGTTGCCATATTCCTTGCCCAACTGGAAGGCTTTGACGTTCGGGGTGGGCACCACCTCGCAACGGTAGCCGAGGCCTTCCAGGGCGCCGTGGACCAGCTTTTCATGCTTCCAGGTGAGGCCGCCGAAAAGCAGGGTGGTGCGGTGGCGCTGGTCGGCAGTAAAGGGCCTTTCGATAGGTTTATGGAAGTGGTGGGCCTGCTTGTGAACAATGCCGGCTTCCGCTTCCAGGCGGGCTCGTTCTTGGGCCACGCGCTGGCGAATCATGTCTTCTACCGAGGTGATTTGGACAAGCTCGTTGCCGGACACAGCATGCGTCGAAGTGCTCATAACCTCACCTTCCCTGGCAAGCAGTGTGAATCGTTGAAATTCAAGGACTTTTTTGCTAGGTACACTTTTCCCTGATTAAAAACGCTACATATTGTTGCCCGGTTTGCGTGTGAGCCGAATCGCTTTGTAGCGAACGGCGGAAATTAGTGGTTCAAGGGGCTGATAGGGGTAGTGAGCGGGCAATAACCATCCTCATTTTCAGTGACTTACAAGCGCTTATCACAACTCATTGTGATAAGCCCCGGTACCCGCCACCTAGCCGCCCCTTAGCCGGGCAAAGTATTCCCACGTCAGCCCGGAGGGCAATTCCAAAGCGGTGCAAAAAATGTGGTGATGTGTCGCGAAATACCGGTGGCCGGCGGTTGCGGTAACAGCGCGAAGCGGCATAGGCTGGGCCGATAATGTCGAAAATTATGCCTGCAGGCAGCGACCGGCCTGGTGAAAGCACTGGTCGGGGAGAGCAGAGCAGATTGGCGGGCCGGCAGTGGCGCGTGCTGGGAGTCCTGGCCCTGATCAACCTGGTCAATTACGTTGATCGCCAGGCCATCTTCCCTCTATTCCCTTTCCTGCGGCATGAATTTGGATTGACCCACCTGCAGTTCGGCTCACTGGCCACCGCCTTTACCATTGTGCTTTCGGTAGGCAGCCTGCCGCTGGGCATGCTGGCGGACCGCACTTCGCGGCGCATGGTGGTGAGTGCGGGCGTGCTGTTCTGGAGCGCGGCCACGTTCCTGAGCGGCCTGGCGACTTCCTTCCGCTCCCTGCTGCTGGCCCGGTCGCTGGTGGGAGTAGGCGAGGCCGCCTACGCGCCCGCCGGAGCCGCCATGGTGACGGCCAATTTTCCGCGCGAGATGCGGGCCCGCGTGCAGGGCGTTTTCGATATCGGCATGTTCGCCGGGGGCGCCATTGGGATAGCCCTGGGCGGAATCATGGCGCAATACTTCGGCTGGCGGGCCGCCTTCTTCCTGGTGGGTGTGCCGGGAGTACTGCTGGCATTCGCAGCCCTGCGTTTGCCGGAGCCAACCCGTCAAGCCGCGGAACGGCCGTTCCCGCTGCGCGACCTGGCGCGCGTTCCCGCCTATGTGACCATGCTGCTGGCGGGATGGTTCAGCAGCTTCGCCGGTTATGCCTACGTAGTGTGGGGGCCGGAACTGGTGGAGGAATACAAAGGTTTCAGCGCCGGCCAGGCGGGAGTTGTGCTGGGCGTAACCGTGATTGTGTGCGGGGGGCTCGGGGTGGCGGTGGGAGCCACGCTCTCCGACTGGCTGGCGCGCCGCGCATCCTGGGGCCGCGCCGGAACGATTCCAGTGGGATTCCTGCTGGCCGCACCGCTGATCTATGGCGCTTTGCATACTACCCAGCGGACGCATTTTGTCGTCCTGTTCGGGATGGGGGCCTTTTTCCTCAGCTGGTATCACGGTCCCGTAACCGCCACCATCCATGACCTCATCCCGGAGGAGGGGCACGCCACCGCCCTGGGGTTGTACTACCTGTTCGTGAACCTGTTTTCCATGGCACTGGCGCCGGTGGTGATTGGCGACCTGGCCGACCATTCCAACCTTATTTCCGCGCTGCACGCGGCCATCGTGGCGCAGCTGCTGGGCGGACTTCTGTTCGTCGTGGTGGTGCTGCAAGTGCGCCGGCGCAGCGCTCCCAAGGGGACGAGCCGGACGCCTGCGCCGGCGAACTCGCCTGAGCCTTGCCACATTCCCCGGTGATAACCATCACAGCCAGTTGTTAATGCGGCGGCTGATACTGCCAGCCAGGCCGGGCGCCAGTGTGCCCGGCCGCCGGCATGATCAACCTCGGCCTGGATATCGGAGCGGTGAGCCTGAAGCTGGCTGCGGTGGGCGACGCCCAAGCCGGGGAAGCGTTGGCTCGCCTGACGGCGAAAGCTGATTCATTCTTCCTGGCCGCGCCGCCGCCGGGCAGCGCACACGTCTCCCTCGCGCTCTCCCGCACCCGGCCGGTACACGGCAATCCGCTGCAGGGGACACTCGAACTGCTGCAGGAATTTTCGGATTGCGTGCCCGCGGACAG
The DNA here is from genome assembly GCA_035278025.1 of Terriglobales bacterium. Taxonomy (GTDB): domain Bacteria; phylum Acidobacteriota; class Terriglobia; order Terriglobales; family Acidobacteriaceae; genus JAICWP01. Next base: position 927 of record DATEJK010000140.1, on the reverse strand, counting down.
CATTGGCGGGGTGCGCGTTACCGGACTGGGCGGGCGGCTGATCGCGGAAGCGCTGCACGCCGAATTCGAAAATGAGTTTCGCGCCGTGGCTAAAGCCGTGCGCGCGTTTTATCCCCACGTCCACACCGTTTTCGAGATGGGGGGCGAGACCTGCAAGTACATCCGGCTCGATCCCGGCGACTCCAGCTACCTGGGAATCGCCGACTACTCGGCCAGCGGCGATTGTGCCGCCGGCACCGGCGGCTTTATCGAGCAACAGGCCTCGCGGCTGCGCTACGCAGTGGAGGACGTGGGCCCTGCGGCCTGCCATGCCAGCTGCGCGGCGCGGGTGGCTGGACGCTGTTCCGTTTTCGCCAAGACCGACATGATCCATGCCCAGCAGAAGGGCTATGGCACCGACCAGATCCTGCGCGGACTTTGCGACGCAGTGGCCCGCAACTTCAAATCCAGCATCGTGAAGGGGCACCAGGTAGCGCCCCCGATCCTGTTCATCGGCGGCGTGGCCCTTAACCAGGGCGTGCGCAATGCGCTGCGCGAGGTGTTCAAGCTGCAGGAACATGAGTTCATCGTGCCCGAGCTGTATTCCTGGATGGGAGCGCTGGGAGCCGCCCTGTTCGAGAGGGAAAGACCGACGCGGCACCCCTTTTCCGGCATCGAACGCCTGCGCGAAGTCGCCACTGCGCGCCAGGACTTCCCTTCCAGCAAGCCGCTTTCGCTGGCCAATGTGGAACTTCTGCGCGACCAGGTTTCGCCCGCTCCTCCGTTGCTGAACGCGCACGCGGTGGAGGCCTACCTAGGCATTGACATCGGCTCAGTGAGCACCAACCTGGTGGTGCTCGATGCCCAGGGGCACTTGCTGAAGGAAATTTACCTGGCTACCGAGGGCCGGCCTATAGAAGTGGTCAGCCGCGGGCTGGCGGAAATTCA
>DATEJK010000139.1:0-51061 GCA_035278025.1 Terriglobales bacterium | reverse complement strand
ATGTTCGGTTCCTTTGTGAGAACTGAGAACTGAGAACTGAGAACTGAGAACTGAGAACTGAGAACTGAGAACTGAGAATTGAGAATTGAGAACCGAGAACTGACAATTGACAATTGCCTCCTATACAATCAAAGGTTTGCTAAGCGCGGTGGAGAGCGCGCGGGCAAGCCATCTTTTATGAAAATTCACGAATATCAGGCCAAGGGAATTCTCGCCCACTACGGCGTAGCCGTGCCGCGGGGCGAGGTGGCGACCACGCGCGAGCAGGCGGAAGCGGCGGCGCAGAAGCTGTTCGAGCAGGGCGCACAGGGGGTGGTGGTCAAGGCGCAGATACACGCCGGCGGGCGCGGCAAGGGCGGAGGGGTGAAGATCGCCAAGTCGGTGGACGACGCGGCGGAGATCGCTGGGCGCATGCTGGGCATGAAGCTGGTGACGCACCAGACCGGTTCCGAGGGCAAGGAAGTGCACCGGTTGCTGATTGAAGAGACTCTTCCCATTGAGCGCGAGCTCTACCTGGGTATTGTGCTCGACCGGGCGGCGGCGCGCCCGGTATTCATGGCTTCTGCGGCTGGCGGCATGGAAATCGAGCAGGTGGCCGCGGAGAATCCCGAGGCCATCATCAAGGAATACATTGATCCCGGCACCGGCCTGCTCGGATTTCAGGCGCGCAAGCTGGCCTTCGGGCTGGGATTGGCGCCGCAACTGATCGGGCAGGCCAGCCAGTTCATGACCGGGCTTTACCGGGCGTTCGAGGAAACCGACGCTTCGCTGATGGAAATCAATCCCTTCATCACCACCAAAGACGGCCGCCTGTTCGCGCTCGATGCCAAGATCAACTTCGACGATAACGCGCTGTTCCGCCACAAGGACATTAAGGGGCTGCGCGACACGAGCGAAGAAGATCCGTTGGAGGTGGAAGCTTCCCGGCACGCGCTGAACTACATCAAGCTCGACGGCAACGTGGGCTGCATGGTGAATGGCGCGGGCCTGGCCATGGCTACCATGGACATCATCAAGTACGCAGGCGGCATGCCCGCCAACTTTCTGGACGTGGGCGGCGGAGCCAACGCCGAGCAGGTAACGCACGCCTTCGAAATCCTGCTGATGGACAAGAATGTGCGGGCGGTGCTGATCAACATCTTTGGCGGCATCCTGCGCGTGGACACGCTGGCCAACGGCCTGGTGGAGGCGGCGCGCAAGACCAACATTCAGTTGCCCATCGTGCTCCGTCTGGAAGGCACCAACGTGGAGAAGGGGCGGGAGATTCTGAAGGAGTCGGGCATCAACTTCATGGTGGCGGATACGATGAAGGATGCCGCGGAAAAAGTGGTGGCGGCGGCGAGATCATGAGCATTCTGGTCAATAAGAACACGCGGGTAATCGTTCAGGGACTGACGGGCAAGGAAGGCACCTTTCACGCCAAAACCTGTGCCGAGTACGGCACTAAAATCGTGGGAGGAGTCACGCCGGGCAAGGGCGGCACCAAGCACGAGGGCTGGCCCATATTCAACACCATGCAGCAGGCGGTGGACGCGACGGGGGCGGACGCCTCGGTCATTTTTGTGCCGCCGCCGTACGCCGCTGACGCCATCATGGAGGCGGCCGACGCGGAGATTGAACTCATCGTCTGCATCACCGAAGGCATTCCCACGCTTGATATGGTGCGCGCCTGGGAGTTCCTGCAGGACCGGCGCTCCCGCCTGATTGGCCCCAACTGCCCGGGCATCATCTCGCCGGGCAAGTGCAAGATCGGAATTATGCCCGGCCACATTCATAAGGAAGGCAACGTCGGCATCGTGTCGCGCTCCGGCACGCTCACCTACGAAGCCGTGCACCAGCTCACGCGACGCGGCATCGGGCAATCCACCGCCATCGGAATCGGCGGCGACCCCATCATCGGCACCAATTTTGTGGACGCGCTGGAATTGTTTGAGCGCGACGCGCAGACCGAGGCTATCGTTATGATCGGCGAAATCGGGGGCAACGCCGAGGAGACCGCGGCTGAATTCATCAGGGCGCATGTGCGCAAGCCGGTGGTGGCGTTCATCGCCGGGCAGACCGCGCCTCCGGGACGGCGCATGGGTCACGCCGGCGCCATCATTTCCGGGGGCCACGGCACGGCGGCGGAAAAGATTCGCGCTTTGGAAGCCGCCGGCATTCGCGTGGCCAAGTCGCCGGCGGTGATCGGCGACACCGTGGTGGAAGCGATGCGGCGAGTTGTTGTCAGCACCTAGCGCCCGGTGCCCATTTGAAGCAGCTGAACCACAAACACCCAACGACAGTATGAAAACGATTCAACGCACTCTTGCCATCATTAAACCTGATGCGGTAGCGCGCGGCGCCATGGGCGACATCATGGGAACTATCGAGCTCCGCGGCTTCAGTATTCTCAGCGCGAAGATGCTGCGCATTTCACGGGAACAGGCGCAAGGCTTCTACGCTGTCCACGCGGGCAAGCCGTTTTTCGAGTCGCTGACCACCTTCATGTCCGAGGGACCCATCCTGGTCATGGCGCTGGAGAAGGAAAACGCGATTGCGGAATGGCGCGACATCATGGGCGCCACCAATCCGGCCAACGCCAAGGATGGCACCGTCCGTAAGAAGTGGGCGGAGAGCATCGAGCGCAACGCAGTTCACGGCTCCGACGCAGAGGACACGGCGCGCTTTGAGCTGAGCTACTTTTTTGCCGGCTATGAGCTGCAATGATGTAATTTGCGGGCCTTCGCTCAGGGGCTAAAGCCCGGAGCCAGGTGGGACGCCCCGGCGGCACGGCTGAAGCCGCGCCCTTCCGAAACCCGCCGGCAACTGAGCACTGACAACTGAGAACCGCCTTTATGCCGCAAGTGCAAATCACAATGCTGGAAGGGCGCACGCTGGACCAGAAACGCCGCGTGGCGCAGCGCATTACCGAAGCGCTGGTCGAGGAAGCGGGCGCCTCACGGGAGGCCATCAGCATTTCCTTTGTGGAAGTGCCGAAGGAGAACTACGCTTCCGCCGGCGTCCTGCTAGTGGACAAGAAGAAAACCTAGACCATTCTGCGCGTGGGCGCGTCCAGCTCGGGTGCGTCTGACGCTTTTCCCGGAGTGCGCGGTGGAAATTTATCTGGTTGACGGCACCTACGAGCTGTTCCGCCACTACTACGCCCTGCCCTCGGCGAAGGACGAGAGCGGCCGAGAAATCGCCGCCGCCCGAGGCGTTGTCCAGTCGGTACTGGGGATGATCGGCAACCGGGCCACGCACATTGCCGTGGCTACCGATCATGTGATCGAGTCTTTTCGCAACGGGCTTTGGCCAGGCTACAAGACCAGCGCCGGGGTGGAGCCCGACCTGTTGGCGCAATTCCCAGTGCTCGAAGAGGCGCTTGCGTCAGCCGGCATCCTGGTGTGGCCCATGGTGGAATTTGAGGCGGATGACGCGCTGGCCGCCGCGGCGGTTGCGGCCGCTCGCGATCCGCGTGCGGAACAAATTGTCATCTGCACGCCTGATAAGGACCTGGCCCAATGCGTGCGTGGCTCCCGCATTGTCCAGTTGAACCGCCGAACCCGTGTCACTTTGGACGAGCAGGGTGTAATCGGGAAATTCGGCGTTCCGCCGGAATCCATCCCCGATTACCTCGCGCTGGTGGGTGATGCCGCCGACGGGTATCCGGGCTTGCCAGGCTGGGGAGCAAAGTCGTCAGCCGCGGTTCTGGCAAAATTCGGTCATCTCGAATCTATCCCGAAGGACTTCCGGGAGTGGAAGGTAAACGCCACCAGCGCCAGCAACCTCGCAAGCACCCTCCTCCGCGACTGGGAACTTGCGGTGCTCTTTCGAACCCTGGCCACACTCCGCACCGACATCGCGCTGTTCGACGACCTGGACCAGTTGCGCTATAACGGCCCCACGCCCCAGTTTGCCGCGCTCGCGGCCCGATGGCGCTTACCTGCCGCGCAAAAGACTGCTTCCTGACCTACTCCATCGGAACCGGAGCTAGGCGGCGGCCCCTGCCGCCGTGTGGCGCTGCAGGAAGCGTAGGGTCTTCTGGTTGAACTCCTCCACCTTCTCATAGAGCGCCGCGTGCGCGCATCCTTCCAAGATCAGCAGCTCAGAGCCGCGAATAGCATGACTCATCGGCTCCGCAAAACGAGTAGAGGTCACCATGTCCGAGTGTCCGAAGGTGATCAGCGTGGGCGCCGAGATCCGGCTTAGCTGTGCTGTGGCGTCATGCGTAATCACCGCGTTCGACTGCTGCATGAATGCGCCCACCGGCTGCTGCGGCCGGCTGCGAACAAAATCCGCTAAGGACTGGATGTAATCCGGCCTGGTTGCATAGAGCTCGGGCGTGAAGCACCAGGGAAAAATTCCGAGAACAACCATCTCGGCAACACTGTTCAGCGCCTTGGCCATGAGCTGCCAGCCTTCCACAATGGTCTTGACGAAAGCATCCGTCCTGGGCCATGCACTGTGCAGCGACAACGTTTGCACCTTATTAGGGTGCGTGGCGGCCAGCCATATACCGATGGCGGCGCCCAGCGACAGGCCCGAGATATGCGCCTTCTGGATTCCGAGGGCGTGCATGAAGGCGGCGACGTCATCGGCCAGCAGTTCGGTGGACCACTCGCCTGCGGGTTTGTCTGTTTCACCGGTGCCGCGGAGGTCAAGCGAGATGCAGGTAAAGTGCTTGGCGTATTCCGCCACCTGAAAGGCGTAACAGGCGTGGTCGGCGCTGAGATAAGGAATAAGCAGGAGCGGCTCTCCGCTTCCCTGCTGTTCATAGTTGATGGTGAGGTTGTTGGCTTTGACCTTAGGCATGGAAATTTCTCCTTTTCGCATGGTGCTGCCTGCTTGCGGAGCCCACCCTTGGCCGGAATTGGGAAAGTGAACTGATGAGCAAAAACGGGTAGGCACGTGTGAGGCGCGCCTACCCTCTTCCAACCAAACTAGCCCGCTTTGGCGAAGAACGCCTTGGCGCGGGCTTCCACTTCTTCCGGGGTTAGCTGTTCTACGCGCGTAGCCAGGCTCCAGCGCTGGCCGAATGGATCCACCACCTGCCCGTAGCGGTCGCCCCAGAACTGGTTGGCCACGGGCATGGTGACCTTGGCTCCGGCCTTCACGGCGCGATCGAACAGGCTGTCCACGTCCTCGGTCTGGATGTGAAGAGTAATGTTGGTGCCGCCCAGGGTTTCGGCCGAGGTGGCGCCCATGTTGGGGAATTCATCGTTCATCATGATCAGCGAGTCGCCAATGCGGATGGCGGCATGCATGACCTTGCCGTCGGGAGTAAGGCTGCGGCCGAGTTCCTCCGCCCCGAACGCCTGTTTGTAAAAATCAATGGCCTGCGCGGCGTTGCGCAGGACGATGTGCGGCGTAATGGTGTGGAATCCTTCCGGAATTGCTGGAGTCTTCGAAGGCATCGTTTGCTCCTTTTCAAAGGTGAGTTGAGGGTTTATTCCGGGCGCCTATCGGGCTTAAATTTTACCGCCACCCAGGCACACTTGTCATAAAGACACAGACGAGGTCCAACAGGGAACGGCACTGTGGAAAAGGCTAAATTTCTTCGACTGGGCGGAAGAATTCGCGGGTAATGTTCTCGATCAGCGGGCCCAGGCCGTCGGTGACGTATTGCTTGAAGTAGGGCGCCGCCCGGTGGGCGTCGAGCGCGGCCTGGTTCACGTACTGCTCGTAAAAGCAGAATCTGCGCGGGTTCTCGGTAGACTGCTGGCCCACGTACATGCGGTTTCCCGGCTCGCGCCGCGTGTGCTCTTCCATTTGGCGCATGATTTCCAGAGTCTGCCTTTCCGTGCCGGGCTTGACCGTGAAGTGGACAATGAGGATGAGCATGGCAGTTGGCAGTTGAACCGCCGGTTGGTCCGCCCCGGCTGTGAGCCAATACAGCCGAAGATCTGAGATTATCTATGGTTCCTGCACCAGACGCAACTTAGGCCCTTGCCGGCGCGCGATGCTTAGCCCGCTCGCCGCCGGTCGCCTGCCTGCCAGCCAGAGCGGCAAAATCTTCCACGAACATGGTCTGGTCGCGCTCCGGCCCGGTGGAGATCATGCCTATGCGCGCTCCCGTCTGTTTCTCCAGAAATTCCAGGTATTCGCGAGCTTTGGGGGGCAGCTTTTCGAAGCTGGTGATTCCCTGGGTGGACTTGCGCCATCCGGGCAGAGCTTCGTAAACCGCTTCGATGCGGTCGTAGCCGCTGGCGTGAGCGGGAATCTCGGCAGTCTTCTTGCCATTGATTTTGTAGCCCACGCACACCGGGATTTCCGCCAGCTCGTCGAGCACGTCCAGCTTGGTGACCACCAGCCAGGAAATGCCGTTGATCATGACCGCGTAACGCAGCAGGGGCAGGTCAATCCATCCGCAGCGGCGGGGCCGCCCGGTAACCGCGCCGTACTCGTTGCCGCGGGCGCGCAACTGGTCGGCCACTGAATCGTGTATCTCGCTGGGAAACGGTCCTTCGCCTACGCGGGTGCAATAGGCTTTGGTGACGCCGATGACCATGTCAATGGCGGTAGGAGCCACGCCCGTGCCCGTTACCGCTCCTCCGGAAGTGGCGCTGGAAGAGGTGACAAAGGGATAGGTGCCGTGGTCTATGTCGAGCATAGTGCCCTGCGCGCCTTCGAACAGGATGGATTCGCCCGCGTCCAGCGCCGCATTGAGCAGAGCGGCAGTATCGGCCACGAAGGGCGCCACCTGCTCAGCGGCGCGCGCGTACTCCTCGTACATTTTGTCCGGGTCCAGCGGTTCGGAGTTGAACAGCGCGTGCGCGATCATGTTCTTCTCGCGGCAGGCGTTCTCGATGTGGGTGCGCAGCAGCTTGGCGTCAAGCAGGTCGGCCACACGCAGTCCGCGCCGGCCCATCTTGTCCTCATACGCCGGGCCGATGCCGCGCGAAGTGGTGCCGATCTTTACCCGTCCCGGGGCGTTCTCCGCCGCCAGTTCGATCATGCGGTGATAGGGAAGGATCACGTGGGCGCGGTTGCTGACGAAAAGATTGCCGTCCACCTGCACACCCGCCTGGCGCAGCCCTGCCACCTCCTTGAGAAAGGCGATGGGATCCAGCACCACGCCATTGCCGATCACCCCCCGGCAGCCGGGACGCAGCACGCCGCAGGGCACCAGCTGGAGAACGAACTTTTTGCCGTTGATGATGACGGTGTGGCCGGCGTTATGCCCGCCGGCGTAGCGGGCTACCACGGAATAGTGGTCGGAGAGGACGTCAACAATTTTGCCTTTGCCTTCGTCGCCCCACTGCGCGCCTACCACCACTGCGGTCCGGCTCTGCTTCACCATGAACTCCCTGGCAGGATTTCGTGGGCGAGGGCACTTGCCCTGCGCTTGCCCAAGAGGCGCCACAACTCTCGGCGCACACACTCCTTGTTCGCCTTGGGCTGGTGCTGTGCAAAATTACAGGGGTTCGGCGAGCGGGGTGTGTACATGCAATGATACCAAACGCAGGGTAGACCGTCGACGGCCGGCGCTGACGGTCCACGGTTCTTAGCCCGTGGTCGTCGGCCTTCGGCCAAAATTGGCAGGCTAAGAACGAGAAGCTAGAGGCCAAAAACGACCATATACTCTGATGCTGGCCACTGGCCACTGACAATTGGTTTTCTATGCCTGAACTGCCCGAGGTCGAAACCGTAGTGCGCGGACTGGCGCGCGCCGTAGTGGGAGACACCATCGAATCGGTATGGCTGGGCTCCAAGCCCGAGCCGCTGAAGTCCCCTGCCGCTGAAATCGAGCGCACTCTGCGCCATGCGCGCATCGTCGCCGTGCGCCGCATGGGCAAGCACATCGTCATCGAACTGGATAAAGCCCGCGCCCAGGCCAAGACCCGGAAGGCTCAAAGCAGGGTTTCGCCCCCTAAAAGCCACGCGGCTCAGTTCATTATTCACCTGGGCATGACCGGCCAGCTGCTGGTCGCAAAGCCGGAACAGGAAATCGAGAAGCACACGCACCTCGTCGCGCAGCTGGCTTCGGGAAGGGAATTGCGTTTTGTTGATCCACGGCGCTTTGGGCGGCTGGCGGTACACACGCGCAACGGCTTCCAGGCTGAAGGTGTGGAGCCGCTGGACGTCGGCTTTGAAATTTTTGTCAACCTGTTCCGTAAGCGCAAAACGCCAATCAAGAGCGCGCTCCTGAACCAGAAGCTGCTGCGCGGGGTGGGCAACATTTACGCTGACGAGTCGCTGTTTCGCGCCGGCGTGCGTCCCCGCCGCCGCGCCGCCTCGCTCAGCCGAGGCGAACTGCGGCGGCTTTACGACGCTCTCCAGCAGGTGCTCAATCAGGCCATCGCCGCCGGCGGTTCCTCGGTTTCCGATTACGTCAATGCCGAGGGCGAGCCCGGCTTCTTTCAGTTCGAACACCGGGTCTACGGCCGCGAAGGCGAGCCTTGCGTTACGTGCGCCACTCCCATCAAGCGCGTGGTCATTGCCGGCCGGAGCAGTCATTACTGCCCGCGATGTCAGAAGTGAAAGCGCCCAGTCGCCAGCGGGTAACATTTCAGGAGATGGGGCAGGGAAAAGCAGGTCCTTCGGCCCTGAAGGGCTTCGGGATGACAAATCTGAGGCGGTGGGTTACGGCCGCTACCACGAAACCCGCATGTTTCCGAGAACATGCCCAGAGCCGACGACTGACGACTAACAACTAACGACAACGACTCTGCCAGGTATGCGTTTTCACAATCGGCCTTTCCAGTGATACGCTAATCGTTTCTCATATGGCGAACTTTGCTATTGGTGTGGATCTGGGCGGGACGAACCTGCGCATTGCGGCGGTGGATGAGAGCGGCACCCTGCTGGAAAAGGTAACCACGGGCACGCGCGTGGCCCTGGGGCGCGGCCAGGTGATAAATGACATGTGCGATGCCATTCGCGCGCTGACCGCGAAATTCCAGGCCACGCATACCATGCTGGGCGCCGGCATCGGCGTGCCCGGAATTATTGACATGGAAACCGGGCTGCTGCGCGAGTCCCCCAACCTGCCCGGCTGGGAGGAATATCCGGTGCGGGAGGAGATTGAGCGCCGCCTGAGCTCACCCGTCATTCTGGAAAACGACGCCAACGCCGCTGCCTTGGGCGAGAAGTGGCTGGGCGCCGCCCGCGATGTAAACGATATGTGCATCCTGACCCTGGGCACCGGCGTAGGTGGAGGGCTAGTGCTGCACGGGCACATCTGGCACGGCATGAACGGCATGGCCGGCGAATTTGGCCACATGACCGTGGATCCCGACGGGCCGCGCTGCAATTGCGGCAACACCGGGTGCGTGGAGCAGTTCGCATCCGCCACCGCGATCATGCGCATGGCCCGCGAAGCCATCACCAGCGGCCGGGCGCCCCAGTTGGCGCGGGCGGCGGGCTCCGACCCCGAGTTCAGCGCCAAAATCGTTTATAACCTCGCCATCCAGGGCGACGAGCCCGCGCGCGACATCTTCAGCCGCGTCGGCTGGGCCCTGGGCATCGCCGTCGGCGACCTGGTTAACGCCCTGAACCTGCCCATGTACGTGATTGGCGGCGGAGTGGCCAGCGCCTGGGAAGCCTTCTCGCCCTACATGTTTGAAGAACTGCAGAAGCGTTCCATGGTGTATGCCGCCACCGCCCCCACTCCGGAATCGCGCCAGCTCAGCATGGGCGTCCCGTCGTTCCCTTCCCGGGAGAAAGGCACAGGAGCGGCGGCTGAAGTTCAGCCTCGGGCGATAGGACGAAAAACGATTGTGACCCGGGCGCTGCTGGGCAGCGACGCCGGGCTCTACGGCGCCGCACGCCTGCCGATGCTCGGTTCCGACCCGGCGTGGGATTGAAAAACCAGTTGCCACTTGCCAGTGGTCAGTTGCCAAGTAAAGCCGGTCGTTTTTTCGTATGGTCATCCTGAGCTGCGCCACCAAGCGCAGCGCGGGAGCGCCGCGAATAAACCTGCTTGTGCTGTACACCGCAAGCTGATCGCTGACAGCTATCTTTTCACCCCTTCCCTTCCACTCCGCACCGCATTACCTTGCGGAATGCATTCACGAAGAACTCATTCTCTTCGGGTGTGCCGATGGTCACGCGTATGGCGTTGGGCGCTCCCCACGGCCCAAGGGGCCGAATGATGACGCCCTCCGCTTCCAGACGCGTGGACAGGGGCGCGGCTTCCTGGCGGAGATCTACATAGATGAAATTCGCCCAGGTAGACGCCAGGCAATAGCCCATCTTGGCCATCGCTCGAGTCAGAAATTCCGCTCCCGCTGCGTTGTTCTCCAGAGCGCGACGCACGTGAGCCTCATCATCGAGCGCGGCCAGGGCGGCAGCTTGCGCCACCGAAGAAACAGAAAACGTGGCCCGCGCCCGGCCCAGGCGGCCTATCAGCTCCGGAGTTCCGAGACCGTAGCCAATCCGCAGTCCCGCCAATCCGTGGGCCTTGGAGAAGGTTCGCAGGACAAGCAGGTTCTGGCGCCTCCCGCGCACATCATCCAGCGCACGCGAATAGGCCACCCCTCGCACTGCCGCGAAATGGGCGGCGAATCGAAATAGGCTTCGTCCAGCGCCACGATGACGTTCTGCGGCACGCGGTCAAGAAATCGGTCCAGCCCCGCCGCATCAAACATACTTCCCGTGGGATTGTTGGGATTGGCCAGGTAAATGAGCCGGGTGTGCTGGTCAATGGCAGCCGCGATCGCACCCAGGTCAAAGCCGCTATCCCGCACCGGCACTTCGATAAGTCGGCCGCCGCCGGCTTGAACGGCGGTCCGGTATATGATGAACGAAAGCCGGCTGGTAATGCCGTTCAGCCCTGGCGCCAGCTGGATGCGCGCCAGATCATTGATCAATTCGGTGGAGCCGGCGGTGACCAGCACCTGCTCGGGATTTATGTCGAAGCGGGCCGCCAGCTCGCAGCGGAGTTTTTCCGCGCCATCATCGGGATAGAGGTTGGCCTGTTTTGCGGCCGCCCGCATTGCCTCCACCGCCCGCGGCGACGGGCCGAAGGGATTCTCGTTGGAGGCCATCTTGATGCAGCGCACGGCGTGCTCCGGAAACTTGTCTCAATCTCCCAGTTTCTTCCTTACCAGTTGCTCCACTTTATCCACCACCTGATCAATGGAGAGCTGGCTGGAATCAATAATTACCGCGTCGTCGGCGGGCACCAGTGGAGAGGCGGTTCGGGTGCGGTCGCGCAGGTCGCGTTCCTGCAACTCGGCGGCAATGCGCTGGGGCTCAACTTGAAGGCCTTTCTCAGCGCGCTGCAGGACGCGCCGTTGCTGGCGGACTTCCAGGTGCGCGTCGAGAAACACTTTGACCTCGGCACGCGGAAACACTTTGGTGCCGATATCGCGGCCTTCCATGATGACCCCGCCCCCCGCCCCCAATTCCCGCTGGCGCTCCACCATCCATTGCCGCACCGAGGGATGGATGGAAACCCGCGAAGCGGCATTGGTCACGTCCTGCTCCCGGATGCGCTGCGAAACGTCCATACCATCGAGGAAAACGCGGTTGCCCTCGCGCGTGGGCTCCAGGCGAATCTTGGAACGTTGCGCCAAGGCCAGCAGGGCGGGCTCGTCGTCGAAAGAAATATCGTTGCGGATGGCTTTCAGCGCCAGGGCGCGGTACATGGCCCCGCTCTCCAGGTTCACGTAGCCGAGTTTGCGCGCCAGCCGCGCGGCGATGGTGCTCTTGCCCGCCCCGGCCGGGCCGTCAATAGCAATGGTCAGCTTTTGGTTATCAGAAGGTTTCAAAGTTAGAGGTAACAAGTGTCAAGTTTCGAGTTTCCAGTTTCACATGCCGCGACTGTTTCTTGGCGAAGCTGGAACTTGAAAACTGGAAACTGTCTTTACGCCCTTTCCCTTGTCCGCTCGCTTTTCGCCGGCGATACCTGCAGCAGGGAGCGGTGGCCGATATGCACAAAATCCACCTCGCGCGCCGACAAGAGCGCGTTCAGCGCGTCCTTCACCTTGGTGCGGGGCACGAAGTGGGCAAAAAAGTCTTCCACCTCCGGCGCCTCGGCCGCAATCGCGCAATCCAGATACTTGGAAATCAGCGCCGAAAGCCCTTCCGCCACCGACATGTTAATGCCTTGCCGCACCGCCTCTGGCGACCAGCGGTAAAGCGCGTCCCAGGAGGCGCCCGACCGGGGATCATAATCCACGCGGGTGATGCGCAGTTTGGACCAAAGCTCGCCCAACGCATGGTCCAGCGCCGCCGCGGACACTCCGCCACCCACCACTTGGAGCAGCTTCTGCCGCGAGACCGGGCCGTGATTACGGATGACCTCGAAGGCATCCCGCGCCAGTTCTCCATAGTCGGAGCGAACGCCGGCCTTGGGCGTGCGGCGCGGGCTGCGGTCGCCGACCAGCGCATAGAAGTAGGAGAACACCGAGGCCGCCACCAGAAAATTATTCTCGCCGAAGAGATTGGCCTCATAGGCCGCACGCTGGCGCAGCAGCCGCACCATCAGTTCAGTAGCCTCGCGCGCGCGCTCGTCAGAAAATGCTGTCTGACATGTGGGCAGCTGGCTCTCCTGCCCGGTGAAAGCGCCAAGAAAGGTCGGCACTAGCGGCATCGGCTTTTGCGGATACATCAGGCAGAAGCCCACCGACTCCAGGAACTCGGAAAGAGACTCCAGCGTGCGCGCCGGATTGCCTGCCACGCGCCACTTCTCCCGCCTCGCTTCCTGCAGTTCCCGATCGGTCATGGTCTCCGCTGCCCGCAGCCGCAATGCGACCCGCCACGGCCCGAGTGACTCCCGGCTCCTGGCAGCCGGTTTTATAGCCGCTTGAACGCCCGCTGAATGTCCTTTACAGAATACCTTAAGACCACGGGCCGGCCATGCGGGCAGGTCATGGGGTATTCTGTTTTGGCCAACTCTGCCAGCAGCCATTCCATTTTGTTCTGCTGCAGCGGCATGTTGACCTTGATGGCCGCGTGGCACGCGATGGAGGCGGCAATGCGACCGCGCGCCTTTTCCAGGTTGAGGGCTTGCTCCTCGCTCGCGAACTGGTCGAGTAATTCGTGCAGCATGTGCTCCACCTGCGCCGCATCCACCCCGGCCGGCGAGACCTTCACCGCGATGGTGCGCGAGCCGAAGGGCTCCAGGTCGAAGCCGTTGCCCCGCAGTTCTTCGGCAATCTCGGTGAACACGGCCTGCTGCGCCGGATCGAGCTCCACAATAATGGGCATGAGCAGGCGCTGGCTCTCCACCGCCTCCGCCGCCCGCTGGCGCTGGATCTTCTCGAACAGCACGCGCTCATGAGCCACGTGCTGGTCCACGATCCACAAACCGTCCTCGTTTACCGCCAGGATAAATGAATTGCGAATCTGGCCCAGGGGCTTAAGAGTGGAGAGCGAAGCCAAACTGGAATCGTTTTCCGCTTCCGGCTCGGGGAGCGCTTCACCGCAGCTGTCACCGCCGGCGAAACTCTGCCGGGGAAAGCGCGCCACCGGCAGGGCCGCATTGGCCTCCACCGCGATGCCGCCCTCAAAGTGAAGGCGCCGGGTTTCCGGCGGCAGCTCGGCAGCACGCAGCGCGAAATCGGCCGCCGGGGAATACAACTCTCGCCAGTTGCCGGAAACCGGCGCGGAGACTGGAGCGCGGGCGGCACTGGAAAGCGAGGGGGTAGCGGTGGGCCGGGCGCCAATTTCGGCGGCGAATTGCGGCGCCGGCCGGGACTTCATCAGCGCGGCGCGAACCGAATCGCGCACGAAGTCGTGCACCACGCTCTGCTGGCGGAAACGCACCTCGGTTTTCGAGGGATGCACGTTCACGTCCACTTCGGCCGTGGGCAGTTCCAGGAAGAGCAACACCACGGGATACACGGTTGGCGGCAGGATGTTGCGATAAGCATCGGTGATGGCGTGCTGTACCAGGCGGTCGCGGATCAGCCGCTGGTTCACGAAGATGTAAATGGAGCTGCGGTTCAGCTTCTGGATTTCCGGCTTGGAAACGAAGCCATGCACGCGGATTTCGCCGGGCTGCCGGGCGGCGCTGTCTTCCTCTTCCTGCTCGCGCCGCGCCCACGGGGGCGGCTGAGGCAAGCCCATGCGCTGCAACTCAACCTGGGCCGCGATTGGGATCAGTTGCTCCAACGTTTCTTTTCCGAAAACCTGGTAAACCCGCTCGGCGTGCGTGCCCACGGGAGGCGCCACCAGCATGGCATTGGACAGCGAGTGCAGTTCGAAGTGCTTGTCCGGGTGGGCCAGCGCATAATGCGTAACCAGGGAAGCGACGTGGGAAAGCTCCGTGCTCTCCGCCTTCAGAAACTTTTTGCGCGCGGGCACGTTGAAGAAAAGGTCGCGCACCGCGATCGAGGTGCCCGCCGGCAGTCCGGCTTCCTCCACCCGCAGCAGCTTGCCGCCATTGATCTCAACGATGGTGCCGGCAGCATCGTCGCCAGCCCTGGTTTCCAGCCGCAGACGCGACACCGAGGCGATGGAGGGCAGCGCCTCCCCGCGGAAGCCCAGGGTGGCCACGTTGAGCAGGTCGTCGGCGGTTCGGAGCTTGGAGGTGGCGTGGCGTTCGAAGGCGAGCATGGCGTCGTCTCGGCTCATCCCGCAGCCGTCGTCGGTGATCTGGATGAGCCTTTTGCCGCCCGCCTCCACGTTCACCCGGATGCGGCGCGCGCCCGCATCCAGGGCGTTCTCCAGCAGTTCCTTCACTACTGATGCAGGGCGCTCCACCACCTCGCCGGCGGCTATCTTGTTGGCTACGTGCTCCGCAAGTACGTGGATTTTGCCCATGCAGGTGGTTGCGCCGGGTATGAACGCCGATGCACGCAGATTAAATGAAAAACGGCAAAATCAGAAGCGTTGCAGGGGTCTGGATGGGCCAAAGGAACTCCCGAATCAGGAAGAACTCTCCGCAATAACGGCACCTGCCGCTCTCCCGGCTGCGGCAGAGCTCATAATCCAATTACAAATTGGAAATGCGAATTGCGAATCAATCTGTGTCCTCCGTGTCCTCTGTGGTGGAACTCGTGTCCGGTTGCCCGCACTTCGGTAACTTTGCAACGGCTTTGGGCGGGAGCTAAATTGGCTCCATGGACGCCACCCGCTACCAGTGCGTCATCTGCGAGAAAGACGAGAAGCAGTGCGCGTGCGACCGCTACTGCACCATCTGCTTCAGCGAGGATGATGTGCGCTTGTGCCAGGACGGCTGCTATTACTGCCGCACCTGCCGGGAAGCCTGCGACTACCAGGCGCAGGAATAAAAAATCAGTTTCGCGTTTCCAGTTTCAAGTTTCGGCCGCAATCCGATTCAACTGGAAACTTGAAACCCGAAACCGGAAACTTCAAATCACCACCGTTTCCTTGTACTCCCCAAAAACCTTGCGCAGCGTGTCCGAGATTTCGCCCACCGTGGCGCAGGCTTCGACCGCGGAAACTATGAGCGGCATGAGGTTTTCCCCGGAGCGGCCTGCTTCTTCCACCCCTCGCAGAGCGGCTTGCCAGGGCTGGGGGTCGCGACGCGCCCGCAAAGCCCGCACCCGTTCCACCTGCTTGCGTTCCAGGTTTTCATCCACGTGGAAGATGGGCACGGTGTGCTCTTCCTCGCTGGTAAAGCGGTTCACGCCCACCACCACCGCCTCCAGGCGGTCCACCGCCTGCTGAAATTCATAGGCGGCGTTCTGAATTTCCTGCTGTACGTAGCCGCGCTCGATGGCCCGCAACATGCCGCCCAGCGCGTCAATCTTCTCCAGGTAAGCCTTGGCGCGGCTTTCAATCTCATTGGTCAGCGACTCCAGGTAGTAGGAGCCGGCAACCGGATCTATGGTCTGGGGCACGCCGGATTCATAGGCAACAATCTGCTGGGTACGCAAGGCAATCCGCGCGGCTTCTTCAGTGGGCAGGGCGAGGGCCTCGTCGAAGGAATTGGTGTGCAGAGACTGGGTGCCGCCCAGCACCGCTGCCAGCGCCTGCAGCGCGGTGCGCACAATGTTGTTCTCTGGTTGCTGCGCCGTCAGGGTGGAGCCAGCGGTTTGGGTATGGAAGCGCAGCATCCAGGAGCGCGGGTTGGCGGCATGAAAGCGCTCGCGCATCATGCGCGCCCAAATGCGGCGAGCGGCACGGAACTTAGCTACTTCTTCCAGAAAGTTGTTGTGGCAGGCAAAGAAGAACGAGAGCCGGGGAGCGAAGCGGTCTACGTGGAGCCCGGCATCTATGGCGGCCTGCACATAAGTGATGCCGTTGGCCAGAGTAAAGGCCACTTCCTGCACGGCGGTGGAGCCGGCTTCCCGCATGTGATAGCCGGAAATGGAAATCGTGTTCCACTCCGGCACCTGCTGGTTGCAGTAGGCGAACAGATCGGTCACTATGCGCATGGCCTGCTGCGGCGGGTAAATGTAAGTTCCGCGGGCGATGTATTCCTTCAGAATATCGTTTTGCACTGTGCCCGAGAGCTTCCGCGGGTCCACGCCATGTCGCTTTGCCACTGCGACGTACAACGCCAGCAGGATGGAAGCGGTGGCGTTGATGGTCATGGATGTGGAAATCGTGCCCAGATCAATGTCCTGGAAAAGCCGCTCCATGTCCTCGATGGAATCAATGGACACGCCCACTTTGCCCACCTCGCCGGACGCCAGGGGATGGTCGGAATCAAGACCGATTTGCGTGGGCAGATCAAAGGCTACCGACAGCCCGGTGGTGCCGTGGGCGAGCAGGTACTTGTAGCGCTGGTTGGATTGCTCGGCGTCCCCCATGCCGGCGTACTGGCGCATGGTCCAGAGCCGGCCGCGGTACATGGTGGGCTGCACGCCACGGGTAAAGGGATACTGGCCCGGGTAGCCGACGTCGTGTTCCTGGTCGAAGCCAGCCAAGTCTGCCGGGGTATAAAGCGGATGCACGCTGATGTGAGAGGAAGTTTCCTGGTGGGGAGGTAAAGAAGGGGAGGTGGCCGGAAGCGGCTCTCCGTTCGTTTCCTGCTGCAGTCCGGAGCCGGACTTCACATTCTCGGCCATGTCACTTCCCGCTCAGGATTTGTTGCGCACGCGCCAGAAGGAGCTTACTCCAAAGTAGAAGAACAGGAGCATAAAAAGCGCGGCCAGCACCAGGCGGGCGCCGCTGACCTTGCCGGCCTGGTATTTGGGATATTCATCCACCAGGGCCCCGCCGCCCAGAAGCGCGAGGGCGAGAAAAAAGAAGCCCGTCACCTGCAGCCAGAGCAGGCGCAGCACCCGGCTGAAATGGGAGAAAGTGACGCGTCCGGCCCGGGTCAGGGCGGAAACGCGCCGGCTCCGGCCCGCCTGCCGGGCCGCCACCCGGGTGGCTACTCGAGCCACCGCGCCTATCTTGCGCGCTGTGGAAATCCCCTCCATTTGCCCCATTGAGGCATTTTATCAGCCCCTGAGGGCAAGGTTCTGCCTCGAGAGCGAAACTCAAAGCCCCTCTCCGGCATCGAATGATGTGGGGCGATCCGAGTGGCAGGGTGAGACGGAGCTCAAGCCGGGGGTAGTGTGGACCAACAACTTAAGAAATTGATCAAGGAGCTGGGCGATGCCATCAGCGAGTCGCTCACCGAATCGGAGCAAATCGCCGACGTTATCTCCAGGATTAAGGCTGGAGGATACGACATCTTCCTGGTCCTGGAAGCCACCATTGGATTCAACAAGCAGGATGAGAAGCCTTCGCGCCGCCGGCCCACCATCACCGCCCGCACCCGGGTACCCGAATTCAAGCTCAATTCGCAGGACATGAAATTCCTCAAGTCGCTGAAGATCAGCGCCGACGATGCCGCCTAGCGCGGTATGCCGCTTCCACTATCCGTACCGCTGGTTGTGCTAGCATCTAAGGTTTGCCCTGCGGCGGTCTGCCGCCGCTGAGCGCAGCCCTGTGGAGCCGCTATGAAGGATACCCTGGGAGTGCTGTTGGCCGGCGGAGCGGGAGAGCGCCTCTATCCTCTGACGCGCGATCGTGCCAAACCGGCGGTCACCTTCGGCGGCATCTACCGCATCATTGACGTCACCCTCTCCAACTGCGTCAACTCCGACCTGCGCCGGGTTTACATTCTCACCCAGTACAAGGCCTTGTCATTGAACCGCCACATCCGCGAGGGCTGGAACATCCTGGCGCGCGAGATGGGCGAGTTCATCGAAATTCTGCCGCCCATGAAGCGGGTGAGCGAAAACTGGTACATGGGAACCGCTGACGCCGTTTACCAGAACATTTATTCCATTGGCTCGGAGCAGCCGCGGCACGTCCTGATTCTTTCCGGCGACCACATCTACAAGATGAATTACGGGCTCATGCTGAAGCAGCATCGTGACTCCGGCGCCGATGTTACCCTGGCTACCATCTTGATTGACCCCAGCGAAACCTACCGCTTCGGGGTGGTGGATGTGGACCGCGAAGGGCGCATCGTCGGCTTCCAGGAAAAACCCCAGCATACCGATATCCGCTCGCCCTACAATCCGCGCATGGTGTCCGGCTCCATGGGCATTTATCTGTTCAACACTGACGTGCTCATTCCGGTGCTGCTCAAAGATGCGGAGGACCCTAACTCCTCGCACGACTTCGGGCACAACATTCTGCCCAAGATGGTGGACGACTACAAAATTTATTCCTTCAATTTTGTGGACGAGAACCAGAAGGAAGCCCTGTACTGGCGGGACGTGGGCACGCTGGAGGCATATTACGAGGCCAACATGGACGTGGTGTCGGTCTCGCCCGTGTTCAACCTGTATGACGAGCACTGGCCCATCCGCACCCACCAGCGCCAGTATCCGCCCGCCAAGTTCGTGTTTGCCGAGCCTGGACGTATGGGCATTGCCATGGATTCCATCGTCTCCAACGGCTGCATCGTTTCCGGCGGCGTGGTGCGCAGCAGCGTGCTCTCCCCCGACGTGCGCGTCAATTCTTACAGCGAGGTGGATTCCAGCATTCTGTTTTCGCACGTGAATGTCGGACGCCACTGCCGCATCCGCCGCGCCATCATTGATCGCGATGTCCACATTCCCGAGGGCACGGTGGTGGGCTATGACACCGAGGCCGACCGCCAGCGCTACTTTGTCACCGACAGCGGCATCACCGTGGTTACCCGCGACTACTCGCTGTTCGAAAACCCGGTGACGGTGGATTACTTCACCTCGGAGTAGCGCGGCTGGCACCCCGCTCGCCCGCCGTGTTACGCTCAATTTCTTTCGCGAGATGATCCGTTCCTACAAGGGGAAGACGCCGCAGGTGCCGGCCACAGCCTTCGTGGATGAGTCGGCGCAGCTCATCGGCGACGTGGCGCTGGGCGAGCACGCCAGCGTTTGGATGAACGCGGTGCTGCGCGGCGACGTGCACTCCATCCGCGTGGGCGCCAACTCCAATATCCAGGACTGCAGCGTGCTGCACGGCATGCTGGGGCAGTATCCGGTTATCCTGGGAGATTGGGTCACGGTCGGCCATTCCGTCACCCTGCATGGCTGCGTGATCGAGGACCGCTGCCTCGTCGGCATGGGCTGCATCATCCTGAACGGAGCCCGCATCGGCGCCGGCTCCATCATTGCCGCCGGCACGCTGATCCCGGAACGCACCGTGGTCGAGCCTTATTCTCTGTGGATGGGCTCCCCCGGAAAGTTCCGCAAGAAGGTTGACGACAAGGATAGCCAGGAGCTGATTCTGCGCTATGCGCGGAATTACCTGGGATACAAAGAGGAGTATTTGAAAGAGAGAAGCACTTAGCAATTAGCACTTGGCATTTAGCCGGTAGACCTTAGTGGAGGGTTCGAGAACTGCAAAGCACGTTGCTGGCTAAGTGCCAAATGCTAATTGCTAACGGCTCAAGCCAGTCGGCCAGAAAGCTACCCATCTGCCCATGATCAAATCCGTGCGCGGAACTCGCGACCTGCTGCCGCCGGAGACGGCGCTGTGGAACTTTGTGGAGAGCACCGCCCGCGACGTGTTCCGCGTTTATAACTTCCAGGAGATCCGCACGCCTATTTTCGAGGAGACGCAGCTTTTTGCCCGCTCCGTGGGCGAGGAGACCGACATCGTCTCCAAGGAGATGTACACCTGGGAGGACCGCGGACGCGCCGCCAGCGAGAAGGGCCAGTCCCTCACCCTGCGCCCGGAAAACACCGCCGGTGTGGTGCGCGCTTACATCGAGCACAAGCTTTGGGAGCGGCCGGGCGTGCAGAAGCTCTACTACATCGGCCCGCAGTTCCGCCGCGAGCGCCCGCAGAAAGGCCGCTATCGCCAGTTCTACCAGATTGGAGCAGAGTCAATCGGGCCGCCCACCGCGGGCAGCGAATCGCCGCTGCGCGACGCCGAAATTCTGGAGATGCTGGCCGTGCTCCTCGACCGCCTGGGCATTAAGAACTGGACGCTGGAGCTGAACTCGGTGGGCTGCGTCAATGATCGCAAGACTTACGATGAAGCCCTGCGCGCGGCGCTCGAACCGGTGAAGGCGCGCATGTGTGCCGATTGCCAGCGCCGCGCCGTCACCAACCCGCTACGTGTTTTCGACTGCAAGGTTCCCGAGGACCAGCCCATCATCGAAAAGCTGCCGCGCATCAGCCAGTATCTGGACGAGCCTTGCCGCGCCCACTTCAGCGCCGTGCAGGACATTCTGAAGTCGGTAGGCGTCCCTTTCGTGCTCAACGACCGCCTGGTGCGCGGGCTGGATTACTACACCCGCACCGCCTTCGAGTTCACCCACGGCGCTCTGGGAGCGCAGAACGCCATCCTGGGAGGCGGCCGCTACGACGGGCTTTCCGAAGCCTTGGGCGGACCACAGGCGCCCGGTATCGGCTTTGCTATTGGCGAGGACCGGGTGGTGCTGGCGCTGCAGGAAGCCGCCGATTCCATGGCCAAGCCGGCAGACGTTTATATTGCGCCTTTCGGCGAAGGCATGAATCGCGAGGCGGCGCGACTGGCGCGCGAACTGCGCCAGTCCGGAATTGTTGTGGATTTGGGGGACGAAGCGTTTCGCCTTAAGAAGTCTCTGGAGACCGCCGCCAAGTTGGGCGCCCGCTTCGCCCTCATCGTCGGCGAAAACGAGGCGCAGAGCGGCACCTTCGCCCTCAAGCACCTGGCCAGCGGACAACAGCAATCTGTCCCTCGTTCCGAGCTGAAAGGCAGGATAAAATCAGGCGATCAGAAGTGAGCCGGTCCGCCAACGGGCCGGCGGAGGTGGCCGTGAACAAGTCCTTCCTTGGCGTTTTCCTGCTGGCCGTGGCAGTTGCTGCCGCTTTCGCCGCGATTAACGACAATAAGCCCGCCAATCCGTCTTCGGCCACGGCAGAAAAGTCCGGCACCTCTGCTGCCGACGCGTCCGTGACTGAACTTCTGCTCGCCCAAGAGAAGTCTCTGCCCGAAGCCGAGAAACGCAAGGATGTGAATTTCTTCAAGAACATCACCACCGATGATTTTCTGGAAGTTGCCGCCGACGCAAAGGTGTACAGCAAGTACGAGATGATGCAAGGCCTCAACGTCGTGAACCTGGAAAACTATTCCATCTACGATGCCAAGGTTCTGCCGCTGAATGACAACGCCGCTGTGGTGACCTACGACGCCATTGTGCAGATGAGCATCGGGGACGAGCGCGCTCCCCGTTACCAGCATGTCAGCTCGGTATGGGTGAACCAGGGCGGCAAGTGGCTGCTGAAATTCCAGCAGGCCACGGCAGCGCAATAGCTGAACCTGCTTGCTCACGCCCCCATTTATAATCATTCTTCCGCTTGCGCGGGCAATCCCAACACAAGGCGAACCACTCTTGCTCGACTTTTTAGGTGATCTGCGACGCACCCATACCTGCGGGGCGCTGCGCCCGGCCGATTCCAGCCGGCGCGTCGTGCTTATGGGATGGGTGAACCGTGTTCGCGACCACGGCAACCTCATCTTCGTGGACGTGCGCGACCGCACTGGTGTGACCCAGGCGGTGTTCAACAAGGAACTCAATCCGGCGCTGCACCAGAAAGCCACGCACCTCGGCTCCGAGTACGTGATCGCCGTCACCGGCTCGGTCAAGAAGCGCGACCGCAATCTAATCAACAAGAACATCGCAACCGGCGAGGTGGAACTGGTTGCGGAAGAACTGCGCATCTTGAACGTTTCCAAAACCCCGCCCTTCCTGCCCGGCGAATCGGTGCTGCCTAACGAGGAAGTTCGCCTCAAGTACCGCTACCTGGACCTGCGCCGCGACAAGATGCAGTTCAATATCGAAATGCGGCATAAAGTGGGTATGGCTATCCGCCAATATCTGGCGGAGCAAGGCTTTTTCGAAATTGAAACGCCGTTCATGACCCGTTCCACCCCCGAGGGCGCCCGCGACTACCTGGTGCCCAGCCGCGTCTATCCCGGGTCGTTCTATGCCCTGCCGCAATCGCCCCAGCTCTTCAAGCAGATCCTGATGATCTCCGGCTTCGACAAGTACTTCCAGATCGTGCGCTGCTTCCGCGATGAAGACCTGCGCGCCGACCGCCAGCCCGAGTTTACCCAGATAGATCTAGAAATGACCTTTCCCCAGCCCGACCGCGTGTTCGAGGTGGTGGAGGGCTTCCTGACCGCCGCCTTCCGCGCCGCGGGGCAGGAAATTCAAACGCCGTTCCCGCGCATGACCTATGACCAGGCCATCCGCCAGTACGGCTCCGACAAACCCGACCTGCGCCTGCCCGCCATGACCGATGTGCGCCAGGCGTTCGCGCCGGAGAACCTGAAGACGCTGAATGTGGACCCGCGCCTGCCCGTGGTGGCCATCCGCATTCCCAAGGTGGGCGAGCTTTCGCGCAAGGAACGCGACGACATCAAGCCGGTCTTCGGTGAGCGCAAGAACGCCAAGCTGTTTGAAGACGCCAAGCGCCTGGAAAAGTCATTTCCTGAAGCCATGGCCAAGGTCCGCGAACTGAGCGGCGCTCAGGCCGATGACCTGCTGGTGCTGGTGGCGGGAAACGGCCACCCCGGCGAGCATCCTTCAGAGAGCATCGTTAATCCCGAGGTCAAGCAGCACGATGCCGCGGTTTACACCGCCGCCGGCGCGCTGCGCGTGGCTCTGGCTCAAAAGTATGCCGAGCGCCACGGCGCCTTTCAGGGCGGCGAGTTCCGCTTCCTCTGGGTCACGGACTTCCCCATGTTCGAGTGGGACGAGGAAGGCAAGCGCTGGGCGGCGGCGCACCATCCCTTCACCTCGCCGCATGAAAAAGATATGGACAAGCTGGAGTCCGACCCGGCGGCGGTGCGCGCCCTGGCTTACGACGTGGTGCTGAACGGCACCGAACTGGGCTCAGGCTCCATCCGTATCCATCGCCAGGATATTCAGAGGAAAATTTTTCACGCCCTGGGCATGAGCGATGAAGAAGCCAAGGCGCGCTTCGGATTTTTTCTGGAAGCGCTGGAGTACGGCACTCCGCCTCACGGCGGCATCGCGCTTGGGCTCGACCGCATTGTCATGATCCTGGCCGGCGCCGACAGCCTGCGCGAAGTGATTCCTTTCCCCAAAACCGCCAAAGCCGTGGATCTGATGGTGGACGCGCCTACCCCGGTCAGCGAGGCGCAAATGAAGGAATTAGGCATAGCCGTGCGCAAGAAGTAAGCAACGCCCGCGCGCAAACCTTCTCGCAAAATTTTCGGCGTCCTTTGCGGTTTCATTGGGTTTGACCCGCCGAAAATCCGCGTGTTACCGTAACAGGTTCCACCTGCCTCAGGCAGATCAGCGAGGAAGTCCGCCTTTGTCCTCCAGCGTCGAAACCACTCCCGCCGTCCGCAAAACCGCCCTCAACGCCGTGCATCGCCGTATGGGCGCCAAGATGGTGGAATTCAACGGCTGGGACATGCCGGTCGAGTACCCGGCCACCGGCGGCCTGATTGCCGAACACTTGGCTGTGCGCACCCGCGTCGGTATTTTTGACGTCAGCCACATGGGTGATATCCGTATCGCCGGCCCGCAGGCGCTGGAGGCCACGCAGCACATCACCATGAACGATGCCTCGCGCCTGGCCATTGGGCAGGCACAGTACTCCGCCCTGCTCTATCCTCAGGGCACCTTCGTGGACGACGTTATCGTGCACCGCCTGGGGGAGCGCGAATTCCTGCTGGTCATCAACGCCGGCACCCGCGAGAAGGATTTCAACTGGGTGCGCGACAACGTTCACGGCTTCAATTGCGCCGCTGAAAATTTGAGCGACGATTTCACCCAGATCGCCATCCAGGGGCCAAAAGGCCAGGAACTGCTGCAGAACTTGACCGACGCCACCCTGGGAGCGGTCAAATTCTACTGGTTCACCCGCGGCACGGTGTGCGGGTTGAAAAACATTCTCATCGCCCGCACCGGCTACACCGCAGAAGACGGCTTTGAAATCTACGTGCCCGCCGACGAGCCCACCAGCGCGCGCGTCTGGAACGGAATTCTTGAGGCCGGCAAAGAGTTCAACGCGCTCCCCTGCGGCCTGGGTGCGCGCAACACCCTGCGCCTGGAAGGCCGTCTTCCCCTTTACGGACATGAAATTTCCGACACCCTCAATGTTTGGGAGGCAGGCCTGGACCGATTCTGTAAGATGGAGAAGGACGACTTCGTGGGCCGGGCGGCGCTGGAGCGTGCCCGGGCCGAGGGCGTGAAGCGCACCCTGGTCGGACTGGAGATGGTGGAGCGCGGCATCGCCCGCGACGGCTATAAAGTTCTGGATCAGGCGGGCAGGGAAGCCGGTTACGTGACCAGCGGCTCCTATGCCCCGTTCTTGAAAAGGAACATAGCTCTGGCCTATGTGCCGCCCGGTCTGGCGGAGCTGGGCACGCCATTAAAGGTGGAGATTCGCGGGCAGGGAGTGAGCGCCAAGGTGGTGCCGACGCCCTTTTACAAGCGCCCCAAGGCGAAAGCTTAACCACAAAGGACACGAAGGGGAACGAAGAAACGCATGGCTTATCCCAAGGATTTCAAATATACCAAGGAGCACGAGTGGATTAAGCCGGATGGCGGCACCGCCACCGTGGGCATCACCAACTATGCTCAGGAATCGCTGGGCGACATTGTCTTTGTTGAGCTCCCCAAGGTCGGCGCTGAACTGAGCGCGGGCAAGACTTTCGGCACCGTCGAGTCGGTCAAGGCCGTGTCCGATCTTTACGCGCCAGTTTCCGGCACCGTCACCGAAGTCAACCAGGACCTGGCCACCGCGCCGGAGAAGATCAACTCCGACGCCCACGGCTCCTGGATGCTCAAACTGAAGCTGAAAGATCCCAAAGAATTGAACGCGTTGCTTTCGGCTGACGATTACGAGAAGTTCGTGGCCGAAGAAACGCATTAGAACTTGGTAATTGAGTAATTTCTAATTTGTAAATTGAGGAGGAAAAGTCACCTCCTGCTTTCCACTTGCGAAATTTACTCAATTACCAAATTACTTAATTACACAATTAGCCCATGCGCTATCTTCCTAAATCGCCGGCGGACCGCGAAGCGATGCTGCACGCTCTCGGGGCCCGCTCCATTGACGACCTGTTCGCTCCTATACCCGCCGAATACCGTCTGAACCGCGAGCTGCGCCTGCCGCGGCAGATGTCGGAACCGGAAATTCTGGAGTGGTTCCAGAAGTGCTCGCGCGAGAACGGCAAGGGCCTGCCCAGCTTTCTCGGCGCCGGGGCCTATCACCACTATCGCCCGGTCGTGATTGACACCATCATCTCGCGCGGCGAGTTTCTTACCGCCTATACGCCTTACCAGGCGGAAATTTCCCAGGGCACGCTGCAGTCCATTTTCGAATTCCAGACTATGATTTGCGAGCTTACAGGCATGGACGTAGCCAACGCCTCCATGTACGACGGTTCCACCGCCACCGCCGAGGCCGCCATGATGGCCATGCGTGTCAGTGGCCGCCGCCGCGTGGTCCTTGCCCGCAGCGTACACCCCGAATACCGGGAGGTGCTGGCCACCTACGGCCAGCATCAGGACATGCCCCTGACTACGGTCGGCTTCGGCGATGATGGCCGGATCAAAACGGCGGAACTGGAGAAGACCTTGGGCGACGACTGCGCCTGCATTGTCGTGCAGTCTCCCAATTTCTTCGGAACCATTGAGGACATCCCCGCCCTTGCCGATCTCGCCCGCAGCAAAGGCGCGTTGTTGGTCGTCGCCATCGCGGAAGCGGTTTCGCTGGGCATTGTGAAGCCTCCGGCGGAAGCCGATATCGTCGCCATGGAGGCGCAGTCCTTCGGCGTCCCTCTGGGCTTCGGCGGTCCCTATGCCGGGGTGATTGCCACCCGCGAAAAGTATGTTCGCCAGATGCCCGGACGCCTGGTCGGCGAAACCCGCGACAAGCACGGCAAGCGCGGTTACGTGCTCACCCTGGCTACGCGCGAGCAGCATATCCGCCGCGAGAAGGCCACTTCCAACATATGCACCAACCAGGCCCTGATCGCGCTTATGGCCAACGTGTTCATGACTGTGTACGGCCGCCAAGGGCTGAGGGAACTGGCCACGCAGAATCTCGCCAAGACCGCCTACGCGCGGCAGCATTTTGGCCGTCATGGCCGCGTCCTCTTCGGCGGCGCGCCTCTGTTCAACGAGTTTGTCCTGCAGACAGCGGAAGATCCGTACGTTATCAACGGCCGCCTGCTGGAGGAGAACATCGTCGGCGGCTTCCCGCTGAAGAAGTTCTATCCCGAGCTGGGCAATTCCGCCCTGTGGTGCTGTACCGAGACCACCACCCGCGCTTCCATGGATGCGGTGGCCGCCGCTCTGGCGCGGGCGCAAACTACGGGCAAACGCCGCCCTGAGCCGGAACCGGAGGTGGTGCGGTGAGCCAGGTCAAAAAAGCCACCCGCCACGTCAACCAGAACGAAGGCCTCATTTTTGAGAAATCTTCGCCCGGCAAAGCCGGGTGGAAGCTCCCTCCGCTGGATGTTCCGGAAGTGGATACCGCCGACCTGCTGGGCGATGCCGAGCGCGCCCACCTGGGCCACATGCCCGAGGTCAGTGAAATCGAGATCATCCGCCACTTCACCCGCCTTTCTACCTGGAATTACGCCATTGACCTGGGCATGTACCCGCTGGGCTCCTGCACTATGAAGTACAACCCGCGGGTGAACGAGGCAGTCTCGCGCTTCGAAGGCCTGGCCAACGGCCATCCCTACCAGCCCGAGCGCATTTCCCAGGGCGCCTTGCGCATCCTCAAGACCCTCACCGACTGCCTGCTGGAAATCACCGGCATGCAGTTCATCACCCTGCAACCTGCGGCCGGAGCTCACGGCGAACTTACCGGTATTTTGCTGGTACGCGCCTACCTGCAGAAGCAGGGGAATCCGCGCAAGAAAATTCTTATTCCCGACTCCGCCCACGGCACCAATCCCGCCACCGCCGCCATGGCTGGTTATGCGGTGGAGAATCTCAAGTCCAATTCCGCCGGCATGGTGGATGTGGCCTCGTTGGCGGCACAGATGAACGAAGATGTTGCTGCCCTCATGCTCACTAATCCCAACACCTTGGGCGTGTTTGAGCAGGAGATCCACAAGATTGCCGATATCCTCCACGGCAAGGGCGGCCTGCTTTACATGGACGGCGCCAACATGAACGCGCTGGTGGGCAAGGTGCGCCCCGGCGATTTCGGGGTGGACGTGATGCACCTCAACCTGCACAAGACTTTTTCCACGCCCCACGGCGGCGGAGGTCCCGGCTCCGGGCCGGTGGCCTGCAAGAATTTTCTTGAGCCCTTCCTGCCCGTGCCCGTCATCGTGACCAAGGCGGATGGCGCTCTGGGCTTCGACTACAACCGCAAGGACTCCATCGGCCGGGTGCGCGCCTTCTACGGCAACTTCGGCATGCACATCCGCGCCCTGGCTTACATCATGGCCAACGGCCCCGACGGCCTGCGCCAGACCACGGAAGACGCCGTACTCAATGCCAATTACATCCGCAAGGGGCTGGAAGGCGTTTACGACCTGCCTTACAAAACTCCCACCATGCACGAAGTGGTGTTCAGCGATCGCCTTCAGGCAAAAAAGGGCGTGCGCACCGGCGATTTAGCCAAGCGCCTGATTGACTATGGCTTCCATCCCTACACGGTTTCGTTTCCCCTGATTGTGCCCGGCGCCATGATGATTGAGCCCACGGAGAGCGAATCCAAGGAAGAGTTGGACCTGTTTGTGGATGCCATGAAGTCCATCGCCGAGGAATGCGAGAAGGCGCCCGACGTGGTGCTCGAAGCCCCACACAGCACGCGCGTTTCGCGCCTGGATGAGGTGGCCGCCGCCCGCAAGCCCGTCCTGCGCTGGAAACCTTAAAAGCTCGCCACAAAGGGCACCAAGGTACACCAAGGGAAATTCAACGGTTCAAATCAATGGGCCGTTGCGGCGCAACGACCAGCTCCGAACCTGAATTTGGTCCTTTTCTTGCTGGTCCTTCGTGCCCTTTGTGGTTTGCTGTGGCGGTTTATTTTTTCTCGACAACATCCACGTACGCCCGCGTCTTCTCCCAGTCCACATTCATTACGCACGATTTTGGATCCGCCTTCTGAAAGCTGATGCTGAAGTTCTCCACATTGGAAGGCAGCGCTTGCGTTTTCATGTCCACGCGCGCGAAATCATATTGCGTTCCGGGATAGGGAATTCCCCACTCTCCCGTCTTCTTGCTGATCACCAGCTTCCACGTGCCCTCGGCCGGCACCGTGAACAACGTGTAATGTCCCGCTGGAATGATCGTGCCGGCTATCTGCACTGGAACCGTCGTATCGAAGGTGGTGGCTTCGTTGGCCCCCGTTCGCCACACCTGTCCATAAGGGACCAGGCCGCCATAAATCTTCCGCCCCTTCATGCGCGGGCTGCTGTAGTCCACGCTCACGGTTCGCCCGTCCGCGAACTGGCATTTGGCGTTGGCCGGCGGGCTGGGACGCTTGCTCTTGTCCTGCTGCGCCCAGACTACGATACCCATCACCACGACCAATACGCCGGCCCCTACCCCAATCAGTGTTTTCCTCATGTATAGCTCCTTTGAGTGCGGCGCCATTATCTGCGATAAGGAACATCGTTGGCAATCCGGCGCCATAGGCTGGAGCTTTGACTCGCGGCGACTGTTATGTTGGGAAAAGGAGACGCTGGGGGCAACGTCTCCTGGTTGGGTCGAGGACCTCGACAGCAAGACTACGCCGTCACGTACTTTCCCGCCTCGATCACGCGGGCAGCGATCTGCCGCCGCAGCGCCACCGTATTTACCGGCTCATGCTTTCCCAGGCGCCGCAGAATCGCCATCTGTGTGCGCAGCATGTCACCCTCGGCGATGGCGGCAATTACCTTGCGTCCGGCAAATTCCACCTTCTCCATGCCCGCCGCTAGGTACACCTGCGCCATGGCCACGGCCAGAGCCGCTGTCCTCTCGCCGTTTCGCTCCAGCGTCTTCTGCGCCCGCAGTACCGCCGATTCCATGGCATAAACTTCCATGATCATGTCGGCCAGCGCGCCCATGATTTCCTGCTGGTCCACCAGTTGCTGCATGTATTTCTGCGAAGCCGCGCCCGCCGCGAACAGCGCCAGCTTTTTGGCGTTGCTTACCAGCGTGCGCTCAGCCGCCAGCGGCCCTTCCAGGCCATCGCCCAGGCTGGGCCCGGCCAGCACCTCGTCCATCAGTTTCTTGATGGCGGGCAGCAGCGGTAACTGTCCCGTCATCGCCCGCTTCAGCAGCCAGCCGGTGATGATCAGCCGGTTGATTTCGTTGGTGCCCTCGAAAATCCGATTGACGCGCGCATCGCGGTACGCGCGCTCCGCGGGATACTCTTCCACGAAGCCATAGCCGCCGTAGATCTGCACCACCTCATCTACTACGTGGTCCAGCATCTCCGAGCCCCATACCTTCAGCACCGAGCACTCCACCGCATACTCCTCGATGGCTTTGCGGACCTCTCCCATTGCGTTTGTGCCCGCCTTGTCCACTTCGCTCAGGGCCACATCCATCATGCCCACGGTGCGGTAAACGATGGATTCACCCACAAAAATTTCCGTGGCCATATCCGCCAGCTTTTCCTGGATGAGCCCGAACTCGGCGATGGACTTGCCGAAGGCCTTGCGCTGCTTGGCGTAGCCGATGGCGTGGTCCAGCGAGGTGCGCGCTCCGCCCACGCACATGGCGCCCAGTTTGTAGCGCCCGATGTTCAGGATATTGAACGCGATCACGTGACCCTTGCCGATCTCGCCCAGCACGTTTTCCGCGGGCACCTGGCAGTCATTGAGGATGAGCGGGCAGGTGGAGGAGCCGCGAATTCCCATCTTGTGCTCTTCCGCCCCGATGGCGAATCCGGGAAAGCCGCGCTCCACCAGGAAAGCGGTGAACTTCTCGCCGTCCACTTTGGCGAACACCGTGAACAGGTCGGCGAAGCCCGCGTTGGTGATCCACATCTTTTCGCCGTTCAGCACGTAGTGCTTGCCGTCCCCCGCCAGCTGCGCCCGGGCGCGGCAGTTCAGCGCGTCCGACCCGGCCGACGCTTCCGAAAGCGCGTAGGCGCCAATCATCTCCCCGGTCGCCAGTTTGGGCAGGTATTTCTTTTTCTGCGCTTCAGTGCCAAAGAACACGATGGGCAGCGTCCCGATTCCCGTGTGCCCGCCCCAGCTCACGGCAAAGCCCGCGTACTTGGCCATGTGGTCGGCCAGAATGCAGGAGCTGACTTTGTCCATTTCGGCGCCGCCGTACTCTTCGGGAATGTCCACCGACGTCAGCCCCAGGTCCGCCGTCTTCTTCAGCAGTTCGCGGGTGAGCCCCCAGTCCTTATGTTCCAGCCGGTCGGCTACGGGCAGCACCTCGTTATTCGCGAAGTCATCAGCCGTCTGCGCTATCAACTGGTGCTGCTCGTTGAAATCTTCCGGAGTAAATACTTCACTCGTTGGCCGGTCTTCCAGCAGAAAGCTGCCGCCGGGTATCTTTGTCTTCGGTACCGCCGTTGTCGTCGCCATATACTCCCCTCTTTTCTCACCACAAAGGACACGAAGGAAACCCAAAGGATATTACTGCCAGCCTGAACCGCATACCAGCCGCTTGATGCCATCCTTCAGATGAGTAACGTTGAAGTTGATTAGAAGTCCTAGAGATTTACCGCTGAGCTTTAGGTACGAAAGCAGTTGCGCTTCATGAATTGGGAGAATGCCATCAACCGACTTCAGCTCCACAATGACCAAATTTTCGACCAGCAAATCTATGCGATAGCCGACGTCGAGTTTCACGCTGCCATAAATCACCGGAACTCCGACTTGCGCCTGCGCATGGACTCCCATCTTTGCCAATTCATGAAGGAGACAGGCCTGATAGGTGCTCTCCAGTAGCCCAGGGCCAAGCGCGGAATGCACTTTCATGGCAGCCGTGATTACATCGTGGCTCACCTCATTTGCAGTTCGAATCTTCGTGGTGGCGGTTGCCATCGGGGCTCCTACGCCAATCTCTGTGCCCTTGTGGTTGGATTCTTCAAGCGCGATCGCTCTTTGCTTCTCCTGGACTCTCGTGAAGTTGATTCAATCACAAAGAAGTGAATTCCTCTGTGATCCTCCAATAATCCTTTGTGCCCTTCGTGTCCTTTGTGGTGAAGGTCTTATCCTTTGTGGTTAAGAAATATTTTCGAAGATCCCCGCCGCTCCCATGCCGCCGCCCACGCACATGGTCACCAGCCCGTAGCGTCCGTTGCGCCGCTTGAGTTCGCGGATGATGCTCGCCGTCAGCTTGGCGCCGGTGCACCCCAGCGGATGCCCCAGCGCAATCGCGCCGCCGTTCACGTTCACTCGCTCCAGGTCCAGCCCCGCTTCTTTGATCACCGCCAGCGATTGCGCCGCGAACGCCTCATTCAATTCGATGACATCGATTTGCCAGAGCTGCAGCCCCGCCATCTTCAGCGCCTTGGGAATGGCGTATACCGGGCCCACTCCCATCTCCTCCGGTTTGTAGCCGGCGGTGGCAAACGAAACATAGCGCGCCAGCGGCTTGATGCCCAGCGCCCGCGCCCGCTCCGCCGACATGACCACCGTCGCCGCCGCTCCATCCGACATCTGCGATGAATTACCCGCCGTCACCGTGCCCTTGGCGTGGAACGCCGGCTTGAGCGCGGCCAGCGCTTCCAGGGAAGTCTCGGCGCGCGGTCCCTCGTCGGTCTTAAACGTGATTTCCATGCGCTTGGGCTTGGCGCCGTTGGGCGTGGTGAAGCTAACCGGCACGGCCACGGTTTCATCTGCGAACTTGCCTGCCTGGATGGCCCCAATAGCGTTTTTGTGGCTGCGCAGGGAGAATTCGTCTGCCTGCTCGCGGGTTATACCGAAGCGCTTGGCCAGGCGCTCGGTGGTCAGACCCATCGAGAGGTATGCGTCGGGATAATGGTCCACCAGCCAGGGATTGGGCGACACCTTGTGCCCGCCCATGGGGATCATGGTCATGGATTCGACTCCGCCGGCCACAATCACCTCGGCGCCGCCCGCCATGATTCTTTCCGCCGCCATGGCAATGGCCTGCAGCCCGGAAGAGCAGAAGCGGTTGATGGTCATGGCTGAAACTTCCACCGGCAGCCCGGCCCGAAGGGAAGCGATGCGGGCCACATTCATGCCCTGTTCCGCTTCCGGCATGGCGCAGCCCAGAATGACATCCTCAATTTCCTTGCGCTCAACCTGCGGCACGCGCTCCAGCGCGCCGGTAATGGCCACCGCCGCCAGTTCATCCGGACGCGTGCTGCGCAGCGTGCCTTTATATGCCTTGCCCACCGGCGTGCGCACCGAACTTGCAATCACTACTTCCCGCATATGAACCCCTTTCACCGCAAAGCCTTTTCACCACCAAGAGCGCGAAGTTGAGGCGCATTGACGGTGTCTGAGCCTCCAGCCGAAATCCTGAGCGCAGCGAAGGAGCTCCGCGTCAGCACTTTGAATCACCAGTATGTCACGGCCTTGCACCGCAAAGCTCACGCACAATGATCAAAATGATCTAGGTTTTTTCTTCGTGTCCTC
The DNA here is from genome assembly GCA_035278025.1 of Terriglobales bacterium. GTDB lineage: Bacteria > Acidobacteriota > Terriglobia > Terriglobales > Acidobacteriaceae > JAICWP01. Next base: position 18,247 of record DATEJK010000139.1, on the reverse strand, counting down.
TGTGGTTAATTCCTTAAAGTTTTCCCCGTCTTCAGCGTGTACTGGATCCTCTCCTGCGTCTTGCGCTCGCCGCACAGCGACTTGAACGCCTCCCGCTCCAGGTCGAGCAGATACTGTTCGCTCACCGGCGTGCCCGGCGAGACCGCTCCTCCGCACAAGACCTCCGCCACCTTGGTGCCGATCTTCACCTCGTGGTCGCTGATGTACTCGCCCTGCCGCATTAGATGTACGCCCAGCTTTAAAGTGGCAAGCATGCTTTCCCCGGGAGCAGGGATATCGGAGCGCGGCACCGGAGGCTTGTAGCCGGCCCGGGCCAGGTCGAGCGCGCGCTGTCTGGCATCCGCCAGCACCCGCTCGCGGTTCATGCTGACTTCGTCGCCTGGGCTCAGGAAGCCCAGCCCGCGCGCCTCTTCCGCCGACATGGAGACCTTGGCCATGGCGATGGTCTCGAAGGCGCGCTTCATCGCCTCCACCATCTCCACTGATTCGCCGCGCCCGCCCGGCCTCACCGCTGCGGCGCTGTCAATGGCGCGCAGCGTCATCTCTTTGCAGCCGCCTCCTCCAGGCAGCAGCCCCACTCCCACCTCCACCAGCCCCATGTATAACTCCGCGTGGGGCTGGCGCACCGGCGCGTGCAGCGAAATTTCGCAGCCGCCGCCCAGCGTCATCCCGAACGGCGCCACCACCACCGGTTTAGGCGAGAACTTGATGGCCTGGGTCATGCCCTGGAAGCCGCGGATGGCCATGTCAATCTCATCCCAGTCGTCGTCCTGGATGGCCATCAGCAGCAGCATCACGTTGGCGCCCACGGAGAAGTTCTGTGCGTCGTTGGTAATGACAACGGCATCAAAGTTGGCGCCCAGCCCGCCTGAATCCGGCCGCCCCGGCACCCCCAGCGTCTGCGTAATCAACTGCACGATGTCGCCGCCCAGCGCGTTCATCTTGCTGTGGAACTCGATGCAGGCCACGCCCTCGCCCAAATCCACCAGCGAAGCCCCTGCGTTCTTCTTCACCACGTGGCAGGCTTTTTTGAGCGCGGGCAGCAGGATCACCCCGGCCGGCACTGGTTCTGGCCGGTAGTTGCCCGCGCCCATGTCGAAGTAGTCGCGCCCCGAGGGCGATTCCCGGTCCTCTCCATACCAGGACTTCTTGCCGGCAGCCAGCAGGCGCTCGGCATTGCCGGCCACTGGTCGGCCCTGCTTCTTCAGTTGCGCCACCGTCTGCTCCACCCCGGCGGCATCCCACAGCTCAAATGGCCCCAGCTCCCAATTGAAGCCCAGGCGCATGGCACGGTCTATATCGGCGATGGAATCGGAGATTTCCCCAATGCGATTAGCCGAGTAAGTCCACAGGTCGCCCAGCGCGGCCCATAGGAATTCCGCCGCCTTGTCGCCTTTGCGCGCGCCCGAGCCATCCAGGCCGAGCAGCATGCGCAGCCGCTGCCCGGTATCGTCCACGTTGCGTCCCATTTCCAGGGCAGGAAAGCTGGCCTTCTGCCGCGGCCGGTACTCCAGCGTGCGCCAGTCCAGCGCCAGCCGTTCGGCGTTTTCGCCCTTGCCGCTCTTCTTGTAGAAGCCGCCGCCGCTCTTATCGCCCAGCCAGCGCCGCTCCAGCATGGCCTGCAAAAATTGCGGCACTTGCAGGTCGGAGCGCTCGTCGCCCACATTCTGCTTCAAGTTGCTCACCACGTGCGCCAGCACATCCAATCCGACCAGGTCCGCGGTGCGGAAGGTTGCGGACTTCGGCCAGCCCACCGCCGGCCCGGTCAGCGCGTCCACCTGCTCGATCGTCAGGTCCATTTCCTGCATGATGCGCATCACGTTCAGCGCGGAAAATGTCCCGATGCGGTTGGCAATGAAGTTGGGCGTGTCCTTGGCGAACACAATGCCTTTGCCCAGGCGTACATCACAGAAATGGCTGATGGTCTCGAGCGCGGCCCGGTCCGTCTCCCCGGTAGGAATAATTTCCAGCAGCCGCATGTAGCGCGGTGGATTGAAGAAGTGGGTACCGAACCAGTGCCGCCGGAAATCCTCCGAGAAGCCCTCCGCGATCTTGCTCACCGGAAGACCGCTGGTGTTGGTGGTCACGATTGTCCCGGGCCGGCGTGCAGCCTCCACTTTGCGTAGCAGGGACCGCTTGATCTCCAGATCCTCCACCACCGCTTCGACGATCCAGTCCACGCCCGCCAACCGGTTCAGGTCGTCTTCGAAATTACCGGTAGAGATCAGCCCCGCCAGGCCGGCTTCGAAAAAAGCGGCGGGCTTGGACCTGCGCGCCCCCTCCAGCCCCGCTTCCGCAATGTGGTTGCGCCCTTCCTTGCCCGGCGCCACCATGTCCAGCAACAGGCAGGGCACTCCGGCATTGGCCAGATGGGCCGCTATGCGGGAACCCATAGTTCCCGCGCCCAGGACTGCAACTTTCTGAATGTTCTTTCCCATAATGGTTCACCCGGCGGTCTGAACTCGGCTGCAACCGCTCCTTGAAGCTCTCGTCCTTTTTACCACTCCCGGCGGACTTGCGTCCGTGACCTCAACGTGGGTAAGGTCGAGCGGACATTTTTGCCAAATGACTGACCGGATCTGTGCCGTGGTGCCGAGGACCTGGGGAAAAAATGAATGAGCTTTGCGGATTTTCCTTTGTGTCCTTTGTGGTGGAAAAGGAGTTGTGGTTAGAAAAGAGTCCAAAAACAGGTCAGGCGCGTGCCGTATTAGATGTGGGGTGAGGATGGCAACGGCACGCGCCCTATTAAGTTGATACAACTCTAGTTGCCCGCCCGCGGTCCGTCAAGATAAATCTTGTTTTGTTTTTGGCATGAGTTTCATTTTAAGAACATAGACTCCGCCGTTTCCGCAAGTGCATGGATCACACATCTGTGTGATTAGAAATGGAGCACCGGCCCGGTGGAAAAACGGAAGTTGTCTTGACTGTTGCCGAAAAAGCGGTCGTTCAGGAAATCTCCCTGCACCCGCCAGCGCAACGGGCCCAGCAGGCGGTAATCAATTCCACCGCCCAGCGCGTAGGAGAACGCGGTATCGGAAGCGGAAAAAGGCTGCGCCTTGGTGCTTTCGCTGAGGTGTCCCGCCCCAAACAGGACATGCGCGAACGGCCGCACCCGGCCGATCGAGAACGAGAGTTGCGGGCCCACCAGAAAATGGTACTCAGTGATGTCCATGGGCTCCCGCACCGTGGGACACGGAGGTGGGACAAAACCGCACACCGCGGTCACGGTTTGCGAGCCGTAGTGGCCACTAACGTCTCCCACAAGCCCAATCAGCGGCAGGAACTTCAGCTCCGCCGCTGCGTTCCACCCATTCAGGCCGCTGCTGCCCGAGCTCACAATGCCGCCCTGGTCAGGCAGGCGCGCCGGAGTCGTCACTGTGGCATGCGCGTAGGAGTAGCCGAAAAACACGTTGCCGCTGGGCAGTTGTGCCCTGGCCGCCCCGGTCAGCACGCAGATTGCGAACACCGCCGCAATTTTTCTCACAGACACTTCCTTCAGGACTTGGAGTTGACAATTTGACTCACCGGGCATTCTGGGGATTCCACAAATTTTGCGCCGCCGCTGCCAGTCGCAACAGCAGCGCGCCAGCCAGGAGAACCGCCATCAGTCGCAGCGGCTTAACCGCATTGTGGGCGAAGGCGAGAAAAAATATCAGAAAAACCAGGTATAGCATCCCACGGTGCGCGCTGGTGTAAAGGCGCGAGACTCGAGGCATCGCCGTTATTCCTAAGCCCACCACCAGCGAGAATCCGATGAGCAGAACGGCAGCCGATTGGCCCGGCTTCTCCGCTAGGTGCGCGCGTTCGAAGCTCGCGATCAGCGCCGCGACCACCGCAAAATGCACCAGGTGCGCTGCCACGAAGGCCCGCACCAGACGCGCTCCCGCCGGCAAGCCGCGAACCATGCGCGCCAACCCGGGGGCTGCAAATGCCGCCACAAACCAGAGACACGAAAAGCGCGCCGTGTTGCGCGCCGCCGCATGCGCTCCCCCGGAGTTCCATCCTTGGATCGCCACTGTCGTAACCGCTACCCCGAGATTGCTGGCTGCGGCGATGCCAAGAAGCCCGCGCATATCCCACCCTCAACTTCCGCGATTATGGCACACTTATTTTCGTTCGCGCGTCCTTGCCACTTCACCAGGCCCGCCCTGCAGTTCCGGATGTGCCCGCAGATATTCCTGTGCCTTCTTCACGGCCTCGCGCTCGCCCTTGTAGCTTAGTTTTTCCGCCGCTTCCTCCAGCGGCAGCCACAGCGCGCGCTGCACTTCGATGCGCATCTCTTCGCTGATTTCCCCGATCCGCCCCGAGCGGTAGAGCAGCAGGAAAAAACTCACGATTTTGAACACCCGTTGCTGGTCGCCCCAGCTGCGCACGTAAAAATACTTGATGTCGGTTAGCTTGCTGACCGGCCCGCCGTCCACTCCCGTCTCTTCCCGCACCTCGCGGATCGCGGTTTGCTCCGGCTTTTCCCCTTCATCTACCAGGCCTTTCGGCAAGGCCAGCACGGAAGCAACTTTGCGCCGGGGGTGTGGTTTTTTGTCAGCCGGGATTTCCCTCTGCGGTTCAATCACCGCCACCCACCATTTCCCCTGTTGCCAGCGAAGCACCACCCCACCGGCCGAAAACTCGCGCAACATGACTCCTCTAAGTTAGCAGAAACAGAGGGCTTAGTCACAGCAACCCTGGCTGGCCTGCAGGGTTTATAGGTCATGCCAGGCTAAAAATGCAGCGCTTTGCTGATGACTGGCATCGAAATTGCTTAGTGATATAGCAGTTGGGCCGGTCCCGGGCCCGGCAGAATTTGGGGTCGAACTTGGGAACTTTCGGTAAGCTGCGGCGTTCGTTGCAGGTCTTCAGACGCGAACTGGCCCGTGTTTCGCCTCCGCCTTCCCCGCCTGCTCATCTTCCCGTCCCGCAAATAGGTTTGGCCTTGGGCGGCGGTTTTGCCCGCGGCCTGGCCCACATCGGCGTGCTCAAAGCTCTGGAAGAGGAACAAATCCCCATCGCCTGCGTGGGCGGCACCAGCGTGGGTGCGGTTATCGGCGCCGCCTACTGCGCCGGCATGTCGGCGGCGGAGCTGGCGGAAATGGCGGCCCAGGTACGCTTTCGCGACTTTGCCCGCTGGACCATTTCGCGTTACGGTTTTGCCAGCAATGAGCGCATGGTCGGCTTTCTGAAGCGCGTTCTGAAAGTTCGTACCTTCGAGGAGCTGCGCATCCCTCTGGCGGTTACCGCCACCGACTTCATCAGCGGCGAAGGCGTGGTCTTCCGCTCCGGCGAGCTCATCGAGCCGGTACGCGCCAGCTGCGCTTACCCGGGCATGTTTCTGCCGGTGCAGATCAACGGCCGCCTGCTGGTGGATGGCATGCTCGCCCATACCGTGCCTACCGTGCCTCTGCATGAAATGGGCGCCAACAAAGTTATCGGCGTGTACCTGCGCTCGCACTGGTGCGATGCCAGCGGTCCGCGCCACGTCTTTGAAGTGATTTCGCAGTGCTTTTCCATCGCTCAGGAGCAGATGAGCGGCTTGTGGCGGGCGGCAGCCGACGCCGTCATGGAGCCGGATGTGGCCGGCTTCGGCTACGACAGCTTTGAGCGCGCCGCGGAACTGATTCGCGCCGGCGAAGCGGCCGCCCAGGCGGCGCTGCCCCAGATCCGCGCCTGGCTCAATCCGGCGCCGGTCAGCGTGCCTGATCGAACCCCGCAGCGCGAACCGCTGCCCCACCCCTCGCCCTTGCCTGCCGACTGAGTTGCTGGTCGTTGACCGCCGGCAGTGGCGCGGTTAGACTGCCTTTGATCCGCCAAAATCCCATCCAGGAAGCCGCCTTGAAAACTTATCGTTCTCCGCGCGACCTGCAAGCCCAGATTGAACAGGTTCTTCTGCGCCCTCCCCAGCCAACCTCCGCGCCTCTGGACGAAGTGGCCAAAATCTTGTCCGATGGCCGTCACTACGCCTGGATCGGAATTTACCTGGTAGCGGGCCAGCGCCCCGCTTCCGGCAAGGCTGTGGCGTCTTCCCGGGTCCAATCCAAGTCCCGCACCGTCATCCCCGTCCACCTGGGGCAGCACGAATTCGGCGCCATTGAGGTGCAGGCGGAAAGCGGCAAGGCCCTGAGTGAGAAAGAGCGCATTCTGCTGAAGCGGGTGGCGCTGCGGTTGGCCCAATTTCTGCACGGCCCCGGCGCCTGCCTGGTGCGCAAGGCGCGCGAAGCCGCCGCCGAACAGCCGTTGTCGGAACAAGTTCGCCATCAGCCGGAGTCAGAGAAGATCCAGGAACGAACCCTGGCCGCCGGCGAAGGCCGCCGCTAAATTCTTCCTGATTTGGCGCCGCTCACGCCGATACACGCTGGAGAAGCGGCACGCCCAGTTGGCTGATGCCGGCCGCAGGCTGCTGATTTCTGCTGGGGGAGAAACACACGCGGAGGGAATGCTCTATGCAGAGTAGATTCTTCTCCGCCGCGATCTGCGGCGCCGTTCTGTTGCTCCTCCTCTCCGGGCTTTCCGCTGCTGGCAGTCTTCCCCAACACCCCGCCCTCGGCCAATTAGGCATCGTGGCATTTTCCACTTCCTGCGAACCCGCGGTGCAAAAAGAATTCGAGCGCGGCATCGCTTTGCTTCACTCGTTCTCTTATGCCGAGGCGCGGGCTTCGTTCATGCAAGTTGCGGCCAAGGACCCGAATTGTGCGATGGCGTACTGGGGCAGCGCTATGACCCGCTTCCACCAGCTCTGGGATCCGCCGTTCCAGGCTGATGACGCCGCCAAGGGGCGGCAGGAGATTCAGCGCGCGCAACAGGTGCGTGCTCCCTCGGACCGCGAACGCAGATTCATCGCGGCGCTGGCGCATGTGTACGACCAGGCTGCCCCATATCAGATCCGCGTAACCAACTATGCAAGCGCCATGAAAGAACTGGCCTCGGTTTACCGAAAAGACCCGGAAGCCCAGGTGTTCTACGCCCTGGCCCTCCTGGCGGTGGCATCTCCCTGGGACCACACTCACTCGCAGCAAAAACAGGCCGCGAAAATACTGGAACCATTGTTCCGCAGCTACCCGCAGCATCCTGGAATTGCACACTACTTGATTCATGCTTACGACAGTGGTGACCTGGCGAGCCGTGGCGTAGATGCGGCGCGGGCATACTCGAAAATTGCGCCTTCCGCTCCACACGCCCTGCACATGCCTTCCCACATCTTTACCCGCCTGGGCATGTGGGACGAGTCCATTCTCTCGAATCGAGCGGCCCGCATCGCCGCCCAGCAACATGGAGACACAGGCGAAGAACTGCACGCGATGGATTATCTCGTCTACGCCTACCTGCAGGAAGATCGCGTTCCGGAAGCCAAGGCGGTGCTGGACGAACTCGCGCGCATGAAGAATCTGGACGAGAGCGACTTCAAGGTCGCCTACGCCGCGGTTGCCATGCCCGTTCGCTACGCGGTGGAACTCCGGCGATGGGCGGATGCGGCCAGCATTTCGCCTCCGCCGGGGGCGCCGCCGCATGTGCTTGCGATTGCGGTTTGGGCCCGGGCGCTGGGGCTGGCGAGAAGCGGACGCCCTGCACAGGTCCACACCGAAATTGACCGCCTGCGTCAGCTGGAAACGCAACTCCGCGCCTCAGGGAAGCTCTACTGGGCCAAGCAGGTGGAAATTCAGGCGCTGGAAGCTTCGGCATGGCTGGCGCAGGTGGAAGGCAAGCGGCGTGAGGCGCGGGTCTTGCTTGCTCAGGCAGCCGGCCAGGAAGATACCATGGAAAAGCTCCCCGTTACGCCCGGGCCCATCATTCCCGCGCGGGAACAGCTTGGGGAACTGTTGCTGGCGCAGAACGAACCCACACTGGCGGTGAGGGAATTTCAGCGCGCCCTGGCAAATGCTCCCCGGCGGCGCGCCGGTCTACAGGGGCTCGCGCGCGCGGCTGAACTCGCGGGAGCGCGCGGCTCACTTCCATGAGCGTGAGCCCGCCGGCTCGCGCCCCTACTGCGCTTCGTTCCTGCCGCCCTGCTGCTCCAGCCAGGAAGCCAGGTTCGGCGCCTGCTGCGCCTTCAGGTCCACGCAATCGCCGATGAACTCCAGCGATTGCTGCAGCGTCCGCTGCGCCGAAGGTATGGGGTGCTCGGTGAAGAAGTTCTGCACCTGCTGTTTGTGGGTGGTGTCGCAGAAATTTCCCGCCCCGTCCACCACTGTCCCGGTGGAGAAGTTGGTGAGCTTGGCTTCCACCTGCGCCCAGTGCTGCCGAATAAAGTCCCAGGCCTGGTCGCGGTTATGGCCGTTATTCATCAGCCCGCCAATGATGTAGGGCGCGTCCTGGGACCGCACCTGCGGCGAAAGCGCATACTCCAGGGTGCGCTGCACCAGTTCCGGAGCGCGAAAGTTGGTCAGCGCCTGCAGGTAGCGGAACGAATCCTCGGGCGAAGTGGCGCTCTGCGCCCGCTTCTGGATGGCGTCATAGAGCGCGGCATCGCCCTCCCGGGTGGCGATCGCCAGCGCCGGATACATCAGTGTGGCATCCACTGTGGCGCCGCCCAGCGCCTTCTCGATCAGCTGCCGGGATAGTTCCATTAGCTTGGGGTCGTGGCCTACGCCGCCTACCAGGCGCAGCAGGTCGGCGCGGCGGGCGCGCTGCTCTTCGCTGTCGTTGGCCTGCGGCGTCCAGCCCAGTTGTTCGCCCACCGGTGCGAAGGTGTTGCGTACCCAGGCCTGGTACTGCTGGCGGTCTGCCGCGGTAGTCAGGTGGCTGTCCAGGTAATCCAGTTGCTGGCTCAGTTGATCTATTACCGCCCGCGTAGGGTCATTCTTCAAGGCTTCAGCCAGAGCCAGATAATCACCCGCCTTTACACGATCCACCCGCATTGCCGCCCATGCGTCCTCGAGAAGTTGTACCCGCTCCGGTGGCGTGAGTTCCTGCTCGGCGGCGGCCGCCAGGTGGTGCAGGTTCTCCGTGTCGTAGCCGGAGAGGTAATAGCCGCGCGCGCCCACGTTGGCATACACCGGCTCGCACCCGGTCAGCTCCACCGTCTGCGATTTACGCGTCAGCAGCTCGCATTTCTCCCGGTTGCCCGCTTTCAGGCACACCGGAATCTGCCACAGTTCTTTGCTCCCGGCGTTCAGGAGTTCCCGGTTGCGGAAGTAGCGCGTCTGGCTCAGCTCCACTTTCGTGTTGCCCTTGGAGCAGGAGGCGGAAACCGAAACCAGGGGCACGCCCGGTTGCATCACGAAGCTGGACATCACCTTGTCGGCCGGCTTTTTCGCGGTCGCTGTTATGGTGGTCCAGAAGTCCGGCGCCGTAGCGTTGCCGTAGGCATGCTTGCTCAGGTAAGCGTTGATCCCTTTGCGGAACAGGCCCGGACCCACATATCCCTCTACCATCCGCAGCACCGCCGCCGTTTTGTCATAGGAAATCACATCCACCAGTTCCAGCGCCTGGGCGGGAGTTTGCACATCCTGATGAATGGGATGGGTGGAATTGAGCGAATCCACCGCCATGGCCTGCGCCGCTGACTCCACTTCATCGGTAGCCACGTTCCATTCCGGCTTCCAGGCCGCGATGGGCTTGGCGGACATCCAGGTGGCGAAGCCTTCGTTCAGCCAGAAATCGTCCCACCACTTCATGGTCACCAGGTCGCCGAACCACTGGTGAGCCATCTCGTGCGCCACGCCATCCTGCGCCACCACTTTCTGCAGGAAGTAGGAAGAACTCCTGGCGTCCACGAAGTAGAGCAAATCGCGCCCGATGATGCAGCCCACGTTCTCCATCGCCCCCGCGGAAAAATCGGGCACTCCGATGATGTCCAGCTTGCCGTAGGGATATTTGATGCCGAAGTAGCGGTCGTAATAATTCAGCGCATATTCCGCCGCCTGCAGGGCGAAGTGTCCGCGTCCCTTCTGCTCCGGCGTGCCGCAAACCCGAATGGGGATGCCGTCCGCTTCGCCCGCCTCGCATTGGAACTCGCCCACCGCCAGCGCCAGCAGGTACGACGACATTTTCGGCGTGGTCGAGAACTTCACCGTATGCTCGTCGGGCCCCGGCCCGGGCGTGTCCGAGACTACCTTGCCGTTGGAGATGGCCATGTCAGCCTTGGGCACGACCGCCGTGAGTTCAAAGGTCGCCTTCATGTCCGGCTGGTCGAAGGAGGGATAGGCCCGCCGTGCATCTGCCGGCTCAAATTGTGTGACCCCATAATCGCGATTGCCCACCTTGCTCAAGTAAAAACCGCGCAATTCGTTGTTCAGAATGCCGGTGTAGCGGATGTGAATCGTCGCCGGCCCCGCGGCCAGCATTTGCGCGACCCTAAGCGTTGCGGTTTCCGCTTTGGGATCGGTGCTCACCTGCGCCTTTGCCGTGGCCCCATTCTGCGTTACAGTCGCCTCTTCAAAGCTGATCTCGGCGGCGTTCAGCGTAATCGCCGATGCCGGCTCCCCTATCCGCACGCGAATAGTTTCGTCGCCGCCAAATTTGTCGGCTCGGAAGTTGGGCGTAAGCGTCAGCTGGTAGTTCTCCGGAAACACGGTGCGCGGCAGTTGCTGCGCTCCCGCCATCGCCGCCAGGCAGACCAGCAGCAGAAGAAGGCTGTTTTTCATAATGTCTCCGACGCCCCAGGCGTCAAAAAGATAGCAGCATGTTGTACGCGAGCGATGTTGCAGAAGTTCAAGGTCGCCGTCTGCGGTTTTTGCTGACTCTCGACTCCTGATTCCTGCCTTCATGAATACGGCGCGGGCAGCCCCAAACTGCGGCGGTATGCCCGCATTTCGTGCTGCTGGTGGGTGCGAATTCGCAGGTCGGAGCGCGCCTTGCCCGTGCACAGCAGAACGAAACCGGCTTCCCGGTCCTGCGGAAAATAAGCATCGGAATCCGACTGGTCCACCTCGCCCGGCCCTTCCAGGCGCCCGGCGCAGGTCAGGCAGCGCCCCTGGTGGCAAAGCGCGGGCAGGGTTATGCCGGCAGCCAGCGCCGCGTCCCAGATGTGTTGCTCGCTGCCGACCACTATGGCGTGCTCGCCTTGCGGCGTCAGCAGTGTGACGCGGAAGACTTTGCCGCTGGTTTGTGACTGGGAATCGTCCACCAGTTCATTCTAAAGGAGAGAAATGTTCCTGCCCGGCCGGGAGTGCGCCCAGCCGGGACAGGAGGACAAGGGACTACGAACCGATGTAGAAGCCCCGGTTCTTGCTGTAGGGCGCCTCGCCCGGTTCGCCGCGGCGGAAGTGGCCGGAGGGAATGCTCTTTTTGTCGCGCTCCCAGCCCAGCAGCTCGATGAACCAGGCCTCGTGCTCGATTTCCTCGTTGAGGATGCGCGCGGCCATGTCGTAGGTGCGTGGGTCTTTGCCGAAGGTCATATCGCAAACCGCTTGCCAGCTGCGGATAGCGCAGCGTTCCGATTCCAGCAGCAGGGTCAGAATGTTCACCGCGGTTGGCGGATCGGGCAGCTTGGCCGCGGCGCACCCGGCGCCGTCATGGAACGCTTTCAGATCGTTGGGCAGTTCGCCGCCCAGCTCATAAATGCGGGGCACGATCAGCTCCCAGTGGGCGCGGTCTTCCAGGCGCGCGTCCTCGCAAATCTCTTTGTAGTCTTCGTGACCGGCCAGGTGCATGCGGAGAATGGTGTAGTAGTAGTAAGTGCTGGCAAATTCCGCGCCCGCATTGGCGATCAGCATCTTGATCAGCTTGTCCACGTCCACGCCGCGGTTGCGGATGACCTCCACGCCCACGCGCTGGCTGATGTCGCCATGCTTGACCGTTATTTTGTCTTGCTTTTCTGGCATATTTCCTCCTGGCCCGCAGTCTAGCGCACGCCCCCGCCATCGGTCTAAGATATGGATTCTATAGTTCTGATAGTTTTTACCTTTTGGAAGGGATCAGCCGCGTAGCGGCGAAAGAGTGTAGCCCCGGGCGGAAGCCCTGGGTAAAGTCGTTAGCCAAGCCGAGCCCCGGCGGGGCGACACCATAGCTCCACGGACTATCCAGGCATCCCATGCAAGTTCACCAGCTCAAATATTTTTGCGCCGTCGCCCGTACCGGAAATTTCACCCGTGCCGCCGAACACGAGCACGTGGCCCAGCCCTCGCTTTCGCAACAGATTCTGAAACTGGAGGATGAACTGGGCGCCAGGCTCTTTGACCGCCTGGGGCGCACCGCACGCCTTACCCAGTTCGGACAAACATTTCTCCCCCGCGCCGAAGCCATCCTGCGCCAGTTGGGCGCCGCCAAGCTGGAAATTCAGGAAATGGCCGGCCTGGAAAAGGGAATTGTCGTGGTCGGCGCCATTCCCACCCTGGCTCCCTACTTTCTTCCCGACCGTCTCACCAGTTTCACCTTGAAGTATCCCGAGGTGCAGGTGAGCGTGGTCGAAGAGATCACCGCGGTGCTTTTACAGGGGTTGCACGAAGGCCGCATTGACTTGGCGCTCGCCGCCCTGCCGGTGGCGGGTGAAGGCCTGCTCTGCGAAGAACTGCTGCGCGAGCCCTTGTACGTGGTGCTGCCGCAGCGGCATCGTCTGGCGGCGCAGCCAGCGGTCGCCCTCAAGCAGATTGAAGACGAACGCTTTCTCCTGCTGAAGGAGGGCCACTGCTTCCGCGACAACACCATCGCCGCCTGCCGCCGCGCCCGCCTGCAGCCCAACGTGGTCTTCGAGAGCGGACAGTTCGCCACCATCCTGGCTATGGTGGCCACCGGCATGGGCGTTTCCCTGGTGCCGGCCATGGCGGTGGAGCCCCGCAAAGGCTGCAAGTTCGTGCGCGTGGCTGACCCCAGCGCCTGCCGCCGCGTGGGCATCGTGCGCCTCAAGCAGCATTTTGCCACCCGCGCCCAGTCTGCTCTCCTCGAGCACTTGCGGGAAAGCGTGCGCGCTCCGCGGCAGATGGCGGCAGGGGATTGATTTGTGTTCTTGCCGCCGAGTCATATGTCGAGCCATGTTGCAGTACGTCTGCAAAATACGAAAACTTCAATACTGTCATGTTGAGCGGCGGCGCATGCCCAAGTCGAGACCCCCTCAGCGTGGTGGGGCACGCCGAGCTGCCCCAGGAAATTCTGCCCAGCGATTGCCCCAACCATGGAAGCATGAGATACATTGAATGCGAGGAGAACCGTATGGCTGCGCTGCAGGTAGGACAGGCCGCGCCGGATTTCGACGTGCCAGCACTGGTCGGCGGCATCAAGCAAAGGTTCCGCCTGCGCGATTGCCGCGGCAGGAACAACCTGGTCATCGCCTTCCACCCGCTCAACTGGACGCCGGTTTGAGCCCGGCAGATGGCGGCCTACAACGCGGACCTCGCCAAGTTCGCCGCCTACGATGCCCAGGTCGTGGGCATTAGCGTGGACTCCATTTACAGCACCGCCGCGTGGGAGAAGGAGATCGGGCCGCTGGAATACGCCTTGGCCGCCGATTACTGGCCCCACGGCGAGGTCGCCCGGAAGTTCGGCGTCTTCCGTGAGAAGGGCGAGTTTGCCGGCATCAGCGAGCGCGCCATCTTCGTGGTGGATAAGAATGGCAACATCGCCTTCAGCAGGGTGTATCCCATCGAGCAACTGCCGGAAACAGCCGAACTCTTCCCCGTGCTGGAAAAACTGAAGTAGGCTCAATCTTTGAATGCCGTCTTTGGCAGCGACGCAGCCGCCCCGCGCCCTGATTTCCCGTCTAAAGTCTGTCGTCAATCGCCCTGCCAGTGCGCGGCCCTGAAGTTTGAAACTCGCAACTTGAAACTTGCAACCGTCCTGCCTTTCCATTCTTACTGCCGCTCGTGTAATCTGTCCGTTCTTTGGCGCATCGGGCGCGGGGAGCGGAAATGCGAGGGCGGGCCACGGCAGTTCTCATTCTCACCACCGCTTTTCTCATCGTTGGAGCCGGCGAACAACGCGATCGCGCCCAGGCCGCCGGGCCCAAACCCTCCCCCCCGGCCATCACCGGTTTTCATGATGCCGCCCAGGAGGAAAAATGGGAGAAGCTCTTCCTGGCCGTCCCTGATCCCAAGCAAGCGGAAGAGCACCTGCGCATCCTGACCGCCGCGCCCCACATGGCGGGCACGCCCGAAGACAAACAAACCGCCGACTACGTGGCCCAGCAGTTCCAGCAGGACGGCCTGCAAACCGAAATCGTCGCCTACAAAGTCTGGATGAATTACCCCAGGGAAATCAGCGTGGAGATGGTGGCGCCAGAAGGAGTGAAGATGCACGGCCCCACCCGCGAGCACGTTTCCGACGATCGCTTCCAGGATGACCCCCGCGTGGTCACGCCTTTTAGCGAGTATTCACCCTCCGGCGATGTTGAAGCCGGCGTGGTCTACGCCAACTACGCCCGTCCCGAAGATTTCAACAAGCTCAAAGAAATGGGTGTGGATGTGCGCGGCAAAATCGTGATTGCCCGCTACGGTCAGAACTTCCGTGGGGTGAAAGCCTACCTCGCCCAGGAACACGGCGCCGCTGGCCTCATCATCTATTCCGATCCCATTGACGACGGCTATTTCAAGGGCGAGGCTTATCCCCAGGGGCCGTGGCGTCCCGCTGCTGGTGTGCAGCGTGGCTCCATCGGCTACATGTTCGAATTCGGTGGCGATCCCACCACACCGGGTGTGGCCTCGGTTACCGCACTCCCCGACGACCAGCGCATTCCCCCGGAAAAATCGGCGGCCATGCCGCGCATTCCCACCACCCCCCTTTCCTACCATGATGCCGAGCCTATCCTCGCCCATCTGGCAGGCAAGGTTTCGCCCCGCGAGTGGCAGGGTGCCCTGCCGTTTACCTATCACCTGGGGCCCGGACCGGTTCGCCTGCGCCTGCATCTGCAGCAGGATTACCAGTACCGCACCATCTGGGACGTCATTGCAACCATTCCCGGCAGCCAGCAGCCCGCGCAATGGGTGGTGGCCGGCAATCACCGCGACGCCTGGGTGTATGGGGCGGTGGATCCCAACAGCGGCACCACCGCCCTGCTGGAAGCCGCGCGCGGCCTGGGTGAGTTGCTGCACGCCGGCTGGAAGCCCAAACGCACCATCGTGCTGGGCAGCTGGGATGGCGAAGAACAGGGTTTGATCGGCTCCACCGAATGGGCTGAGCAGCATGCCGCCGACCTCGCCAATGCCGCCGCCTATCTCAATGTGGACGTGGCCGTTTCCGGAGAAAATTTTGGCGCCTCCGCCGTTCCCAGCCTGAAACAGTTCATCCGCGAAGTTGCCAGGGCGGTCCCTAGCCCTAAAGGCGGAACGGTCTATGACGCCTGGAGCAAGGCTCCGGAAAAACGTATGGGGCCAACCCAGGAACCCAGTTCCGCTGCTCTCAGCGGCTCGCAAAACCGTCCCCCAGCGGTGGAAGGTTCCGGCCCCCAGGTGGGCGACCTGGGCAGCGGCTCCGATTACACCGCCTTTCTCCAGCATCTGGGCGTGCCTTCTGTGGATATCGGCTCCAGCGGCCCCTATGGCGTGTATCACTCCACGTTTGACGACTTTGAGTACTTCCGGAAATTCACTGACCCCACCTTCGCCTACGAGCAGGAGATGGCGCGTATCTACGGCCTGGAGATGTTGCGTCTGGCCGGCGCTGACGTCCTGCCTTTCGATTATGCCGAGTATGGCAAGGAGATCGGCGCCTACCTGAAGGCGGCCCAAGCCAAGGCGCAAGCCCGGTTCGGCCAGAACGCGCTCGAGTTTGCCCCCGCTTTCGCCGCCGCCGCCCGCCTCCAGGGCGCCGGCACTGCCATCCATAAAGTGCAAAAGAATGCGCAAACACGTGAAGCAGAGCTCAACCAGGTGCTGGTTGGCGCCGAGCGCGCCTTTCTCCTTCCTCGCGGACTGCCCAACCGCCCCTGGTACCGCCATGCCATTTATGCCCCCGGCGTTTACACCGGCTATGCCGCGGTGGTCATTCCGGGCGTAAATGAGGCCCTGGATGCCGGCGACCGCCAGCGTGCGCGCCAGCAACTGATGGAGCTCACCAACGCCGTCAATCTGGCAGCCAAAATGCTCCAGAATTTCCGTTGAAAGAAAATTTCAAAACCTCCCCTTAGCGCCCTAAGACGCGCTAAACTAGAGCCCTCTGGCCGGACTGTTTAACTGATTTTGTTCGCGGTCTGGCCACCCGGCTGGCTGTGCTGTGCGTCTAAGCACAATGCCTCGTTCGTTCAGGTAGCCGTCCACCTCCAGACCAGCTTTAGGAGAGCGCATGCCAGTTGCACGTATCATTTCTTCCAGCTTCGAAGATGCGCTGAAGTTTGCTGACTATCTCCGCCCTCTTTTTGACACTGTGGAAATCGCGCAGCCGGGACGCGCCTCCGATACCGCTGTGGACCTGGAAGTGAATCTGGAACTCTGCACTCCCGAGCTCGCCTGGCAACAGATTGCTGAACTGAGCCGGCAGCCGGAAAGCGAAATCTTCGTCGCCCCTGGCGCCCTGTTTTCCGAAGCCCAGGCTGAGCACCAGCAGAATCCGGAGACGGAGCTTGTTCCCCCGCCGGAGCCGGCTTCATCGCCGCTCGCCGACGCACCGCCGCAGGAATTTGACAATGCCGGCTGCGAAGTGGACGCTGCCATCGCTCGAGCCAGCGCGGCCGCGGTGAAGGCCGCGGGTTCCAACGGCTCTGGAACCCACAAGTCTCATTCCCACCTGGTTCCGGAACAGGAACTCAATTGGCTGGGCCGCACTCGTGAATCCTTGCGGCAATGGTTGGCTGTGCGTGCCCTGCTGCGCGAAATCAGGCAAATGCGGCAGCAGGAACTGGCCCAGGAGCAGCAGCGGCAGCGGTACATGGCCCTGCAGTTCGAGCGCGAACGCCGGGAGCGCGAGGCGCAACAGTTGGCGGCTATGCGCGCCGCCGCTCCCCTGGTCGAACCCCTTGTGGCGGAACCGCGGCTGCAGGCTGCCGAGGACTCCGCGCCCGTGGAGGCGCTCCTAGAGCGGCAGGCCGAGGAGCAGCGCCGGGCGGAGCAGGAAGAAGCCGTCCGCCGCGGCCGCTTTGTGGAGCAAATTCTGCGCCGCCGGGCCCAGGAGCAGATGGCCCAGGCCCTGCCACCTTCCGGGCTCGATTCCGAGGCCCCGCCGGTGGAATTTGAGGTTGTGCCCGAGGAGTCGTTCGCGCCCCCTGCCGAACCCGCGCCGGCGCTGCGCTTAACCCCCGCCAGAAGACCTGACCGGCTGCGTCCGGCCATGGCCATGGCGGGAGTAACCAGCGTGTTGCTTACGGCGGTATTGGTTGGGTACGCCCACCGCCGCCCCGCCTCCCCCGTTCCCCTCTCCGTGCTGCAGCGCTCCACGACGGTGGAGCAGAATGTTCCTTTTGGCCCGGCTGTTCTGCCCGCGGCCGCTCCTCTTCCGGCTGCTGCTTCTCCCGAAGCACCGGAGGAGACAATTCTGGCGGATGCTCCCATGCCGGAAAGGCATACCTTCCAGAGTGATTTCCGCCGTGTGCGCGTGGACCGCCATGAGGTGGATTACGTCGCTGGCGACGTGACAGTGCGCCATTTCAATAATCAGGTTCACCGCAATCCGGTGCGCCACCCCGCCACTCCCGTTCCCATCAGCGCCAGTACTCGCGGCGTCAAGCAGATTTCCGACATGGAATGACCCTGCCGACGTCGGTTAGAGATTTAGGGGATCTAAATAGATTGTCATCCTGAGGAAGCGTGATCCGAGCTTGCGAGGGAAGCGCGACCGAAGGACCTATGCATTGTTGCGGAAAGGTAAATACCCGCCGCGATTACGACGCGTTCTTCTCCGCCACAAACTTCTCCACCAGCTGCGAATAGTCGGTCTTCTCCAGCCCGTGTACTTCCTTGTTGTACTCGTCCACCTTTGACGAGTAGTTCATGGAACAGAACTTGGGCCCGCACATGGAACAATAGGCCGCGCTCTTGTAGTAATCGTCGGCCAGCGTCTCATCGTGCATGGAGCGCGCCGTCTGCGGATCCAGCGAAAGCGCGAACTGCTTCTCCCAATCGAAGGTATAGCGGGCAAAGCTGATGGCGTCGTCGCGGTCGCGGGCCCCCGGCCGGTTGCGTGCCACGTCCGCGGCGTGCGCGGCAATCTTGTACGCGATAATGCCGTCTTTCACGTCCTTCTCGTTGGGCAACCCCAGGTGCTCCTTGGGGGTTACGTAGCACAGCATGGAAGCCCCGAACCAGCCGATCATGGCTGCCCCGATCGCGGAAGTGATGTGGTCGTAACCGGGCGCGATGTCGGTCACCAGCGGCCCCAGCGTATAGAACGGAGCCGCGAAGCAATACTCCACTTCCTTTTCCACCTGCTCCTTGATCTTGTGCATGGGCACGTGGCC
>DATEJK010000138.1:0-8065 GCA_035278025.1 Terriglobales bacterium | reverse complement strand
CCGCTTGGCGAGTGTTGCATGGGCGGGGAAAGAGGTTCTCCGGGAGCCCTCTCCGGCAGGTCGGGCGGCATCACTCTCTGTGGGCCTAAGCGGTTGGCCGGGGGAAGGGATTGTGCGGGGCTCGCCATGAGTCAGTCCTCTCCCGCGGGTGCCGGCTTTTGAGCGTCCAGCACCTCGCGAATCTTGGCGGCCAGCGCCTTCAGGGTGAACGGTTTGTGCAGGAAGCGGCTGCCTAGTTCCGCCAGCCCATGCTGCAGGACGGTGTTCTCGGCGTACCCGGAAACATAGAGCACCTGGAGTGCGGGGCGCAGTGCCAGCAGCTTCTCGCCCAGTTCGCTGCCGCTCATTTTCGGCATGACCACGTCGCTGACCAGGATGTGAATCTCGCGGCCGCAGCCGGCGGCCAGTTCCAGCGCGGCGGGGCCGTTGGCGGCCGCCAGCACGGTGTAACCGCGCTGCTCCAGATATTCCCGTTCCGATTCCCGCACCGCATCCTCGTCCTCCACCAGCAACACGGTCTCGCTGCCGTCTAGTTGCTGGGAGGAGCGCGGAGCGTGCTCCAAACCGGCCGCGTCGGCCGGTGCCCGGGGCAGGAAAATTTTGAAGGTCGAGCCCGCACCCTCTTCGCTGTGCACGGTGATGTGGCCCCCGCTTTGCTTGACAATGCCGTAGATAGTGGCCAGCCCCAGCCCCGTTCCCTTGCCCTTTTCCTTGGTGGTGAAAAATGGCTCGAAAATGTGGGGCAGGATGGCGGGATCAATGCCAACGCCGGAATCGCTGACCGCGAGCAGAATGTGCTCGCCGGGGGCCGCATCGGGGTGCAAGTGGCAGTAATCCTCGTCCAGTTCCACGTTGCTGGTCTCGAGGGTGAGTTGCCCGCCGTGAGCCATGGCGTCGCGGGCGTTGGTGGCCAGATTCATCACAATCTGCTCCACCTGTACCGGGTCCGCCTTGATGGGCCACAACTCCCTGCCTGGCCGGAGAGAGAGCTGAATGTCTTCCCCGATCAAGCGGGGAAGCGTCTGACAGATGTCCTGCAGCACCCGGTTAAGGTCGAGCACGCGCAGGACCTGCACTTGCTTGCGGCTGAAGGTGAGCAGCTGCCGGGTAAGGTCGGCGGCGCGCCGTGAGGCCTTGAGAATCTCTTCCCCATGATGGCGCAGCGGAGTATCCGGCGCCAGCGCATCCATGATCAGCTCGGCGTAGCTGCTGATAACCATGAGCAGGTTATTGAAATCATGGGCCACGCCCCCGGCCAGCTGCCCGATGGCATCCATCTTCTGCACCTGTTGCAACTGTTCTTCCAGCTTGCGCCGCTCGGTGATGTCGCGATCGTTGGAAATAAAATGCGTGATCCGGCCCTCAGAATCGCGCACCGGGGTGATGGTTTTTTCCGCGTAGTACACTTCGCCGTTTTTTTTGCGGTTGGCCAGCACCCCCCGGTAAACCTCGCCCCTCAGGATGGTTTGCCACAGCTCCTGATAGAAGCGCCGGTCCTGCAATCCTGACTTGAGCAGCCGCGGGTTCTGCCCCTGAGCCTCCTCCGGGGAATACCCGGTCAGGGTCTCGAAAGCCGGATTGACATACTCAATCTTGCCGGCGCAATCGGTGATGACCACCGTGTCCGCCGATTGTTCCACGGCGCTGGACAGCTTGCGCAGTTTCTCCTCGGCGCGCCGACGGTCGGTCACGTCACGGAGGTTGAAAACCACGGCCCCGACGGCGAACTCATCCAGCCAGTTGGCGCCCACTCCTTCGATGTCCCGCAAGGTCCCGTTCGCGTGGCGGAACGCAACCTGCACCGGTTCACCAGGATGCCGCAAGAGCTCCGCCCACCAGCACCGCGCCAGGTTGGGATCATCCCCATTCAGCAGGTCAAACCCGTTGCTGCCGGTGAGTTGCTGCGCTTCCAGTCCCAGCACCCGGGCGCAGGAGTTGCTGGCCCATAAAATGATTCCCTCCGCGTTCATCAGGACGGTGGCGTCAAAGGCGTTTTCCACCAGAGCGCGAAAACGCTGCTCGCGCCCCCGCAACTCGGTCTGCACCTGCTTCAGGCGACTCTGGTGCTCCTGGAGGCTGATGGCGAAGCGCAGGGTGCGCTGCAGTGTGGAAGCGTCAAGCTTGGCCTTGGACAGGTAGTCGCAGGCCCCGCACTTCATCGCCTGCACTGCCAGTTGCTCGTCGCCGTGGCCGGTCAGAAAAACCACGGGCAGTTCCAGGCCACGGCCGCGAAGTTCACGCAGCAGGTCCAGCCCGGTTTCCATTCCCAGCTGGTAGTCAAGAAAAACCACATCGTAGGCGGCTTGTTGCAGTTGTTCCAGGGCCGGAACTATGGCGCTGGCGCGCGCCAGATGAACCGGCACTTCGGGCAGGGCGCCGGCCAGCAGGTGGCGAAACAGGACAACGTCGTCGTTGCTATCTTCGACCAGAAAAATGCGCAGCGGTTGCTTGCCAGCCGAACCCTGGCCCGGCTCCGAAGGCGCCGGAACGCCGCAAAATGGCGCCGTAATGGTGGGCGCACTCACAGGCCCAAGCTAACATGCGGCATCCGCGGCTTCTTAGCGGGCCACCCTCACCAAGGGGCCGTCCTTCCCATTCCAAAACCTTTTCCTAAATGCGCAACGCGGACGCGAAGGTGCAGGCACCTGCGACTGGCGCCTTTGTTCTTTCCCATTGTTGGAATCCCCCTACCTTTGAGCTTAGTTTTATATTGCAAACTGCGTTTTCCGGCGCGACCATCAGACTAGAAGCGATTGCACAACTGGGCCCACTTTGATGGGTGCGGTGGAATATTCGCCCGCAGGGGCACTGATCTATTAACCGAGCGCAGCAGTTCTTCAGCATGGTGGCGGACGTGGGCAGCCGGAATTAACTGCCAGCAGCCTTTGGAGGCCGGCCCGACCCTCCCAGCTTGGTTGAAGAAGAACGCTGCACCCCTTGGTGGAGGACTCCATGCGTATCGTTGCTCACCTGCCATCTCCCCGGCATGGCTGATCCCAATCTGTGATTAGGGCTGGTGTTGAGTCGCATGCGGTGGCATGCCCGCCCGCGTGTCTCTGCAAGCGGCAGAGTTGCGCCTCCCCGACTGCAGCGGTGCGGACTGCCCTGGCGGTCCGGAAAGGATTGTGTTTATGCGCGCCTCATTTTATTGTGTGTGCCTGGTCCTGGCATCCTGCCTGCTGCCGCTCCCCTCCCACGCCGCCTCCGAAAAGAACAGCGACCAAAAACCATCCGCGGCCAAACGGGAAGTCCTGGTCAAATTTCGCGAAGTGAGCACGGAGAAGTTGCGCGGGCTGGCGCTGGCCCACGATCTGGACCGCAGTCACCGCCTGGGCGGAGTTCAGCGCCTGTACCGTTTCCACTCGCGTTCCAAAAGCACGGAGAGCCTGGTTTACGAGTTCTCGCTGCGCAGCGACGTTCTGTATGCCGAGCCCAACTTCATGGTGGAGGCGGCCCAGCAGCCCAACGATCCTCGTTTCCCGGAGCTCTGGGGCTTGCACAACAGCGGTCAGTCGTTCGGTTTCCCCGCCGGAACTCCCGGAGCCGATATAGGCGCCTTTCAGGCCTGGGAGCTCTCCACCGGCAGCACGGATCATGTGGTTGGGGTAGTGGACACCGGAGTTGACTACACGCATCCTGATCTGCAGTCGAATGTGTGGTCAGCGCCGGCGGCCTTCGCGGTGAGCGTTGCCGATTCCACCATAACCTGCCCCGCTGGAAGCCACGGCTTCAACGCTATTACCCTGACCTGCGATCCCATGGATGACAACAAGCACGGCACCCATGTCTCCGGCACCATCGGCGCCGCGGGCAATAATTCTCTAGGCGTAGTGGGAGTGAACTGGACCGCGCAAATCATGGGCATCAAGTTTCTTGACGCCAGCGGCGGCGGGTACATTTCTGATGCTGTGAACGCCATCGAGTTCGCTATCCAGACGAAGAATGCCTTGGGCGCCGCGGCTGATGTTCGCGTGCTCTCCAACAGTTGGGGCGGAAGCGGTTTTTCCCAGGCGCTGCTGGACCAGATCAACCGCGCCGGCCAAAACGGGATGCTCTTCGTGGCCGCCGCCGGTAACAACGGCTACGATAACGACCGCAGCCCGTTTTACCCCGCCAGCTACGGCGCGGCTAATCTGATTGCCGTCGCCGCCACCGACAATAATGACGCTCTGGCCTCCTTTTCCAACTACGGCGCCAGCAGCGTGCAATTGGGAGCCCCCGGGGTAAACGTTCTCTCCACCGTGTTGAGCGGGCAGTACGGCTACTTGAGCGGGACCTCCATGGCTACGCCTCACGTCTCCGGCGCCGCCGCCCTCCTGCTCTCGCGTTGTGCTCTGGGTACCGCCGCGCTTAAGGCCAGTTTGACGGAGCAGGT
Source organism: Terriglobales bacterium (assembly GCA_035278025.1). Taxonomy (GTDB): domain Bacteria; phylum Acidobacteriota; class Terriglobia; order Terriglobales; family Acidobacteriaceae; genus JAICWP01. The sequence goes on along the minus strand of DATEJK010000138.1, from coordinate 3,690 downwards.
GGACCTGGTGCCGGCCCTAAGCGGAACAACCGTCAGTGGCGGGCGGTTGAACGTGAACCAGTCTCTGCGGGACTGCATGGCCCCGGTGGGCATAGCGCCGGGCGCGCTAGCCTTCGGGCGCCAGGTGGTGAATACATCGAGTCCACCCAGGACGGTAACGCTTACCAACCGCCAGACCGTTCCTGTGGCTGTTACGGACATAACGGTTCAGGGGGATTTTCTGCAGAGCAATGACTGCGGCCGGCAGGTGGCGCCACAGAGCCAATGCACGATTACACTCACGTTCGCGCCCAGCGTGTTGGGGTATGCCAGTGGCGGGCTTACCGTGGCCCACAACAGCGCCGGCAGCCCGCAAACCGTGGGGCTCTCCGGCTACGCGCTGGCCCCAGCGACCGTCTCTCCGGCGAATGTTAACTTTGCCGGAATAGTTGTGGGCGATACCAGCCGGGACGCCTACATTACCCTTACCAATAATCAGAGCGATGCGCTGGCTATCAACACCATCAGCATTACGGGCGCATTCACTCAAAGGAACAACTGCGGCGCGGCCCTGGGCCCATCGCAGAGCTGCACTCTGCTGGTGAGTTTCACTCCGGCCGCTATCGGCGTCCATGGGGGCGTGCTCACCATCAGCCACAGCGCCGCCAATAGCCCGCACACGGTCACTCTGGCGGGGACGGGCGTTTCCCGGGTGACGCTCTCGCCCGCCGCCCTCGATTTTGGGGGCGTGGTGGTGGGCAGCACTAGCGTGAAGCGCAGCGCTTCCCTGATGAACAACCAAAGAAGCGCCAGCCTCGCCATCGGCAGCATTCTTGCCAGCGGCGACTTTACGCAAACCAACAGCTGCCCCAGCCAGCTTGCCCCCAGTGCCACCTGCTCCATCAGCCTCAGCTTCAAACCAACCGGCATGGGACCGCGCAGCGGCGCGGTAACCATTACCGACAACAGCCCCGAAAGCCCTCACCTGCTGGCTCTCACCGGCGCCGGCCTGGGCCAACCCGACCTGACGGAAACCGCGGTTAGCGCGCTGGGTGCGCTGGTCGTGGGCAAGAGCACGCAGGTAAGCGATACGGCTGTGAACCAGGGTGCGGGCGATGCCGGCAGTTCGGTTACGCGGTATTACCTTTCCTCCACTCCCAGCACCGTACCTAAAGGCACGCTTCTAAGCGGAAGCCGTTCGCTGCCAGTGCTCGCCGTGGGAGCCGCCTCGACCGGCACAGCGGCGGTGACGGTCTCTGCCTTCTTCCCGCCCGGCAGCTACTATCTGCTGGCCTGCGCCGATCATTCGCGCTACGTGATGGAAAGCAACGAGAGCAATAATTGCGTTTCATCCGGCAGCATGCTGCTGGTGGATGGACCCGATTTGATGGAAACCTCGGTAACGGTGAGCGGTCCCCTGCTCCTTGGGAAGACCGTCCAGGTTACGGATACAACCTTAAACCAGGGCGTGGCCGGCGCCGGCAGTTCGACCACGCGCTATTACCTTTCGAAGACTGTAAGCGCCGTGCCCACGGGAATTCTGCTCGCAGGCCCGCGACTGGTGCCGTCGCTGGCCGCCGGCGGCTCCTCAACTGGAACCGCCACCGTCACCATTTCGCCGTACGCGCCAGCAGGGAGCTATTACGTGCTGGCGTGTGCTGACGCTAATCGTTACGTTGCTGAATCGAATGAGAACAACAATTGTGAGGCCTCAGCGCTGCTGCAGGTTAGCGCGCCGTAGCTAGGGCACAAAGCGGATAACGCCGAAGCGGCTGGGATTGTGGAACGCTTCCGGCTTAGCTACCACGGTACTCCAGGCCAGGAGTGAGCGCTGCTCATCCGTCCCCGTGCCTTCGGCGCGGTAGAAGTTGCCGCGCCATTTTGCCCCCGGAACGATGCGCGCCTTCAGGGCGCTCAGGGGAATCCGAATCTCGCACATCCACAGGTGCTGTTTCTCATCCACCTTCACCGCGTGCTCGAAGCCCGAATTCCAGGCGGCGGCATTGAACGGTTTTTTGTCCAGATCAATTTCGAGGTCAATCCACTGATTGTTGGGGGCCACCTCGAATTCGTAGTAGTGATTGACCTTTTCCGGGTCGGGGTTAAGGAACACCTCAACCACATCGCGCTCCCACAGTCCCCAGCGTTCCTTGGCCGGATCTTCGCCTTTGTAGACATTGATTTCGTGGTATTTGCACCAGAAGGCGAAATACACGTATTGGTCGCTCCACAGGCTGGCCACTTCCGTCCGCAGCGCGGGATAGCGCTTTTCCCCGGTGTAGTTGTGGTCGAAGGTGGCGCGCGGCATCAGCTTCCACACGCCCTTATCCAGGTCGCCATCGGGCAAGAAGTCGCGGGTCACGCGCTGGCTGGTGAGGACGACGTTGCTGGTATAGGACTGTGCTGCGGGAGAATTCATCATCGCGAGCAGTAGGAAGAAGTAGGGAATCATGGAGCCCAGTAGCTTGGCACAGGAAGAGGTGATTTGTCACGGGTGCCTGTCATGTTGAGCACCACTACTAGTGTCGGCGCGAGTTAAAAGCCGATGACCTCCTTCCATGTCATCCCGAGCGAGCCTGACCAAGCGAAGCGCGGGAGAGCGAGTCGAGGGACCCTGGGTTTTGGGGTGCACCTCTAGGGCATGACATCCGAAAAGGGCGCCGAGCTCAAGCTCTCCTACCGCAGCCCCGCCAGCTCCTGCAGGCGGTGCCAGTTGGCCAAACGGTCCTCGGTTGCTTTCTTGAGGAATTCGTCGGCCTCGCCCTGCTCGTTGAAATGGCGGGCGAAGCGTCCCTCGGTCCGCGCGAAGCTGACAAAGTCCACCGGCTGATTGTCATGCGGGTCAACGTACCAATCCTGCTTCATCGCCGGATTTCCGGCCAGGCTGAGGCATTCGCGTATGCGGTCGCCCTTGCGCGGGTCGTAGACGAACAGGGGGAAGGTGCGCGATTCCACCGCCAGCTTGGCTTGCGTGAGCGAGCGGTCATCAGGGACGCCGTGTTCGGGCTGGCAGGTGGCATAGGCAATCACCACCGCCGGGCCGGGGTAGGCATTGGCCTCCATAATCGTCTTGTAGAAATGATTGAGGTGCGCCGCTGTGGTCTGAGCCACGAACACGCCGGGATGCATCATGGCGATCTCGCCCAGTTCCTTGCGGTGCTCGCGCTTGCCCGGCTGGGCTTTGCCGAAGGCCGCCATCTTGGCGTCCTGCCCGGTCAGGGTGGAGGTGGAGGTCTGGCCGCCGGTGTTGGAGTACACCTGCGTATCCAGCACCAGAACCTTGATGTCGAATCCTGACATCAGCAGGCGCGACAGTGACTGGAAGCCGATGTCGTACATGGCGCCATCGCCGCCCAGCACCCACAGCCGCCGGTTCTGGTGTCCTTCCTGGTCCCAGCGCAGGCGGATGCCCAGCGCGTCGGCGGGCGCGTTTTCGAACAGCGAGTTGGTCCAGGGCACGGCGTAAGGATTGAACGGGTACGTCGAGCCGAACACGCTGTTACAGCCCGTGGCCGCCACAATGCCGATCTCGTTTCCATAAACAAAGCCTGTAGCCGCCAGCATCAGGCGGATGGGCGTGGCCTCGCCGCAGCCCATGCAGGAGCCACCGCCGCCCGCGTAGAGCAGCGAGCGCCCGGCCAGCATCATGTCGCCCAGCGCCTTCTCGTTCAGCAGGTGCGCCGGCGTCTCCGGCAGATGGTGGTACAGGTC
>DATEJK010000137.1:0-8752 GCA_035278025.1 Terriglobales bacterium | reverse complement strand
CATCGCAGTTGGGCATCAGCCAGGGCTTGATGCAGCCAGTGCCGAAAGGTAAGTTGGACCCCGTCGGGTTGAAAGCTTCCGCCGTGGCCGTGGCCGCGACCGTGATGCCGCTGACGTTTCCCCCCAGCATCCTCGACAGCGCACCCATAAAAAGCGTTGGAATAACGCGGTGCACCTTTACCTGTACCATGGGGTCGTGAAGATCGCCGGTGGGCGAAGGCGGAAAGGTAATGTCGGAATCGGCGATGCTGGCATACTGCCCGAAAACTTTGTTCTGCGCGCCCGCTCCTTCCGCCGCTTGCTTGACCAGGGTTTGGGTGCTGCCGGTGGTGCAGTTGGCTGCGGTGGTGCAACCCGAGGTCACGAAAATTTTGGCTCCGGCCAAAGCCGCGGCATCGGCGGCACGCTGCGCGTCCGTACGGCTTACATACAGGGTCAGCGCATCAATGGCGAAGCCGGCCATGCCCAGCAGCATGAGCAGAGCGGCTGCGGCCAGGACCAGAGTGGAACCCCGCTGTCTGTCGCGCGGGTGTTGCCGGTTGTTTTTCATATCGAACCTCCCCGTTTCTTACGGGTTCTGCATGACCGCCTGGGGAGTGAGAACAAAAGTGCTGGGATAGTTAGCGCCCGGGGTCAGCAGGCTGATCACGCGATTAAAGAACAAAAAGTGCGCCGGATATGAGACCGTGACCCGGCTCATGCTGACGTTGTTCCCGCTGATAGTTACCTGATAATTGCGTTCCACTGTAATGCTCAGGTTGTCGGGACATTTGCTGGCGGCAAACGTCCAGGAAAACGTGCCCGAGCTGGCGCCGCCGTTCAAGGCGCAGCCCTGCACCACCTTGGCCTGGAGCAGATAATTGAACACCGACTGCGCCACAGCGGTCGTGTTGGCGGACGGCGCCGAACCTGACACTTCGCCAATCAGGGTTTGCGAAGATGCCATCCGGGCGCCCTCGCGCGCCGAATTGTCCAGTTTGTCGCGCAGAGCGAACACGTGCCCGAAATCGAAGGCTGCTACGGCAAACACCATGAACAGGGGCAGCACCATGGCGAATTCCACGATTTGCGAGCCCCGGCGGCTGCGGAGACTCCGCCGCCTCTGCCCCTCTCTACCGCGACGAAATGGTCCCGTGCGCATAACGGTTATTGCTCCTGCGCTACCTGTACGCTGGTGGCGACCGTAATCTGGGGAGCCTTCACCCAGGCGCCGGCTGTTGGCATGCTGAACGTCAGCGGCACCGGGTAGGCATAGCTGACCACCGTGCCGCACTGTTGCGGCGGCGCAGCTCCGTTCAATTGCACACCGCGGCAAATCTGAATTTTATTGGTTGTGTTGCAGGCAGCCACCGCCACTCCCGTGCAAAAGGTCATGGCTTGCGGCGGCGTGTAGGCGGTGATGGACGCGGGGTTAAGACTTGCTGCCTGCAGCGAACTGCTGACTACGTTGATAATTTCCGTGTCGCTTGGCGGGACGTTGCCGGGCAAACTGCCGACCGGACACGAGGCGCAGGAGGGAGCGGCGGCAAAGCGGGCGCCTTCGCGCGCGGCGCGGGTAATCGTGCCGTAGATGCTCAGCGCGCGGCCCGCCCAGATCAGGCCAAACAGCAGCGCCAGAAACAGCGGAAACACCACGGCAAACTCCGCCAGTTCCGCGCCTTTCTGGCCTTTGCGGCCGCAAGTCGCACCACCGCGCTTCCCGATTGATCTTCCCAAGCAAATCATGCTGTTGCAACACCCCAGTGCTGCTGGTATTTCCTAATTAGTCTAGGGGCCCGGGCACACGCGGAGTAGTCCCCAGAGGTGCCATTACCGCAGTAATCATGCGGGGGATGCCTTACCTGCGGAAGTGCCAAAGTTGGTTAGTGGAAGTTAGTCCAGGCGCACCAGGAAGACGGCGCCTTCGGGGGTGTGGGTGTCGCGGGCTACTTCCTCGGCGCGCCGTTTGTCATCCTGCAAAACACGCACCTGCAGCCACCAGTTGCCCGTGGGGCTGGCAAATTCGTGCACCCGGGCGCTGTGATAGCGCCGGGCCAGGTGGTCGCGCAGTTCGGTGGCGGCTTGTTCGTCATCGAAGCCCCCAATCTGCACCGCCCAGCGGCCGCCTTGGGTTAGCGCAGCCGGACTTTTCAGCAGTTCCACCCGCACCGTGGCCAGGCCGGGCCGCCAAACGTCCACCGCTTTGGCGGCAGCCAGCGACAAATCAATGATTCGCCCAGGGATAAAAGGTCCGCGATCGGTGATGCGGACTACTACGGAGTGATGTGTCCTTACGTTGGTAACCCGCACGATGGAACCCAAGGGCAGGGTCCGATGGGCGGCGGTCAGCGCGTTCATATTGTAAATCTCGCCATCCGACGCCCGGCGGTTGTGGTAGGGTGGCCCGTACCAGCTGGCAATGCCGGTTTCGACGAACGCCGGCTGGGGAACAACTGGCCGTTCTGGCGGCTGGGATGGAATGTTGGACTCGGCGCCAGGATTAGGAGCCGGCGGCGTGCTCTCTGGAATGCTGGGAGGCGGGGGCACATTGACTCGCGCGCTGCGGTGGCTGCATCCGCTCAGCAACAGGGCTCCGGCCAGCAGCAGGAGAACGGCGCTGCAGTTGGTTCTCACCGCTGCTTCCGTTCCATGTAGTCGGCGAATTGCGACAGTTTCTTGGCCGCTATCCGCAGGGCCTGGGTGGAGTGGCTCCGGACAGCGGGAACGACCTCTTCATTGAGGTAGGAAATGATGTTCTCCGCGTCTTTGTCCAGGCCCGAATCCTGCAGGGAGCGCCCCAGCTTCTTGCCCGCGGCTTCTACTTTCTTCCCCGCCCGGTTGAAAGCTTCATCAAGCCGGGTTTTGAGGTCGTCCGAGCTGCGGTGTTTAGCTGCCAAGTTCCACCATCCTGAGGACTTAGGGGAGCAGAGAGCCTGATTATGAGCCCCGGGAGAGAGCGGGTCAACCGCGCGATCGGGCTTTGTACCTGGTAAGGAACGGGGAGGTACTAGGGGAAAACCCTCCCGTCACGGATTACCTCTGAGTTAAGAGAGTTCGGCGCGTAGATTGCTGTTGGGGCGCTAGGGATGAGGGCTGAGAACTGGATGCGTGCCTGGGTGGTGGCCGCAATCGTGGCCGGGATGAGCCTGAGCGCGGCTGCCCAAAGTAATGCCCAGGATGAAAGTTTGCCGCCCGCCCCGCCGCAGGGGAGCACCAGCCCGGTATTCTCAGCCTCATCGGAGAAAGAGGCTCCGGTTGCTATGGAGCCGGTGGAGACCTCCTACTACACGCCCCTGACCTCGCGGCAGAAATTTAACATCTTCCTGCAGCAGACCTATTCCTTTTATACCTTTGCGAACACCGCATTCGATGCGGGATGGGCGCAGATGACGGACGATTGGCCGGCCTATGGGCAGGGAATGGAGGGCTACGGCAAACGCTACGGCGCGCTGCTGGCCAATCATGAAGCCGGAAGCTTTTTCGAAAATTTCCTATTTCCCGCGGTGCTGCGCCAGGACCCACGCTATTTCCGGATGGGGGACGGACATTCTTTGTTTGCCCGCGTTCCCTATGCCGCCAGTCGCGTGCTGGTGACCCGCTCCGATAGCGGGCGCCACACCTTCAACAGTTCCTTGCTGTTGGGCCTGCTTTTCGTGGACAGTCTGACCAACGCCTACTATCCCCGGCCGCAGCGCGGCTTCGGCGAAACCATGAGCCGCTTTGGCGGCAGCGTGCTCAGCAGCGCGGAAACCAACCTGCTTCGCGAGTTCATGCCCGACATGATGCGCATCTTTCACCGGCACGAACCGGAGAAGCTCAAGAAACTGGAACAACTGGAGAAGAAAATGCCCCTGGCGGGTAGACTTTCGCCTCCCAAGGATGGCACCGTCCAAACCCCGGCCGCGCAGGCTTCCCAGCCCCACAGTGGCACCGCGGGCAAAGTGGGAGCAGGCAACGCCCAGCCTGCTCCTGCAGTACCGCCTCAGGAAGACACTACCTCCGCGCCCAAGCACTGATCCGAGAGCTGATGCCCGGCACTCCAGAAAACAGGCGGCGCTTGCGCGCCGCCTGTTCTCATTCACAACTGCTATCCGAGCTGCCGAATCAGTACACCTCTTCGTGGGAGGCGAGCACGCGCAGCACGGCGCGGTCCGACATTTTGTTGGTCCAGCAGCTGTCGTAATTTAAGGTCAGGTTGCCGCCGCCGCTCCAGCTCAGGGTCGGCGAGCCCGGGCCGCCGCTGGAGGGCAAGTATTGCGGAGGATTGGCGCTGCAGTTGCTGCAGATGTTGGCGATAAACAGCCCGCCGTTGATTACGCCCGAGCCGCTGCCTTTATAGGTCAGGTTGCCCTGGCCAATGACCAACACCACGCCGTCGTAGCTGGGGGTGCCGGTAATGGTCAAGGTCCCGGTAACCAGCAGAATTCCCGAGCCTGACTGGTGGCCGCTCCAGGTAAAGTCGCCATTCACCACCGTGATCAGGGGAGCGGTGTCCGTACCCAGATTGGAGATGGTGGGATTGTTGGTGTTAAAGGTCTGGTCCGCGGCATAGCTTACGTTGCTCACCAGTTGCTGCAGGCCGCCAACGGTGTTGAGAACTCCCAGTTGATTATAGGAGTTGACCACACTGGGCGTGCCGCCGGCTCCGGTGTAGTTGTTGTATCGGTTGCTGGGGATGTCGTTGGTGAGCGTGGTGGTAGCGGCAGCATTGTAAGCGGCGACGGCCGGCATGGTGGGGGCGGCCCAACTGGTGCAGGTATGCGCATCGGCGCCGTTGATGGTCAGGGCGTTGGAATTTGGCGGGCTAAAGTTCGGGCCCGCGCCGTCGAAGGTGATGGAGCCGGGCAGGGGCGGAACCACCATGTTCGCCACTTCATACTGCGTCATCTTGCGCGCACCGTCCGACATCCTGGACAGAGAGGTCACTACGAAGACGGAGCGCATGTTGGCCGCTTCGCACACCGGATACGCGGCGGGCAGCGGCGTCTCGTAGTAGGGAGGGGTGGCGGAGGTGGTGTTCATGGTGGAGCAAACTGGCCGGTTGGCTAATGCTGAGGTGCAGTTGTTATCGGGACAGTATGGGCTGTAGGAGTTGTCCTGTTTCAGGGTGATGCGCACCCATTTATAGGGTGTGGCCGAACTGGTGCCGGTGGCGGGGTCGGTGCTGGCCACGCTGGTGTACCAGCTGTTGCCACTGGGAGCCGTCTGCGCGCAGGGCACGGTGGCGGCGGTGGCAGTCAGGCCCAGACCGCTGAAGTTTTCATGGCAGAGTTCGTCATCAAAGTAAGGGGTATTCGCGCTCCAGGGAGTCACGGGGTCGCCGGCGCCCATGGAGTTGACGATGTAAACCACCGAACCGGTATTGGCGGCCGGCGCGGTAGTGGGCAAGGCCCAACCATTCGTGGGGAAGATGGAGTTGGGGGCACCGTAACGCAGGCGCTCGCGCCCTTCCTCCAGGCCGGCTTTGGAGGCGTAATAGGCCTGCTGCTCGCCGCGGAAATTGCTGTCAATGCCGGTCTCGGTGGTGGTCATGTACATGAGTCCGAGGCCTACGGCGGTGAGCAGCATGAGCGCAAACAGCACCACGATTAAAGCTATGCCGCGTTCGTTTTTCGATTGGCGCATCATAACTTCCTCCAATTCCTAATTCTGAAGATTGTTCAGCTTCACCATGGCGCGCATGGAAACGCCCGAGCGCAGGTGGGTCTGCAGGTCCTGCTGGGAGGAAAGCAGGTTCAGAGCCACGCTGATCATGCGCACCGTATTTCCGTTGGCGACATTGACTCCGGTGTTGAGATTGCCGCCCTGCAAATCGTTAGGCACGGCTATGGCATTACCGTTCTGGTCGTAAAACGCGAACACGGGAACGGTCTTGTAGCTGGCGTAAAGAGTATCGTTGCTGACCGCGGTTCCGTTGAACATGGTGCTTCCGCTAATCGCATAGGGAGCGGCGCCGCCGGTGCTGTTGATCACGTTCTGCAGTTGGGTGTTGTAATTAACGTTCTGGGCGGAGGGAGCCGCGGTTATTTTGGGCATGGCGCTGCGCATCATGACGCACGGGCAATTGCCATTGGCATTGGCCTGCAGGGTGTAGCGGACGCTCAGCACCTGGCCGTTGTCGTCAATATCGCCTTCGAACCAGATGTCGGTGGCGGAGACCGCTACCAGACCGGCCGCGACGTTGGAGTTGTTGACGGCGGGCGCGGTCAGCGCGCTGGGGGTGAACATCTTCAGCCCGGGATAGCCGGCGCTGTGCAGGTCGCGCACAATCTGATCGAGGAATTCCCGCGATTCCTGGGTGGTGTTGACGCGGTTTTCCTCCAGACGGTACTTTTTCATGCCGTCCAGAATGGTGCTGAAGATCGCGCCCATCACCAGGCTGAGCACGGCCACGACAATCAGCATTTCCATCAGCGAGAAGCCGTGTTGCCCTTGCTGCGAGTGTCGGCTCATATGTCCTCTAGTTCTCCGCCACGGCGGCGGTGCCGCGCAAAGTGACCGGCAGAAGGTAAGAATTGGCCGCCGTCGTGCCCACGGGTTTGGCGGAAACCCGCACCAGGCGGGTGTAGACCGTGGTCCCGGAGGTGGACATGTCCAGCACGTTCCAGCGAACGTCGTATTGGGAGGTCTGGCCATTGGCGCGGCACACGTTGTAGGTCATGCTGTAGTTGGCGCCCGGGGCAGCCGCGGAGAAATCAATGTTGCCGCTGGCGGTGACCGCTGCCCCCGCACCCGGGGAGGCGCCGCCGGCGCTGTTGATGGTGAAGTTGTTGCCCAGGCAGTCGGTCAATCCGATGTTGGCCACATTGTTGGTGCCCGCCAGCAGGATCTGTTCCAGCACGCTCTGCGACAGCAGCGTAGCCGTGGTATCGCGATGGCTGCGGCTGTTGTTGGCCATGGCCACCACGAACAGGCTGATCACCGCCGTCAGCCCTACTGCGCCGATGCTCAGCGCAATGAGCAGTTCGATGAGGGTCAAGCCCGATGACTTTCTCTTGCCCAGGAATGGTTTCATTTTCACTCTCATTGCTGTCCCCATGAAGCGCCGTTATAGCTCCACTCGCTTACCAGTCCGGATGGCGTGACCGTTACTGCCGCGTAAGACCTCGCAGTCGCGCCCGCGTACTGGAACAGGAATACGAATCCGACGGCATTGCCACCCGGGTCCCTCTCCTTGCATGCCGCCAGGGTTGGGTTTGGTTCTGTGGTGACAGGATTGCCTACGCAAGGCAGGCCGCGGTTGTTGTACGAGGTAAATGCGTTGACCGGTTGCGGCTGGTAGTTGAGGCCGGTGAAATTCGCCGGACAAGTACCCGTTCCCACCGCGCCACAGGTGATCTGGTTGGTGGAGGGGCCGCTGCCATCCGTGACCAGCGACACGTTGCCGGACAGAGCCACCATCGGTTCGGTGGCGTCGCAAGCTCCGTTGGGAGGGGAGATGCTGTCAATGCAGGCGATCTGCATGCCGTTAACCGGGGCCGGAACAACTATGCTGTAGCTGGTGTTGTTCTTCACCGCCAGGATGCGTGTCCGCTGCAGGAGGGTCGCGAAATCCTGCGCCGAGCTCTGCAACTTGACCGCTTGCAACGTCCGGCTGATGGTGGGAATGGCCGCTACGGTCACGACCATCATCACCGCCATGCAAATCAGCAGTTCCATCAGACTGAAGCCGCTTTGCGATCTGGGACGGTATTCCATGCCTTGCACTCCTTGGGGGAATGCATATTCCAAAGCAGTCCGCCGTCCAAAGGGGCGGTATTTTCTAAGTTGCTGAAAGCAAGTTGGTTAGGATAGTCTCTTCGGCGGAGCCGGGAGCCAATCATCCCCCGGAATGTTTCATTTCGTTACATTTTGTGAAGCTGGTCTCGATCTGAATCGTGAGCCAGGGAGACCGCCGCAGCGAGTTTTGCGCCGGAAAACGAGATCCACATGCCTTCGTCAGCCTTGAATCCGAGGCGTCTACCAAAGGTTTCAGAGCTTTGGCCGCCGGGGACACTGCGCATCTTTCGCCGCCAGCTCTTGGAATGGTATGACCGCAACCGGCGGGACCTGCCCTGGCGCGGCGAGTCGGACCCCTACCGCATCTGGATTTCAGAAGTCATGCTGCAGCAGACGCGGGTGGCCGCCGTTACGGGTTATTACCAGCGCTTTCTGCGGCGCTTTCCCGATGTGCGCTCGCTGGCCGCGGCTAAGCCGGAAGCTGTGCTCGCCGCCTGGAGCGGCCTGGGATACTACCGGCGGGCGCGGGCGCTGCACTATGCCGCCAAGGTCATGGTGCAGGAGTACGGCGGGGAGTTGCCGCGCACGGCTGCGCAACTGCGGCAGTTGCCGGGCTTTGGGCCCTACACTGCGGCCGCCGTGGCCAGCATCGCCTTCGGGGAACCGGTGGCGGTGGTGGACGGCAATGTGGAGCGGGTGCTTTCGCGGTTGCTGGCGTGGCAAGCACCCAAACGCGGCGCGGCGTGGGAAATGGCGCAATGGCTGCTGGCGGCCGACCGCCCCGGCGACTTCAACCAGGCCATGATGGAGTTGGGGGCGACGGTTTGTCTTCCGGCAGAGGCCCAATGCCCGCGCTGCCCCCTGGTTCGCTGGTGCCGGACGCGCGGCCTCGGTCCGGCAAAGCACAAGCAGCGCCGCCGGCGGCAACAACTGGGTTACCGCCTGGCACGGCGTGGGCAGAGCGTGTTCCTGGTGCGGCGCGGGCGTAGCGCCTCGCTGATGCCGGGGATGTGGGAACTCCCGGAAATGCCGGCAAACGGCGTGCGCCCGGAGG
>DATEJK010000136.1:0-25935 GCA_035278025.1 Terriglobales bacterium | reverse complement strand
GCGAATACGGGAGAAAGACGTGCGCGCCCAGGTTTCGGCGGCCAGGTCAGCGGCGAAGGACTGCGGCTGAACCTCCACCGCGGTGAGGCAGGTGCCGCTCACCGAGATGCTGTCGCCGATGCGGAGTTCGCGCGGCAGCCGCGAGGCCGCGACAGTGAGGCGGCGCTTCCCGTCGTCCTCCCTGATTTTCTCCACCCGCCCGACTTCTTCGATCAGTCCGGTAAACATGAGTTCATTGTATGCGACGTGGTATGCGACGTGCCCGGGAATCCTGGCGGGGCGTTCTTAGTGTCCGCCGGCGGCGCTGGCGGGCGGGGATGCCGGACGAGTGGAAAGCCGCTGCGACAGCCATTCCGAATCGGTACCCAGGCCGCTGAGAGCAGCTCCGCCCAGGGCGAACAATCCGAAGATGAAAATCGCGAATAGACCCAACAACGGAATCGCCTGCAGAACTCCCACCAGGATGGCGCCCGCCACTACTGCCCCCATCAAGCCGGCGGCGGGAGCCAGGCCGTGGCCCACCCAGGCGCTTACTCCGGCGTAGCCGACAATGGCGAGCGCGATCATTCCCAGCGACAACCCGATAAAGACGAGGGGCCCCAGGGGACCGGCCCAGTGAAATACCGCATTCAGAACCACGAATCCAGCCAGCACACCCAGACCTGCCAGCAAAGCCAGGCCGGTGTGCTTGCGCAATGCGTCCACGATGATCCCAATGCGTCGCTCGCCCAGCACCGCGACGCACAGCACGGAAAGCACCACTCCTACTACCAGCATGAACAGGAACGGCGCCAGCAATATGAGGGCCAGGCCGGAGGCGTTGCCCAGCAGGGAAGGGCTGGCAACCTCGCCATCTATCCTGGCTGTGGGATCACGTAAAACCTTGCCGCCTACCACGCTGACATCACCGTGAACGACGGCGCCCGAGCCCAGCCGCAGGTTACCGCCGACCACAACGGCGTCGCCCTGGACGGTTCCCTCCACCTGCACATTGCCGCCCACCGCTACCAGGTCGCCGTTGGCGCGTCCTGCGATATGGATGGAACAGCCGATGCAGACCGCGTCACCCAGGGCCTCATTGGGGCCGACATCAATCGCTTTGCCGACGTGCACCATGTCGTTTCCGTGCTCGGCGGAAACGTCGGTTGCGTGGAGGCGAGGAGAAGCCAGCAGCAGCCCGCAAACAAGCAGCAATATGCTGAAAATTTTCATGGCAGGCTCCAGGCTGAAAGAGCCGGCGAATCGCACCGGTGCCAGCTGGCAACCATAGGCCGGTGTTCCTCCGCTGTCAATTGCCGCGCCTGCCTGTGGCTCGCGGGGCGGCCCTGCCGGCTCGGTTGGCTATAATGAAAGTTTAGCGCTCATACAGCATGGTTTCCGGGCATTTTTCATGATTCAGACCTTATTCGGCAGCGTCGAGCAGAAACCCGGTTTTCTTGACCGCATGAAGCAAGCGGTCACCCGCACGCGAGAGAACCTGAGCGAGCGCCTGGAAGACGTGGTTTCCTTCCACAAGGAAATTGACCGTGCCACCCTGGACGACCTGGAAGCCACGCTGATCGGCGCCGACCTGGGCACTACCACCACGCACGAAGTGCTGGAGAAACTGCGCGAAAAGGCGGACCGCAAGCAGATCAAGGACGTGGGCGAGCTCAAGCGCCTGCTCAAGGAAGAACTGCTGGCCATTCTCACGCAAGGCAGTTCGCAGCCGGTACAGAAAGTAGAGGGCGAGCCGGAGGTCATCCTGGTGGTGGGGGTCAACGGCACCGGCAAGACCACCACTATCGGCAAGCTGGCGAACGTTCTGCACGCCGATGGCAAATCCGTGCTGCTGTGCGCCGCTGATACCTTTCGCGCCGCCGCTATCGAGCAACTGGAAATCTGGGGCACGCGGACGGGCACGGAGGTGATCAAGACCAAGGCTGGCGGCGATCCGGCGGCCGTGCTCTTCGATGCGCTGCAGGCGGCCAAGGCACGCCATGCCGACTACGTTATCGTGGATACGGCGGGGCGCCTGCACACCAAGGCCAACCTGATGGCGGAACTGGAGAAGATGCGGCGCACGGCGCAGCGCATCATTCCCGGCGCGCCCCATGAAACCCTGCTTATCATGGACGCCACCACCGGGCAGAATGGCCTGCAGCAGGCGCGTTTGTTTACCCAGTCCTCGGGTGTTACCGGCATCGTGTTGACCAAGCTGGATGGTACCGCCAAGGGAGGGGTGGTAGTGGCCATTACCCGCGAATTGGGATTGCCGGTGCGTTACGTGGGCGTCGGAGAAAAAGCCGGCGACCTGCTGCCCTTCGATCCGCAGGCCTTTGTGGATTCGCTGTTCGAGTAAAAGCAATTCATCACAGAGGCACGGAGACACAAAGAAAATTGAACAGCTCTGTCATCGGGTTTTGCATTCCTTTGCCGGCACGGCCGTCCACGAAACAATCGGTGTCGCGAGTACCACAAACGCCGTTGCCTCAGCTTTCTAATCGTCAATCTTCATTCTTCAATCTAAAATCCTCTGTGTCTCTGATCTGCGCCTTCGTGGTGAACAGGGTCTTCCGTGACGAACGAGACTAACGAAGGGTATATACAAAAGGCGCTGGAATTGGCGCGCCAGGCTATCGGCCTGGCCTCGCCCAACCCCTGCGTGGGAGCGATTCTGGTTAACGAAGGCCAGATCGTAGGCGTTGGCAGCCATACCTATGAAGGCATGAAGCACGCGGAAATACTGGCGCTGGAGCAGGCGGGCGAGCGCGCCCGCGGCGCCGCCCTCTACCTCAACCTGGAACCATGCTGCCACCAGGGGCGCACCGGACCCTGCGCCGACGCGCTGATTGCGGCCGGCGTCAGCCGGGTGGTGGCTTCCATGCCGGATCCCAATCCCCTGGTGGCAGGCCAGGGCTTCGCACGCCTGCGCTACGCCGGGGTTGAAGTTGAGATTGGGCCTGGCGCCGAGGAAGCCCGCAAGCTCAATGAATCGTTTGCCAAGTACATTCGCCACAAAGCGCCGCTGGTGACCCTCAAGGCGGCGATGACGCTGGACGGCAAGATTGCGCCGCCTCCGGGTGAATCCGCCAATCCCACTGCCCTGGGCGCGGGTGGAGTGAGCGGGGGTTGGATCACCAGCGAAGCGGCGCGCGCGCACGTTCATCAACTGCGCCACCAACACGATGCCATCCTGGTAGGCGTGGGCACCGTCATCGCCGACGATCCGCTGCTCACCGACCGCAGCGGTCTGCCCCGGCGGCGCCCGTTGCTGCGCGTGATCGTGGATTCGCGACTGCGCCTGCCGCTGCAATCGCGCGTGGTCAAGACAGTGAAGGATGATGTGCTGGTCATCTGCTCCTTCGCGGAAGAGAAGAAGCGGCAGCAACTGGAAGAACACGGCCTGCGGGTGCGGCAGGTCGGCTTGGGGTCAGGCAACGGCCGCCCCGGCATGAACGAGATTCTGGCCTGCCTGGGGGAGTTGGAGATCACCAGCCTGCTGATTGAAGGTGGCGCCATGGTCAACTGGGCGGCGCTGGCCGCTGGGGTGGTGGACAAGGTATTTCTCTACTACGCGCCCAAAATCCTGGCGGGCACCGGTTCCGTGCCCTTCGCCGCCGGGCCCGGCTTCCGCCGCATGAGCGAGGCCGCCTCCCTCCGCTCCTTCAGCCTGCACCGCTTTGGCGAGGACTTCGCGGTGGAAGGTTATCTCAAGGACCCGTACGCCGATTGATGCTGGTGCTTCCTGAGCCGGCTATTTCAAGCCCTGGGTGATGCCGGCGCGATCCGCGGGGCGCCCATTCGGACAACAGGGTTTCCCAAAGCAGAACTAACGCAGGAGAGGTGATCTTGCGGCTAGAAACGCCCGCTTTCCACGGTGGCGGTCACGTCGGCGGGTACTTCCACCGCCTCGACCGGCGGCGGAGCTTGCGGCTTGACGGAGGCGGTGGACTCCAGATCACCGCGATGGAAGACAGTGGTCAACGCGGCCACGGCTTTGGGGTCAAAGCGTTTGCCGGCGAGGGAACTGATAATGCGGACGGCATAAGCGTGATCGTGCGCCGCCTGGTAGGGGCGGTTGGTGGTGATGGCGTCAAAGGTGTCGGCCACGGCGATAATGCGCGCCAGGAGGGGAATTTCGTCGCCTTTCAGGCCGTAAGGATAACCGCGGCCGTCGAGCGATTCGTGGTGCAGTTCGATGCCGGGAATCATCTCCGCCAGTTGTTTTACCGGACGCAGGATGTTGGCCCCCTTGGTGGTGTGCGTCTTCATGATCTCGTACTCTTCCGGAGTAAGGGCGCCCGGCTTCTTGAGCACGCGATCTTCAATGCCGATTTTGCCCACGTCGTGCAGTTGGGCGGAGATGCGCACCTTTTCGATGAACTCATTCTCCTGCCCCATTTCCGTGGCCAGCAGGACGGAGTAGCGGGTAACACGATCGGAGTGGCCGCGGGTGTAGGGGTCCTTTTCGTCAACCGCGCCGGCCAGCATCTGGATGGAGTTCATGAACAGGGCGCGGTTCTCTTCAGCGGCGCGCTTGAGATCATCAACAAAACGCTCCAGGTCCTCGGACATGGTGTTGAAGGTCTGGGCCAGTTCGCCAATTTCAGTGCGGCTGGTGAGCTGGACGCGCTGCGAGAATTCGCCGCGGGCGATGGCGCGGCTGGTATCGGTCAAGACCTGGATGGGATGGGTGATCTTGCGGGCGGCGTAGCTGCTGATGCCCACGCTCATGAGTACCGCCAGCAGAGCCAGAAGGCCAGCGGTGCGCTGCATCTCATAAATGCCGCGGTAGGCTTCGCGCTGCGGCTTCTGGGCGATAACCGCCCATTCCAGCGAGGGCACCGGGCTATAGGTGCCGAGCATGGATTCAGTCTGGCGGCCATTGGAGATATTGAATTCCTTGGTGGCTACGAATTGCGCCTTGCCTCCCTGCTCCACAAAGTTCTTCACGATATCCAGGTTGGTCATTTCCTGGCCGGTGGCGTATTCCGGCTTGACGCCGGCTACCAGGCGGCCCTGGCGGTCCACCACGTAAGTGTCCAGGCCGCCGGTACTGACTTCCTGCATGCGGCGGATGAGGAACTGGAGGTCAACCACCGCGCCCAGCATGCCGATGAAGTGGCCGCCCGCCATGATGGGCGTGCTGATCAGCATGATGGTGCGCGGAGTCTTGCCGCCGTAGGCGGTGAGGGCGTCGCCGTTGTAGATGCGCCCATCGCGGGCGGCGGAGAACGAGCGTTCCAGTTCACGCTGCAGAAAGGCGTCCGGGGCAATGCGCCCGGCGGAAATCCCTTTCGCCTGGGAGTTCAGCAGGGTGGAGTAGACCAGGTTGTCGGAAGAAGAAACAAAGTTCTCCACCAGGGCGCGCAGTTCCGGGGCGCTCACGTGATTGCCGCTGAGGTCGCCACCGCTGGCAATCTGGATGGCAGAGGACAGGTTGTTAAGCATCAGCCGCACCGTGGCCTGGCGTTCGGAAATGTTATCGGCCAGGGAGCGAGTGATGGTGTTCTGCAGCATCATTTCGTTGGTCTTCAAGCGGTCCCGGTTCATCGCAATCATCTGTTGCGAATAGAAATACATCGGGACCACGCTGACCAGCATGAGCACACTGAGGATGAGGTAGAGAATGGGAACACGCGCGGGTATGGGCAGTTTCTTGAACAAGGAATCCCTGCTCGTCACTCAGCTATGGCTCAATTTAAGGGGGGAGCTTGAGAAATTGTACTGTGAAGGAGGCAGGAGCGGGGGAACGGGGGTACAAGGCCGGTTACGAAAGTACCGAGAGCCATAGTGCGATGCAGCCGTTGACCAGCCGAAAAGGCCTATGTATTTCAGATTTCAGCCGTTGGCAGGGTTGCGGTAAAGGCCTACTTCGCTGGTGGCGCGCCGGGTCATGAGTTCGTGAATGGCCTCTCGGGGGGATTTGTCCTGGTGCAGGATGGCATGCACCTGCTGGGTAATCGGCATTTCCACGCCGTAGCGGTGGGCCAGGCCGACCGCAGCATTGGTGGTCAGAACGCCTTCCGCCACCATGCCGTGCATGCCGGAAACCACGTCGGCAAGCTTGCGTCCGCGCCCGAGTTCCACCCCCACAGAGCGGTTGCGGGAAAGTTCGCCGGTGCAGGTGAGCACCAGGTCGCCCAATCCCGCCAGGCCGGCCATGGTCTCACGCTGGCCACCGCAGGCCACCACCAGCCGGGTGATTTCAGCCAGGCCGCGAGTGATGAGCGCGGCCACCGAGTTGTGCCCCAGGCCCAGGCCGTCGCACATGCCGGCGGCAATGGCGATGATGTTCTTGAGCGAGCCTCCCAGTTCCACTCCCACAACGTCCTCGCTGGTGTACATGCGGAAGGATGGGTCGCTGAATTCACGTTGCACGGCCTGCGCCAGATCCTGGTCATGAGAAGCAATCGTAATAGCGGTAGGATCGCCACGCGCCACCTCGCGGGCGAATGATGGCCCGCTGAGGGCACCCAGGCGGGGACGAAAGCCGCCCAGTTCTTGAAGCACGTCGGAGATCACCTCGGTCATACGGGAAAGCGTATCGTTCTCTACGCCCTTAGTGGCGCTGACGAAGAGCATTTCCGGGCGGGCCAGGGGCGCCATTTCCCGGAAAAGACGGCGGCAGTGGTGGGAAGGCATGACGCTGACCACCAGTTCGGCCCCGCCTAACGCTTCTGCCAGGCGGTTGGTAACCGCTACCGTTTCCGGAACAGAATAGCCCGGCAGAAAGGGTTCGTTAACCCGGCTGGAAACAATCGAGTCGTGTACTTCGCGCTCATAGGCCCAGAGACGAACCGTGTGCGTGCGCTTGCGCCCCAGGACAATGGACAGCGCGGTGCCCCAGGCGCCGGCCCCGATGACGGCGATGTCACTCACATCCAGCTCGCATTCATCCACGCCTCAAGGAAAAGCGGTGCTCGGTGCCGGCGAGCAGGCGGGAGATATTCTGATGATGCTTGGCGATAATCAGCAGGGAAGCAGCCACAGCCGCCCCCAGGACGCTCTGCATGGGCGAACCGGGTTGTACATAAAGCAGGTAGATAAAGGCGGGCAGCGTAGCCGCGGCCACGATCGAGCCCAGAGAGACATAACGGAAGAGGGCGACCAGAGCAGCGAAGACACAGATCGCGACCAGCACTGCCTTGGGGACAATAGCTATGAAAGCTCCGACTCCGGTAGCCACTCCCTTGCCACCGCGAAATTTCATCCATAGGGAGAAGATGTGCCCCAGAACGGCGAAAAGGGAGGCCACGGCCATGGCCGAGTAGAGATACCGCGCGCCGACGCGCTCCGAGCCGCCGGCCAAAGCGGCGGCAATGGTGACCGCGACAAATCCTTTGGCGGCATCGAGCACCAGCGTGAGGATGCCCAACGCAGGCGAGGAGCGGGCGACATTGGTGGCGCCGATGTTGCCGCTGCCGGTCTGGCGAATGTCGCTGCCGCGGAACGCGCGCACCAGCACATAGCCGAAGGGGATGGAGCCCAGAAGATAGGCCATAGCGGCGATCATTCCGAAATTTGCGTATGCGACCATGTTCCGGCTCAGGTCAGAGGAAACCCTTGCAGCTTTGTGTACTGCGAGCCTGCGGGCGAGAGCCTGCTCTGGTAGAGAAAGAACTCGCGGGCGCTCATTGTACCGAACTCAGGCGCGGGCAGAAGGCTCAATTTTTCCTGCAGACGCTGGAAGATGCGGTTGGGATGGTCGTGAGGGCGGCGCTGCGGGGCTGCTGACTTGCCGCGCGCCAGCGTCAGATGCGGGCTGAAAGCGCGTCCTTCGCGTGCGATGCCCAGGGGTTCCAGCGCCTGCTCTACGAGACTGGCGAGTTTGGCCAGATGCTCATCGCCATCCAGGCCTATCCAAAAGACGCGCGCCGAGCGGGGAGTGGGAAAAAAGCCGTATCCGTGAAAGTTGAGGCTGGTTGCCGGGGACCGAATTTCCGCCAGGGCTTTAAGGATGGTTTCCAGTTTGCGGTCGGGCTGCTCGCCGATGAACTTGAGGGTAATGTGCAGCGACTCAGCGCTCACCCAGCGCGCGTCGGGGGCGAATTCGCGCACCCCATCCAGAAAACGGGCCATGCGCTCACGAATTCCAGGGTCAATGTCGAGGGCGGCAAAGAGGCGCATAAAACCCAGCAATTAGCAGTTGGCACTTAGCACTTGGCCATTGAAGTGCACCGCCAGGTCCGGCAATGGTCCCGAGAGCCAAATGCCAATTGCTAAATGCCAAGTGCCGATTACATCAGCTTCCGACGCAGCATATCCAGCGCCTGCTGCGAGGCCCACCAGCGCACGCGTTCGCGGTCTCCGGGAAACTTGCGCTCCACTACCTCAGTGGACCCGCCATTTGACAGAGCGTGGAAAACCAAGCCGACGGGTTTCTCCTCCGTGCCCCCGGTGGGCCCGGCAATGCCGGTGACGGCTAGTCCCCAGGTGGCGCCGCACTTTTTGCGAATGCCTTCCGCCATGGCAGTGGCTACTTCTTTGCTCACCGCCCCATGTGCCGCGATCAGGGCTTTAGGGACTTCGGCAAACTTGTTTTTCAGTTCGTTGGAATAAACAATAGCGCCGCCGGCAAAGTACCGTGAACTGCCGCTCACGGAAGTGATGCGCTCGCCAATCAGGCCGCCGGTGCAGGATTCAGCCACCGCCACGCTGGCGTTCCGCATCTGCAGGTAATAGCCGACAATCTGCTCCAGCGATTCGCCCTGGCGGGAGAATACGTATTCATCGAGTTCGTCTTCCAGTTTTTCCGCCAGCTTATCCACTCGCTGCTGCGCCACCGGCATGGAATCGGCGCGGGCCCGCAGGTGAATCTCAATCTCGCCGGCATAAGCCAGAATGGTTGTCTGCACGTTGGGAGAACGGCGGTAGATAGGGGCGATGCGGTCATCGAGGTGGGATTCGCCCAGCATGGCCACCTTGAGCACGCGGGCGGCAATAAAGGCCGGCGGCAGGTGTTCGCGTAAGAGCTCCAGGCACTGTTCTTCGAACAGCGGCTTCAGTTCGTGGGGCGGGCCGGGAAGCAGAATGATGATCTTTTCATTGCCGTCGTAGCTGCCGGTGATCCACTGCCCGGGCGCGGTGCCGTTGCGGTTGGTCAGGACGGTGGCCCCGGAGATAATGTCGGCCTGTTTGGCATTGTTTTCCGTGAACTTGTAGCCGCGCTTGGAAAAGCGCTTGCGCAATGCTTCGACAATGGCGGGATCGCGAACCAGGGGCAGTTCCAGCGCGTCGGCAACCGCCTCGCGGGTCAGATCGTCTTCGGTTGGACCGAGACCGCCCATCAGGATCACCAGGCCGGCCCGGCTCAGAGCGGTGCGGGTGACCTCCGCGATGGGCTCGCGGCCGTCACCCACAATTGTCTTGAACGCCGCTTCCACGCCCATTTGATTGAGCTTATCCGTCAAATAAAGGGAGTTGGTGTCCTGACGGAAAGGAGTCAGCAGTTCCGAGCCCACGGCGATGATCTCGGCGTTCATAAGTCAGTGGTCAGTGGCCAATGGTCAGTTAGCAGTACAAGAAATGATCTCACAGGCTACGCCAATTCCTCAGCCTGAAAGACTGGACTGGCAATCGCGTACCAGTGCGAGGTGCTGCGAGCTAGGCCTCTTGCGGCAGCAGGGCCTTGCCCTGGATGTCCCAGGAAAGATGGTGGACGGCGCTGCTGGTAGCCAGAATAGCGGAGCGGCCGGGGGCAAACGCGAGCCCCACCAGGCTATGGCCGGCGACCTCAAGCGAGGCTTGCGCATCCTGGGTCAGCCTGACGATGCCGCGTTTTCCGCCCAGGGAGGCGGCCACATACAGATTACCATCTACGTCCAAGGCCAGACCTTGCGGGCGTCCCAGACCGCGATAAAACACGGTAACGCTGCCGTGCGGATCAACGCGATAAACGGAATCGAAGCTGGAGGTGGTGGGTCCGGTGACAAACAAGTCGCCGCTGACGCTGAAGGCCATGTGGTAGGCGGAGACACTGGGCTCCAGCGTCGCGAATACAAAAATCTGCCGGTCACGGGCAATTTTGAAGATAGTCCCGCTGCGGTCGCCGACGTAGAGGTTTTCCTCCTTGTCGAAGGCCAGGCCAGTGGCCACCCCCATACCCTCCGCATAGGCGGACATGGTGCCGTTAGGCGCCACTTTGTAGACGGTACCGTCATAACGCGAGGAAACGTACATCTGGCCGGCGCGGTCGAAGGCAATGGCGGTGGGATTCATCATCTCCGCCAGGAAGGGTTTGACCGCATAGTTGGTGTCAATTTTGTAAATCGCAACCGGCACCTTCTGTCCCCTGGAGCCGGAGAAGGTCACATAAATGTTGCCCTCCAGGTCGAGGGCGGGGTTGGTCACCGGGTGCAGGTTCTCGGCGATGGTGACCGCCACTTTAACCTCGTGGGCATTGCTGGTATGGCCATTGGTGGAGACGACGACGGGGCCGGTCATGGCGCCATCGGGAACGCGAGCGACAAGAAAGTCGTCGGAGCTGATGAGCACCGAGCCTTCCACCTCGCCAAACTGGACGCGCGGGCGGCGCAGTTCCGGCGGCCGCAAGCCGCTGCCAATAATGCGCACCTCGCCGCCGGGCAGAGCGGCCGCGGGGCGAACCGCATCAATATGCGGTTTGCCGTTTACGTTCTTCTTGCCCAGTAGCCGTTCGGAGATACCCATCCTCGCTATCTCGAGACCTGGCGGCAGAGCTTAACGCAACCAGCCGAAGTGGAGTGCCGTCTGCAAAATGGCCAGTGCGTAGAGGCCCGCTCCCACGTCGTCCAGCATGATGCCCGCGCCCTGTGGGATTTTCTCCAGACGGCGCAGAGGCGGTGGCTTCACGATGTCGAATGCACGAAAAAGTATAAAGCCGGCCAGAAGAGTTTTCCATCGCGCCGGAGCGGCTATGAGGGCGATCATCTGACCCGCTACTTCATCAATCACGACGAAGGAGGGATCTTTAATGCCGCTCTCGCGGGCTACCCGGGTTGCCGCCGGAATACCCACGGCGGCGGCCAGGCAAGCCAACAGCACGGCGATGGAAACGTGAGTTCTCGCGCCGGCAGCTTGTGAGATGAGCCACCACAGCAACACTGTTGCCGCCGAGGCCCAACTGCCCGGCCCCGGCCGCAAGCGGCCACAGCCGAAGAAGGTGGCGATGAGCCAGGCGAGCCTGCCGGCTTTGGGCCGTGCGACGTCTACATCGCTGCTATCAGGGCTTGTGCTTTTGGCCGGAATCATCGGTATCCTGGCGTGCCCGCGAAGCCTGCTCTTTTCTCCGGGGGTCGGATTGAAAGCCCATTTCTTCGGGATCAGTTATCGGAGTGGAGATAACGTAGCCGCCGCTAGCCCACTTGCCCAAATCTATCAGACGGCAACGCTCGCTGCAGAAAGGAAACTCGGGATCTTTGCGCAGCACTAGCTTGTTGCAGGTGGGGCAGCGCAGGCTGAGCACTCGTTTACGGGGCATGGGATCATTGAGTAATTGAGTACTTTGTAATTGGGTGATTTTAAAACCAGCTGACTAGCTTTCTGGCCGCTTAGCCGACTGGCCATTACGGTCGCGGCCTCGGGGGACCGCAGCCGCTAAAAGGATCACAAGTTACTCACTTACAAATTACGCAATTACTCGATTATTCATTTACACAAGTTTCCCGACCAGGTCGTAGTCCTGCGCTTCCGTGATCTGGCAGCGGTAGAACTCGCCGGGGCGGACTTCTTCGCGATCGCCTATATCGTTGATCAGCACCTTGCCGTCAATCTCAGGCGCGTGCATGGCGGTGCGCCCCTCCAGCAGCAGGTCGGTTTCCGATGATGTCCCTTCCAACAGCAGGTCGAACTCACGGTCCACCAGCGCCTTCTTTTTGCGCTTGCTGATCCGGCGCTGAATACTCATGAGATGCTTGCGCCGGCGCTCGATTTCTGTGGCGGAGAGCTTACCGTCCAGATGAAAAGCGGCAGACCCTTCCTCATCGGAATAGCCGAAAGCTCCCATCCAGTCGAATTCCGCCTGGCCTACGAAGTCGCACAGCTCCTCAAAGTCGCGCCCGCTTTCCCCGGGAAATCCGACGATGAATGTAGTGCGCAGGGTAAGGCCGGGAATGGTGCGGCGCATCTTCTCAATGGAGCGAAGGAACAGGTCGGCGCCGCCGCCGCGCTTCATGCGTTTAAGCACCGCGGCGGAGGCATGCTGCAAGGGCACGTCCATGTAGGAGCAGATTTTCTCGCTGGCGGCTATGGTGTCCAGCAGGCGCCCCGTAATTTTGTTGGGGTAGGCATAGAGGAAGCGCACCCAGCGCAGGTCTTCGATTTGCGCCAGTCGCTCTAACAGAATCGCCAGCCCGTCCGTCAGGCCCAGGTCCTCGCCGTAACAGGTGGTGTCCTGACCAATAAGGGTGATTTCGCGCACGCCGCCGCGGGCCAGCCGCTCGGCCTCGGCAACTACCGATTCGAAATGGCGGGAGCGGAACTTACCGCGCAGCTGGGGAATGATGCAGAAGCCGCAGGGATGATCGCAACCTTCGGCAACCTTGATGTAGGCGGTGTAGCCAGGTGTGGCCAGCAGGCGAGGAGTGTTCTCGTCGTAAAGGTAGTTGGGCAAGTCGGCGATGGCGCCCTCCCACTCTGCGCGTGAAAAGCGTCCCTGCGCCTCGCGGGCCCGGCCCTCCG
Organism: Terriglobales bacterium; assembly: GCA_035278025.1. GTDB lineage: Bacteria > Acidobacteriota > Terriglobia > Terriglobales > Acidobacteriaceae > JAICWP01. Next base: position 13,293 of record DATEJK010000136.1, on the reverse strand, counting down.
GACGGTCGTTCAGAATAGTAAACGGCGAATCAGCCTTGCCTGAAGCCTCTGGGCGAGGCGCAAGGCCGGCTCCTTCCAGAATCCGCTCCAGCTCACCGGTGCCCACCACGGCGTCTACCTGGGGAATATTTTTGCGGATCTCGTCGCGGTACCGCTCTACCAGGCATCCGGCCACCACCAGGCGGCGAGCGCGGCCGCTGTTTTTGTGCTCGGCCATCTCCAGGATGGCGTCAACCGATTCCTGCTGAGCGGTGCCAATGAAGGAGCAGGTGTTGACCACGATCACATCGGCATCTTCCGCGCGCGGCGTGAGCTCGGCTCCGGCGCGCCGCAGCACCCCCATCATGACCTCGCTGTCCACCAGATTTTTAGGGCAGCCCAGGCTGACGAAGCCTACCTTGGTGGGCTCGCGCAAGCTGGATTGTTCGGACGCTGGGGGTACGATCGGTTGTTTCGAGGGCATGGAATCTAGTTATTTTAGCAGTTTTCCCGGTCTCGAACTCCGCCCAGAACGGGACCAGACTCCCGCCCGCAAGGGCGGCAACGGATTCCCAGACCCCCCATCGCATTTCACAATACAAGACACGGGAGGCATTGGGGTGATGTCAGTAGCCGCATCCCCGTATCGCGCGCGAGAGGCCAGCAAGCTGGTGGTGGCGTGCCTGGATGGCCGCCGGCTGAAGGGATATGTTTTCAATTTTTCGCCGTTGCGCGAGCGTTTTCGCCTTTTTCCGGACGCCAACTCGCCTCTCGAAGCAGGCACCGATTTCGAGTTGGCCGACCTTAAGGCTCTATTTTTCGTGAAGGATTTCGCGGGTAACCCCCAGTACAAGGAACAATACAATCCCGATGGCGGGCGGGGGCGGAAGTTGGAAGTCACGTTCAAAGATGGCGAAAAGATTATCGGTACCACGGAGGCGTGGAGCCAGCAGAAGCTAGGGTTCTTTCTGTTCCCGGCAGATGCCATGACCAACAACTTGCGAATTTTCGTGGTTAACCGGAACGTGGCTCAAGTCCGGCTTCTATGAGTTTTCGGCTGCGATTCAGCGCTGCTGGAACTGATCTCCTGGTAAAGCCCGGGCAGGCGTTCGGCGTCCTCGACTGATTGCGCGAAGCGGGCGCGCTCGTAGTGCGTGGTAAAGCATGCTACCGAGTTGCGCAGCCTTTCCTCTCCGATGGTGGCAACAAATTCCTGTGGGGTTTGGGCCGGCAGCTTCTGCCAACCGCGGCGGCCAATGAAGTGAGTCATGCGAGCGTACCAGATGCTGGCGGCCATCCCCGGTGCCTGCGCCGGATGGGCGGCGGTGCGGTGGGCCCGCCACGCTCCAGCCCAGCGGCGAATATTCAGAAGCAGGAACAGAAATAGGACCGCGCCGGACAAGCCCAGCGTCCAGCGTGATGGTGAACGCAGCAGAGAGCGCTGAGCGCTTCTGGCATCGGCCAGCAGGGAAGCATAGCGGGCGCGCAGCCAGGCGCGCTGCCGCTGCCACAAGCTTTGCGTGTGCTGGGCGGCGGTTTGTTCCAGCGTGCGCTGGTGAGCGCTATCGTAGTTCACTACCCACTCACGCCAGAATTCGGAAGCCGCATCCAGGTAGAGTTGCAGCCGGTTCCACCGCCCGGGCGCGAGACCCAGCCCGGCGGGGGTGGGGTCGAAGGTGATCCAGCCCTCTCCCGGAATGTAGGCTTCCACCCAGGAGTGGGCGTCACGGGCGCGGATCAGGTAGCTGCCCGTAAGGTCGTTGAACTCGCCACCGCGAAAGCCATTCACTATGCGCGCAGGAATGCCCTGGGTGCGCAGCATGATGGCCATGGCGGAAGCGAAGTACTCACAATGCCCCTGCTTGCGCACGAACAGGAAGTTGGCCAGCGGGTCGCGCGGCATGGTCCGCGGCAGCTGCAGGGTGTAGCCGTAGCGGGTCATGAGATATTGCTGGATGGCGGCGGCTTTGTCGTAGCTGGTGCCGGCGTTGGCCGTGATCTGTCGAGCCAATTGGGGAATCCGGGGGTCCAGGAACGGCAGCTGCAGATAAGGCAGAGCAACGGAGGAAGGCACGCTGCCGGAAGCGGCCCGGAGCACGGTAGACGAGGGTTGAGCCAGGTCGGAGACCGCTTCATAGCTGGTAATGGCCCGGTCTCGGTCCACGTCGTAAAGGGCGCCGGCGGCGTCCTGGGCCACCTGACGATAGGGGCCGGAGAGTGCGAGCGCGCGTCCAGCGACGAAGAACACATTGGTGCCGATGGGCTCCATCAGCACGTGATAGCGAATGCTGTGGGCAAGCGGGCGAGGGCTTGCGGCTGCCGCCTCACGACGGTCAAGGGAAAAGTGGCCTTCGGAGGAACGCGGGACGATGATCTCGGGCAGAGGATTGCTCCAATTGCGGCCGTCGAACAAGCTGAGCGTGAGTCCTCGCCATTTAAGGTCATAGGTCCCAGAGGAATCGCCGTCAATCTGGATGTGCATGACCACCGAGCTGGACTGCTGGATTTCCCCAATTTGCCCCAGGCGAACGCTGTCGCCAAAGCCGGTGGCAAGCTGGCCGCCGGGAGCATAGGCACCCAGGTAGCCGGTGGAGACGCGGGGCACAAAAAAGAAAATAACCGCGCCGCCCAGAAGAATAAGAATCAGAAAAATAGGTCCGGCAGCCGCCAGCCACCATCCCAAACTGCGGGCCTCATCGCCGCTGTCACGCGCGCATACCGCCGCAGTGCTGGCAGAGCGCCGCATCTCCATCAGGATGAAAGTGGTCACCGCCACCAGCAAGAAAATCGCAAAGGCGGCGAAAAAGATGCTGTCCACCGTCAACACCGCCGCCGCCAGCACCATAAGGAAGGAAAGCACCGCCAGGTAAAGATGGTCACGATCCCGGCGCACGGAGAAGAGCTTTACCACCATGGCGAACAGCACCAGGTGCACGGTGGCGGTGACGAAATTACGAGCCAGCAGAAAGAAATCAGCGGCGTAGAACAGCACATAAATCAGGGTGAGCAGAGAAGCTGTCCGCTCAGAGATGTTGAACTGCTGTCCCTTGGCAACCAGGTAGCCACGGAACATGAGGGCCAGGCCCGCCAGCAGGAGCGAGGGAGCGTCCAGCCTGCCGGTGGAGGCTAGGGTGGCGAAACCGGCCACCAGCAAGAAATAGAGCGCCACGGCAAAATAGCGCTCCAGGGCGCGGCTGGTGCCGGCTAGCGGCGGAACTGCGGCTTCCTGCAGCATGGGTGCGTACAGATATTGTTGGACAGTTAGCTCGGGAAGGAAAGAGCGAAATGACGTTGTGCCCCTTTCGGTACAGCCAAAGTAACGTTCTGCCCGCTTGTGTAAGGACAAGCTTTGGGCTGGTTGCAGACAAGCCAAGAACGCGCGGGTATGCTGGAATCAGATGAAGCGCCGGCTCCCGTTGCTCCTCGTTCTGGTGCTGGCAGCCTGTGCGCGGCGGCCGCCCACCTCGGTTCCGCCAGCCGGCTTGCCCGCCGCAACCCTGCAGTGTCCCGCCGGTCAGGAAGACATGCTGCGCTGGTTCACACCCGGCAATGTCTCCTGGCACGCCGAAGGCAATCACAACCCGTTGTACACCACCGTTTTCCCCGATCGCTTCTACTGGACCAAAACCGCCCAGGGATGGCCCTGGGACATTCAGCTTTACGACACGCGCTACATCTACTTATGGATCACTGAAAACGGCTGGAGCAGCCCAGCCAGCTTCAAGCAATTTGACGACAAGAAGGAGCCGCTGGCGCCGCGCTGTTTGGCCCTGGCCGGCGGCAAGGACGCGGCTATTACCGTGCCTGACACTCGCTACAGGGTCTTCACCAGCTGCTCGCGCTATACGGTGAAAAATTTGCGCAAGGGCGTGAACGAGGTTTGGGGTCCGTACCCCATGAAGTGGAAGGCGTTAGGACGCAGCACGCCCACTGTGGTGGTGAGCTATCGCTATAACTGCGACGACCACTACGGTTCCTGCCGCGACAAAGAACTCTACTACCTGGTAAAGGATTACGGGCTCCTGCAATGGCAGCACTATGAGCTCGCGGCCGCTCCCAACGACTACAAGCTGGTTCAGTCCTCTAGCTTCGACCGGTTGCGCCCGGGACAGGTGAAACCGTATTTTCCGTGTGGCGACACCAGGTGAAGTCCGCTGGCAGTTCCCATTCTCAAACGTCAAAAATGCGGAACGGCACGGGAGGGTTCTGCAATTGCAGCAGGGGCAAGGCGACGTTGTAGACGGGAATGCCGGCGGTAGTTTTGCCTTCTATGCTGCCGTGATGGGCGTGGCCATGAAGCACGAGGTTGGCGCCGTGACGGTCGGCGACTTCGGCCAGGCGCGAGGTGCCGAGATAGGGATAAATCTCGGCGGCTTCGCCCTGCACGGTGGAACCGACGGGCGCGTAATGAACGACGACGATGCGCTTCTCGGTGCGCAACTGCGCCATGGCGCGTTCCAGCTTGAGTGCCTCGTCAATCGCGGCCTGGACGAAGGCCTTAACGGGCGCTTCGCCGAAAGCGGTAAGCACGCCGCGTCCGAAACCTCCGGCAAAGCCCTTGGTGCCGGCAAAGCCCACGCCGTCGCGCTCGTAGGCGGTCCCGTCCAGCACCTTGATGCCCTCCGCGGTCATCATCTGCATCAGCTCATTCTCCTGTCCGCTTTCGTAGTCGTGGTTGCCGAGCACGGCCACAATGGGCAGACGAATGCGCACCAGGGCGTTGAGCAGAGACTCCATTTCCTGCGGCTTGCCGTAGTTGGTGAGATCGCCGGCCAGCACCAGCAAGTCCGCCTGGTCGCGCGCGCGCGACATCTGCTCGCGAATGCGGTCGTAGTTCTGGGGAGTGAAGTGCAGGTCCGCGGTGGCGGCGATTCTCATATGTTGTAAATCTTACGAGGCCTTAGGTTCGTCCACGGGCACGATGGGGCAGGCCGACTTCTTTGGTGGCATCAACTTGGGCTGGCGCTGCGCCCGGAAGGCCTCCACCAGGTTCTCCAAACCCCATTCGTGAACGTCAATGGCGAACATCTTCTCGTCCACCAGGCTGCCGCGGAACCGGGCGTGTTCGGTGGCATGGGCGAGTTCATGCTGCAATCGTTGCAGCAGGTCCTGCCAGACGTGCTGCGGCACGTAAGTGCTGCACGCCGGGTAAACATAGTGGAACAGGATCACCGTCCACAGCAGCATTTCCCAATGCGGACCGGCCAGTTGCAGCAGCCGCTCCCAATCCAGTCGGCCGCGAGTACCGTAGATGACATGAGCGATATCAGCGCCGTCGAAGCGCTCGCGGCGGGTGACAAACAGCTTGGACGCGATCAGTTCTTCCGGCGCCAGCACCCGAACCGGCACGCCTACGATTTCCGTGGACAGGCCGCGTTCAATCCAGCTCTCTTCCACCACAATCACGGCGTTGCTCATGCCGCAAATCAAGTCCACGTAGAAGTCGCCCCTATGCGCCTTGGCCAGCCATACCGGGTCAACCACGCTGCATTCGAAGCCATCGTTGATCAAGCACTCCAGTGCGTGGGGCACATCCTGGGCGGCCAGGAAGACGTCCAGATCCTTGGTATCGCGCCAGATGCCGGTGTGCTTCTGCAGGGCGAAGGCGCCGGAGACGACGTAGGGCACGCCACCCTGGTTCAGCACCTGCAGCACCTCGCGGAACAGCCGCTCCTGCTCCGGAGGAAAGGCGGGCGGCGTGGAGGAGCTTACCGGCAGCGCTTTTTCATCGGCCTTCGCCACAGGGGCTTGGATGTTGTTCCTGGTCCACCGGTTGGAATGTTTGCATCGAAAAGATAGGTGGAAGCTGGTAGTTAGCAGTTGGTGGTTTGCCGGTGGTAGATTGGGCGCCGGGGTTTTTCCAGCTACCAGGTGCTAGCTACCAACTACTCTTTCGAGACCTAAACGAGTTACGTCTCTACAGAGAGCACTTGGGATACGACCGTGAGCCGAACAACGACAACCGTTGACATCCAGGGCCGGCAGCTGCAGCTTTCCAACCTGGACAAAGTGCTGTACCCGGAAGCCGGCTTCACCAAGGGGCAGGTGATTGACTATTGCGTGCGCGTTGCGCCCGCTCTGCTGCCCCATCTGCACGACCGGCCCCTGACCATGAAGCGCTATCCCAACGGGGTCAGCGGCCAGTTCTTCTACGAGAAAAACTGCCCTTCGCACCGGCCGGAGTGGGTGCAGACCGCTTCCGTGTGGAGCGAAGGCAACAACCGCTACATGAAGTACTGTTTGGTGCAGGATTTGCCCACGCTGGTTTGGGCGGCCAACCTGGCGGATATCGAGTTGCATACATCGCTATCTCTGGGACGAAACATTCTGCAGCCCACCATGCTGGTGTTCGACTTGGACCCTGGGCCGCCGGCCAATATCGTGCAGTGCTGCCAGGTCGGTCTGTGGGTACGGCAAATCTTCAGTCACTTCGGGCTGGAGTGTTTTGCCAAGACCTCCGGCTCCAAGGGCCTGCAGGTGTACGTGCCCCTGAACACACCGACCAGCTACGACCAGACCAAGCCGGTGGCGCATGCCATCGCCAGGCACCTGGAAGGCGAGCATCCCGAACTGGTGGTTTCAGACATGAAGAAGAGCTTGCGCACCAACAAAGTGTTGGTGGATTGGAGCCAGAACGACGACCACAAGACCACCATCTGCGTGTATTCGTTGCGCGCCAGGGAAAGGCCAACGGTTTCCACTCCGGTGGAGTGGGCGGAGGTGGAACGCTGCCTGCAGAAGCAAGATCCCAAGTTGCTGGTATTTGAGAGCAGCGATGTGCTGAAGCGGGTGGAGGAAAAGGGCGATCTGTTCGAGCCGGTGCTGGAGCTCAGGCAGAAGCTGCCTGCGCTGGGGGCGGTGGAGGGCGGCGGGGAAAAGCGTGAGGCCGTTTCCACAGCGGTGAAGAAACCCCGTGCTGCGCCTCGTTCGCGCGCCCCTCGCAAACGCGCGCAACGTTAAAGGCGTGGGTCTGGGCCGGCAGAAAGGAAGGCGCGCTGTGGGTCTGTACGCGAAATACCTTCTACCCCGCATCATTGACTTGGCCATGAAGAACAAGGAAACCGCCCGCTTGCGGGCGGCTTGGATTCCTCAAGCCCGCGGCACCGTGCTGGAAGTGGGCATCGGCTCCGGCCTGAACTTGCCGTTCTACCCGCCGGAAGTTCACCACGTTGTGGGCGTGGATCCTTCGCTGGAACTGCAGCGCATGGCGAGTAAGCGGGTGGCCGCTAGTCCGATCAAGGTGGAATTCCTCGCGCAATCGGCTGAGGATCGGCTGCCGCTGGAGGACGCCAGCATAGACACGGTCGTCATGGCCTGGACCCTGTGCTCCATTCCCAGCGCAGCCACGGCCCTGCAGCAGTTGAAGCGTGTTCTGAAGGCAGAGGGGCGTCTTATTTTTGTGGAGCATGGCCGCGCCCCGGAGCGCAAGGTGGCCGCCTGGCAGGACCGGCTCACGCCGGTGTGGAAGTATGCCACTGGCGGCTGTCATCTGAATCGCAAGGTTGATCAGCTCATTGCCGAAGCGGGATTCCGCATCCTCGAGCTGACCACCTCCTATCTTCCGGGACCCCGTCCCATGACCTACACCTACCAGGGAATAGCGCAGCCCTTGCTGAACTTGGCCGAAAGGGAAAGCCATGTACAGACTGATTGCTAAGCTAAGGGCGTTGCCTGGTAGGCGGGAGGAGTTGATATCGCCGGCTAGAACCTAAACGGCCCGCGGGGCTCCGTCCGCAGAAGCAAACCCTACACCTTGGATGCTGCCATAGTCGCACGGACAGTCCACTCTTCCATGGGATGCTGGCGGCGGCAGTCCAGGCACGTGGTCACGGGAAAGCGCGCTGTGCAGTGAGGGCAGACGGCCTGAGTCTGGAAAGTATCAAAGGGCTGGCCGCAGGCCGTACACTTCCAGAAATTCCCGATTGGCGGGGACGTTTTGCAGGTCGGGCAAGCAAATTCCGCGTGGCGCGGCAGCTTCGCCAATCGCGAGAGCGCCTGCGCCTGCCGCAGCCCGGCCCAGCAATTCATCAGAATGAACACCGATAAAATCGCGAACCAAAGCGAGTGAATATAGGCGGCGAGAAAAATCAGGCCAAGCACGCCTACGAAGCCGACGATTGTGGCCGCCATCAGGCTGCGGGCGCGGCCCAGCGGGAACCACAGCAGGGAACGAAGAATCTGGCCGCCGTCGAGAGGATAAATGGGCAGCAGATTGAAGATCAGCAGGCCAAAGTTGATGTACCAGATCGCGCGCAGCAGAGCGTGCAGGTTGGGCATTGCCGCCCACAAGCCGGCGGAGCGGCCGGCCACCCCCACCATCTGCACCACCACCAGCAAAACCACGTTGACCAGAGGACCGGCGGCGATGCTCCACAGGGTGGCACCGGGGCGCGGCGGCGGGTCCACATAAGCCACTCCACCCAGGGGCCAGAGCACAATGTGATCCGCGGTTCCTCCCACCTGGCGGCAAGCCAACGCGTGTCCATATTCGTGCAGCAGGACGACGGCAAAAAGCGCCAGATACTCGATCGCATTCCAGACCACCGAGGAGTAGCGGCCGGAGCCGGCGTTGATTTCGAAAAGCGCCACCAGAAACCAGGACCAATGCAGGAACACATCAATCCCGGCAAAGCGGAACAGGTGGACCGAGCCCTTGCGAATGCTCCCCATCATGCGAGTTATAGCATGGTTTCCCAGCCCTCCGGCTAGTGGCAAGAGCATCACTCGCGGAGCGCTTATAATCTCCGGATTGAGGGGCGAGACGATGGCCACACTGCACACCGGCACCTCGGGATGGGCCTATCCCAGCTGGAAACCGGCCTTCTATCCTGCCAAGCTGCCGCAGAAGAGCTTTCTCAACTACTACGCCACCCGGCTTAACGCAGTGGAGGTGAACTACACTTTCCGGCACATGGCCAGCGAAAAGAGCCTGCAGAACTGGTTGGCGGAGACTCCGGCCGAGTTCCGCTTCTGCCTCAAAGCGCACCAGGCCATCACCCACATCGGGCGGCTGAAGAATACCGAGGAACTGGTGAAGCGTTTCCTGGCCTCGCTGGAGCCGCTGCTACGGGCGGGGAAGCTGGGCCCGGCGCTGTTCCAGCTGCCGCCCAACTTCAAGGCCGACGCCGGCCTGCTGGGAGAGTTTCTGGGCGGGCTGCCGCGCGCGCTGTGCTGTGCCTTCGAATTCCGCCACCAGAGCTGGTTCAGCGATGCGGTGTATGAGGTGCTGCGGCAGCACAATGCCGCGCTGTGCGTGGCGGAAAGCGAAGACATGGCTGTGCCTGACGTGTGCACCGCCAACTTCTGCTACTACCGTTTGCGCAAGCCGGAATACAGCGCCGGCGAGCGGCAACAGATCGCCGAGAAAATGCGCGGTCACCTTGCGGCAGGGCGGGATGCATTCGTCTTCTTCAAGCATGAGGACACGCCGGAAGGCGCGCTGCACGCGGCGGAGTTGCTGCAGTCGGGCGGGGCTGCAGCCGAGCCGGCGCGCCGCGCATCAGGCCTGTAATTCCCTCCACGTCCGATAACGCGCATACTTGGGTGGTGTCTCTTTCCTCGGGTGACAACGCGCGCCTGCTTGCGTCCTATCTCGACTATCTGAAAGTGGAGAAGGGGCTGGCGCCTTTAAGCATTGTCGCCTACAGGCGCGACCTGCGGCAGTTCGCGGAATTTTTGGAGAAGCGCAAACGTGGGCTGGTCGCGGGCCGGCAGCGCGATGTGCGCGAATTTCTGGAAGAGCTGCAGGCCCACGCCATGGACGCGCGCTCGGTGGGGCGCAAGCTTTCCGCCCTGCGCCAGTTCTACCGCTACCTGCTGCTCGACCGCCTGGCGGAAAGCGATCCCACGCTCAACATCGAGTCGCCGCGGCAGTGGAAGGTGCTGCCTAAAGCCCTGGCGCGCGAGGAACTGGAAAAACTTCTCGAGAGCCCGCGGGCCTCGCATCCGGGACAGGAAGCCGAGGCTCTGGCGCTGCGCGACCGCGCCATGCTGGAGGTGTTCTACGCCGGGGCGCTGCGCGTTTCCGAAGTGGTGGGCGTGAAGCTGGACGACCTGAAATTGGATTTGGGCTGCGTGCTGGTGCGGGGCAAAGGCGACAAGGAACGCATCGTGCCCCTGGGGCAGAGCGCCCAGCGTGTGTTGCGGGATTATCTGCAAAGCGCACGCGGGGTGCTGGCGGGGAAAAGCTCGTCTCCGCTGTTGTTCCTGGGACGGGGAGCGAAACGCTTGACCCGGCAGAGGGTGTGGCAGATGGTGAGCGCGGCCTCAGTCGTAGCCGGCCGGCACGCCAGCCCGCACATGCTGCGCCACAGTTGCGCCACCCACATGGTGGAGAACGGGGCCGACCTGCGCACCGTGCAGACCATCCTGGGCCACGCCGACATCGCCACCACCCAGGTGTACACGCATGTGGCCCTGGACCGGCTGAGGAATGTGTACCGGCAGCACCATCCGAGAGCGAAAAAGAATTGAGTAATTGTGTAATTGAGAAACAAGCAATTAGCAGTCAGCAATTAGCATTTGGCCAGGCACGTTCTTCGGTAGTTCGTTAACCTTCAAGGGCTAAATGCTAAGTGCTAACTGCTAAGTGCTAACTGCTAAGTGCTAACTGCTAGGTGCTTCCTTGCCATATGGCTGCTGCAACCCAACAACGCGAGCCGCAGACTGCAGTCGAGAAAACCATCACCCAATTCCTGCGCGTGTTGCGGGCGCGCAATGCCTCGCCGCACACCATTCAAGCCTACCGTAAGGATCTGGCGGGATTTGCCGCGCACGTGGGCGAGGCGCGCTGGGAGGATATTGACCATGTGCGCATCCGCGGATTCCTCTCGCGGCTGTACGAGCGCGGGCTGAGCAAGACCTCCGTGGCGCGTTCGCTGGCCGCGGTGCGCTCCCTCTACCGCTGGCTGGCGCGGGAAGGCATGGTGGAGCAAAACCCGGCCAAGCTGGTGGCCACACCGCGTTTGCCCAAAAAGCTGCCGCGCGTGCCCACCATCGAGGAGATGAACACGGTGCTCGAGGGCGAGCTGCCGGAGACCGCTGCGTTTCCAGAACGAGACCGGCTGCTGCTGGAACTGCTTTATGGCTGCGGAATTCGCAACTCCGAACTGGTGGGCATCAACCTGGAAGATGTGCACCCGCAGAACGAGGCCATTCTGGTGCGCGGCAAGGGGAAGAAGGAACGCTACGTGCCCTTCAATCCCGCTGTGGCATCGGCGCTGCAGGCTTATCTTCCGGCGCGTCGGCAGGTGCTGGCGAAGGCAGGCAAGAGCACGCCGGCGCTGCTCATCAACCAGCGCGGCGGGCGGCTCACCACCCGCAGTGTGGGGCGCATTGTGAAAGCCATCGCCGTGGCCAAGGGGCTTTCGCCTGACGTGCATCCGCACACCCTGCGGCACGCCTTCGGCACGCACATGCTGCAGGAAGGCGCCGACCTGCGCGCCATTCAGGAGTTGCTGGGACACGAACGCCTCTCCACTACGCAGCGCTACACCCAGCTCTCCATGCAACACGTGATGCAGGTGTATGGGAAGACGCATCCCAGGGCGAAGTAAAACAGCAGGTAATAGCTGGGCTTTGTTCACCTAGATCCACAAGCATTCATCCCGAGCTGTCGATCTGGTTCGGTAGTCTTGGGCGGGTCTTAACTTGTGTACGCTAGGCTGTTATCGCCAGCCTTGTGGCAACCGCGATTTTCAGGCATAATCCGCCCGATGTTCGAGCATATGTGGTTCCGGTTAGCACTCGGCTCGCTGGGGCTGCTGGTTTGGCTGGCATTGTATGCCTTAGCGCGATTCCGCAATCGTGATGTGCGCCGATGGGGTCCCCCAGTGCGAACAGTGGCAATCTTTCTTTTACTGGCCTGGGCGGGATTCTTTGTTACCGACCACGAACGCATCGCGCATGTGTTCCAACTGAATTTTTGGGGGCTCTTGTGTGCAACTGCTTGGGTTACCCGACATTATCGAGTAGCAAACGTTAGCGCGACCATAACAAGCCTGAACCTGTCGCGTGGTTCCGCTCCCGATTCCGGCGACAGTACCTCCGCTACATAACGCGGACCTTCTGCATAACTCTTGAGAAATCCTTTTTTCACCGCTAAAGGCGTTGCGGAGGCTTGCGTCAGGTCCACTGGCAAACTGTCTACATACTCTTTACTAAGCTGCAGTGCAGATCCTGCCACATCTCCACCACGCGGGACTTGAGTTCATCGGTGAGCACTGTGTACGCGGCTTCGCCGGGTTCGGCGTCAGTGGGCGGGGAAATCGGGTCGCCGAAGGCGATGCGCAGCGGGTGCGGGCCCTGGTATTTCTTGCCGCGCGGCCAGACCTCGAAGAAGCCGTCCATGGCCACGGGAACGATGGGAATGCGCAGGTGCGTGGCCAGGATGGCGGCGCCTTTCTTGAAATTGCGGGGCACGCCGTCAATGCTGCGTTCGCCTTCCGGAAATAGCACCAGCACCTTGCCGCGGCGGAGACCGTAGGCGCCGGCGCGCAGGGCGGATACCAGGGCGGCGTCGGGATCCACGGGAATGACTTTCAGCAGGCGGGCGGCCCGTTTGGGCAGAATAGCGCCAAAAATTTCGGTCGTGCCCAGCGAGAAAGCTTCACGAAACAGCGGCCAGGGCACCACCCCCGCCAGCACAATGGGATCAATAAAGCTCTGATGGTTGGGACAGATGATGCAAGGGCCCCGCTCGGGCAGCTTCTCCAGGCCGCTGACCCGCAGATCAAAACGATCCTGGGAGATCATCTGCACGATTTTGGCCAGCGCGAAACCCATAGCCGTAGTAAGGGGACGGCGGCGGATGGCGGCGCGGACGAACTCATCGGGTGCTTCCCCCTGCAGCACCGAATCCCAGTCCACTCCTGGCTTGGTTTCAGCGGCCCCAGATCCAGTGGCGGCAAGCACGCGGTCCACCAGTTCGCGGACCGTGTAAACCTCGGACATCACGGATTCCGGCAGATTAGCGCCAAACTCCTGCTGCAAGGCCATGAGCAGCTCAACCCGCTGAATGGAATCGAGGCCCAGGTCGAGTTCGAGATTGTCGGGGGGACGGATCTCTCCTGCTCCGGAGCGGCCTTCCTCGCCAATGATGCGCAGCGCGCGCTGCACCTCGGGACGCTCCAGCCACAGTTGATCCTCCTCGCTCAACGGCCGAGCCTCGGCAGTCGGGCCGCCTTCTTCCTCCAGTTGGCCTGACTCCTGCTCCTGGCGGACACGCTGCTCGATTTCAAAGCGCTTCAGCTTGCGGGTGGTGGTGCGGGGCAGTTCTTGCTGCCAGATCTCATAGCTGAGAATACGTTTGGTGGC
>DATEJK010000135.1:0-26931 GCA_035278025.1 Terriglobales bacterium | reverse complement strand
TGCGAAGGTTTTCTTGGCTGCCCTCGCCCTTTGTTTAGCGTCGGCACAGGCTTACGCTACTGGGTATTCGATAACTATCCCCAGCGTGGCTAACTATCCCACAACCACGATAAGGTTCTCGGCGCCAGGAATACTGAACGGCTCCCAGCCGATAGCCGCCAGCAGCATCAAGGTGAGTTTTAACGATGCCAACTTTTCCGCCACGCCAACCGGGGGACAATGGATCACCAACGCCTCCGGCACTTACTTCGGATTCACGTGCGCTCCGTCTTCCGTTGCCTGCATGAAGGCGACCAGAGGCAAAGGCAGCTACACCTACAAACTGGTTGGCGCGGCACTTGTTGCGCCTGCCACTAAAGGACGGTTTCACCTGAATTGGGATGTGAATCCTCCAGGTGACGTCGTTGAAGATGTTGCCATCTTGCCGGAGCCCAGCAGCATACTTCTGCTCCTCGGCGGAATGCTGATGCTGGCGTGGCTGACGCGCAGGAAGCTCTCAGTCGCACGCTGCTGAACCATCAACCAACTCGCGCGGACGGCCTGCTCTCGCAGTTACAATCAGCTCCGGGCTTAGAGCGGCCGCTCGCCCCCAAACTACTGATCCCTACGAGCGCGGAATCGAGGCACCAGGAAGGACGTGTGACGGCGATATTCGTCGTACGCCGTGCCGTGCTTCAGAAACAGCTCCTTTTCTTCTATCCATTTGTCCCAGGAAAGCACCAGCAGGGCAAAAATTCCCACTCCGCCGAATAAAGCGCTGAAACTGTTGGCCAGCAGCGCCCAACCCGCCAGCCAGAGAATCCCGCCCAGCGCCATCGGATTGCGCGTGAACCGGTAGGGCCCATCGCGCAGCAACACTCGGGTCGGCACCAGAGGAAGCGGGGTGCCTTGCCCCTTTTTGTGCTGCCAATAAATGGACCAGCCCAGCCAGGGAATCCCCGCCACAAAAGGCACAATAGCCAGCCATCGCGAGTAGGGGCCGAACGGCATATTCCCCAGGCCCCAAGCCCTGTCCAGCCTTCGGCCCAGGTACACCAGGGTTGCCGGGATGAGGACAAGTTCCAATGTGGAGCCAAACACGGTAGCGGCGAAGGAATGGGCGAATCGGTGCGGAGAAGCCGACCGACGCACGAGAAAGGCGACCACGGATTTCAGGTGAGTTGGTTTATCCATTGAATCTGAAGGGCTAAGCTGCCCCACCGCGACATGCCGAGGCCTCCTCCCCATTTGATCCGCCGTTGGCTTCTTCTCACCACCTTTTTTCTCTCGGCAGATTACTAAAGATTGTTCCCTGACTGCTGGTTATCTGGCCGGCAGCACATTCTTCAGGCTAAGCTTCCACGATTTTCTTGCAACTGCAGTCTGCCGGACAGGAGGGGATCTTTATGCTTCTCCCCATCAAGCACGAAAACATGTCGGCGCGGCGCCTTCCGGTCATCACTCTGGCGCTGATCGCCATCAACCTGATGGCATTTCTCGCCACCCACTCCAGCATTGAAGAGCAGGCTCCGCAACTGGGCAAGGCGCGGGCGCACATTCTGCTGCTCGCTGCCGCGCACCCGGAACTGAAGCTCACACCGGAGGCGCAGCAACTGGTCACCAGTTTCGAAAAGGACCATCCCTCCACCTGGAAAAAGATCCAGGATCCCAGCCATGACGTGGTGGACCCCTGGGACGCGAAGATGCGATTGCAGGAGGACCCAGAAGTCCTGCAGGAAGAGATGGATTCGCTGGCCCAGCAGTATGTCACTCTTTCCGCCGCTTCTCTGACCCAGCAGTACGCCTTCGTTCCCGCGCATCCCCGGGCGATAACTTATCTAACCGCTAATTTTCTGCATGGCGGCTGGCTGCACCTGATCGGCAACATGTGGTTCCTGTGGCTGGCTGGATTTGTGCTGGAAGATGTGTGGGGACGCCCGCTGTATACCGTGTTTTATCTGGTGGCCGGGGCGGCAGCGCTGCAATTTCACGCGTGGACCAATCCCGGCAGTCTGGTGCCCACCCTGGGCGCCTCGGGGGCGGTAGCGGCGCTGATGGGCGCCTTCCTGGTGCGCTTCCCCAAGATGAAGATTCGCATGGCGTGGCTGTTCGCCTTTCGCATTATCCGCTTCAACGCGCCCGCCTACACCCTGTTGCCGTTGTGGCTCTTGCTGGAAGTTTTCTATGGCGCGGCATTTGGCGGCGCCAGCGGGGTAGCCCACTGGGCCCACGTGGGCGGCTTCGCTTTTGGCGCCATAGCGGCGGTGGCGTTGCGCTACTCGGGTCTGGAGCAGAAGGCAAACCGGGCGGTCGAATCCAAGGTAAGCTGGACCGCGGATCCGCAGATTGACCAGGCCCATGAACTGATCGAGCAGGGCCAGTTCGATGCCGCCGGAGAGCTGCTGAAGCAGCACCTTGCGGCGCAGCCCGACTCGGTGGATGCTGCCATCCTGCTGTGCGATGTGCACCGTAAAAAGAACGACAGCACCGCTCTCCAGCAAGCCACTGCCCAGCTCTGCGCCCTTCACCTTAAGCTTCGCGAGCCGGAGGCGGCCTGGAAAGATTATGAAGAATTTCTGAACGCCGGCGGCACGCAGCTGCCGGCAAACACCTGGATGGAACTGGGCCGCGCCCTGGAAGAGCAACAGAATTTTGAGCGTGCGCTGAGTGAGTATTTGAGTCTAGCCGAAAATTGTTCTTCCGCGCGCGCGGGCTTGATAGCGCGACTGGCGGCGGCGCGCCTCTGCCTGAAGCGGCTCAGCCGGCCCCAGGATGCTCTGCAGTTGTTTCAGGCGGCAGCAGCTTCTCCGGTGCCGCACCTCGATCTGGAAGTCAACATCCAGGCCGGCATCAAGGAAGCCCAAACGGCGCTTTCCGGGGGAACTGCGAAGGCGAAGGCAGCAGGGGCGGGCGCCTAGTTCGGTTGCAGTCCGCTCTACGGCAATCTTCCGCCTCGGCTCTGAACGTGGCGCGTAAAAGCCTCCGCTGCTCCCACACCGCTCTCCACGCCACGGAATCGCGCCACCTGGTCCTGTAGCGCATAGAAGTGGTCGGGGCTCTGGCTGGCATGGGCGTAGCAGGCGGCGCGCTTGCGTCCTTCCACCGCGCTGATATCAACGTATTCCCGCGGCGAGAACATCAGCGTGTCTTCGCCATCGGAGACTTCGTAATAGTACAAATCAAAGCCCTTGTCCATGCGCAGCCAGGCTTCGTAGCACAGCATGGAGGTGGCGCGATGGTCGGGATGGCCGTCAATGGGCCACTGGGTAAACATTACATCCGGCTTCTCGCTGTCAATAATGCGGGCGAAGCTGTCGTAGTGAGCCTTGTCCACCGTGGCGTGGCCGTCAATCTGGCCGGCAAAGAGCGGAGCCGCTCCGAGCAGCTCGCAGGCCTTCTGTGCCTCCGCCGTGCGGATGGTGGCGGCTTCCTGCGGAGTCTTGCCGGGAACGCCGCCCTCGCCGCGGTTTAGATACAACAAGGTGACCGCATGGCCGGCCTGGGTGTAACGGGCAACGGTTCCACCACAGCCGTATTCCGGGTCGCCGGGGTGCCCGCCGGCCACGATCACTTTGAGCTTTTTCTGCTCGGCATCCGCTTCCGCCGGGGCAGCGCCAGCGACAGCTGCGGCGGGAAGCGCCCAGGCCGTTCTCTGCAGAAATCTACGGCGCGAGAAATCATCCATTACAACCTCCAATTTTGGCCCTTAGCATTTACCAGAAACCGTTTTCATAAAGGCTGATTCCAAAGGCAAAGCTTTGACCGAACCTGCTGGCTGCCAATCAATCAGCAACGTCCAACAGCTAACCAGATACCCCTTACCCGTCTTATCCGCTAACCTTAGCGCCGTCTTTCCGTCCAACCGCATCAGGGCTACTATATTGCAGACCATGCTGGAGCCCACACCCACTCCGCCGCAGCGCCGTTTGGGATGGCTGGCTTCGGCCGCCGTTCACGCCGCGGTGGTGGCCTGCGTACTGTACCGTCCGGCAGCCATTTTTGTTTCGCCGCGATTCGCCGTCCATGGAAATGGAGGGAGCGCGCAGGTGGTTTATCTGACTGCGCCTTCCAATTTGGCGGCGAACCCGAAAAGCGATGAGCTGACGGCGCCGCTAACCGCTCCTTCGGCGGGACCGCTGCAAATCACGCGCCTGGCCCGGAAAGCGAGCCACGGGCGCAACCTGCACCCGGCGCATGCAGCTGCCGCCGGCGGTTCCACCTATGGCTCGATGCTCGAAGGTGCAGTGGGGGCGGAGGTGCGTCCGGCGCTGCCGCAGGTTTTTCCCGATCCGGATGTGGACCGCGCCAGCCTGCCACCCAGCGTGCGCGGCGATGTGATTGTGGAGATTACCATTGACGAGCGCGGCAACGTGGTGGAGGAGCGGCTACTCACGGGGGTGGACAACGTCGTAGACCAAAAGGTGATCGCCGCGCTGAAGAACTGGCACTTTCTTCCCGCCACCTCGGATGGCGTACCCATCGCATCGAAGCAGGACGTGCACTTCCATTTTCCCAGCTAAGAACCAAAAACTCACCGCAGAGGACACGAAGGAATCAAATTCAGTCCATTTCATTTCAATTGAAGTGAACTAGTTTCATCCTGAGCGTTTTATTTCTGGCGTGAAGGATCTTTGTATTTTCGATTTGCGAAACGCAGAGGTCCTTCGACTCGGGGCGGGATCGGTTCGCCCGCCCCTCGCTCAGGATGACATTCAATTGATTTGAATTGAATGGACCTGAAGTTGATTCCTTTGTGTCCTCTGTGGTGAAAAAAACTAAGCGACCTTGCGCAAGACCAGGGCGGAGTTCTTGGAACCGAAGGCGATGCAGTTGCAAATGGCATGCTCGATCGCGGCCTGGCGGCCGGGCTGGGGCACGTAATCGAGATCGCACTGAGGGTCGGGAACATCCACGTTAACGGTGGGGGGGATCTGGCCGGTTTCCATGGCAATGAGGGTGGCGGCCACGCCGGCGGCGCCGCAGGCGCCCTGGGGGTGTCCGATCTGGGACTTCAGCGCTGACATGGGTATTTGGGGGGCGTGCTCTCGCAGCGCGGCTTTGAGGGCCTCGGTTTCGATGCGGTCATTCAGTTGGGTGGAAGTGCCGTGGAGGTTGACGTAGTGCACGTCGGCGGGACCGATGCCGGCTTCCCGCATGGCCAGGCCGATGGCGCGCGCCGACTCTTCGCCGCCCTCGCGCAGGCGCACGCGGTGGAAGGCTTCGCAGGTGGTGCCATAGCCTGAGACTTCGGCGTAGATATGCGCGCCGCGGGCACGCGCGTGGTCGTAGTCCTCGAGCATCAGCATCCAGGCGCCTTCGCCGAGCACAAAGCCGTCACGGTCTGCGGAGAAGGGCCGGGAGGCGCGCTCCGGCGCGTCGTTCCACGAGCCGGTCAGAATTTTCATCAGAATGAAGCCCTTGACGATGCCCAGCGAAATGGGCGCGTCGGCGCCGCCGGTGAGCACGGTGTGCACCGCACCCGACTGGATTTGGCGCAGGGAGTAGCCGAGCGCGTCGGTAGAGGAGGTGCAGCCGGTAGTGACCACGTGGCTGGGCCCGCGGAAGCCGAAGCGCATCCCCACATCGCTGGAGAATGTGCCCATGACGGCGGTGGGCACACAGAACAGGCTCATGTGGCGGAAATCGCCGCGATAGAAAAGGCGGTATTGCTCTTCCGTGAACTCCTGGGAGCCGCCGCCGGAGCCAAGAATCACCGCGATGCGCCGTTTTTCATCCAGCGGGAGGGTAACGGGCTCCAGGCCGGCATCGCGTACTGCTTCGTGGGCGGCGGCCAGGGCGAGAGGGACAATCCGGGAGACGTGCTTGCGCTCCTTTTTATCCACCCAGGCGAGTTCGTCAAAATTGGCGATTTCACCGGCGATCTGCACGGAGATATCGCTGGGATCGAAGCGGGAGATGCGGCGCACGCCGCTTTTGCCGGCGAGAATGGCTTCGGTGAAGGCGGCTTTGCCAGTTCCGTTGGGGCTGACCACGCCCAGACCAGTGATGACGGCTCTTCGCTTCATGGGAGAATAGAGTAGCGAAGCAGGCAGCGGTTGCGGAAAACTGGTGAGAAGTCAGTGAACCCCTCTCATGCTGACTCCTGACTGCTCAGCACTGACTCCTGGTTTTACCAGATGCCCTTATCGCTTCCCGTAACCCTATACGCCAAAGCGGCCACGGAAGCCAGCGGGGGCAGGAGGCTAAGGCGCAGGGCAGCATGGAGGTTGCCGCGGCGGGCGGTCTGGCCCATCTGCAGCTTGTAAAGCTCCGCTCCCTCGGGCATAAGGGGGAAGCGCAGGAAACGGCTGCGCACCGTTATCTTGTCGCCGCCGAACTTGGCTGCGGCCAGCACCTCGCGGGGCAGGTCCACGCCTTGAGCGCGGTAGGACTTGACGTAATCGGAAACGATGACCAGGAAGGTGGCTACACCGGGCCAGATGCCGCCCAGGTCGGCGCTGCGCCGCAATTCGGCGAAGTTTAGGGCGCCGCTTTCGACCAGCGCGGCGGTATCGAGCACGTCGCAGATGCGGAAGTAAAAATGCCGGTACATGCGTTGCAGGGTAGCGATGATGATGCGCTCTTCGGGTGCGGGCACACGGAAGACATAGCCCCCCACCTCGCGGGCCACGGCGCGCTCGATGACGCGGCGGGCCAGGGCGGTGTGCTCGCCGGTCTGGCCCAGTCGCTGGGCATGCACTTCGATGGCTTCATGCAGGCCGGGAAGGGCAAAATTCCACTTGTTGGCCAGGCGGTCGCCCCAGCTGCGGGGCTCGACGTGAGCCTGAAAATTGGCGCGCATGATGCGCACGATATCGCGCTCGGAAGCGGTGGTGACCAGGTCCAGGTCGTTGCCCAGGTCGGGCCAGTGATCAAGCGACTTCATGACCACCACCGGGCAGCTCGCGGCTTCCAGTTGGCGGCAAACCGAATCCAGGTGGCGAAGCGCGTTGTCGATGCGGGATTGTTCGGCGCCCAGAGTGGCTTCCGTCCAGGCGATGAGGCCAGTGTCAGAGGTGGCCGCCGCCAGGGCGTGCACCGTTTGCAGAGCGCGCACCAGAACATGGTGCGAATCGGCCAGGGAAACCAATTCCTTGCGGCCGCTGGCGTCCAGGCCGGAAATATAGTTGAGCGCTTTCTGCAGCGTGCTGGAGCCCGGTTCCTGCTTGTTCAGGGTGAGCTGCGAAAGCGCCCGCAGATGGCTCATTTCGGGGGACGATGCGAGTGTCACATTTGCTTGGATGGGAGAAGAGCGGGAAAAGTTGGGTGCAGGGGAGGGCGGTGGGTATAATCGCGCGTTTAGCTCTTGGCTATTTAGCTGTTAGCTTTTGGCTTGGGCGTTGCCAGGTAGTAGCTTTAGCCAAGAGCCAAGAGCCAAGAGCCAAGAGCCAAGAGTCAGGAGCCCGATTGGCCTACGAATCACTGCGAGACTGGATTGCCGCCCTGGACAAGGCCGGCGAACTGAAGCGGGTGGGCGCCGAGGTGGACCCGATCCTGGAGATAACGGAGATTACGGACCGGGTCAGCAAGGCCGCGGGGGAGGGCGCACACGCCGCACAAAATCGCGCGCTGCTGTTTGAAAACGTCAAGGGCTACCGCACGCCGCTGCTGATCAACCAGTTCGGTTCGGCGCAGCGCATGTGCATGGCGCTGGGCGTGGACTCGCTGGACGAGGTAGCGGAACGCATTCGCGGCTTCATGGACGTGAAGAGTCCGCAAGGCTTCCTGGACAAAGTGAAGATGCTGCCCATGCTGGCGGAAATGGGCAAGTTCTTTCCCAAGACCATAGGCAGCGGGCCATGCAAGGAAGTGGTCCGGCGCGATGGCTTTTCGCTGCTGGACATGCCGGTGCTGAAGTGCTGGCCCAAAGACGCAGGCCGCTTCATCACTTTGCCCTGCGTGATTACCCGCGACCCGCTAAGTGGCAAGCGCAATGTGGGCATGTACCGCATGCAAGTTTATGACGACCGCACAGCGGGCATGCACTGGCAGCGGCAGAAGGTGGGGGCGGAGCATTACCGGGAGATGCTGCGCAAGGCAGCGGGAGGCGATCAGGCGACGGCCGACGGCCGATGGGCGGCGGTGGACATGATGGCGCGGTCGGCGGGCGGGGCGCGGCTGGCATCGGGCTCGCAGCCAAAAGGAAAGATGGAGGTGGCGGTGGCGATTGGCACCGAGCCGGCGCTGACCTTTTCCGCCATCGTGCCCGCGCCCCCGGAGGTGGAGGAGTTCATCATCGCCGGTTTCCTGCGGCAGAAGCCGGTGGAGCTGGTGAAGTGCGAGACTGTGGACCTGGAGGTGCCGGCCACGGCGGAGTACGTGCTGGAAGGCTACGTGAATCTGGATGAGCTGCGCACCGAGGGGCCGTTCGGCGATCACACCGGTTTCTATTCGCTGGAAGATGAGTACCCCGTCTTCCACGTGACCTGCATGACTCACCGCAAGGACCCCATTTACGCCACCACCATCGTGGGCAAGCCGCCCATGGAGGACGCGTGGATGGGCAAGGCGGTGGAGCGCATCTTTCTGCCCATGATGCGGCTGAACATCCCCGAACTGGTGGACATCAATATGCCGGTGGAGGGGGTGTTCCATAACCTGATGATCGTTTCCATCCGCAAGTCCTACCCGGGGCAGGCGCGCAAGGTGATGAACGCCATCTGGTCGCTGGGGCAGGCGATGTTCACCAAAGTGATCGTGGTGGTGGATGAAGACGTGGACGTGCAGGACCTGCGCGAAGTTGCGCTGAAGGCGCTGAATCACATTGACCCGGAGCGCGACCTCCAGTTCACGCTGGGGCCGGTGGATTCGCTGGACCACGCTTCGCGCTTGCCCGACTACGGCTCCAAGATGGGCATTGACGCCACCTGCAAGTGGTCGAGTGAGGGCTTTGCCCGCCCCTGGCCGGATGAGATCGTGATGGATCCGACGACCAAGATGATCGTGGACAAGAAGTGGAAGGAGCTGGGAATAGAGTAGGTGGGGAGCGATGTAAGAGGTCGTCCAGCGGCGTACCTGCAGACTGCATGAGTAGGGAGCTTAGCGTAAAAACGTGCGATCACTGCCATGGCCAGTTCGGCTATTACCTTCTTAATTCTGGATTCGACGACTCTGTTTACGCCTACTGTGATTCCTGCAGCAGGACTGCAGTCCTCTCTCTGTTGGATAAGCGAATGCCCGCGCTGGGCTGGCGTTGGCAGAGGAGGTGGAGCGGGCTCTACTGCGTAGTGATCGAAAACAAAAAGGTTGAGAACAACTTCCTTTAACCGGAGTGTCGGAATGGCGAAAATAGCCCAGGCCGGTTGCTGGGAGGGAGTCAGCCCACGGCCTCCCAGTCCTCGGGCGGCATGACGGGGGATTCGATATCGCCGACGATCTTGATCATGCCTTTTAAGCAGCCGAAGAGCTTGCTGCGGCGCGGGTGAACCCGCACAAGCTTGGCAACCGGCTGGCCGCGCTTGGTAATGGTCAGCGGGTTACCTGTGCGCTGGACCTCGGAGATGAGCTGGCCGCAGTGGGTTCTGAACTCAGTAGCAGTCACGGTTTTCATGGATGTGCTTGCAGATATCTTACAACTCCGTTGCAGCACCTCGGCAGAACACCCTTGGGCCGCGACAGGGGCGCAACAGGCGCGAGGTCCTTCGGCTCGGGCGCGGATTGGTGTGCCGCGCCCTCGCTCAGGATGACATTTCTTAAGCTGCGAGGCGATACACGACGGGCTGCCCGCTTACGACCAACGACTCACTACTAACTACCCGCTACCGTTTATACTAATTGCTTATGGCGGTCATTAAGGACATAGCGGCAATTGCCAAGGGAATGAGCATCACGCTGAAGGAGATGTTCTCGCCCACGGTGGTGGAGAACTATCCCGACGGGCCTGGGCCCTTGAAGGGCGCGAAGTTCCAAGAGCGCTTTCGCGGGGTGCACGTGCTGCAGCGCGACGAAAACGGACTGGAGAAGTGCGTGGCCTGCTTCCTGTGCGCGGCAGCGTGTCCTTCGAACTGCATTTATATCGAGGCGGCGGAGAACACCACGGAGCAGCGCATCAGCGGCGCCGAGCGCTATGCCAGGGTCTATAACATTGACTACAACCGCTGCATCTTCTGCGGCTACTGTGTGGAGGCGTGTCCTACCGACGCCATCACCCACGGACACGGCTTCGAAATTGCCAGCCTGAATGCCACCAGCCTGGTCTACCGCAAAGAGCAGATGCTGGCGCCCCTGCCAGCACACCTGGGATCGAACGCGGTATTCAATCAGGCGGAGACGGAGACGGGAACGCCGGCAGTTAGAAGCTGAATCCCAGTTCTCAAAAGGGGGCAGGAGTCAGTTCGGCACAACGGAGTGCCGCCTCCTTCCTAAAGCAAAAACGCAAGGTCCTTCGACTCGAGTTCACCGCGCTAGCGCGGCTCACGCTCGCTCAGGATGAGAGGCGCAAATGTTTTTCTTTAAACATGAAAAGGTTTTCTTTGCGGCTCTGTGCCTCTGTGGTGAATCCAAACTGCCTGTGGTGAATCAAAGACACGCGGGTGACAAGACCCGCGCAAAACCGATAATCTAAATACTTCAAGAGATGGCAGACTTTCTTCAACGCGTGCGTGAAGGCGTGGTGGTGTATGACGGCGCCATGGGCACCAATATCCAGGTGCGCCAGCCCAGCCCGGATGATTTCTGGGGCAAGGAAGGTTGCAACGAGCTGCTGGTGCTGAGCCGGCCGGACATCATCAAGGACATCCACGCCAGCTTCTTCAGCGTGGGCTGCGATGTGGTTGAAACCGATACTTTCGGGGCTACGCGCATCGTGCTGGCCGAATACCAGCTTGAGGACAAGACCGCGGAACTGAACCAGGCCGCGGCCAGGCTGGCGCGGGAAGTAGCGCAGAGTTTCTCCACGCCGGACAAGCCGCGTTTTGTGGCGGGCTCGATCGGACCGACCACCAAGCTACCCTCGCTGGGGCACATCAAGTTCGATGACATGGCGGCCTCCTACACCGAGCAGGCCAGCGCCCTGATTACCGGCGGCGTGGACATCCTGCTGGTGGAGACCTGCCAGGACCTGCTGCAGGCCAAAGCCGCGCTGGTGGGCGTGTTTCAGGCGTTGCGCCAGGCTAACAAGCGCTTGCCAGTCACCGTTCAAGTAACGCTGGAAGCCACCGGCACCATGCTGCTGGGCACGGAAATTGGCGCGGCGCTGACCACTCTGGAGCCTTTCGACGTGGACGCGATCGGGCTGAACTGCGCTACCGGGCCGCGGGAGATGAACGACGCGGTGCGCTATCTCAGCGTCAACTCGCCCAAACAGGTTTCGGTGCTGCCCAATGCCGGCCTCCCGCAGAACGTTGGCGGGCACGCCGTGTACATGCTCAAGCCGCAGGAGCTGGCGGAGTATCACAAGCATTTTGTGGCCGATTACGGAGTGCGCATTGTGGGCGGCTGCTGCGGCACCACGCCTGAGCACCTCAAAGCGGTGGTGGCGGCGGTTAGTGGAGTGGAGCCCGCCAAGCGCGAGATGAAGCCCACCGCGGCGGCGGCTAGCGCCTACACCATGGTGCCGCTGGATCTGGATCCCAAGCCTCTGGTGGTGGCCGAAGAAATGAACACGACCACGCAGAAGGCGCAGTTCCGCGAGCTGGTGCGGAACAGGAAATACGATGACATTTTGGCCGTGGCCAAGCGCCTGGTGAGCGAAGGCTCGCACATGCTGGACTTGTGCTGCGCCATTGTGGGCGAAGACGAAAAGGGTTACATGAGCTCGGTGCTGGAAAAGATTGCCACGCGGGTGCCGGCGCCGGTGCTGATTGATTCCACGGAAGCGGACGTGGTGGAGGAGGCGCTGAAGCGCGTACCGGGCAAGCCCATCATCAACTCCATCAATCTGGAGGACGGCGAGAAGCGCACCTCGAAGGTGCTGCCCATGGCGAAGCGCTACGGCGCGGCGGTGATCGCGCTGACCATTGATGAAGACGGCATGGCGTTGACCGCGGACAAGAAGCTGGCCATCGCCAAGCGCATTTTCGAACTGGCCACCAACAAATACGGCGTGCGCCCGACGGACCTGATTTTCGACGCGCTCACCCTGCCGATTTCGACGGGGCAGGAGGAATACCGCACTGCGGGCATTGAGACTCTGCAAGGCATCAAGCGCATCAAGCAGGAACTGCCCGAGGTGAAGACGCTGCTGGGGGTGAGCAATATTTCCTTTGGCCTGGAAACCTACGCGCGGCGGGTGCTGAACAGCGTGTTCATGCATGAAGCGGTGAACCACGGCCTCGACATGGCCATTGTCAACTACTCGAAAATCTACCCGCTGTACAAGATTCCTGAAGAGGAAATTGAACTGGCTCGCAAGCTGATTTTCCGCGACCAGTCGGCGGGCGACCCGCTGGCCAACTACATGGCGTATTTCGCCAAGCGCGGCGGACAGAAGGAAGAGAAAGCCACGGCCGAGGTGGAGACGCTCTCCATCGAGGACAAGCTGAAGTATGCCATCATTCGTGGCGAGAAGGCGATCGGCGATGGAGCGGCGCGGCGCTCCCTTGAACAATTACTTGAAGAGGCGCTGGGGCAGTACACACCTCTGGACCTGATCAATAATGTGCTGCTGGACGGGATGCGGACGGTGGGCGAACTGTTTGGAGCGCGCAAGATGCAGCTGCCCTCGGTGCTGGATTCGGCGTCGGTGATGAAGCAGGCGGTGGCCTATCTGGAGCCCAAGATGGAAAAGAAGGCGGGCACACAGAAAGGCACGCTGGTGCTGGCCACGGTGAAGGGCGACGTGCACGACATCGGCAAGAACCTGGTGGACATCATCCTGAGCAACAACGGCTACCGGGTGGTGAACCTGGGGATCAAGCAGTCGGCGGACACCATTATCCAGGCGGCGCAGGAACATAAGGCGGATGCCATCGGGCTGAGCGGGCTGCTGGTGAAGTCCACGCTGGAGATGAAGTACGTGATCCAGGACCTGGAGCGGCAGAAGCTGGGGTTCCCGGTGATTTGCGGGGGCGCGGCGCTGACCCGCAAGTACGTGGAAGACGACCTGCGGCGCGAATACTCAAATGCCGTGTTCTACGCCGACGACGCCTTCGGCGGGCTGCACATCATGGAAGACCTGATCGGGCAGAACGGGGAGCGCGAGAAGCGGTTGGCCGAAGGGCGTACGGTGAAGGAGTTTGCCAAGGCGGCCGCCGCGGGAGCAGCAGCAACCGATTCCACGCCGGAGATAGTGGAGCGCAGCCCGGTAGTGGCAGATGCGCCTAATATTCCTGTGCCGCCGTTCTATGGGGCGCGGGTGAAGCGCGATTACGATTTGCGCGAGGTGTTCCGCTACATCAACGAGACAGCGCTGTTCAAGAACCAGTGGCAGCTGAAAACAGCGTCGCAGCAGGACTATGTGCGGCTGGTGGAGGAGAAATTCCGGCCAATACTTAA
Source organism: Terriglobales bacterium (assembly GCA_035278025.1). Classification (GTDB taxonomy): domain Bacteria; phylum Acidobacteriota; class Terriglobia; order Terriglobales; family Acidobacteriaceae; genus JAICWP01. Next base: position 13,518 of record DATEJK010000135.1, on the reverse strand, counting down.
AGATTTACGGGAAGAAGTGATCGCCAGCGGGCTGTTCGAGCCCAAGACCGTGTACGGGTATTTTCCGGCGCAGGGAGAGGGGAATGATCTCATCGTGTATGAACCCCCAACGCGGGCGGGAGCGCCCGCGTCACAAGAGCTGCTGCGCTTCACCTTTCCGCGGCAGAAGGAAGGGCGGCGGCTGTGCCTGGCGGATTTCTTTGCCCGGCGCGGTTCGGGCCAAATGGATGTTCTGGGGCTGGCGCTGGTGACCATTGGAGCGAAGGCTTCCGAGTACACGAAGAAGCTGTTCGAATCAGGCGAGTACACCAAGTATCTCTACCTGCACGGCCTGAGCGTGGAGACGGCGGAGGCGCTGGCCGAGTTCCACCACAAACACATGCGACAGGAATTGGGCATCTCGGGGGACGATTCGCCGGAAATTCGCGACCTCTTTCATCAGAAGTATCGCGGCTCACGATATTCGTTTGGTTATCCCGCGTGTCCCAGCCTGGAAGACCAGACCAAGCTTTTCCGGCTGCTCAAGCCGGAAGAAACAATTGGTGTGCATCTGACCACGGGCTTTCTGCTGGAGCCGGAACAATCCACCTCGGCGCTTGTGGTGCACCATCCCGCGGCCAAGTATTTTGTGGCGTGAACAGCAATTAGCCGTTAGCACTTAGCATTCAGCCCCGGAACATTTCCGGAAGGACCGAAGAACGCGGCTTCCAGGCTAAGTGCCAATCGCTAATTGCTAAGTGCTTTTTTATGCGGCGCGCTCCATTTCGACGACCCGGCCGGCGAGGTCGCCGAGATCAGGTACAACGAAACGGGGCCGGGGTGCCAGCGGGTCCAGAACCTGTCCCGGGCGCTGCACGAAAGCGGCTTCGCAGCCGGCCCGGATAGCGCCGGTGGTGTCCCAGGAGTGGGCTGCGACCAGCAGCAAAGAGGCGGGCTCAACTTGCAGTTCCTCGGCCGCCATACGGTAGACCTCGGCGGCGGGCTTGTAACGCTGGGTGATTTCCGCTGATAGCACGCGGGAAAAAAAGTCGCGCAGGCCAGCCTTGCGCAGCGCCTCTTCCGCGGCCTGGAAGCGGGAGTTGGTCAGAACCGCAAGCCGGCAGTCAATAGCGCGCAAGCGTTGCAGAGCCGGAGCCACATCGTGAAAAGCAGGCAGGAGGCGAAGGTTCTGCAGCAGTTCGATTTTCTCCTCCGAGCCGAGCATCACGTCGCGGCGGCCGGCCAGCATGTCCAGGGCGTTCTTGCCCAGAGTTGGAAAATCCACAAATGATCCGGTGATGGTGGCCAGCATGGCCGACTGCAGCAACTCCGTGAACCATTCGCGGCGGGCTTCGGTGTCGCCAAAGGTTCTAAGAAAGTAGGGATCGAGGGCGCTGAGGTCCAGCAAAGTACCGTTTAGGTCGAAGACAATGACGGGGCGCATAAGGGGACCTCCTTGGGAAAGATTATCTCACTCATTACCTGGAAGAGCAGTGACGGGGGGCGGTAGCCACGCAAGCTGGGGCGTGGTCATCCCGACGCAAGCATGACCGGGTAATTGGTTAGGAAACCGGGCTATTGCTTGCAGAAAGGAAACATCTTCTCCACGGTACCGTCGGAATGGGAGACCAGCAGGTAGCCGCCGGCCAGCGCCAGACGGACGCCGGCGGAAATAGCGTCATTCTTGGTAGAAAACTTCTGCTGGGGAGCGGCGCCGCCATCAGCGCGCAGGAGCCAACCATCTTCGATCGGGGTGACACGAAACACCTGCAAAACCCTGGGCATGGGCCCTCTTTCCGGTTCGCCAAGCGGGGCAAGGAGAACCGGCAACAAGGTAAATGGGTTACGGAAAGTTGTCAATGATATCGAATGCTTTCGATTTAACTTTGCTTCGCTCTCACCGCACTTGCCGATTCAGGCGGCGAGCTGCCGGGGAGCTATAGGTTCGGGGGCGAGGGCGATCTCCTCCGGGTGCGCGCTCAACAAGGGCCAGCCCTTGCGTAATAGGTATTCCAGCCAGGCGCCCGCCGCTTGTGAAGTGATGACCGCCATCAGCACCAGGGTGGTAAAAAAGGCGCCATTGATGATGCCGGCGTCATAAGCCACGCTGGCCAGCACGATGCCGGGGCCGCCACGGGCGTTGAGGGCGACTGCCAGGTTAATGACATCCAGGCCGCGAAAGCGCGCCAGCCGCGCCCCTATTCCCGCCGCAATCAATTTGACCACGCAGCCGCCGATCACAAACAGGGCCAGCATGGAGAGGGAGAAGTCCTTGCCCAGGTCCAGGCGATAGCCGACGATGGCGAAATATATGGGGATGAAGACGGCGAAGGAAACGCGTCCCAGCGAGGCGAGCGCGTCGGCGGGCAGAAGTTGGTCCGCACCCACGGCAAAGCCGGCAAGGAAGGCGGCGAACACCAGGCTGACGTCAAAAGCAGAGGCTACAGCGGAGTAAAGGAAGAGCACCACCACGAGATAGCCCGCGGGTGAAGCAGTTGAAAGCACATTCCAACGCGCGGTGTTAATGCGGCGCAAGAGACGTGGCATGAGCACCAGCCCAACCACGAAGAACACGATCGTAGCGGCGACATGATTGACGATCTCGCGGCGAGGAATGACGCCCGACTTGGCCAGCGCGGTGGCGATGCCCAGCACTGCCCACAGAACAATGTCTTCCAGCACGGCCACACCCAGCACCAGGCGGGCGAAGCGGGTGTGCAGGATTCTGAGGTCATAAAAAATGCGCGAGATGACGGGAATGGAGGTGACGGCAATGGCGATGCCGATCACCAGCACCAGCGAGCTGTGCTGGCGCGCCGGGCCCATCAGCCAGTCCAAGGGCAGCCAGGGCGCGGCCAGCAATCCCAGGATGAAGGGCAGTCCGGTGCCCACCCCCGCCAGCCAACTGGTCTCCTTGCGGTCGCCACGACCAAATAAGTTTCGAGTCTCGGCGCCGGAATGAAACATGAGCAGCAGCAGGCCGAGATTGTAAAGAAACAAGAGAACCACGTGAAATTTGGGTCCGGCGCCGCCGTCGAATAAAGTGGCGCTGAAATGGGGCGCGAAATGGCCGAACATCGAAGGCCCGATAAGGATGCCGGCGACAATTTCACCGACAACGCGCGGCTGCCGCAGGCGCTGGAAGATGTATCCAAAAAGATGGGCGGCAGCGAGGATGAGCAGGAGAACTAGAGTGAAGGATCCGAATTCAGCGCTGGTCATGGGCGGCCCGAAACGAGTTGGATGGGGTAGTCAGGAAGGGAGTTGCCGGACGGAACATTAGGATGGTAAGTCACGAAAACCGCGGGCTGGTAACCATGAAAAATAAGGGTAACGTCGAAACAGTTACATGGTGCTCCCAGGAGATAGCGGCGCAAGTGGCCTGATTTCAGCGGCAACGACAACGGCATCGGACGTGCATGGAAGAGGGCAGGATGGCAACCACAGGGCAAACTTACACGGTGCACGCCTACCCAGTCGGGGACGAGACTGTGGTGCGGCGCAATGGCGTTTTATACGACAGTTACCCTAACCAGCGGCTGGAGCCGAGAGGACTGGCGGTCTTACCCGTAGTTGTGCGGGCAGAGGCACAAGAAAGTGTAGGGCTGTTGCGCGACATCAGTCAGACAGGCATGTTCTTTTATTGCAACCTGAGCCCGGCTGTGGGCAGCCAAGTCGAGGTGGTAATACGGCCATCGGTGGCGGACGCGAATGTAGCGGTGCGTTGCAGGTGCCGGGTGGTGCGGATTGAATCGAAGTTGCCGGGTGCCGCGGCGGGAGTGGCGGTGACGATCGAGGAATACCTGGGGGAAGCGGCGCAGGCGGAATGCGCAGTGGCGGATAGCACGGTGATGAGTTCGTAGTGCGTAATACCTGTACCCAGTACCCAGTGGACGCAGGATCACAAACCACGCAGGATCACAAACCAAGAGAAAAGCAGGTCCTTCGCTGCGCTCAGGATGACAGGCGAGAGAGGTTGTTGGCCGGCGCTAATTGACCGGCGCTGGTGTTAGTCGGCGCCGGAGGCGGTAGCCGCGGCGGGAGCCGACCAGGTCCAGCACTTTCCGTCCATGTGGGGCGGAGCAGGCATGCCGAACAGGCGAAGGATGGTGGGCGCGACGTCGGCAATGGCGGGCTGCGGGTCGCAGATTTTCCGGTTGGAGAACAGGACGCCGGGAACCAGACGCGGGTCCACGCAGTGGTCGCCGCTCCAGGCCTTGGTGTTGTCTTCGAATATTTCCTCTGAAACTTTGCCGGTGACCGCGCCCCAGGAGGCGCGGTAGCCGTCACCGTAGCCGACAATGAGGTCGGGCGATGTGCCCACGTAAGGGCCAGCGTAGACAGAGTCGTTTTCCCAGATGCCGGTAACGGCAAGTTTGCCGGTGAGTGGATCGGCCAGGCCATCGAGCTTCTGCCGCAGCTCCTTCTTCAGCGCGGCGGCCTCGCCGGGCTCGACCATGCCATTGCGTTCGCGGCCGCGCACATTGAGAAACAATCCATTCAAGCCGAAGTTGTAGGCGCGGGTGCGCGACCAATCCACGTCATGGAACCATTCGCCGTCGCCCTTGGCGCCCGCCTTCAGCGCCAGATAGCCGTTCTGCATCAGCCAGGTGTTCAAGTTGACGCCGCGGGCGAAGTTCTGAAAACCATGGTCGGAGATGACCAGGAGCAGGGAATCGTCATCCACTTGTTCCATGACCTTGCCCACCACGCGGTCCACGCGCTGGTAGAGTTCCTCGATCACCCTGGCATGGCGCTGCTGGGGCGGATGCTGCTGCTGGGCGGGGTGGGACTCTTCCAGATAGCGCCAGAACATGTGCTGCACGCGGTCGGTGGTGTCGAATACGCAGACACAGACGCCTCGCGGGGTTTTCTCCAGCGCGTCAAAAAGCATGCGTTCGCGGTCCTCGTGGTTGCCGTAGGCCTGCACCAGAAAGGCGTCGTCGTCGAGCACCTGCTCGTTGAGCGCCCAGGTGTCTTCCGCCAGGCCTAGAGTGGCGTAGGGCCCAAAAAGGCGCGCCAGATACATGGAATAGGTGAGCGGATGGGAGATGGGCAGATCGGGGCGGCCGGGGTCAATGTTGACCGGGGTGACGTAGAGTTCGACTTCGGGCGCGAGTTGTTTGAGGTAAAAGCGGCAGATGCCGTGGGCGGTGAGGCCGAAGCCGGCCTTGAACTGCACGGAGATCCACTCCGAGTACTGGCCGAGCTTGAGGGTGAGACGCTCGGTATCGAGTTCAATGAGGGCCTCACTGCGCTCGGGGAAGGCGCGCAGGCGGAATCTGGCGCGCAGTTCCTTGCCTGGCTGGTCGCTAAGCGGGTCGTCGGGACCCGGAATGTGGGAGTGAAAAGAGCCGTTGTGCCGCTCCATGGGGATGCGCACGCCGCCCTCCTCAAACTTCTGCCCAGCGGAACGGGTGGTGCAGAAGCAGAAGGTGCCCTGGCTGCCTTTTAAATCAGGAACACACATGCCGGAGAGCAGGACGCCGGAGAATTTTTCCGGCGGGAAGGTGACGGGTACGCGCAGGATGGAGCAGAAGACACCCGCTTCGCTCAGCCAGTGCCAGAAGGGCTTGGAGCGGCGCAGTTGCTTGATCTGCGGCTTGCCCAGGGGAATGGAATATTTGCCCAGGCGCAGGTGGCGCTTGGGGCCGCTGATCTGCGCCGAGGAAAGGAAAGGCAGGTAGTTGCCGGTATCACGGGCCAGGAAATCGTAGATGTTGTGTTTGCCAGGGTTAGTGCCGGTCTGAAAGGTGGACCAGGCCACGGGGGAGATGGGCGGGAAGGTGGTCTGCAGGCGCTGGAAGCTGCCGCAATCTCGCAGGCGAGCCAGGTGGGGCAGTTTGCCTTCAGCCATGTAGCGTTCCGCCAGCCTGGGGTCCATGCCGTCGAAGCCGAGGATGACCACGCGCTTGGCGGCGGCCTTGCCGTAAGCTTTGCGGTGGCGCAGAAAACGGAACAGTTGGCGCAGCGGCCAGGTTACGAAAGCGTAAAGCGAGTAGAAGAAGGCGACAAACAGCGTCCAGAACGAAGAGAGGACTGCGAAGCCCGCGCCGGGCCCGACGTAGGCTTGGGCGCGATGAGGAATGAGAAGGATTAGGGGGAGGAGCCAGAGGAGCAAAGTCAAAAGCCGCGGGCGGGGTCGCCAGCGCGATAAAAGAGTTTCTTCCTTCAGGCAAAAGCAGGTCCTTCGCTGCGCTCCCTCGCTGCGCTCAGTTGCGCGACGCTCAGGATGACAATCGTGGAAATGATTCCTTTGGGAAGTGGCGTTCATATTTCAATACCCAGAATGAATTTAAAAAGCAGGGCGGCGGCGAGAGAAACGACGAAATAGATGACCAGCCAGTTGGTGGTCCAGGGTCCGACGTCAATGTCGCGCGCGGGATAGTTTACGGCCAGCAGGCGAACAGAGGAGGCGGCGGGCAGGGCGGGTTCGGCGCAATCGAGTAAGCGCTGGAAGAACTGGCCGCGCATGCGGCAGTCCGAGAGATGGACGAGGTTGCTGGAGACCACCACTTGTTTGTCCACTTGCTGGCCCTCCGCCAGGACATTCACAGTGTAATCGCCGTCGGCGGAGGCGACCAGGCGCCAGACCACTTCATTGTTGTCCGCGACGTGAACGGCGGGCGCGGACTCGCTTAAACCGGGCGGCAGGCGAAGAGCAACCTCGTCCAGAGCGCCGGGCTTGTCCAGTTTCGCCTTGAGCAGAATGGGCTGGTTGGTCTGAAAGGGAAGCGAGCCTAGATAGCGATCGCCGTACACAAGCAAGGCGATCATGGGCAGGATGATAACGGCCAGCGGCTTGAAGGAAACGCGCAGATAACGCCCGGTGCCGGTCAGGATGCGGCCGTAGGCGCGCACTACCACCTGAGGCTGGTCCTGGAAGAGGCGCACGGCAAGTAGTTGGGCGCGCAGCTGGTCCTTGGCGCGGCGCACCGCGCTCTGGTCGGAGAGGTAGCCGAAGAGGATAATCATCACCAGGCCAGTGAGGACAGAGAAAATGAGAAGGACGAGAAGGGCATGGCGGGAGGCGATGGGTATCAAGATACAAAGATTCGATGTTGAGGTGCCCAGAGCCATGGCCGTTATCTCTTGTTAGTGCCGTCCCCGCGGGGCTGGTGTTGCGCGCTACTCGATGTAACCCAGGCCACGCAGGCGCTTCTTGATTTCCTCTTCCGAGGCGGAGCTGCTGTCGGCGCCCAGGATCGCGGTAGCTTCCTTCTCCAGCACGTGAACAATAAACTCGTCCACCGAAGCGTAGCCGGCTGTCTCCGAGCACTTCCTCAACTTTTCCAGCAGATCGTCATCAATCTTCAGCTTGTAACCGAACATAACCATGCTCTCCTTCAGCGGCCTAAAGCAGCGGTTTGAGAACGGGGTGCGGCTGGGGACTGGAACACCGGATGACCCATCATACCTTGCCCAGGAGCGATACCAAATTCGGCCAGGATGGTGGGAGCAATATCGGTGAGGGCGGGCGACGGAGCTTCAATCTTACGGTTGCTGAGCAGTACGCCGGGGACCAGGCTGTAGTCCATGCAGTGGTCTCCGCTCCAGGCGTAGGTGTTGTCCTCCAAGAGCTGGCGGGGAAAGGCGCCCAGAATGGTCTTCCAGCCAGCGCGGTAGCCGCGATTGTAGCCCACGATGAAATCGGGTGCGTCCGGCACGAAGGCACCGTGGTAAACCTTGGAGGTTCGGCTCATGCGTGTGATCACGGGCAGGCCGGTGGCCGGATCGCGGACCGTCAGGAGTTTGGCGCTGAGCTCATCGAGCAGGGCGTCGGCCTCTCGGCCGGGCTGCACGATTCCGTTCTTTTCCCGTCCTTTCATATTCAAGTAAAGACCGTTCAAACCCAGGCCATAAGCGCGGGTACGGCTCCAATCCACATTGGTGAAGTACTGGCCCTCTTCTTGATTAACGCCGGGCTTGAGGGCGATGTAGCCGTTGTTGAGCAGCCAGGTGTTCAGGTTAAAGGAACGGTAGAAAGGTGCAAAGCCATGGTCAGAGAGGACCAGCAGGGTGGTATTGGCATCGAGCTTGGAGAGCACCTTGCCCAGCACGCGGTCAATCTGCTGGTAAAAGGTTTCCAGTGGGTTTCCATACCGCGCCGTCAGGGCGGGGTCGTAAGCCGGATGATGGGAGTCCATGAGGCGCCACATCATGTGGCCGTTCAGGTCGAGGCTGGAAAAATAAAAGAAGAAGACGCCGCGGCGGAACTTGGGAAACTCGGCGTTGAAAATGCGGTGCTGCTCGGAGGCGACTTCGCGCGCCTGCTGCAGATATTCGCCGTCATCCAGCACGCCATCGGAAAGGGCCTTGGTGTCTTCGGCGATGCCCTGGGTATAGAAGTCGCCCACCTCGCGCCACAAATCCCGGGAGAGGCTGGCGGGGGTTGAGAGGGGCAGGGCCGGCTCGGCAGGGTCAATGTTGACCGGAGAAATGTAGAGCTGAAAACGCGGGTGCACCTGCTTGAGAAAGAAGCGGCAAATGCCGCTGACGCTTTCCAGGCCGGGAATCAGAGAAAAATTCACGTGCACCCAGCCGCTCCATTCGCCTTCACGAAGGACAAATTCCTCGTCCTGAATGGCGATCTTGGCGGCTGGAGAAACCGGGTCCACCGAAACGGTAAAGGGAACCAGGGCGGGAGGCCAGCCCCTGCGAAAGCTGTTCTTGGGGCCTTCCAGATTGGCGGTGACGCGCCAGTTCTGAACCATGACAGGAATAATTTCGCCGCCTTCGACTTCGCCGGCCTGAACGGTTGGGTCGTCGGTATAAAAGCTGAAAGTCCCGTAGCCGCCGCGCAGGTCAGGCGTGCCCATGCCGGCCAGGGTGCGGGCCTTGGAAGCGCTGGGCGGGAAGTTGGCGGGCATATGAAAAACGCTGGTGGGAATGCCGTGGTCTTCCAGGATGTTCCAGAAGGGCTGGCCGTGTCGGAGCAGTTCGGCGGTGCCGCTACCCAGAGGAATGACCCAGGAGCCCAAATGCAGGTTGTGCCTGGGCGGCTCGACCTTGGAAGTGGACAGGTAGGGTTCCATGGTGGCCGGGTCGCGGTGGACGAAATCGAAGATACCGTGGCCGCCGGGGTCGAGGCCGGTGATCAGGTTGGACCAGGCTACGGGGCTTTGCGGAGGAGTGCTGGTGGTAAGGCGGGTGAACGAGCCTTCCCGCGCCAGGGAGGCGAAATTGGGCATTTTGCCTTCGCGCATAAAGCGCTCCAGCAGCTGCGGATCCATGCCGTCAATGCCCAGAATGATGAGCTTGTGCTCGCCACGGTAGCGGTTGCGCGCGGGAAGCTGGGAATAGAGCAGGCCGGCGGCAGCGCAGATCACTGCCGCGACCATAAGCCACTTCGCCTTGCTCACGGCAGGACTCCATTTTCAGAAGGGGGCCGGAGCGGGCGGCGGGTGGCGGACTGAGAGGCTGGCGAAAACACGCGTGCTTTTGGCTTGGGTTGCTGGGAATTCGAGATGCTTAGCTTTTAGTGCAAAGGGGAGGGGAAAGTCAAGGCGGGGCCGGAGCATGGCGGAAAATGGCGCTCCTGCATCGCCCTTTTCAGCCTCCCAGGCTGTCATTGCCGTAGTACTGCTCCAGGGCATCGAGTTCGCGGCCCAAGTCATCGGTGCGCCACTGCAGCAAATTGCGCAGGGAGAGGATGCCTAGCAGCCTGCCGCCATCATCCACGATAGGCAAGTGGCGGAAATGGTGTTCCATCATCAGGCTAAGCGCCTCGCCCGCGGTGATCCCGGGCTTGGCGGTTTCCACGCCCGTGGTCATCACCTCGAGGATGGGAGTGGCAGAGGGGTCGCGGCGGCTGAGAGCAAGCTTTATCAGCACATCGCGCTCGGTAAAAATGCCGAGGACGTGACCAGCATCATCGAGTACGGCGACGCCGCCCACGCCGCAGGACAACATGGTGCGTATGGCCTCAGCTACCGACGCGCCTACCCCAACCGCCGCGGTTTGCCGGTCACACAGTTCCAGGATATTCAAGTAGCGCCTCCTTGCCTGCGCTGCCGCAAGAGGCCGGTATTGTGATGGAATTTGTGGGGGCCGTCAAAATGATTGTTGTTATCGCGGCGATAAACTGGGCTTATCGAAAAGGGCGGGCCAAACCGGGGTGATTAACATTGTTTATCAGCGTGATAACAACTATGAGTTGACCGCGATGCGGGGCGGACCGCAGAATGGAGGAATCCCGCTTCACAGCGACTAGTCAGCTATAGCGCCAGCGCCTGCCGCGAGACGGCGGTTCTGCTTCACGGAGCGGGCCGGGCTGAGCGAGAAAAAGGAAAGAATGGCCACCACCACTGATAGTGTTCGCGCACAGAAGTTCTCCCAGTTACAACCACCACGGCGTTACCTGTTCGGACCTGGGCCAACGCAAGTGCATACCCGGGTCTATGAAGCGATAGCCAAGCCCATCGTGAGCCACGTGGACCCGTATTTCTTCAGCGTCATGGAGGACGTACAGGGGTTGCTGAAGATGGTGTTCGGCGCTGAGCAGGGAGTCACGCTGGCGGTGTCGGGTACGGGCAGCGGGGGGATGGAGGCGGCAGTCTCCAATTTCGTGGAGCCAGGCATGAAATGCGCCGTGTTTGCCAACGGCTTTTTCTGTGACCGGATCACAGAAATGGCCAAGCGGCACGGAGCAGAGGTGGTTCGCCTGGAGAAGGCCTGGGGCGGGGCGTTCAGCGACGATGAGGCGCGGGAGTTCATTCGCCGGGAGAAGCCACAGGTGGTGGCCTATGTGCAGGCGGAAACTTCCACCGGCGTGCTGCAGCCGGGGAAGGCACTCTGCGCGGCGGCACACGAAGCCGGAGCGATGGTGATCGCCGATTGTGTGACCTCGCTGGGAGGGCTGCCGGTGGAGGTAGATAAGACCGGGATTGATGTGGCTTATAGCTGCACGCAGAAAGGCTTGAGTTGCCCGCCGGGACTTTCGCCCATGGCGCTTTCGCAGCGAGCCATGGAGTGGCTGGGGCAGCGGCGCACGCCGGTGCCCAATTGGTATTTCGATTTGAAGCTGATTTACGACTACTCGACGGTTTCGCACCGCTACCACCACACCGCGCCCATTTCCATGTTCTATGCCCTGCGCGAAGCCCTGGTGCTGGTGGCCGAAGAAGGGGTGGAGAAGCGCTGGGAAAGACACCGGCGCTGCCATTCGAAGTTCGTCAAAGGCATTGAGAATATGGGGCTGCGGATGTTTGTGCCGGAAGGGGAGCGGATTCCCACCCTCAACACGGTATGCGTGCCTGCAGGCGTGGATGACGCCAAGGTCAGGAAACGGCTGCTGGAGGAGCAGGGTATTGAGATCCAGAGTGGCTTTGGGCCGCTGGCGGGCAAGGTGTTCCGCATCGGCATCATGGGTCCGCTGGCCACCGAGGAAAACGTGCAGTTCCTGCTGCGTGAGCTGGGGCGGGCATTGGCGGCGGAAGGGTACAAGGCATAGATGAGCGGTCGGCTCATCTGGCGGTGCGCGCTTGCCGCGCTGCTGTTTTCGTTCCCCCTGGTGGCGGCAGAAAAACCGAACATCATTCTTGTAACCCTGGACTCGGTGCGGGCTGACCACATGGGTTTTCTGGGCGCCAGGGGCGGGCTGACGCCCAACCTGGATGGCCTGGCCAGGCAGAGCATCGTCTTCGAACATGCCTACGCGCAATCGCCCAGCACGGTGGCTTCGCACGCGGCGCTGCTGACCGGCACTTATCCGCCTTACAACAACGTGAGCGAATGGGGCGCGGGGCTGGGGGCAACGCTGCCTTACTTGCCGGAACTGCTGCGCGCGGCAGGATATCGCACGGCCGCGTTTGTGGGCACGTTGCAGCTAGACGCGCGGGACGGCTTTGCGCCCGGCTTCGACCGCGGTTTTGAAAAGTACGACGCCGGATTCCGCCTGCCGCAAATGGGCGAAAGCCGATATGGAACGGTGGAACGGCGCGGCGGGGAAGTGGTGGGGCGTGCGCTCGCCTGGCTGCAGCGCCCGGGGAATGGACCATTCTTCCTCTGGCTGGAGCTGAACGATGCCCATGCGCCCTATCAACCGCCGGGAGGATTCGCGCGGACAGGTTCGGCGTACAACGGAGAGATCAGGTACGCCGACGCGCAGCTGAGCAAGTTGTTTGCCGCGCTGCGCGCGCGCAAATTATATGACGCCGCCTTGATAATGGTGGCCGGAGATCATGGCGAGTCTCTGGGAGCGCACGGCGAGGAGACGCACGATGTTTTCCTTTATGACGAAACCATCCACGTTCCCTTGCTGGTGAAGCTGCCCCAGAACCGGGCGGCGAGAGCCGCAGCGCACGTGCGCCTGGTGGATGTGGCGCCAACCGCACTGGAATTGGCGGGACTGCCGGTGCCGCCGCAGATGCAGGGCCAGTCGCTCTTGCGGGCGATTCGGCAGGCCGGGATGGGCGAAGCGGCGTACGCGCGCTCTGACTTCTCGCGGGAGGCGTTCGGCTGGAGCCGGCTGGAAGCATGGCGGGCCGGCAAGTACCTGTACATTCGGGCGCCCAAACCGGAGCTTTACGATACGGACGGCGATCCGGGAGCGGCGCACAATCTGGCAGGCAGTTCGCAGGCCACGGCGGGGACCATGGCGGCACAATTGCTGGCCTTTGACGGGCGCATGACGGGCAAGGCCGGCAGCAGCGCGCAATTGAGTTCCAGCGAACTGCAGAAGCTGGCCTCGCTGGGATATGTGGGATTGCAGAAGCCGGTTTCGGGCAATGAAGGGGCGGTTACGGGCACCGACCCCAAAGACGAGATTGCGCTCGCGAACAAAATAGAAGATGCGATGCGGCAGATCGAGGACGGCAAGCCGCAGAGAGCCACCGCGGCGCTGCAAGCCGTGCTGAAGGGCCATCCGCAGATGTTCCTGGCGCAATTCGCGGCGGGAACGGCAAAAATGCAGGAGCGGCAATACGCGGCGGCTGTTCCGCTTTTGCGCAAAGCGATTGAGCTCCAGCCGCAGGCGGCCTGGGCTTATTACGAAATGGGAGAGGCGCTGACCCATACCGGCGACTGGAAGGGCGCGGCCACGCACCTGGAGATAGCTACGGGACGCCTGCCGGAGATGGCGGCGGCGCACGCCACACTCGCGGAAGCCTACCAGCATTTGGGGCGGGCGGCAGAGGCGAAGAAGGAGTTGCAACGGGCAGAAGAGCTCAGGCACGCAGGAAAATAGGACTCGGGAGTCGGCGCTAGAGATAGAGTCTCGCAGGAGCACCAGGGTTTTAGAGCTTTCTTTTCGCTCGGCTGGAGCCGGGCGTTCCACGGGAACAGACAGGGCTGCAGACACGCGATTGATAACGGCCGATTCGGCGGGGGGTTGGGGCCAGCCGGATATGGTAGATTCAAAAGAGTGTGGGCGCGTAGCTCAGTTGGTAGAGCAATGCCCTTTTAAGGCATGGGTCGCAGGTTCGAGTCCTGCCGCGCTCACCAGAGTTTTGACCTTCCAGATTCCCCCGTTTCGGCAACTACGCCAGGCCGGGAAACCAGCGCCAGCGGACTTTTCTCATATAGGCGGCGTAGGCGGGG
>DATEJK010000134.1:0-15402 GCA_035278025.1 Terriglobales bacterium | reverse complement strand
CCCATCTCGCGTACCGTGTCGGCGATAAAGGGCCTCCAGTTGCGCATCCCCACATACACCGGCAGCTTCAGTTCGCGCGCCAGCGCGTCCCTCTGCTTCAGGGTGTATTCCGTAAGCGGCGAGCGCCCGATCAGGCTGTAGCGATGCTTGATCTCTTCCACCACCTGTGGCGACAAGGGCCGGCCCCCCGTCACTTTAAGCAGAAACTCCGGGACTTCCGCCACCCGCTCGGGTGTGCCGTGCGCCAGCAGGAGTACCGCCGCTTTTTCCGAGCCAGCGTGCAAAACGCCTCCTTATCGCGACACCGCCGCAGCTTTGGAAGAATACTCATGCACAAACTGCGCCAGGTCGCGAACATTCTCCACCGGAGTTCCCGGGAGGATGCCGTGTCCGAGATTGAAGATATGCCCAGGACGTCCCCCGGCGCGCCGCAAAACGTCCTCGGCGCGGGCGCGCAGGTCCTTCCACTCCGCAAACAGCATCACAGGATCGAGATTGCCCTGCACCGCGCCCTGGAAGCCCAGGCTGGCCCAAGCGTCGTCCAGCGCAATGCGCCAGTCCACGCCGATCACCTCGGCGCCCGTCTCTTTCATGGCCGGCAGCAATGTGGCCGTATCCGTGCCGAAATAAATCACGGGCACACCCGCGCGCTGCACCTGGCGCACCAGTTGGGTAGTGCGGGGCAGCACGTAGTTGCGGTAGTCGCCGGGCGCGAGGCAGCCCACCCAGCTATCGAAGACCTGGATCACGTCCGCCCCGGCGCGCGCCTGCTGCGCGGAGTATTCGCTGAGCACCGCCACCAGCTTAGCCATCAGTTGGTCCCAGGCTTGCGGCTGGCAGTACATCAGCTTTTTGGTTTCCACGTAGTTGCGGGAACCGCCGCCCTCGATCATGTAGCTGGCCAGGGTGAAAGGCGCGCCACAGAAACCAATCACCGGCAGGCTTTCTCCGAAGTGCCGCGCCACGCGCTGCACCGCTTCGGAAACATAGGCCAGATCACCGGCGCCGTCAGTGCGTAAGCGGGCGATATCATCAGCATATCGCAGCGGCGACTCGATGACCGGCCCCTCGCCGGCGGCGAAATGAAACTTCAGCCCCATGACCTCAAAGGGCAGCAGCAGATCGGCGAAGATGATGGCGGCATCCACGCCCAGAGCTTCGGCCGCGGTGATGGTCACCTCCGCCGCCAGTTCCGGCTTTTTGCAGATTTCCAGCAGGGAATGATGCTTGCGCACCGCGCGGTACTCCGCCATGTAGCGCCCGGCCTGGCGCATGAACCACACCGGGGTAAGGGGCGCGGCTCGGGCTTTGCAGGCCCGGACAAAAGCAGAGTTGGGCGCGGACATGACCCTTCAATTTAGCATGTCCGAGGCGGGCCCCCGCTGGGGCCGAGGCCGCCGCTGAGGCATATAAGCAGGCCTCAGGCCTGCGCCGGAGGAGTCCGGCTGAGCAGCCGGTACTCCAGAAACCTGGCCGCCAGTGCCGGGCTGAGGTCAGCCGCCCGGGGTTCCGCGATACGCACCACTTCTCCCCGGCATAGCACCTCGGCACCGCCAATACCCTCAATTTCAATGGGCAAGACGAGATTGATTTCCAGCTCCGACCGGGGCTGCAGGGCCTGTTCGGCGTGAAACAGCACCCCGGAGCGGCTCACGTTCTCGGTGGTGCCCTGGCGCCAGCGCGCTTCTCCGGGCAGCCGATAGCGCAGAGGAAGGCGCACCGGCAAGCGCGGCGCGCGGTCCTCCGCCCACAGCGGCAGCTGGCCCTTTTCCAGTTCGAACTCCCGGGGTTGCCGTTCCCGGCTCTCCAGCACGGCGCGCACTTTTTCGGTCAGCACCTGTTCCGTGAAGGGCTTCTGCAAAAAGGCGAGACCCCGTTCCAGCTCGCCATTCTGGTGAATGGCGCGCTCGGTGTAACCGGACATGTAAATCACGGGCGTACCCGGGCGGAGGCGGAGCAACCGCCGCGCCAGCTCACGCCCGTTCATGTCGGGCATGACGATGTCGGTGAGCAGCAGGTGAATCCTGCCCGTGTACTGGGCGACTATATCGAGCGCGGTGCGCCCGCCTTCCGCCTCCAGCACGGTGTAGTGGTGGCGCTCCAGAAAACGCCGCACCAACTCGCGTAGGGTCGGCTCATCTTCCACCAGCAGGATGGTTTCCTTGCCGCCGGCCGCTTTCTTGCCCGGAACCGGAACTTCCAGCGGCAGCTCCGGCTCGGTGACGCGCGGAAAATACAGTTTAAAGGTGCTGCCCTGGCCAGGCTCGCTGTAGACCCAGATGAAGCCTCCGCTCTGCTTGATGATGCCGTAGACGGTGGAGAGTCCCAGGCCGGTGCCTTGTGGCCCCTTGGTGGTGAAGAAGGGCTCGAAGATGTGCGATTGCGTATCCGCATCCATGCCGCTGCCGGTGTCGCTAATGGAGAGCATCACGTAGTCGCCCGCCGGCATGGAGGTGCGCTTCTGGGTGTAGCTCTCTTCCAGGGTGACGTTGGCGGTCTCCAGAATAATCTTTCCGCCCTGGGGCATGGCGTCGCGCGCGTTCACCGCGAGGTTCAGGATCACCTGCGCCACTTGTCCCGGATCAGCCTTGATGCGGCCCAGTTCTGTGCCGGGCACATTCACCACCTCAATGTCTTCGCCGATGAGGCGGGGCAGCATCTTCAAATTGTCGAGCACCAGCGCGTTGAGATCGAGCACCTTGGGCGAGAGCACCTGCTTGCGGCTGAAGGCCAGCAATTGGCGAGTCAACGAAGCGGCTCGGTCCGCCGCCTTTTCGATTTCCGTAGCCGCTTTGCGCAGGGGCGACTCTCCTTTGAGTTCGTCGAGCAGCATCTGGGTGTAACCGGAAATAACCATCAGCAGGTTGTTGAAATCATGGGCAATGCCGCCGGCCAGCCGCCCGATGGCTTCCATCTTCTGCGCCTGCCGGAACTGCTGCTCCAGAATGCGGCGCTCGGTAATATCTTCCGCCACCAGTTCGTAGGAGCTGATCGCGTCATCGGTTAACGGCCGGCCCGAGAGCCGCACCACGATCGGGTTTCCCTGGCGATGCTTCCATTCCGCTTCCATATCATGAAAGTGCTGGTCGGATTCGAAGTTCCGTCCCAGGTCGTTGGACCGACGGCTGTCGGTATAAAGATCGGCCAGCAGGTTGCGGCCCAGCAGTTCCGAAGGTGAAGCATAGCCCAGCATCAGCAGCAGCGCCGGATTGACCTGCAGGATTGTGCCATCGCGCGCGCAGCGGCAAATTCCTATGGGGGCGTTATGAACCAGGGACCTGAAATTGGACTCCGAATGCATTAATGCCTCCTGCAGCGAACGCAGCGCCGCATTGAACCAGCACACCAGCAAAGCCAGCAGCAGGAACAGAATGAGCTCGATGAATTGGGCTCGATGCGCGGGCAGCGGTTCGTTGCTGGGATAAAAGAAAAGTACGCCCGCGAGCAGCGATAAGGCGGTGGCGAACAGACCCAGTTTCCAGCCGCCATACCAGGCGCTCACCATTACCGCCAGCGTGAACACCACCAGCCGGGTTTCGACGAAGTTGGAAAGCAGGAGGGTTAAAGCCAGCGCCAGGCCGGTAATAGCGACGGCAAGCGCGATGCGCGCCGCCGCAGGCCGTTGCGGCGGGACACGGAGAGTGCGTTGGATGGGGATGTCCACACGCATGGGGCACCTGACGAATCCTAGTTCAGTTGAAGATTTCGGCCCACTTACCGAGGTGCAACAGGCAGTGGCCATCAGGACAAAGCGCAACCGGACCAAAGGCGTGAAACTTTTTGGGCAACCTTTTCATGACGATGAACTCATTTTTTTTTGGATCGCCGGCAACCATGGTGCGTTGCTTTACTCTGTTGGTTCCTTGCGGAGGAGCGTTTGCGAGTGTGACCGCGAATTGACACTCGATGGTTGCGCGCAGAGACGGGTTCCGGGTTACGAAGAGCGCCAGGTTGCAATCTTGTCAGAACTCGATGGTGATGAATCGTGCGGTGTGGGAAGCGGTGTTCTTGAACTGGCGTCGTCCCTGGCTCAGCCATTTCACCGCACCGGGTGGAAGCGAAAGCCGCGCCTCGGAGCCTGAAGCCAATTCATCCTGCAATTGAATATTGGTCACCGCCACCAGCAGGCTGTCGTCACGATAGTTTGCGCCGGCAAATTTCTCGCCCGGCGCCAGCGACACCCCGGCCAGCGTCGAGCCGCCGATGGAAAGCGCCCACAGTTGCGGCAAGTGGCGGGAAGAGCAGCCGCAAATGCTCCGCTCCACCTCGCCGGAGCAGCCGCATTCTCCGGATTCCACCCCGTGCGACTTCAGCGCTACCAGGATGAAGCGCGACTTCACGCCGCTGTTGTTCGCCAGCTCCTGCACGCTGAAGCTGCGCAGTACCCGCACCTCGCCGCTGTTCAACTGAACGTCTTCCCCCGCTCCCCTGGCGGGCACAACGGTAAGCGTGGA
This sequence comes from Terriglobales bacterium, assembly GCA_035278025.1. GTDB lineage: Bacteria > Acidobacteriota > Terriglobia > Terriglobales > Acidobacteriaceae > JAICWP01. Next base: position 10,948 of record DATEJK010000134.1, on the reverse strand, counting down.
ATCCTCCAGCGCAATCACCACCACGTCATACATGTTCTGCCGCAAGCGAACATGGGAAGCAGGCGGCAACTCGAGGGCGAAAACCTCGACGATACGATTCGCCAGCAGCAGGTCAAACTTTCCCAGCACCGGTTCGCGCAGGGGAACGAACAGCAGGACGAGGAGGCATAAGCGCAGCATCTTCCGAGGAGCGGTAAGCACGTCAATGTGGCTACTGGCCATGTTGCAGGAACCAGACGCGGCAGATTCGGCCACGCCGTGTGGTCCATCCGTAGATGATATGACGCTGGCGGCGCGGGTGGGTTAGCGAGCTGCCCAAGGCCTGCGACAAAAACGCGCCAGCCATGGTTCTGCTGCCGCGAGTCTCCATTGTCCAAAAGGACAATTGCGCGATGTAGACGTCTGAGACCATCATAGAGGGGCGCCGTCCGGTGGCCTCCATGCGGTTCCCTTTGATCATTGTGATTCCGGCTGTGCGCAGCGGTTGGGCCGAGCTTAGGGACGACGTCCGCGCTCATCGCCTCTGCCCCTTTTGCGACCTGCCATGGATCTGCATTGGCGGTCTCGTGTACCTGGGTAAGAGCTGCCTGCTACACCACTCCCCGCCTTCGGGAGTCAGCTTCCTGGACGGGCGGCCGGAGCTGGTTTGCCATTGTCCGCACTGCACGCGCTCCCGCGATCATGGCCAGGCAGCCTGAGGCAGGCTATTGTGGCGGGCCCTCGTTGGGGCCGGGCGGCGTGTTGGTAAATGTGATGTTCAACTGCATGCCTTCCAATTGGCCCGCATCATTAACCTTTACGCTCGTAGCCTCGAGCTGCACGTAGGAACCCTGCAACTGGACGGTCCGCGTCGCGTCAATCGGGACCAGGCGATTTTTCCCGGGGTAAAACCACCACAGGTAATCGGGAGTTCCGTACTCCTCCTGCTCCAAACTGTCGGAAGGAGTCAGCAGGTTCTGGCTGGACTCCAGAGTGGTGAGATAAACGTGCCAGGCGATAATGCCGTCCCCGGGGCCGATGAAGGCGACGGGCCGGACCAGCAGGCGATAGAGCGGGCGACCGGAAAGATCGTTGATGGTCTTTTGGTAAACCCGGTCGCGGGTACTCAGGGAAATGTTGAGTGTCTGCGGCTCGGCCTGCGCGTTGCCCGCTTTCCAGCTCTTGACGGCGTACTTTGGGGAGGGTTGCGCAACCAGCAGGCCTGAAAATGCGAGCAATGATGCCGCGAGAAGGGTCTTCACCGTCCTAGAATGCCCGCCCCTGAAGCAGAACGCAAGGCTGCAGCCTGCACAGTCGCGTTTTCGCCACCTCGACTGGTGATCACCTCATCGCCAGCAGCACAGCAAAAGCTCCTTTGCGCCAGAGCACTTCCGGCTTCAGGCCAGCTCGGCGGAGCAAGTCCAATTCCGCCTCCAGCGGCACATAGGTATCTTCCTTTGCCCAGGAAGCGAGCAACGCCACCGCCTGCTTAGCGGAGTAGGAAGAGAGCAGGTGAGATTTCCACTGCTGATGCTGTTCCCGGGCTAATCCGCGATTTGCCGCCGGCTGGCAATCCACGCTGATAAAGATTTTCCCTGGCCGCAGAGCCGCCCGAATGCGGCGGTACAGACTCGCCTTGCTGCTGCGGCTGCGAATATGGTGCAGGGCGAACGAGGCTACCACAGCCTCGCACGGCGGCAGTGAGACCCGGGTAAAGCTGCGGCGCAGCAGGCGAGCGCGGCTGCCCAGGCGGCGTTCGGCCAGCTTCAGAATTTCTCCGTCGGCATCAATGCCCAGCAGGCACGCCCGCGGCGCCCGCCGCAGACAGCGCTCCGCCAGCGCCCCCGTCCCGGTGCCCAGATCAACGATGCTGCGCGCTCGCCGCGGAATGGCGCTTGCGGCCACGTCCAGCATCTCCTCGTAATTGGGGATGAAGGTGCGGATGCGCAGGTCATATTCCGCCAACTGGATGCCCAGATGGCTCGCTACCCCCATAAGCTCCTCTTTGCTGCTTGATCCGTGCTCCGCCCGCCATCTTATCTCACGGTGTGTTGGCGTGGCCCCGGGGCAACGGAAAAGCGCATCCTGAGGAGTGCAAGTCTTTGCGTCTGCAGCATGCGACCTTCGTGCCATGCCCGCCGGTAAATCGCTGTCCCTGCAGCGAGTTGTCGTGGCCTGTGCTGGCAGGGCCCTTGCAATTCATTCTGGCGGGGAGGGTATCATGCAGCCTTTTCAGTTTCCCAATCCAGAGGACTTAGCCCAGGTTGTGGCTCCCGATTTTGCCAGGGTTGGAGTACTGCAGAATCCCAGGGTTCCTTCGACCGCACTGGAAACCGAATATCTGATGACCCTCTATGTTCCTCTGGAGCGCCCCGTGGGTGCAGCCGACAATCTTAAGATCTGGAACATAGGCTCCCAGGGAAGCTGGCTGAGCGGGCCGGGAATTAAGGCCAAAATCATCAACCCTTCCGGCGACTGGGCGCGGGTTATGCCCGGCGGCCAGATTCGTGTGGACGTCCGCCTCACCCTGGAAACCGAGGACGCCCAGATCATCTTCATGTCCTATAACGGCATCGTGCAATTGAAAGATGACGCCCTACAGCGGTTGATGCGTGGCGAGGCCATCACGGCACAAGACGCCTACTTTGTCATCGCCCCAACCTTTGAAACCCGTTCCGAGAAATATTCCTGGCTGAACGGGGTGCAGGCGGTGGGCAAGATGGTTTCCTTCCAGCGGGGGAACGACAGCCACGTGCAATACGAAGTCTTCCGCGTCAAATAGCGCGAGTTTCACGCACCCGGCTCCGTTATTTTCCCGGCTCCTGCCTCAGTTCAGCCGGATTCTCGAGTGGCCGCTGCTCACGATGGCCGAAAAAGCGGAAATACAAGAAGATATTGGCCACCATGATGGCGGAGTACAGTTCGAAGGGCATGGCAAAGTCGGTTTCCTCGAAAAGATAGCCGGTGAGCGCCACCGCTCCCGATGACGCTCCCAGGCGCATCACCTGGTTGAAGCCCAGGGCTCGACCGGTCTCTTCCGCCTGCACCATATCGGTGAGGGCGCGCTGCTGCGTGGGCAGGGCGGCCACGCGCAACGCCGGAATCAGCAGGTAAATGGCCAGCGCCAGCGGCAGGTTGTGCCACATCGGCAGCAGGGCGATCATCACCGCGCCCAGGCCGCGCGTCCAGGCGATGGCCCGCACGAAGCCCAGCCACTGGTCGAGCTTGGGCGCGGTCAGAAGCGCCAATGCGGCCAGTACGCCGGAAGCGAAGCTGTAAACCGCCATACGGTCCTTGGGCAGGTGATAAACCAGCACGAAGAAAGGAATCAGGAAGGGCATGATCAGGCCCTGGGAGAAACCATTCAGGATACCGGTGACGGAGAACTGGCCAATCACCCGGGCGCTCTTCATGCGCCGCAGTTCGCCCGCCGGCTCCGGCAGCCGCAGGGGGATCAGGAACACCAGTCCCGCAAGGGCCACCACGGTCGCGGCCGCGAATACGTCGCGGGTGGTAAAAAGCCGCGCCGCCAGGCTGCCTCCGGCGGCGCACACTCCTCCCAGAAAACTGAACACGGAAAAGTAGCTGGTGCGCTCATGGGATTCCGCCAGGCTGGCCAGGATGGCCGTCTGCACCGGCTGGGCGGCTCCGCCCACCCCGCCTCCGATGAGCGAGCCGGTGGCGGAATAACCGCCCAAAGCCACGGCCAGGAACAGCCAAGCCAGGTGGTGCGTGCCCAGCACAATGGCCGAACTCACGGGCAGCATCAGTCCCACCACCCACAGGCTGCGCTTACGCCCCCACAAGTCGGCGAGAAATCCTACCAGCAGTCCAGCCAGTGCCGTGGCCACCGCCGCCGCCGTGTACAACAGGCCCAACGTCAGCGAACCATAGTGGTATTTGTTGAGCACCAGGTAGGGAAAGGCGAGCGTGATCATGCCCGCGGCGATGCTGCGCGATATACGGAACAACAGCAGATAAAGCAGGTGGCGGTTGGAAAACAATAGGTCCCCGGAGACGGCTCCTCACATCTATTTAGTTATTGTGCCAGCTAACCGGCGAATGTGGCCACCAGGTACGGATTAATGCCGCTTGAGCAGGTTCCGCACATCGGCGAGCTCTCCGGTAACAACGCTTCCATCGAATGGCCATTCGATCAGATACTGGTAGTGATCCTTGAAGCGAGCGATTGTTCCCTTGGCGCCCACCGCCCAGCCGCGGGTGCCATCGAAGCTGACGGCGTTGAGGTTCAAATAATCCGAATGCTGCCAGTGCTTGCCGTGGTCATGGCTGATGTCGGTTCCATTCGGGCCCACGGCGGCAAAATCACCATAAGAAAACGAGCCCGCGGCTGAGCGATAACCTCCGGGCTGCTGCTCGGCAAGGCTCCACGTTTCGCCGGAATCCTCGGAATAGATAGCCGTCTGCTTGGCGCGTGCCGGTTCTTTGTAGTCGCCGCCAACGGCAACCAGGTAATAGGCCCGCCCTTCGCAGCCGATGCTGAAGATGCCGCTGGAGGGGCCTGCGGCAATCGGCGTGTCCACCACTTTCCATGACCGGCCATGATCATTGGAGCGGAAAATGCGCGCCGCCGCCACCCCGGTCCCGAAATAAATACTTCCGTCCTCGCACACCGTCATGGCGCTGCCGCTGGCGGCAAACGCTCCTTCCCCCGGGAGGGCCGGCGGCATTCTGTCGCGCGGCAGTTCCCGCCAGTGCTCGCCGTCATCCGTGGCCAGCACCAGGAACTTGCCCTCCACCGGATCGCTCAGCGCGTAGCAGTGCGTGCCTGAGTCGCAGGCCAGCGCGTCAAGAAAGAATCCCGGCCGCTTGTCCGTATATTGCAGTGTCCATTTCTTGCCACCGTCGGTGGTCTTGTAGATCCGCGATTTACCGCCTTCGCCACTCGACATCACGTAGGCAGTGTCGGCGTCGAAAGCCTCGACGTCGCGGAAATCCAGGTTGTCGCCACCGGGGACGCTCAGCTGATTCCAGGTTTTTCCGTCATTGGTCGAACGCAGAATCACTCCGTTCGAGCCGGAAGCCCACACCAGGTCCACGTCTTTGTTGCTGTCGTTGACAATGGTGTGCACGCTGACGCCGCGCAGGTTGGTGTCCAATCCGCTGGTCTGAACCGACCACCATTGGGCACAGGCTGGCAAACTAAAAAGCAGAAGCATTAGAGAAATTCGCACGCCAGATTGTACCTACATCCAGGTCCGCGCCTTGTAGGCCCGATACTCTTCTCCGAACTTGGCCTCCAGCACCCGGGCTTCTTTGCCGGCGCGCCAGAGCTGCAGCGGGATGATAAGAAGGAATATCAGCAGCCACTGCGGGCGCCCTAGCAGCAGGATGAAACCGGCGATAAAAAGGGAGCCGAACGCATAGATGGGATTGCGGATTTTGGCGTACAGCCCGCGCGTGACCAGGCGCCTGGCCTGGGCTGACACTGTGAGCGAATTTCCCAGCTGAAAGCGGGCCACCGACCACAACACGAAGGCCACGGTCGCCAGGCACAGCCCCAAAATGCGCAACGGACTCCACGCCACGGGCGCTTTTTCCCAACCCACGTACGCCGCAGCCGCCGCCGCCACCAGCGTCAGTACGATATTCTTGCCAACCATTCACGCCCCCTTTGCGGATAAGTTTAGCCGCGCTGCGACCCAGTGAAATTCATTTTTGGGCGGAGACGAGGACGACATCGGCGGTGAAGTTCACCTGCTGGCCATCGTAGTAGCGGCGAATGGCGGTGATGACCTCGGCGTCTATGTGCTCCGCTTTTGCCGGCGGGATGCGAGTGAACAGCGGACGGAAAGGCGCCGTGACCTCGCGGAAATACTCCCATACCTCTTCCGGCGAGCCCGGCCAGCTCCAGGGAACGGTGAGGGTGCGCTCCTCAATCGGAGCGAACCCAGCTTGATGGAGGACGGCAGTCAGCGAGCCTGGCTGAGAAAAGCGGAACATGTTCGGCGCACCCGGCCTGAGCATGGGGCCCGGCACGTGGCGCAAAACCACGGCGATGGTGCTGAGGAAGTAGGGCTGCTCAAAGGGGCCCCAGGCAAGCAGGGCGATCCGGCCGCGCGGGCGCAGGACGCGGCGGGCTTCAGCCAAGGCGCTGGCGATGTGGTCGAAGAACATTACGCCGAAGCGACTGGTTACCAGATCGAAGCTGGCGTCGGCGAAAGGCAGAGCGTGCGCGTCCGCCTGCTGAAGGGCGAGATTGCCCAGGGCGCGTTGCTGGGCCCGTCCGCGCGCGACGGCCAGCAATTCGCCATTGATGTCAATTGCCACCACCCGGCCCGCGTCTCCAACCTGCGAGGCCAGGCTGATGGCGGGCTCACCAGTTCCACAGGCCAGGTCGAGCACGCGCATGCCTGGCTGGGCGGCGGCGAGTTGCACGATGGCTTGCGTAACCCCTCCACCCATGGCGGCAGACTGGCGGCGCCATTTTTTTGAGGCCGCTACCCGGAAGGCAGATCCCCAGGGGGCGGCTGATTGAGAGGTCATCAATGAATTCTAAACACAGAGGATATGGGGATACCAACTGACGATTGACAATTTACGATTGGTTGGGCGCGCCTGGACTACGCTGGGGGACGAGCAAGGAATGGAAAATATCGGAAAATCAACGGCGATGTTTTCCCTCTGTGCGCTCTGTGTCCTCTTGATAAAGAGTGGCGCACCCCTCATGGCCGCGTGATTACCTGGTTGGGTGCCGAAGGCAGCACGAAGTTGACGCCACGCTCCTGGTTGGCGCTCAGAGTGGCGGGAAGGTTGAGGTCAGCAAGCAGGATCTTCTCTGTCCAGTAGCCGCTCGTCCAATAGGAGCCTGAAACATAGAGGGCGGGGCCAATGATTGAGTAGCTGGAAACGTCCTGGCGGTGTCCATCGCGAAAGATAAGTACAACCGGAGGAAGCTGGCCGCTCTCCCGGGCAGCCGATTGGACGGTGCCGCCCGTCCCCGTCCCCTGCGGATTATCCTCATTGCCGGTGAGGCGGACAAAGCGGTTGCCCTGCAACTCAATGAGCAGAGGACTGGCGGGCTTCACTTCCTGAACGGGCTGAGGCGCCGCTTGCTGCACAATGACCGGGGTTGAGGGCTGCTGCACCACCTGCTCCCCATCATCGGGATAGTAGCTGTCGTCCCACCAGTAAGCGGTACTCCATAAGGGAGAGAAGAAGCGGTTGTTGTGAAAACCACGGTGGTGAAAGCCGCCGACAATGCCGGGCCGGACATGGCCAACGCCGAAGCCCGGGCTGTGGCCCAATCCGCCGTGGCCCAAGCCGCCGCCGAAATGGGCCCCACCGGCCACCGCTGTTCCCGAATGCGCGGCACCGACCGCACTTCCGCCCATGCGCTGCGCGATTAGCGCGGGCGTGGCGCCCAGAAGAACCAGAATTAGCGCGCACCGCATGGCGTGTTTCATGGTCGTGCCTCAGCCAGCAAAATATTCGAACAGCTTTGCGTCAATTGCCCTTGGGCGAGGCGGGAAGAACGAAATCCACGCCGCGCTCATCATTGGCCTTCACGGTCGCCGTCAAATCAAGTTGCGAAAGCGGGACCTTGCGCATGTGCCCGGGAGTGAAGTCGTAAAGCGTATTGCCAACAATCGCGTAATTCTCAACCTCAAGCCGGTGGCCGTCACGAAAAACCAGCACGCTTGGGTCCTCCGGCTGGACAGGTTGGCTACCGGCAGCAGGAAGCGCCGGGGATGGCGAAGGCTCGGCCGCGGCCGTTGCCGGCTCGGGGGATGAAGACAGCATGCCTTCATCCGATTGTTCGACAGTTGCCTCGCCCGGCGAGCGCCGTTCAAAAATCGTCGGCCCGGGAACCACGGTTTGGTCGTCGGCTTCTTGCTCTTCCTGATCAGGCGCCACCTGGTACATGGAATAAGGGTCAACTACCACCGGCACCGGAACGTAAACCGGGTAGCCGCCGAAAAAATTATCAGGATGGCGATGGTGGCGGTGTAAACCAGTTCCGAAGCCGACGTTGTTGGTCCCCGGGACCGGCAACGTGGGCGGCACCCCGATCGGTGTTGGCCTGGGAAATGCCGGCGGCGGCGTGGGCGAAACCCCGATCGGAGTGGGCATCGCACCCACATGGCCTCGAGGTGGGACCTGCGCCGTGGCTGACCGGCCGTGTCCCTGGTTGTTATCGGGAGCAGGCACGCCGCGCACCTGGGCGGGCGAAAGCGGCGCCAGAAGCGCCATCGCAAGCGTTCCTACCGCGGACACCATCAGCCGCCGCATGGCTAGATCATACCCCTTATTGGGATGCATGGAACCCCGCCGCGACTCGGCTTTATTGCCAACTTGGAGGTGAGGCGAAAGTCTTGTCTTTTGTTAAGGAAAGGGGCCTTGGCCCAAATTTACATGTGGCCGATGCCGCCCAGAGAGGTCACACTCCAGACGATGTAGGCGGTGAGCAGGCCGACGACGATGCCCATGACAATCTGGCGCTGGCGCGTTTCCAGAAGATCGGCCAGCACCCCGGCAATGAATACGAAAAGGATGGGCATTGCGACCAGCTCAAATCCCAAGCCGGGCTGGTGGGGATTGATCAGGCCGAGAAAGAGAAAAATAACCGCCACAACCAGAGGCGCGGTGTTGCCGAAGTAGCGTGCTCGGCGCCAGACAAAAAATGTAATCAGCGCCCAGGGAACGAACACGACCAGGGCCGGACTGGTGCGCACCATGCGAACCAGCAGATCCTTGTATCCGAAGGGGACGCGCAAGGCCTCCCAAGTCACATCCCAGAAGGCGGCGCGGTGCAGGCCGGCGCTGAATGCCGCAAAGCTGAAGGAGTAAGCCGCCCACAACACCACAAAAGCGACCGCGCAACTGGAGCCAAAGATAGCCAGCGCCGCTGCCCGGCGGCCGGGCGCGAGGTAGAACAGCAGACCAAGAGCCATGGGCAGCACCACCCAGAGCGAGAACTGCGAACCAATGGCCAGCGCCAGGGAAAGACCCAGCAGCAAAATGCGGCGCCAATTCCACAACACGCGCCGCGGCGCATAGAGGGTGTGCGCCACTGCAATCGCGGTGAAAACCGCCCCGAAGGCGCCCCAGGCGGCCGTCACCTCCGGTTGCACATAGTAGCTGGCCGCCTGGGCTATCATCAGCGGCGAAAAGCAATACAGAATCAGGGCGATGTAGCCTCCGGCATTGCCATACAGCCGCCGCGAGACGTACCAGATGGAAGCCCCCAGCAGCAGGCCAAAAATGAGCCAGGGCAGGCGCACCTGCCAGCGCCAGGGGCCCATGCTGGCAGCATCACCGGCACCGCGATAGTTGGCAACGGGGAGCGAAGCAACCAGATAGTAAAGAGGCGAGCGATATGGGTCCTGCAGGCTGATGCGGCCCTGCTGCCACTGGGCCACTCCGCGCTCCAGCCGGGCGCTTTCACTCGGTGACATGGGATTGGCGGCAATCAGCCAGACGCACTGGAGGGCGAACAGAAGAAGCATGAGCAGCGCCGCGAGTTGGGGGGCTCCAAAGCGGTCGCGGCTGAAGAATCCTGGCATCCGGGACAGGTACTGTTGTTTTACCATGTGGAAGCAGGTTCGCGAAAATCAGCATGCACGAACCCAACAACCCGCCTGCTTCGCCGCCTCCGGCAACGGGAGGGAACGAAGAAGGTCCGCAGCCCCAACTGCCCTCTCGCGCGCAGAGGATTTTCATGGGACCGCAAGGCTTGCGGCCGGGCTGGCGATTTTTGTGCTATGTGGTTCTGGCCACGCTGTGCTTCTTCGCTTTCAGCTTTGTTGTGCAATGGCTGGTCCCGCCGCGCCGTCCCGGCTTTGACGCCTGGACAGCCCTAGCCCAAGAAGTTGCCATGCTGCTGGCGGCGTTGGTTCCGGCGCTCATACTGGGCAAGTTTGAAGAGCGCTCACTGGGGGAATACGGTTTGCCCGGGCGCGGCATTTTCGGCCGCCATTTCTGGGAAGGCATGATTTGGGGGATTGTTTCCATCAGCCTGCTCATGGCGGCGCTGCACGGAGCCAGCGCCTTCGAGTATGGCAAGGTCGTGCTGCACGGATATTACCTGGTGAAGTGGGGCGTGTTCTGGGGCGTCTTCTTTCTGTTCGTGGGTTTGTTCGAGGAGTTCACTTTCCGCGGCTATACTTTGGCAACGCTGAGCGAAGGCCTAGGATTCTGGCCGGCGGCCCTGTTTCTCTCCTTTCTGTTTGGCGCTATCCATCTTGGCAACCCGGGGGAGGTCTGGGTGGGTGGGCTGGCTGCAGCTCTGATTGGATTGTGGCTGGCCTTGACCGTGCGCCGCACCGGAACCCTGTGGCTGGCCATCGGATTCCATCTGGCCTTCGACTGGGGCGAAACCTTCCTCTACTCCGTGCCCGACAGTGGCACCCTGATGCCCGGCCATCTTCTCAGCTCCCATTTCCATGGCCCGCGGTGGCTGACTGGAGGGTCAGTGGGACCGGAAGGCAGCGTGCTGATATTCGGCCTCATCGCCCTGCTGTTTGTAGTGTTTGACCGGGTGCACCGGCAGACGAAGTATCCGCCTGCAGTGCGGCCTGCGACGCTTGCACCCCAACCCAACCGCGACTAGAAGTGTTGCCGGCGGCGCTTAGTACAACCCTACCGTGCCGCGCACCGATTCGATCAGCTTCTGCGAATCGTAGCCCACGCCGTCCTTGAAGACGGTATCCACCTTCTCGATGTCGTTGATGTTGGCGGCAGGATCGCCGTGAATGAGCACCAGATCGGCCTGCTTGCCGGGCGCGATGGTGCCAATGTGCTGCAACTGGGCTTCGTACTCGGCGCCATTGGCGGTGGCAATATGAATGGCTTCCTCGGGCTTGAAGCCCGCCTCCACCAGGAGTTCGATTTCGCGCTGGTCGCCGAAACCGGCCAGGTCTCCGCCCATGCCGGTGGGGTCACAGCCCGCCAGCAGCAGGCCGCCGGCTTTGACGAATTCGTGCTCGAATTGCAGTTCCTTCTTGAA
>DATEJK010000133.1:0-13665 GCA_035278025.1 Terriglobales bacterium | reverse complement strand
GGCAATTACAACGATCTCCAGGCCAACAAGGGGAACGTCTTCTACGTCTCCGCGCCGACCATGGGCCTGAGCGGGCCGCTGCCCGGCGAATCGTATTCCATCCACGTTTTTGATGTGGAGAAGCGCAAGGACAGCGTGCTGATGGAAGGCGCGAACAATTACACGCTCTCCTTCGACGGAAAGAAATTGCTCTATTCGGCTCCCAGTGGCGGCGCGGGTGGCGCAGCGGCAGCCCTTTTCGAGGAAGGCGGCAGTTCGCAGACCTTCGGCATTATTGATGCCACGCCCCCGGAAAGAGAACCGCAGCACGTTGGCGCCGGGGCCCTGAACCTGGCCAGCATGCAGATGGATGTGGATCCTGCGGCAGAATGGAAAGAAATCTTCGACGACATGTGGCGGCAGGAACGCGACTACTTTTTTGAAAAATCGATGAACGGCGTCGACTGGGCCAAAGAGCGGGACAAATATGCGGCGCTGCTGCCTTACGTGGCCGACCGCTTTGACCTGAATTACGTTCTGGGCGAAATGGTAAGCGAACTCTCAAACTCTCACACCTACGTGGGCGGCGGCGACATGCCCGATCTTCACCCGGTGAACGTGGGCCTGCTGGGAGTGGATTTTGAAGCGGACACTGCCAGCGGATTCTATCGCTTCAAGAAAATTTATCCCGGGCATAACTGGGACCCCGCCGTCCGCTCGCCACTCACCGAACCCGGCGTCAAGGTGAAGGAAGGCGATTACCTGCTGGCCGTGAACGGCAGGCCCTTGCGCCTTCCTGAAAATCCTTTCAAGCCGTTCGTCAACACCGCGGACCAGGACGTCACCCTCACAGTCAACAGTAAGCCCACCACCGAAGGCTCCTGGGACGTGCTGGTGATGCCCATCCGAAGCGAATTCAAGCTGCGCGAACTTGACTGGATTGAAACCAATCGCGAGAAGGTTGACAAGGCCACCGGCGGCAAGGTGGGCTATGTTTACCTGCCTGACATGGAAGACACCGGCCTGAATGAATTTGTCCGGCAATACTTTCCGCAGATCCGCAAAGAGGGCCTCATTTTTGACGTGCGGTATAACGGTGGCGGATTTGTTGACCAGATCATCCAGGAACACTTGCGCCGCATCCTGGCGGCCATGGAATCCGCGCGCAACTTTGAGAGCAATACCATCCCAGATAACGTGTTCTATGGGTATATGGCCGACCTGAGCAACCGCTATAGCGCCTCCGACGGCGATTTCTTTACTTACTTCTTCAAGAAATACAAGCTAGGCCCGGTGATCGGAGAACGCACCTGGGGCGGCGTGCGCGGCATCCGCGGCTACATTCCCGAAATCGACGGCGGATATTTCACGCGGCCGGAGTTTTCCCTCTACGGGCTCGACAGCCAATGGATTGTTGAAAACCACGGCGTCGCGCCCGACATCGAGGTGGACAATCGTCCCGACCTGGTGATGAAAGGCCAGGACCCGCAACTCGAACGTGCCATCCAGTACCTGATGAAGGAAATCCAGGAGCATCCGAAAAAGCTGCCCACGCGGCCGCCGGATTTACCAGCATACCCACCAGGCCCGGGAGAGTAGCGAGCGGTCTGGTACGCGCTTGGTTCAGCCGCCGGCCTAGGGTGGCGCACACGTCGCGCTGTTTGCGGATGTAAGCGGCCTGGCGGCCCGTTGGTGAATCAAGGTGGCGCATACACTCCAGACTGCGGAAAGTATGCGCCACGCGCCGACCTCCACAGGCAAGAGTGCCTGTGCTACCCCTACCCCTCTTGATCAATAACATAGATTCGTCTATATTATCGTCTTAAAGCACATAAAGACGAATGGGGTCAATTATGGACTTTTTAGGTGTTCGCGAAGCCGCCAAGAGGTTGGGCGTCAGCTATCCCACCGTGAAGCAGTGGATCTATCGCGGCAAAATCCGGACCGTGAGGACGGTGGGCGGGCACCATCGCATTGCGCAGTCGGAAATCGATCGCCTGCTTTTCCAGCAGGGCCGCCCGGCTCAGCCAGCGCAGCATTCCAAATCGCAACTTTCCAAAGCGCGGCCGACAACGGGAACGGGCCTTGAAGAGTTCATCAGCGGCAGAAACCAGCTTGTGGGCCGGATTGTCGGGCTCAAGACGATCGGCCTGCTCACCAAAGTTTCGCTCGACGTCGGCGGGCAGATTGTCACCTCGGTCATCACGCGCGACGCCTGCCTCGACCTGAGACTGAAAGTGGGAGAAACGGCCGCGGCGCTGATCAAGGCCACGGAAGTGATGATCATCCGCCCCAACTGGAAAGCCTCCTGAGCATTCACTTGCTGCACCAGGGCCGGGGCGGCTTCAAGATGAAATCAATGCTCTGTCATGCAAAACACTTCGTCATGCTGCTCGCCCTCGCTCTGATCTGCGCCGGTATGTCCTGCAGCCGCCGGGGTTCTGAATCGACTAAAACCGCTGAGGGACAAATCACCGTTGCCGCCGCCATCAGCCTGAAGGACGCCTTTCTATCGCTCGCGCAAACCTACCGCGAACGCACCGGCGGCACCGTAAATTTCAGCTTCGGCGCTTCCGGCGAACTGATGCGGCAGATTGAGGCCGGCGCACCGGTGGACGTCTTTGCCAGCGCGGGTCAGCGCGAAATGGACGCTCTCGCATCGAAAGGCTTGGTGGAACCCGGTACCCGCGCCGACTTCGCGCGCAACTCGCTGGTGGTTGTAGTGCCCGCCCGGTCCACACTCACTCTGGACGCTGCCGGCGACCTCGCGCAGTCTGCGGTCAAGAGGATTTCCATCGGCAATCCCAAGACAGTACCGGCGGGGATGTACGCGCAGCAGATGCTGGTCCACATGCAATCGTGGAAAACACTTCAGCCTCGCCTGATCTTTGCTGAAAACGTCCGGCAGGTGCTGGACTACGTGGAGCGCGGAGAAGTAAGCGCGGGAATCGTTTACTCCACAGATGTGGGTATTGCGCACGGCAGCGTGCGGGTGGCGGCGCGCGCCCCGGACGGCTCTTATGGCCCGATTCTCTATCCCATTGCTGCGATCAAGGGAAGCCCGCACCAGAGAGCGGCGCGGGACTTCGTGCGCTTCGTGCTGGCCGCCGATGGTCAGCGCGCTCTTAAAAAATTCGGGTTCCTTGCGGTGAAGTAAGCGATGATCTGGGCCGCTTTCAAAATCTCGGTGTTGGTGGTGAGCATCGCCACGGTAGCAGTGACGCTGGCGGGAACTGCACTGGCTTTTCTTCTGGCGCGGCGTGATTTCCGCGGAAAGGAAGCGTTGGATTCGCTGGTGACTTTGCCCATGGTGTTGCCGCCCACCGTGACCGGCTATTATCTGATTCTCCTGCTCGGCCGCCGCGGCCTGCTGGGCCGCTATCTGTTTTCGCTCACGGGTTGGACTGTGGCTTTCACCTGGGAAGCTGCGGCGATTGCCGCCGCCGCGATGGCGCTGCCGCTGATGGTGAAGTCGGCGCGGGCAGCGCTGGAATCGATCGACCGGCGCTACGAACTGGTCAGCTTCAGCCTGGGCAAGAGCGAGTTCGAAACTTTCTTCCGAGTGACTCTGCCGCTCGCCTCCCGCGGAATCCTGGCCGGAGTGGTGCTAAGTTTTGCGCGGGCGCTGGGGGAATTCGGCGCCACGCTGATGCTGGCCGGAAACATCCGCGGCAAAACGCAGACCATGCCGCTGGCGATTTATGAAGCGTTCATTTCCGGCGAAGACCAGAAGGCCCAGGTCATGGCGGTGATTCTCACACTGACCTCGATTGCGGTGATCTACGTGACCAACGTGCTGACCCGTCCGCCGAAGGCCGCATAATCCATGCTGAACGTCGCCATCAAAAAGCAGTTCGCCTCAAACGGCCGCGCCGGCTTTGCGCTCAGTGCCGATTTCACGGCCCGCCAGGGCATCACGGTGCTCTTTGGAGCATCGGGATCGGGCAAGACAACCACGTTGCGCTCGATTGCCGGAATGGTGACGCCAGACGCCGGAAGGATATCGCTGGGCGATGCGGTCTATTTCGACTCCGCCGCGCGGGTGGACCTCGCCATGCAAAAGCGCCGCGTGGGATTTGTTTTTCAGGATTACCTGCTGTTTCCGCACCTGACCGCCGCGGAAAACGTTGCTTACGGAGCCAAGGCGCGGCACGAGCACGCTCGACAGCAACAGGTCAGCGAGCTGCTCGAACTGGTCGGTGTGGACTACGCCGCTGGCCGCAGACCCGCAGAACTTTCCGGCGGTGAGCAGCAACGCGTGGCACTGGCCCGCGCGCTGGCCTCAGATCCCGCCATTCTGCTGCTCGATGAACCGCTCTCCGCCGTGGACGTGGCAACCCGTTCGCGGCTGCTGGATGAAATCGTCGAAGTGCAGAGGAAAACCGGCATTCCGTTTCTCTACGTCACGCACAGCCCGGCGGACGCGGTGCGCATCGGCGATTCGCTGTTGGTAATGTCGGAGGGCAGCATCGTCCAGCAGGGCAGGCCGCTCGAGGTTTTTAACGCGCCGCTCAACGTTCCAGCGGCTCGCGTGGTGGGAACGGAAAATATTCTGGTGGGGCGGATTGCCGGGCATCAGCCGGAAGAGGGCATCAGCGTGGTTGATCTCGGCGCGTGCCGGATCGTTATTCCCCGCAGCCAGCTTGCCGACGGCAGCCGCGTCACCCTCGGCATCCGCGCGGAAGACATCATTATTTCCCGGGAACGCATCAGCCGCACCAGCGCGCGGAACCTGCTTGCCGGGACCGTGCGGCATCTGTTGCGCGACGAAGGAGGTATCGAACTGATTGCCGATTGCGGAGTAGATCTCAAAGTGCGCATCACGCCGCAGGCTGAGCACGCTCTCGAACTCGCGCCCGGCGTGGAAATTTATCTCCTCATCAAAGCAAGCTCCTGCCACATCCTCAGTTGACCAGCCAGCGCGAAATCAGCTTGCGCGCTTGAGGCGCTTAAATCCATCGATGATAAACATGCGCATGAGGACCTGGTAGGGAACGCCGCGAGCTTTCGCTTCGGCCTTGAGCTCCAGGATCAATTCAGGGTCGAGAGCCACCGAAGTGGGCTGCTTGCGAGACTCTTTCCGCCTCTTCATTGCAGCCTTGATCTTCGCCGGCTCAAAATCGACCTTTCGGTATTCGGATTCATTCTTCACGTAGCGACTCATAAAACTTTCTCTCTCTTTCATTCATTGGGCGAGCGGAAATCACGCGAATCTTCCGCACGCGCAATGTAAAGACTATGAAGAGCAATCTCCCCTGCCGGGTCTCACCAAGGACGCCGTATCGCGGTTCCTGAGGTTGCGGCTGGTACTGCTCTCCAAGCGGGATAAAGCGCTTCTTCAGGAAGACTTCTTCGGCTTCCTAGCAACTGACGCCATGTTTTTGAAAGTTCTTCGTCGAGTTACCTGCGTCCCACTCAAAATCGAAGCTTTGAACCGCGAAGAGCCAGTCCCAAAGCCATTGAGCAAATCTGAACTTGGCCATCGGTGATAGTGTATCACACTATACTGTTGAACAAGTCCCGCGAGGAGACGACTTACATTTCTATTACGAAAATCGCGTGCGTTTCCACAGCAGCACGGCGCCGGCGACCAAGAGGCCGAGGGTTGCGGCTAGCAGGGCAACGATCCATGCAGGATTGAGAGCAATGGGCGGGCGGGTGGTTCCGTGGGCGAGCCAGACGAAGATGCCGACGGCTGCGGCCACGATGGCGACGTCCCACCACCGCCAGCCGTGCGCGCGCTCAGCCATTACATCCTCTCCTGCCTGGGCGCGAAAGACCTCATCGTGATTGAGACCGTAGCGGTCGCACTCGCGTTCAATGGCCTCGCTCCATGAGGCGTGTTCCGTAGCAGGAGCTTCGGCCCGGCTGATGGCGAGCGCGCCCAGGATCATGATCATCGATCCGGCCACAACCATCACCTGCGCCGCCGAGCCGCGGCCGGCGAGTTCGCCGAAAACGAGCGCGCCCCAGGCGAGTCCCCAAAGCTGGTTTGTATTTGAGAGCGGAATGCCGCGCCCGATGCCGATATACTTTGCGGCGTACTGCTGGAACAGGTCGCCCAGCACCCAGCAGAAGCCGCCCAGGAACAGCCAGAACAGCGCCGGGCGCGCCGCAGCGAGCTCCGCCAGCACGGGATGCAGGCCGCCGCGAAACACCAGCGCCAGGGCCGCCACGGTCCCAAGTTCGCCCACGGTGAAGACCGTGACGAACGACAGGGGGTTCATGCCGCTCAGGTAGGCTTTGCGATAAGGAATGTACATGGTGCCCCACAGCAGGCCCGCGCCAAGCGCCGCCAGAATGCCCGCCGTGGAGTGAGCTGCCGTGGTGATCGGAGCGCTGGCCGAGGCATAAGCCAGCAGCACCGCGCCGCCCGCAATTCCGATGGCGCCGCCGAGAACCTGTCCCTGCGCTTTCTTGCCTGCTCCGCGCAACTCCCGAAAAAAGAACCAGCCCCAGAGCAGGCCCACCAGGCAGTTGGTGTTCCAGAGCGGGAAGGCGATGGAGAGCCCCACGTCGCGGATGGCAAACACGGTGAGGGTGTTGGCCACGGCCCAGAGCGCTCCGGCCAGAATGGCCCACACCATCAGATGCGCTTTATCGCGTAAATCAATGAAGATGTATTCCGTGCCCTTCATGATGGTGGGGACGGTCCAGCGGGCCACGAAGACCCCGGCAACCATGCCGAGGGAAATGATGAAGGGCGAGATGCCAAGCGTCACCAGCTTGGTGGGCGCTTCAGCGGCGCCAAGCCAGGCGCCCGCAGCGAGACCGCACAGCACGCCCAGCGTGTGCAGCGAGCGAGAAACTTTTGAAGAACGGAGTTCCCTCGCCAGTAGGTCTGCTCCTCAGCGAACGTAGACCAGCAGCAGGATTCCCACGGCGAGCACCGCGATGGGTACCCAGAACTGGCTGTCGGTAAGAATAGCTTTCGCCATCGATTGCTTCACACTACACCTCTGTGCTGTGGTCGTAATGAAAGTCCTGCCGCGTGGCGGAGGAGATTTTACCACTGGATCTGGGAAGGAAAATACTTCGAAATCAAACCTTCGTAGTAGGGACGAAGTTTCGTCACGTCCGGGCGTGTCTCGGCCTTCGAGTACAAATCGTATGGATTGAACTCTCGCACCCAGTGGAACATTGCCCGGTCATGCTCGTTCATCAGGTAATCGTACGCGCCTTCGCGGTGCGCCGGATAGAAGGAGTGGTAGCGGATCATGTAGAGCGCCTCTTCGGGCAAATAGTCTTTGGCCACATGGTACAGATACTCATCGTGCCCCCAGGACATGTCCACGTGGTCGAGCCCGCCGCTCTCCTGATAGACACCGAGGCGCGTCTGGTATTCCGGCACCTTCGAATCGGTATTCAAGGAGAAGAAGTCGTGGAAAACAATTTTGTCAGACCAGGCGCAGCCCACCGGAAAAGTGTCGCCCACCACGGCCCATTGCGGCTCGCCCCAGAGGCAGAGGACTTTGCCCAGGTCGTGAATCAGGCCGGTAAGGATGAACCAGTCAGGGCGGCGGTCGCGACGGGCCGCTTCCGAGGTCTGCAACAGGTGCTCGATCTGGGAAAGCTCCGTATCCGGATCGCTTTCATCCACCAGCGTATTCAGATATTCCATGGCTTCCCAGATGCCCATTGTCGCCCGGTTTTTGGCCAGGTATTCCCGCTTCTTGCCGAGCACGAAATCCCGGGTCTGGTTCATATGGTTCTGCCGGTAGAACTCGCGGACCCGTGGCGGGGTGGTATCGGTATAATTCCGGAATTCTTCCTGCTGCTTCTCGCTCTGCGCCGGCGGCGGGGCCGGAACGCCCTCCGGATAACGAGTTTTGACAAAGTCATCCCATTCTTCCAGGTCGTTCAACGGACCCTGTTGAATTCGCAAATCGGCTTTTTGCGCCATGGCGGCACCACCTTTCCCTTGTAACACCATGTGTAGCACACCGGCTACGCTCAGTCAACGAGCGGCGCACTCCGGGAATTCAGATACGCACTCATCAACCTTTCTGGTCCCGGAGAATGATGTCTTCCGGTCTGGGGCGTAACCGAAGATGGTCATCTACCTCTCCGGGATCTGGACAATTTCAGGGCCGCCTGCCAGACTTCCGGGGCCTCCGTGCGCCGTGGCGGATGTGTAACACATCGACCTGCTTTTGACTTTTGAGCACCCGGTAGATCACACGGTAGATATGAGGCTTGCTGCCGTAGAGCAGGTGCCTGAGCCGGTTGTCCTCCGGTATCACTGGGCACCGATGGGGCTGCTCCCGGAGACTCAGGATGGCTTCCTTGAGGCCATCATACCAGTCGAGCGCTGCGCTGGAATCTCGGGCGTGGATGTCTTCAAATAGTTGGGCAAGATCGCGCCCGGCACGGGCAGTCAGGTTAACGCGATAAGCCATGCCGGGCTTCGAACTCGGCGAAAAACTCTTCCGCCGGCCGCGTCCTGCCTTTCCTGGCGTCTTCCAGCCCCTGCCGAATACCCTCTTCGGCTTCTGCCCGAGCAGCCAGGTCGAGCAGGTGCTGGTAGCCATCGGCATCCTGCACAACGGCAGCCGCACGTCCTTTGACCGTGAGCACCATCGGGCGCTTGCTCTTTTTCAACTGCTTGATGAAGTCACGCGAGCGGCGCCGGAAGGTCGTCAGCGATTGAATGTCCTTGGTAATATCCAACATTGCCATGCTGCAATCCTAGCACCTTTTTAGGTGCTCTTCAATATGCCACCCGGGAGCCGCTCCGGGGAAGGGAGCCCGCTCTTTTTGCGAGCCTATGCACTGCACCGGGACGGCAAGAAAAGGACACAAGAAGAAAAACAAGTTTGCCGGGAATATTTTGGCCAGGGCCCGGTATTATCCAGGTATGGGAGCAGAAAAGAGTCCGGCCGGGAGCCCGCCGGTGAACGAAGAACCCGGGCGGCTTGAGATGAAGTCGAAACATTCTTTGGCCATCCGGTGGTTCCACTGGGTCAATTTTCCCCTGCTGGCCCTGATGATTTGGAGCGGGCTCTGGATCTACTGGGCCAATGACGTTTATCGTGTCGGCCTCGGTTCCTTCACGCTCTTCAGATTTTTTCCTGAGGGCTTTTACAGCACGTTTGGCGTCAGTTACCACCTGGCGAAGGGGATGGCCTGGCACTTCTTCTTCATGTGGTTCTTCGTTCTCAATGGAGTCTTGTACGTCGGTTATACGGTGTTTTCGGGGGAATGGCGCCAGCTCGTTCCGAACAGGCGCTCGTTCCGGGAGGCCATACTTGTGGCCCTCCACGATCTTCATCTCTGGAAGGGGCATCTGCCCGCGCGCAAATTCAATGGGGCGCAGCAGATTGCCTACACCGGCGTCGTCCTGATGGGTGTCGGCTCGGTCGTTACCGGGCTGGTGATTTACAAACCTGAGCAACTCGGCTGGCTGACGGCTTTACTGGGAGGTTACGCCGCCGCGCGCTTTGAACATTTTCTGCTGGCTTGCGGCTACGTGCTTTTCTTTGTGGTCCACGTCGCCCAGGTGGTTCGGGCGGGCTGGAATAATTTCCGCGCCATGGTCAGCGGCTACGAACTGGTTTCCTCAAAGGAAGCGAACTATGAATAGCGGGAAGGACGAGCCCGAAGAGCTGGTGCCGGAGCCTATTCTGGACGCCGCCGGCAATGTGGCCGCGGAGGAACCTGAAGCGGGCAAGGCGGAAGAGACTCCGACGACTTCTGCACCGGGAGCGCTGACTGCGCCCGACCCCTCCGAAATTGAAGACTGGAACCGCCAGGTGCGTCGCCGCATGCGCCAGCGATCCCGCCGCAGCTTTCTTTTGTGGGGGGTGGGCCTGGCCGCCGGAGCCGGGGCGTTCGAGTGGCTGACGACCCGCCCTAAAACAGGCGATGTTCCCTGGCCGATTCGCAAGACCCTGGAGCTGAACGAGCGGCTGGCACGCGGATTTTTCAGCGAGCACCGGCTCTCGCGAACGTACAACGCGAGCCAGGTGAGTCCGGACCGTGTGAACGGCGACGTTGGTCTCGATGAAGACGTTGACGTCGCGGCCTGGAAGCTGCGCGTCGAGGGGCTCGCATCCGGAAACGGCACGCTGATGCTCGGCCTCGACGCCATCCAGAAGCTCCCGAGAGTAGAAATGACGACGGAATTGAAGTGCATCGAGGGCTGGAGCGTGATCGTCCAATGGGCCGGCGCTCGCTTTACCGATTTCATGAAGGCTTTTCCGCCGCGGACGCGAAGCGCGAGCGCGTTCAGCCTCGGTCGTGTGGAGGACCTGCCGGGCTACGTCAGCATGGCAACCCCGGACGGCGGCTACTACGTGGGGCTGGATATGGAAAGCATGCTGCACCCGCAGACCCTGCTGTGCTACGAGCAGAACGGAGTGCCGCTTACGCAGGAGCACGGCGCGCCTCTGCGGCTGGTGATCCCGGTGAAATACGGCGTGAAGAATATCAAGCGCATTGGATTGATCCGCTATTCCAACACGCGGCCCGCGGATTACTGGGCCGAGCGTGGATATGACTGGTATGTGGGGCTCTAGGTTTTGAACTTCAAAAAATCGAAAAGGAGAAGCAAGTATGATCAAGCGAATCACGATTCTGGCCATGGCCCTTTGTATGAGCATGGTCGTGGCCAACAGGGTGACTGGGGTAGCACTGGCACAGCCTCAGGACGACAAAATGCAGTCCGGCGACAAAATGAGCGATCAAAAGATGGCGAGCCACGACAAGATGGACAAGAAGGAGAAGAAGCACAAGAAAGACAAGATGGCCAAAGACAAAATGAAGCATGACAAGATGCAGAATCAGGATAAGATGGACCAACCGAAGGAGTAAAAGGGAGAGACCGGAAAGGTGGGGCCAGGCGCTCCACCTTTTCTTTCAGAGCTCGAGCGGCGGTGAGTCGAATTGTTCTTTAAGTCAACAGCCGGTCTGGAAGACTTTGAAACCGCTGCCATGCCTCATCTCACGGCCCTCTACAGGACCGCGAAATTCCTGGTTCATAACCCGGCAGAGGCGGAGGACCTTGTGCAGGACGTCTATCTGGAAGCGCTGAAGTCCTTCCACCGTTTTCAGCCCGGCACCAATTGCAAGGCGTGGCTTTTCAGTATCCTCTTCCATCGTCTTCACCATGTTCGCCGGCGGCTGCTGAAGTCTTCGCTTGAAGATACGGTTCGAGACCAGGACAGCATGGCGGCCGCGCCTCCTGTACCGCAGGAAATCAGGGACGAAAACATCCTCGCGGCTCTCGACAAACTCCCGCTCGCCTTTCGAGAGATTGTTGTTATGGCAGACATCGAGGAATTTTCATACAAGGAGATTGCAGATACGTTGAAGCTCCCGCTGGGGACTGTGATGTCGAGGCTGAGCCGGGGAAGGAAATTGCTGCGCGAAGAGTTGTCCGAGGTCGCGAAATCTTATGGCATCGGAAACAGCGCGAAGGATGCCGAAGGGGAATCCGCGTGAACGTGCTGAATTTCGATTCGAGACAGTGCGACCGCACCCGCCGGCAGATGGACGCCTATCTCAGCAATGAACTGCTGGTGGAGACAACCGACGAAATGCTGAGGCACCTGGAGAATTGCGCGCTCTGCTCGAGCGAGCTGGAATCACGCATGCGGGTCCGTGAAGCATTGCAGCGGGCCGCCGCGCGACAGCCAGTGCCGGAGCAACTTGGCCAGGCCATTCATCAGCGCTTGAAAAAAAACCAATCCCGGCCCTATTGGACAGCCCGAGCGCCCGCATGGGCGCTGGCCTTGGCAGGAGCTGCGCTGATCGTGATCGTGGGGATTGCCGGGCAGCAGCGGATGAGGCTGGACCGCGCCAGGGAGATGGTGGCCAGCGTCCTGCAGCTTGGCGTTTCAGACCATCTCCATTGCGCTATCCACGGCCACAATTATCCGAACGTCGCCAACCCGCCCGAGGTACTCCGGGAAAAGCTCGGGCCGCAATACGCCGAATTGCTGCCGGCCGTCGAACAGAAGCTTCCTGGCTTTCAGGTCCTCGAGGCGCACATCTGCAGCGTTCCAGGCAGCCCGCGCAAGTATGTCCACTTCATCACCCGGGGACAGGGCACGATCCTTTCGGTGATTCTTACCAAGCGGAACGGCGAAACTCTGCCCTCGGGAAGGTTTGTGACTGCAGGATCGTACGGCAACGGCAATTTCTACGAGAAGCAACTGGAAGGAATGAGTGTTGCCGGCTTCCAGGTTGGCGGGTATTTCGGATTTGTGGTATCAAATCTCAGCGAGCATGAAATGGACCAGCTTGCCGAAGGGCTTGCACCTGCTTTGCAAACAGCCCTGAATGCCCGAGAGTCCAGAGCTGCCATGAGCGGTGCCATCACTCGGTTCCAGGGGTGAATATTTGCCGCTATCCCCTACCTTTTTGATTGGTTGCCCCTGCCATAACCGGCCCGGCTTATTGTCATCGGCCGCCTACAAGTCCCTCAGCCGGAAACGGCGCAGGGCCAACCCGAGCGCTACAAGGAGATAGACGACGGCATAGGCCACCATGATTCTACTCGGGACCGAAAAGCTGCCGAACGGCGACATGTTCAGAACGCTCGCTAAAGGTGACTGCATCTCGAAAGCTGCGCGGCGCCACAATGCTTCACTCGGCATCAGGATGCTCGCAACAATTCCCACATTCACCGCGCCCTGGCTGTGGGTAACGGCGCCAATCTGCTCGATCCAACCTCCAAGGAAAGCAACCCCGTGCATGCCCAGAACAACGACTCCGCTGGCGAGGGTTGAAAAAGCTGTGCCACAAAGCAGAGTAATGTTCAACAGCAGAATGCTTTCCAGCCATACCAGCCCGAGGCCGCGCCAGAGGTGCTCGACAGCCGCGCCGCCAATTGCGTATCCGAGCAAAGCAACTCCGCCCAAAAGAAAAAGGATATAGACCGTCAGCATGCCCACGAACCCGAGCCACTTGCCGAGAAGAATCTGGCGACGCGTAATGGGCTTGGTGGCAATCGCGTGAATGGTGCCGGAGGCAATTTCGCCCGAAAGGGTGTCGGCGGCGATGAGGATCGTCATCAGCACCGTCAGCAAGTCCCCCGCGTAGAGTCCCATCATCAGCGAAGTATTGAGAATCTGGCGGCGGATGGCCTCACTGCTCACGTGGATGCCCTTCGCCTGGAAATGCATGCCCGTCGCGAACAGCGCAAGGAAGCCCGCCGCCGCAATAAAGGCCATCCAGAGCACCTTTTTGCGCGCAGCTTCCCGAAAGGTTACGCCGGCCATCACCCGCGTTCCCATTAGAGCCCTCCATCCGGGCCCACGATTCGAAGGAAGAGATCTTCGAGAGATAGGCGTTGTGGCGTGATTTCGTAAACGTCCACGTTCTGGCCCACGAGAAAACGCACGATGCCGGGCAGCAGGTCCATTGATGGTATATAGAAGATCACTCCGTCTCCGACTGCTTTGAGAGACGAGACGCGCTGCGCGAGCTCGGCCAGAGTTTCAGTGCCGAGGTTCCTGGCCCTCATTGACACCGTGACTTCGCCCTCGATGAGCGCGCCGAGGCGCCGCGTCTCCACGACCTCGCCATCCTTGATAAAGCCGACGCGGTCGCACGTGGCCTCAACTTCGCCGAGCAGATGCGAATTCAGGAAAACCGTGGCTCCCCGGTCGCGTTGGGCCTTGATGATGTCACGCACCAGCTTTCGGCCTGCGGGATCAAGCCCTGAGGTTGGCTCGTCAAGAA
>DATEJK010000132.1:0-31081 GCA_035278025.1 Terriglobales bacterium | reverse complement strand
CATTTGCTGGACAGCATGCGTGACGCCGACGCCCACATCCTGATTCCCGGCTTCTACGATGACGTGCGGCCGCTCACCCCGAGTGAAAAGCGCATGCTGGCCGAGACGCCGGCGGCCGACGCCCAGCTCGAGCAGGAGCTGGCAATCGCCCAGCCTGAGGGCGATGGAGCAAAGCTGGCGGCCCAGATTCTAAAGCCCGCCATCAACGTGCGCGGCATCCAGGCCGGCCACGTGGGTGAGCAGGCGGCTAACGTGATCAGCACGGAAGCGCGCGCCTCGCTCGATATTCGCCTGGTGCCTGACCAGACCCCGGAGCGGGTGAAGCAAGAGGTGGAACAGCACATCGCCCGCCAGGGGTTCTTCATCGTCCGCCAAACGCCCGACCTGGCCACGCGGCGCGCGCACGCCAAGGTGATCAAGCTGGAGTGGGGCCCGGGCTATCCCGCCTATCGCGCGCCGGTGGACAACCCCGTCTCCAAAGCGGTCGTGCGCACCATTGAAGAGGCCACGGGCGGCCCCATCATCCAGGTGGTAAGCCTGGGCGGCAGCGTGCCCATGTATCTGTTCGAAGGCAAGCAGCACACGCCCGTCATCGGGGTGCCTATCGCCAATGCCGACAACAACCAGCACGCCGCCAACGAGAACCTGCGGCTGCAAAATTTATGGGATGGGATCGAGATTTTTGGCACGCTGTTCGCGCGCCTGGGAGGGAATGCGCCGGCCCAGTGACGTCGAGGCGCTCAGCTGCGCAACGCCCGCACCGGGTCAATGCGGGCTGCGTGCCAGGCGGGCAAAAAGCACGCTGCCACGGCGGCAGTCACCATCACCACCAGCGCTGAAGCGAACGCGCTGGGGTCGCGCGGGCTCACACGATAGAGAAGGTATCCCAGGAGGGGCGACGAACCCAGGGCCGCGGCCGTGCCCAATGCCATACCCGCTGCGGTCAAAGCGAGTCCGCGCGACATTACGAGACGCAGAAGATGCCAGGGCGCCGCCCCCAAGGCCACGCGCAACGCCAGCTCCCGCCGGCTCTGCGAGACGGTGTAGGCCATCACCCCGTACAGGCCAATGGCGGCGAGCAGCACCGCCAGGGCGCCAAAAACCCCCAGCATCAGCAAAGCGACTTTCTGCGGCGCCATGGCGCGGTCTACTTCTTGCCCCATGGTGATGACCTCACCCGGGGCGAGGTTTTCATCCTGCGCATGCACCTCGCGCGCCAGGGTCAAAGCCATGGCTTCCGGCGGCAACCCGGTCCGGATATGCAGTACCTCGCCAGTGGTGCTCTGCCGGATAGGCACATAAAACATGGGCGTAGGCTGCTCAGTCAGGCTTTTGTACTTTGAGTTCTGTGCCACGCCCACCACCCGCAGCCATCGTCCCTTCACCTGCAAGCGGCTGCCCACCGGATCACCGCCACGCCAATACCGGGCGCCCATGGTTTGGTTGACAATGGCTACCGCCGGAGCCGCCTGGTTGTCTCCCCGCGTGAACTCGCGGCCTGCCCGCAAGGGAATGCCCATGGTGGAGAAATACCCCGGCCCCACCTGGTTGTAATAGACAGTGAGTTGCTCATCGGGCGGGGGCCGATAGCCGTCGGTGGCCACGGGAGCGGAAGAATAATCGCGATAGCCGAAGGGAATAGTTCGCGCAAACGCAGCCGAATACACTCCAGGCACGGAGAGCAGGCGGTCAACCAGGCGATCTTCAAAGTCTTTGGCGCGCTGCTCGTCGTAGCCGGCCGCGGACATGTCAACGTAGGTGGTGACCACATCCTTTGAAAAGCCCGGGCTGATGCTCCGAATGCCTCTCAGGCTTTGCATCAGCAGGGCTGTCCCCACCAATAGCAGGAAGCTCAGGGCCACCTGCACTAATACCAGGCCGGAACGCACCAGTCCCCTCCGGCCCCCGACAACGCTGCCCGACTCTTCCTTCAAAGCGATGGCAAGGTCAACTTTGCTCGCCTGAAGGGCGGGAAAAATGCCAAAGCATGCGGTTGAGATAAGGCAAACCGCGGCGCTCACCAGGAGCACGCGCCAATCCATGTGCCCGGGAAGGTTCATGCTTATGCTGCCGCGCGCCGGCAGCAGCACCATCAGCAGATTACGGCACCAGTAGGCGAACAGAAGTCCGCCCGCCAAAGCCAGAACCGCGAGAAGCAGCGCTTCGGTCAGCAGCTGGCGCAACAGGCGGAAACGTTTTGCGCCCACGGCAGAGCGGACGGTGAATTCGTGGCGCCGGGCCAGACCTCGAGCCAAAAGCAAATTGCTGACGTTGGCGCAGGCAATCAGGAGAACGAAGACCACCACCGCCAGGGCAATGCCCAGGGTGGGCAGCAAAACCCCGGCTCCGTTAAACGGTGTCTGCCACAGGGGAAACAACTTGACGCCTCGCCCGCGATCCGCGCTGGGGTACTCATCCGCGATCCGTTTGGCGGCCGCGGAAATTTCGGCCTGCGCCTGCTGCCGCGTAACTCCCGGCTTGAGCAGCACAAAGCCTTCAATCCAGCGCGCGCTGCGATCTTCCAGTTTGTAGCCGGGCGGGTCGAAAATCTCCTGCATGGAAGCCGGAACCCAGAACTGGATGGGCCAGCCCACGAAGGTGCCGTAGAAGCCTTCTGGCGCCACCCCCACGATGGTGTGGCGGACGCCGTTGAGCAGTTGCGTTTTGCCAATGATGGCGGGGTCGCCCTGAAAGCGCTCTTTCCACAGCCGATAGCTGATGACGGTGACGGGGTGGGCGTTGCGGCCTGTTTCCTCCGCCGGTTGGAAGCCGCGTCCCAGCACCGGGTGAACACCGAGCGCCTCAAAATAATTGGCGGAAACGATGCTTCCCGTGGCGCGCTGGGCGCGGTTGCCGATGCCCAGGGTGGTGCCCATGATGCGATCGGCAATAAAAGCATCGAACAAGCTGCAGCCCTTCCGCAGGTCGAGAAAGTCGGGCCAGGAGATATCAATGGCGTCGCCCGCCGCGCCTGCGGCTCCGTGCAGGGTGCCGGTAAGCGCCAGCATGCGCTCCTGGCGGGCCACGGCTGGAAACGGACGCAGCAGGATGCCTTCAATCCAGCTCCAGACCGCGGCGTTGGCTCCGATCCCCAGAGTGAGGCACAATAACGCCAGCAGAGAAACCCCGGGGCTGCGGCCCAGCATGCGCAGTCCAAAGCGCAAGTCCTCCAGCAAGCCATGCACCAGGTGGAAACGGCGGGTTTCCCGGCATTGCTCCTTGTAGCTTTCGAGGCTGCCGAACTCCAGCCGGGCGCGGCGGGCGGCCTCGGCCTCGGGCACGCCCGCGCGCTGCAGGTCGGCCGCGCGCTCCGCCAGATGGCAGCGCACTTCCTCCTCCATGTCCCGGTCAAGACGGCCGCGGCGGAAGAGCCGGTCGAGAGTCGCGGCCAAGCGCATAGCCTCAGACCTCCTCCGGACGCGCGCCCAGAACCGCGGAGATGGCCGCCACCAGCCGGTTCCAACTTTGGGTTTCGTCGCGCAGCCGCTTTTCGCCTTTGTGGGTGAGGCGGTAATACTTGGCACGGCGATTGTTTTCGGAGGTGCCCCACTCGCTCGCCAGTTGATCCTTCTCCTCCAGGCGGTAAAGCGCGGGGTAGAGCGCGCCTTGCTCAACCAGCAGGGCTCCGGCGGATATCTGCTGGATGCGCAGCAGCACCCCGTAGCCATGCAGCGGGCCGAGCGACACGGCTTTAAGTATCAGCAGATCGAGGGTTCCGGGGAGCAGCTCGGCTTTGGGCGCCATCCTTACTCCTAAATAACTTAGGAATATATATCGTCGCTCTCCTAACCTGTCAAGGGGAAGACCGCCGCGGGGCCCGCTTTTTTCCTCCATTCGGCCCTGGGGCCGGTTATCACATCTGTTTCGGTCAAGCGTCATAGACAGCCGTGCTCTCCGGTTGTTGCAATAAAAATTAGAAAAGCCGTCATGAAGCTGCTTAAGCACAAGTGGTTGCTGGCCCTCGGGCTGCTGCTGATCATCGCCGTGGTCGTCGGGTTTACCTATAACCGCGGGTCGCAATCGCAATATTTCACCGCCAAAGCACAGCGCGCCAATATACATGATGTCGTGCAGGCGACGGGCACGATCAATGCCGTCATCACCGTGCAGGTGGGCTCGCAGGTTTCCGGCACCATCTCCAGGCTGTTCGCCGACTTTAATTCCCACGTTCATCAGGGCCAGGTGGTGGCGCATATCGAGCCTTCGCTCTTTGAAGGGGCCCTGTTGCAGGCCAAGGCGGACCTGCAGAACGCGCGAGCCAACGTAGCGGCTGCCCAGGCGGAGCTGCAGAAAGCCCAAGCCAGCGCGGTGCAGACCATGGCCGATTTCCAGCGCGCCGTCGGTTTAGCGAAGGAAGGCGTCATGAGTCTGCAGCAGCTTGACCTTGCGCGGGCCAACGCTGATACCGCGGCCGCCGCCGTTACCGCCGCGGAAGCTACCGTCAAGCAGGCCGCCGCCCAGGTCAATCTCAAGGCCGCTGCAGTGGGCGTGGCCCAAACCAACCTGGACCACACCATCATTCAGGCGCCCATTAACGGCATTGTGGTGGCGCGCAACGTGGATGTCGGCCAGACCGTGGCCGCCTCGTTGCAAGCGCCCACGCTATTCAACATCGCGCAAGACCTCACCAAGATGCAGGTGGATACGCAGATCGATGAGGCTGACGTGGGCAACATCCGAGTGGGGCAGGAGGCCACCTTCACCGTGGACGCCTATCCCAACCAGACGTTTAGCGGCCACGTGGTGCAGATCCGGCTGAATCCCACTATTGTGCAGAACGTTGTTACCTACGATACGGTCATCGCCTTCGACAATCCGCAGATGAAGCTGTTTCCCGGCATGACCGCCTACGTGACCATCCCCGTGGCTACCGCCGAAGACGTGCTCTCCGTGCCCAATACGGCGCTCCGCTTCAAGCCCTCCCTCAGCGCCGAGCGCATTCGCCAGCTCTATGCGCAATTCGGCATCGCGGAAGCGCATGCCGCCTTGGCGCGGAACAGGGGCAACGGCGCGCCCGGCAAGAACCCGGGCCTGCAGGGCCCGCCGCAGCCGCGCCGCGATGTGGCCGTCATCTGGAGATTGCGCCCGGACCGCGGCATTGAACCGGTCATGATCCGTACCGGCATTACCGACCACACGCAGACCGCGGTGGCCGAGCTGCTCAAAGGCGCCTTGCAGGCGGGTGACGAGTTGGCTATCGGGGAGGAAGTCGGCAACCGCCAGCCCACCGGTCCCGGCGCTACGATTCGGCACTAGGGAACAAATCACCTTGGCCACAACCCTCCAATCCGCATCCGAAGCCGGCGTCGCACAAGCCTCCCCCCAACTGATCCGTGTGGAGGAGATACACAAGTATTACGACCTGGGCGAAACCCGGGTTCACGCTCTGCGCGGGGTCACAGTGAGCATTGCCCAGGGCGAGTTCGTGGCCATCATGGGCGCCAGCGGCAGCGGCAAATCCACCTTCATGAACCTGCTGGGCTGCCTGGACCGGCCCTCCAGCGGCCGCTACCTGCTGGAGGGCACCGACGTCTCGCAACTCGACAAGAAAGCTCTGGCGGCGATTCGCAATCGCAAGCTGGGCTTTGTATTCCAGGGATTCAACCTGCTTTCGCGCACCACCGCCCTGGAGAACGTGGAGTTGCCCACGCTCTACGCTCACCTTAACAAAGAAGAGCGGCTGCGGCGGGCGCGCGAAGCCTTGCGCATCGTTGGCCTCGCCGACCGGATGGACCACTTTCCCTCGCAGCTTTCCGGTGGCCAGCAGCAGCGCGTGGCCATCGCCCGCGCCCTGGTCAACCGGCCGTCCATCCTGCTCGCCGACGAGCCCACCGGCAACCTGGATAGCCGCACCTCGGTAGAGATCATGGATGTATTCCAGGAGCTCAACCAAAGCGGGCTCACCATTGTGCTGGTCACCCACGAGCCTGACATTTCGCGGTTTGCCAGGCGCACCCTGCTCTTTCGCGACGGTAAAATCCGCCGCGACGAACTGGCAATTCGCCGCCCGCGCGCCTCCGAGGTGCTGCGCGCGCTGCCCAACTTGGAAGATTGAGGAACCTATGGAACTCCTCTCCATTCTCCGCATTGCCTGGCGGGCGCTCTCTCGCAATAAGCTGCGCTCCGGCCTCACCATGCTGGGGGTGATTATCGGCGTAGGCGCGGTCATCGCCATGGTGGGTGTGGGCCAGGGCGCCAGCCAGGCGGTGCAGCAGCAGATTTCTGCCATGGGCTCCAACGTGGTGTTTGTGGCCAGCGGCACGGTCAACCGTGGCGGGCTGCGCCTGGGCTGGGGCCAGACCAAGACCCTGATCTACGATGACATGCGGGCGATTGTGCGCGAGTGCCCGGCGGTCAAGGCGGCCGCTCCCGGCGGGCAAACCACGGCGCAGATCGTCTTCGGCAACGACAACTGGTTCACCAACGTGCAGGGCACCGAGCCGCAGTATTTCGAAATCCGCGATTGGGGACTGGCGGAAGGCGTGCCCTTCACCCAATCCGACGTGGACTCCGCCGCCAACCTGGCGGTCATCGGCAAGACCGTGCGGCAGAACCTTTTTGGCGCGGCCGATGCGGTGGGACAAACCATAAGGGTAAAGGACCTGCCCTTTCGTGTTGTAGGCGTCCTTCGCCCCAAAGGCCAGTCGGCTCACATGGGTCAGGACCAGGACGACGTCATTTTTGTCCCCATTACCACGCTGCAAAAGAAGCTGACGGGCGACACCTGGTTGCGCTTCATCGTGGTCTCGGCCATTAGCCGCCAGGCCAGCTACGCCGCCCAGCAGGAGATCGCGGCGCTGCTGCGCGACCGCCACCGCATCCGTCCGGGCCAGGATGACGACTTCATGGTGCGCAACCTGGCTGACATTGCGCAACTGGCGGACCAGTCCTCGCGGGTAATGACCCTGCTGCTGGCTTCCATTGCCAGCGTGTCGCTGCTGGTGGGCGGTATCGGGATCATGAACATCATGCTGGTCTCGGTAACCGAGCGTACCCGCGAGATCGGCATCCGCATGGCAGTGGGCGCTACCGAGGAAGACGTGCAGCGCCAATTCCTCATCGAAGCCATTGTGCTCAGCCTGATGGGCGGCGCCGCAGGCATCCTGTTCGGGGTCGGTTCCTCGCTGCTCATCACCCGGCTGCTGGGATGGGCGGTGCTGATTTCGCCCCTGGCCATCGCCGTGGCGGCGCTGTTTTCCGCTGCCGTGGGCGTGTTTTTCGGTTATTATCCCGCCCGCAAGGCCGCCCGCCTCGATCCCATTGAAGCCTTGCGCTTCGAATAGCCCGCCGGGAAAAGGCGCTCTTCTCTGGCCTGATCTGGGGGGTACAGCCCGGAGCTTACTGCGGGTTGCTCTCGGGCGTGTTCTCGACCGGCGCCATTTCCTTGGCCAGTTGGTCCTGCTGTTTGACCTGCGAGAGCAGGGTCTCGATGTAATGCTTGATTTCTGTACTCTTGGTGCGCATGCCGGTGTCCTCGTAATCGCCGTACTGCCGGTCCAGTTCCGTCGCCATGTGCGCCAGGAATATGCGGTCGAGTTGCTTGCCTGAGTTCTTTTCCAGTTGCCGCTGGACTTTGCGGTCACGGCGGCTTAGCTTCATGGGAAGGACCAGGTGAACCCGCCGCGCTACCGCCAGAAGTTCCTGCTGAGCGTGGGCGCGCTGGGCCACCAGGTTGCGGGCAAAATTTCGGGCGGCGGCGCCGAAACCCTTCCGCTCCGCCACCTGGCCCAGTTCAATCGCGGCCTGGTTTTCTTCCGCCGCCTGGCGCAGAAAACTTTTATCTGAGCGGCTGAGTTTGGCAACCTGTTCCGGGCCCGCGGAACCCACTTCCAGGGCCGGTGACTGCCCCTGGGCCGGCAAAAGAACCCAGCCGCAAAGCAGGAACAGGAGCAGCCATTTCACAGATCTAACGCTGCGGTGATGGTGGGGGGAGTTCGTCATCTGTTTCCTGCCCCATAGGGAGTTTGCCGATTCTATCGCACTCTGATGAAACAGTTTTGCCAAACGATAGCCGCCGGGCTCACATCCAGCTACAATGCCCAGCAACAGGAGGACAATTGGCAAACCTGTCAGGAGCCGAATATCTCGCCCTCGCTGAGTTCCGGCACCAACTGGAACGCTTTCTGCAGCTGCGGCGCCGCGCCGCCCGGCAGGTCGGCCTGCAGCCAAAACAATATCAGCTCATGTTGGCGGTCAAAGGAATGCCCAGAAACCACGTGCCCACGGTGGGCGAAATCGCCGAGCGCCTGCAGGTCCAGAACCACAGCGTGGTCGAGCTGGTGGATCGTCTGGAGAAGCGCCGCTACATTGAGCGCCAGCGTGACCAGCGCGACCGCCGGGTCGTGCACTTAAAACTCACTCCCGCGGGTGAAGCCGTGCTGCGCAAGCTGGTCGCCGCCAGCCTGGCTGAACTGAAGAACGAGGCTCCGGCGCTTCTGCGGGCCCTGACGTCCGTCCTGCGCAAACGCTGATCGCGCGCCTCTTTCAGTGTGGCGAGAGCGCCGAGTTCCGCTGCGCCGCCTGACTTTCCAGTTCCAGCCGCTTCTTCCTGTCCAGGTAAAAAAGCAGCGACAGCACGCCTCCCAGCACCAGCAGCGTAAAAGCGCCCGCGATCTGCAGCACCCTGCCGATGAGGGCGGTATAGCGCCCGCTGTTGGGATCGTACTTGCAGCAGTACAGCAGGACCTCGTCGGCTAGCGAGCCGATTTTCTCCTGTGACCCCTGCACCAAGGCCAGACGCAAATCCTGCACGGGATAATCAATGCCATAGAAATACTGCGCCACTTTGCCCTTAGGCGTGAGCACCACGATCCCGGTGGCATGCGCGAATTGCTGCGTCTTGGCGTCCCAGGCGTAGTGGAACCCGACTGCCTGGGTCAGCGCCGTAATCTCCGCCTGCTGTCCGGTAAGAAAATGCCAGCCCGCGGCAGCCTTGGGGTGGCCGTAACTTCCGACGTAAGTCTGTTTCGTTGATGCAGCCAGTTCGGGGGTCTCCCGCGGATCGAAACTTACCGTGAGTACGTTGAATTGCTGGCCGATGCGGAATGGCAGCTGCCGGAACGCGTGTGTGGCTCCCGCCAGCACCTGGCTGCACAGCATGGGGCACCGGTAGTAAGCCAGAATCAGCACCACCGGCTTGCTTTTTCCGAAATAGTCGCTCAGGTGAACTCCTTTACCGTTTTCATCGCGGAAGGCCAGGTTGAGCGGCACCTGGTTATCCAATCTCTGTTCGTAGCGCACCATCTTAAGGATGGGTGGCACCTGGTTGGACGGCGGCCCGCTGCCGGGCGCCGTGTCCTGCAATCCTTGCCCCAGGGAGGGCAGGGAACCGGCAATCAAAGCGGCGCCGGCCAGGATAATATGGAATAGGAAGAAACGAAAGCGCGACAACCTGGGGATCACCATGACTCCTGCGCCGTACTCACGGCAGAATAGATAGTATAGCCCCGTCTCCGGACGCTGCCCTGGGGCAGCAGGCGCAATCCAGGCAAAAAAAGAACCCGGAGCGTAAGCTCCGGGTTAACGCCCCAGCCCCCGCAATTTCAATTTCCGCTCGCGGAAGCCAAGACTCCGTACACCACTGCGACCTCAGGACTCGCGCCTGCCTTGGCCAACTGCCGCTCGCGCGGGTGTACCGCCAGCTTGCGCACCGTGCCATCGGTGCTCGTCCAAACTTCGGCCAGGAAGTACTCGTCACCGTAGCGATGGAATACCAGCTTGGGAGTATTGACACCAGTCCGCTGGTCCCAGGTCAGCGGCATCATGATTTCAACCCCACGCCGCCCCGAAGAGAGCATGATTGTGGAGTTGGACCCAATCCGCTGAATGCTGTATTCGCCCGCGGGAAGTGCCCCATATCCCGCGGAAAAACTGAATGGCACATCCGCCTTGATCAGTACTTGCGCATGGGCGGGCGTTGCAGCCATAGTCACGAAAGCAACGCATGCCACCAGAGCGATTGCCGCATACTTTTTCATTGTCTTGCTCCTTTTTCGCGACTCTCTTTGCTCGCGTCACGATTCGCCCTCCTCAACTGCATCCCGCGTGCCACAGAACGCCAACTTAGTACGGATTCTAGGAACATGAGACAACTGCTCTCATATCAGCAAGATCTGTCTGAAGGAAGTAGATAGCCGCGGGTGCGTAGCGCGCCTTCCGCCGTACCAGCAATATCCCGCTGGATAGATTGGCTATCTGATCGGATAGTGTCCTGGGACCCGCCAAAGCCGACGGCAGAACGCGCAACAGTACTGCGCTTGCCATTCTCGCGCTATCCTAAGCACAGCATGGGGGAGGGAATATGTTCCCGGCCCTGGTTGCCATTGCTGGTCCGCTGAACGGGACTACCATCGAGCTTACCGCGACCGAGGTGTGCATCGGACGTGATTCCGGCAGCCAGGTTTGCGTCCCCAGCGCCTGGGTTTCCCGCCGTCACTGTGCGCTGCATCTCGCGGGCGATCGCGTGGTGGTTCAGGACCTCGACAGCCGCAATGGCACCTTCGTGAATGGAATCCCTGTCACCCGTCAGGAACTGAAGCATGGCGACCTGCTTACAGTGGGTGATTGCTCGTTTCGTTTTGTCTGCGATTCCGAAGCACCGGCGGCGTCACAGTCGGCCCTGGTTGAATTGGAGGAGACAAGCACCACGCTGCTGGCTCCCCTTTGGCTGCCCCCGGGCGATGCTTCTTATCCCGCTTCTAAAGCGGCGGTTGGGGGAGGGGACG
Source organism: Terriglobales bacterium (assembly GCA_035278025.1). Lineage (GTDB taxonomy): Bacteria > Acidobacteriota > Terriglobia > Terriglobales > Acidobacteriaceae > JAICWP01. The sequence continues at coordinate 20,357 of DATEJK010000132.1, read as the reverse complement.
CCCGCGCCCTGCGCGACCTCAACGCCCTGGTCACGATGGCGGGCAAGACTGCCGCCGTCGAAGATTCCGAATCGCTTTACTGGCAGCTTCTGGGCATGATCCTTGAAATCATTCCCGCGGACCGGGGGGCGATTCTGCTAACCGGCTCCAACTCCGAAGACCTCTCCTCTGCTTTTGCCTGGAACCGTGCCTCCGGCCCCGCTCAGCCGGTGCGGGTGAGCCGCACCGTGGTGCGCCAGGTCCTGGAGAAAAAATCAGCAGTCATGGTGAACGATGTGAGCGCCGACGCTATTCTGCAAACCGCATCCAGTCTCCGCCTGGAGCGCGTTCGCTCCCTGCTTTGCGCTCCCCTGCTGGCCGGAGAGCGGGTGCTGGGCGCTATTTATCTCGACTGCGGCCGCGAGGGGGCCTGCTTCGACGAGCAGCACCTGCGCATGCTCACCGCCGTGGCTGGCCTGGCCGCGCTGGCTTCCCAGCGCGTATGGCGCATGGAATCTCTGCGTAATGAGAACCTCCGCCTCCGCGCTGACCTGAAGCTTGACCATGGCTTTGTCGGCGAAAGCCCGGCCTTGAGTCGCGTCCTGGAACTCATCGCCAGGATTGCGCCTTCCGCTTCCACCGTTCTGCTATGCGGCGAAAGCGGCACCGGCAAAGAACTGGCGGCCCGCGCTTTGCATCGCTCCAGTCCCCGCGCCCCCTGTCCCTTTGTGGCCATCAATTGCGCCGCCATCCCCGAAACCTTGCTGGAGAGCGAACTGTTCGGCTACGAAAAAGGCGCCTTCACCGGCGCCGCCGGTCAGAAAAAAGGACAATTTGAGCTGGCCAATGGCGGTTCCATTTTTCTCGATGAAGTCGGAGAACTGGCGCCGGCTTTGCAGGCCAAGTTGCTGCGCGTGCTGCAGCAGCGCGAGTTCGTGCGCCTGGGCGGCGCCCAGCCTATCAAAGTAGACGTTCGCCTCATCGCCGCCACCAATCAGGATTTGCGTGCCGCTTCCGATGAAGGCCGCTTTCGCAAGGACCTCTTCTTCCGCCTCAATGTGGTGGCCATCACCATGCCCCCGTTGCGCGAGCGCCCCCAGGACATACCCTTGCTGGCCAATTACTTTCTTACCCTTTGCGGTCAGCGCTGCAAGCGGCGGCTCTACGGAATTTCGGCGCCGGCTATGGAATGCCTGCAACGCTACGATTGGCCGGGCAACGTGCGCGAACTGGAAAATGCAATCGAGCACGCCGTGCTCCTGGGTGCGGGCGACGTGGTGCTTCCCGAGGACCTGCCGGAAGTGGTGGTGGAAGGCCACCCGCCGGCAGCGGGGCAGGCTGCCGGATATCAAGCCGCCCTGAGCGAGTTGAAGAAAAAGCTCATTCTGCAGGCGTTCCAGCAGTCCGGAGGCAATTACACCGAGGCAGCCCACCTGCTGGGCGTCCACCCCAATTACTTGCACCGGCTCATCCGCAATCTGAATTTGAAGGCCGCCCTTCGCGCCGCCGGCGACCGTTCCGCCACATGAGGCCCGCTAAGGACCTCAGCTATGCCGGTCAGCCCCTTTTTCCCGCTGTTTGCTTATAAAGACGTGGTACGTGACCGCATCCCACGCGTTATGGATGCCGGAGAAGAGCAGCAGCAGCGCCGCCCCTGCCACCGCGAATAGTGCTCCCTCAAGCTTGGCGCGCGCTTCGTACGCCGACCCAACCAGCGTTGCGTAGGCCGCCAAGGGCAGCAGAACATGAAACAGCACATCCTCAAATTGGGGCGAGTAGGCGGTCTGTACGCGCATACGCCGAACCACAATTATCTCGTAAACCGCCCCAACCAGGCCCAGCGCTCCCCAGATAATTGCGGCGGGGGCGGCTCCATGCCAAGGCGCGCTGACAATCGCTGATAACAGCAGCACAGCTCCAAAATGCACGATGGTCGGAGTTGCAAAGGCGCTGCTGGCCCGTTCCACATCTCGTACTATCGGCATCTCTGCGATAAGGGTGATGACCACAAACTGCAATCCGATCAATGCGCCGGCCGACGACCCGACGATCACGTAGAAGTCTTCCCATCCCGATAGTGCGCTCATACGGTAGCTCGGCGGCAGTCGCTTGGGCTCAACGGCCCACCAGTTTTTGCAGCTCTTCGGGGTAGCGGGCGCCTTGCACAGGAATCCTGGCGGCCGCCATGTCCAGTTCGCGAATATCATCCGGCGATATTTTCACGTCCACCGCTCCAATGTTTTCTTCCAGGCGGTGCAGCTTCGTTGTGCCGGGTATCGGAACCATCCACCGCTTCTGCGCCAGCAGCCAGGCAAGCGCGATTTGAGCAGGTGTTGCCTTTTTCTTTTGCGCGAAATCGGCGAGCACATCAATCAATGTCTGATTCGCTTTTCGGTTCTCCGGCGTGAAGCGAGGGACGACGTTGCGGAAATCACTTTTGTCGAACTTGGTGTCCTCGCTGATTTTCCCGGTGAGGAAGCCCTTTCCCAGCGGACTGAATGGAACAAAGCCGATCCCCAGTTCCTGCAGAGTCGGGATTACTTCCGCTTCCGGTTCTCTCCACCAAAGCGAATATTCGCTCTGCAGCGCGGTTACCGGCTGCACCGCGTGGGCGCGACGGATGGTCTGAACCCCCGCTTCGGAAAGCCCGAAGTGCTTCACCTTGCCTTGCTGAATCAGGTCCCGCACCGCTCCTGCAACCTCTTCGATCGGCACCTCCAGGTCAACACGGTGTTGATAAAACAGGTCAATCACATCGGTCTTCAACCGTTTGAGCGAGGCCTCGGCCACTTCCTTGATGTGTTGGGGACGGCTGTCAAGTCCGGCCTGCTTGCCGCTGTTGGGGTCAATTTTGAAACCAAACTTGGTGGCGATCACCACCTGGTCGCGGAAGGGAGCCAGGGCTTCGCCAACCAGTTCTTCGTTGACGAAGGGGCCATAGACTTCCGCGGTATCAAAAAATGTGACTCCGCGTTCGAACGCGCCCCGGATCAGCGCGATTCCATCCTGCTTGTCTACCGCTGGTCCCAGCCCGAAGCTGAGTCCCATGCAGCCGAGTCCGATGGCCGATACTTCCAGACCGCTTTTTCCAAGCGTGCGCTTTTGCATTTTTTTCTCCTTACGTTGCTCGGCTGCCATAGATCTCGCCCGCTAAAAACAATGGCGGAGAGAGAGGGATTCGAACCCCCGATACGGTTCCCCGTATACACGCTTTCGAGGCGTGCGGTTTCAACCACTCACCCATCTCTCCGCGCCGGCGGCATCCCTTGAGTGGGTGCAGGGTCCGCCTCCTGGTTGTAACTGGGCCCTTGCCGCAGGCCCGCTCAGCCATTCTAAATGAGGCGGGATTTAGAGAGAATCAGGGCGCGCTGTCAGAAGCGCACCTCTGGCTGCTTGGCGCACGCTAAGACGTATTCTTTCCCGCGCCACGTCAGGTAAAAAAAAGGCCGGCCCTGGTAGAGCCGGCTGGTCCGTGTGTGGCGCCAGGCGAACCTAGGCCACCGATCTCAGGTTGCTGGGCCGTTCCACCGGAGGCGCCTGGTTGTGCCGCGCCTCTCCCGCCGCTCCTGCGGCCGCCAGACAGCCGCCCACGAACAGCGAGGAGAACAGCGCATAGCCGCCTTCCGTGAACAAGTGGCGCACAGTCATCAGGCTTACGGTTGCGCCACCGGCATTTGCGATCTCAGCCGGAGCCAGAATCAGCACCGCCACCAGAATGGCGGAGAAGATGCTCATGCCGAACACCACCAACCCGTGATACATGGCGATGTTCCGGTTGGCTGTGCCGCTAAGCCGGCCGGCCGTGCGCCCGCCGAAGTACAAGGCGAACAGGGTCACGATTCCTTGCCAGATTGAGATTCCGGCCGCCATCGTAGCCGACGTCGGCGAAGCGGCGCTGCCGCCAAAGATGGCAATGCCTAATGCGAGAAACGTGATTTCAATCGCCAGAAACACGAAGGTTCCCGCGAAAATTGCCGACCACGAAGCTCGGTTGCTGGTCGTGACCGGCAGGTTCGTAGCGTAGTCTGCCATTGCTTACCCCCTTTACTCTCTTGGATGAGGCGCAACAGGTCAGGCGTGGCCCCAAAAATGGGCGTCGCCCGCAATATGTTCAGAATAAATGTCGTAATACGAGGTAAAGAGCGGCCGGGGTAGCCGGCCGGCAACCCGGACGCGCTACCCGCGTCACCCCTTTTGCTCCCCCCGCCGCCCGCGAAAGAAGGCCTGCAGCAGCTCCGCGCAGCGCCCCGCCAGTACCCCCCTTTCCACCTCCATGCTGTGGTTCAGGCCGGGATGGTTCAGCACCTGCAGCACCGAGCCCACAGCTCCCGCCTTGGGATCGTCGGCCCCGTAGACCAGCCGCCGCAATCGCGCATGCACCAGGGCTCCGGCGCACATGGGGCAGGGTTCCAGGGTGGCATACATCTCGCACTCCAGCAGGCGGTGGTTGCCCAGCACCCGCGCTGCCTGGCGCAGAGCCACCATTTCGGCGTGGGCGCTGGGATCGCTATCCTGCACATTGCGGTTAAAGCCCCGGCCCGCTATCTCGCCGTTGCACACCACAACCGCGCCTACCGGCACTTCGCCCGAGTCCAGCGCCCGCTGTGCCTGGCGCAGGGCTTCTTCCATCCACACTTCGTCCGGAGTCATAGCTCAGAACATCATTTTAGCCTCGGTAGTCGGCCGGCTTGCGGCACGGCCCCTTTTCGGAGCTGGCATTCCGGGCTATGAGGAGGGAACAGGCATCCTGCCCGCAGGCCACTGAATCCACCCTGGATACGACACATGTGGGTACCGCCGCCGGCCCCACGACCGGCTCCGGACCACCTTCTTCCGAGTTGCCGCAGCAAACCCCGCCTTCAGCCGCTCCCTCTAATGATTGGTCATCCTGCACTTCCGCGCCGAAGGCAGGAACATCAGGAGGAGATGCATGAAGCGAGTATTAATCTTGGCGTCAGTTTTACTGCTTGGGGCAGCCCTGGCGGTGGCGCAAGACCAGAACACACCGTCCAGCAATCCCAGCACCGATCAGGCGGCACCGCAAACCCAGCAGGCCCCCGATCAGAGTCAGTCCCCCAACACACAGGCTGCTCCCAACACTGAGCAGAACCCCAACAGCAACCCTAACAACCCCAACTCCCCGTCCACTCCCAGCGATCAGTCCGGAGCCAATGCTCAGGGCTCCTCGTCGGCGAGCGGCCAAACCACCGTCCAGGGCTGCTTGAGCGGTTCCAACGGCAATTACACGCTCACTCAGGACACCACCGGAACCACCTACACCCTGACCGGCGATACCAGTCAGCTGCAGCAACACGTGGGCCATGAAGTGCAGATCACCGGCACCACCGGCAACTCGTCGTCAACCGGCGCGTCCGGTTCGGCAGCTCCCAGTTCCGGTTCGCAAAGTGGTGCGGCTTCCAGCAACACCCTGACCGTGAGCTCGGTGCAGCACATTGCGACCAGTTGCACCACCAGCAGCGGCGCTGCCAACTCCGGCGCCGCCGGGACCACCGGCGCTGCCAGCGGGGAAGCGGCCCAGGCCAGCCAGCCTTCGCAGGGCGCGGCATCTGCCAATCCCAGCACCCCTCCGCCCAGCGGATCGGAGGCGGCCAATAGCCAGTCGGGCACTTCCAGCCAGTCCGCGACTTCGGCCACGCCCAGTGCTAATGCTGGTCAGGAGAGCAGCAGCAACCCGGCTTATGCCCAGCCTGCGGCTCCCAGCGACCAGAGCAGCTCGAATCCGTCCAGCGGCGCCGCCGCGGAAAACAATCCTTCCGCCACCGGCAATAGTGCTGTAAGCGGAACCGACAACTCCAATACCAGCGCCGGTGCGGCCGCCCAGAACCCTGCCGACAACAACGCTGCCGCGGCTGATCAGGGTGCCGCCGCTAATTCCGCCCAGGCGGGCGCGGAGAACAGCGCTGCCGCCGCCAGCGCCGACACGCAGACGGCCCAGAACAAGGCCGCCGGCAACCTGCCGCAGACCGCGTCACCCCTGCCCTTGCTCGGACTCCTGGGCTTCGGCTCGCTGGCTGCCGGCATCATCACCCGCCGCCGCAAGTAGGGCGCGGAACAGCAGATCCGGGTGGACGCAAGCCTTGCTTGCGCGCCCGGCTAGAGAAGGCTGCTTGAACCACCTTGACCGGGCGATCACAGAGCGCCCGCGATATGCGGTCCAGGCAGCCTTTTCGCTTGCATGTGGTGTTAAACTGAACAGCTGGTGCCTATGGGACTCTCAATTTCCAACGTTCTTCGCCGCGTTTTCCTGGTGGACCTGTTTAAAGGATTGTCCGTCACCTTCCGTTACCAGGACCCGAAAGAAATTTACACTGAGCAATATCCGCTGCAGCGGCCGCAGGTGGCCGAGCGCTATCGCGGAGCGCCGCGCCTGAACGTTAATCCCGATACCGACGAGACCATGTGCATCGCCTGCGACCTGTGCGCCTTAGCCTGTCCCGAGCACCTGATTGTGGTCACCAGCGAACGCAATGCCGCCACCCGGCGCAAGGAACTCACCACCTTTACCTACGACCTTAGCCGTTGCATGTTCTGTGGCCTGTGCGAGGACGCCTGTCCCACTGACGCCCTGGAGCTGACCCAGGATTTTGAGCTCGCCAATTACACCCGCGAGGGCGCCATCTGGGACCGGCAGACCCTGGAGAAAGGGCCCCAGCCCACGGTCTACAGCCGATAGTAGCGAGTGCCGTCTACCGAGTAGCGCGAGGAAATTCTACTGCTGAGCACCGTTTGCCGAGTTCTGCTCCCGCTTCTGTTGCTGAGCGCCTCCGCCTGGGCGCAGAGTTCATCCCCGCCAGCGTCCGCTCCCTCCCACCCTCCTGTTCAGTCACAGCCCGCCCAACCTGAAACTCACATCACCCCGGCGCAAGCCCAGGAACTGTTCCGCTCGGTGGACGAGATCCTTAATTTCGCCAGCCAGGACAGCGGCTTGCCCCTTCATCATCCCGTCAAGCGCGCTCTGGTCAGCCGCGACCAGGCCATGAAGTACATTGAGGGCAGGATGGGCAGCGACCAGGATACGCAGCGCTTGAACCGCTCCGCGCTGGTGCTGAAAAAATTCGGCCTCCTGCCCCGCGGCTTCGACCTGCAGACCTTTCTGGTGGCCCTGTTGCGCGAGCAGGTGGCCGGTTATTACGACCCCAAAACCAAAACCGTCAACCTGCTCGACTGGGTGGATGCGGATGTGCAGAAGCCGGTGCTTGCCCACGAACTCACACATGCTCTTCAGGATCAGGATGTCAACCTCGACCATTGGCTGAAGGATGGCCCCCGCAGCGAGAAGAAGGATTCTGATGTGCAGGATGATGAAGCCGTAGCCGCCCGCCAGGCCGTTACCGAAGGCCAGGCTATGGTGGTGCTCACCGATTACGAGCTGGCACCCCTCGGCAAATCTATCCTGGATGCCCCCGATATCGTCGCCGCCATGAAAAGCGGAGTGACGGCGGGTTCGCCTCTGTTCAACCACGCCCCGCTATACATCAAAGATTCGCTGACTTTTCCTTACACCTATGGTTTGGATTTTGAGCGTACCCTGCTGCAAAAGAAAGGCAAAGAGGCGGCTTTCGCGGGCGTGCTCCAGCGCCCTCCGCTCAATACCCGCGAGGTCATGCAGCCGGCCGTCTACCTCGCTGGCGAGCACCTGGCCCACTTGCGGCCCCCCAAACTGGAGAAGGTTCTGGGCAAATCCTGGCAGCGCATGGACGTGGGTGCAGTCGGCGAATTCGACGTCTCCGTCATGGTGGAGCAGTACGCCGGTGAGAATGTCTCGAAACAGCTTTGGCCGCAATGGCGCGGCGGGTACTACTACGCTGCCCGTCAAAAAAATGCTTCTCCTGAGAGCCTGGCCCTGCTCTACCTTTCGCAATGGGCTGAGCCCGAGCACGCTACAAAATTTGCCGGCCTTTACGCGCAATCGCTAAAGGAAAAATACAAGCAGGTAGATGCTGTCCCAGGCTTGGGTTCGGTCTCGCCGAATTCGGCTGGCGTTCAGGTCTCAATAGCGGATGCCACCACCCAGTGGAACACGGAGGACGGCCCCGTATTCGTGGAGCCGCACGGCAAACTTGTGCTGGTCATGGAAGGCTTTGATCCCCCAACCGCTGCCAAACTGCGCCAGGCTGTGCTGCCGCCAGCGGGCACGCCTTAGCTTTCATCTTGTGTCGCGGGCGCCCTCGCCCGCGAACCGATGCCGTTCAAAGTTCGCGGTCATGCGCAAGCACCCCGGCTTTAGCCGGGTGATGCCTCCGAGCGGACGCGCTGCGAGGAGTTCCGGACAGATTAACCTCCCAGGTCCTTACTCCCCCACCAGTATCCCCCGCGTAGTCTCAATCAGGGGCACGTCCTTGCCTTCGCATAGAATGCGAAATCTCTTGCCCCGCCATGTCATCACCGCACTAGTGCCGGGCTCCCATGCCTCTACATTGGTGGCTGCAAAGCAGACTCGGATGGCCTTCTCCGGACGTTTGCCCACCCAAGCCTCCGGTTCGTTGAATTCGGGCGCTTCCCTGTGCTCGTGTTCTGCGCGCACATGTTCTTTTGCGGTAAGCATAATGACCTCTTTCATACTTTTGTCACTTGCGCGCCGCAGACCGAAAATCGCGGTCTGCCGGCGCCTCTCCACTCCCCAGCACTCGTGCCTGGCACTCAGGGCAAAGCCAGGCTTCTTTGATGTCAATCCACTCCACTGCGTGCGAAGCCGCCATGGCGCAGCGATAGTCCTGGCAATGGGTCAATTCCAGCGTATGACCGATTTCGTGTACCGCCTCCTTCAAAAGGCGCGAGCGCAACATTCCCGCATCGCTGGGAAGACCGTAAAACTCCTGCCGCAAGCGGTAGCTGGAAACCAGCGCGCAAGACCCTCCGATCTGCGCCTCCCCAAATACAAAGGTCAGAATGGGAATGTACAGATCCACGTCGGTCACGCCCAGCACCCGCCAGCAATCCTTTCCGGGCAAAACCTGCATGGCCGCCAGAATTTCCGAGGAGTGATACTGCTGGCGCTCGGGATGAAACGCGAATTCCGGATCCAAAGCTCGCGCCAAGGTCCGAAAGGGAACGCGGAACAGCCCGCCCATGGCGGCCCCCAGTTCCTGGAGGGATTGGCCGTCGCAGTTTCCGACCGGCAGAACGTACAGCAGCTTCATCGGCTTGCAACCGTGGAACGGCTCCAGCCATAGCGTTTGATCTTGTGGTGCAGCGTCACCCGGTCAATGCCCAGGATTTCGGCCGCCCGGGTCTGATTCCACCCGCAACCCTCCAGCACCCGCAAAATATGCGCCTTCTCGATTTCCTCCAGTGATTTGGAGGCGGTGCCATTATGGTTGCGTGGTTTGAGGATGAAATCCTGCTCCCGCAACTCCGGCTCCTGCGCCACCACCATGGCCCGTTCGATGGCGTTCTCCAGTTCCCGCACGTTGCCCGGCCAGTCGTTCTGCTGCAGCGCGTACATCGCCTCCGGCGCCACCCGGTTGATGCGCTTATTCATGGCCTGAGAGAACTTCTGCACAAAATGTTCCACCAGCAGCGGAATATCCTCCACCCGCTCGCGCAGCGCCGGCAGTTCGATGCGGAAGACGTTGAGCCGGTAGAACAGGTCGGGGCGGAACTTGCCCTCCTCGATCAGCCCCTCCAGGCTTTTGTTGGTGGCCGCCACACAGCGGAAGTCCACCTTGATGGGCTGGTTGCTCCCCACCCGCGTGATCTCGCGCTCCTGCAGCACGCGCAGCAGATCGGTTTGGGTCTTCAGGCTGATATCGCCGATTTCATCCAGGAAAACCGTGCCTCCCTCGGCGATCTCGAACTTGCCCTTTTTGCGGTACTGCGCCCCGGTGAAGGCGCCCTTTTCGTGCCCGAAAAGCTCGCTCTCCAGCAGGGTTTCCGTGAGCGCGCCGCAATGGATCACCACCAGCGGTTTGTATCGCCGGGAGCTGGCGGCATGGATCGCCCGCGCCACCAGTTCCTTGCCCGTGCCGCTCTCCCCCGTGATCAGCACCGTGGCATCGGTGGGGCTGACGGTCTCGATGGCGTCCAGCACCTTCCCCATGGCGGGACTCTTGCCCACCAGGTCGGGCACCCGCATGACCTCGGCCACCGTTTCCTTCAGAGCGATGTTTTCCTGCTGGGTGCGGCGGTGGGAGAGGGCGTTCTTCACCAGGTGGGCTATTTCGTCCGGGTCCAGCGGCTTGGTCACGTAATCATAAGCGCCATTCTTCAGCGCCGTGACCGCCGTCTCTACGGAGGCGTAGCCGGTCATCATGATCACGATCAGCTGGGGATCCACCTCGTGCAGCCGCCGCTGCAACTCGATTCCGTCGGTGCCCGGCATCTTGATGTCCAGCAGCGCGGCGTCCCAGCGCTGTTCGGCCACCCGCGAAAGCGCCTCGCTGGCGCTCTCCGCCGTTCCCACCTCGTAGCCCTCTTCATGAAACCATTTGTTCAGCGAGTCGCGCACGCTGTGCTCATCGTCCACGATCAGCAGCTTGCCTTGAGCGTTCACCTTCATCACCTCGCTTTGCCCGCTGCCGTCAGTTCCGCGCCTATGGGCTGCTGAGCCCCGGCCTGTAACGGCAAACGCACTGTGAATGTTGTTCCTCGCCCCAGTTCGGACTGCGCCTCTATGGAGCCTCCATGGCGCTCCACAATGGTGCGGCTGATGGCCAGTCCCAGCCCCACCCCATGACCGCTTTCTTTGGTGGTCAGGAAGGGCTCGAAAATCTCCGGCAGAATCTCGGGCGCAATGCCGCTGCCGTCGTCGCGCAGCCGCAGCTCCAGTTGCCGCCCGTCGGGAGTGGCCGCCGCGCTCAGCCATAAATTTCCGCCCCGCGGCATGGCGTCAACCGCGTTCATGGTCAGCGCCAGCAGCACCTGCTCGATTTGCGCCCCGTCGCAAATCACCGCCGGCAGTCCGGGTTCGATTTCCTCCTGCCACTGAATGTTGCTCAGTTCCAGCTGGTGCTGCACCAGCCGGTGGCAGCGGTTCACCACCGCGCTGATGTCGCTGGGCTGCAGGTTGATGGGCTGGGAGCGCGAGAAAGTGAGCAGGTTTTTCACCAGGTCGCCGCAGCGCCGGCTTTCCGCCGCGATCAGCTCCAGGCATTGTTCCGCTTCCTCGCGCTTGTCGCGGCCGCCATCCGGCCGCTCCATCCACTTCCGCAGCAGCTTGGCGTAAGTCAGAATGCTGGAAAGCGGGTTGTTGATTTCGTGCGCCACCACCGCGGCCAGCTTGCCCACCGACGCCAGTTTTTCCGTCTGCAGCACGTGCTCGTGGGCGCGCTTCAGTTCGCGCGTCTTTTCCTCCACCCGATCTTCCAGGGTGCGCGTCCAGGCTGTGATCTCCTCTTCATCGCGGCACAGCTGCAGGCTCATGCGGTTGAAGGAAGCGGCCAGCTCACCCAGTTCGTCATGGGAGGTCACCTCGATTTGGTACCCCCGTTCCCCTTCGCTGAGCTTTTGTGTGCCCGCCGTTAGCCGCTTTACCGGCTTGGCCAGCACCCGCCACACGAATTGCCAGCTCAGGAATGCGATCAGCAGCATGGCGCCCACCATGTAGGCCAGCAGGTGGCGGGTGCCTTCCGCCAGGCTGGCGTCCGCCTTTGCCAGGCTTAGGTTGGTATCCAGCACGCCCAGAATCTGCTGGCTGGCGGGATGCGCGTGGCAGGCGGCATTGGCGCAGCGCGGCTGGTTTTCAATGGGAGTAATGACGCCCAGAACCCGGTAGCCATTCGGCTGGTAAATGCGAAAACGGTCGGGCCGGTCGAGCCGCGTGAGTGGCTGCGACTGCGCGTGGCACCCGTAGCAAGCCTCCGCTCCCTTATCTACGTTGCGGTTAACCTCGCCGGGATCGGTGGAGTAGCTGATCTTGCCTTGCTGGTCGAATATGCGTACCCGCACCACTCCTGGCTCGCCCGCGATGGTCGTCATCATGTGATAGAGCCCCTCGCGGTCATTGCGCAGCATGGAATACGAAGTACTGCGCTTGATCAGGTCGCTGACGCGTTCCGCCGCCTGCAGCGTGGCCTCTTCCAGGTGCCGCCGGTGCAGCCGGATGGTGGCATAACCAAGCAGGGCGAAAATCACCACCATCACCCCCAGCAGCAGCAAAATGAGCTTCGCCCCCAGGCTGCGGCTCAGGCTGAGGCCGCGTCGCCAGGCCTTTCCGGCTTGCTCAGTCGCCCGCATGCTCCGGCACTGCCTCTCCCACCACGTTGCCGGCCAACTCCAATTCCGCATCCTCCGGCACCGGCATTGGCTCTTCAGCCGGGAATATGGGCAGGTACTTCACCGCCAATCCGAACAGGGCAAATCCCGAGGCGATGATCCCGCCGGTTACCGCCACCTCCGTCCAGCGCGGAATGTAGTGCAGCCCCGCCGACGATTCCATTCCCGTAATGCTCACATTCAGCCGGTTGGTGATGAATCCCAGTACCACCAGCACCGCCGCCAGGTACAGCCCCCCGGGAGTGCTGCGCACGCGGCGGAACGACAACAGCGCCAGCGGCGCCACCAGGACCAGCGCCAGCTCCAGGAGGAACAGCGACGTTTCGTAACGGTGGTACGCGCCGGCCAAAAGCTGCTGCAGCACTCCCCGGTGCGCCAGATCTTCAATTCGCAAGATGCCGTAAACCGAAAGCACCACCAGCAGCACCCTTCCCAGCTCCTGCAGGATGGGCAACTCCAGCTGCCGCCCGAAATGTTTGGCGCTCATGGACGATTCAAAAATGGTCATGGCCAGCCCTACCGCGATTGCGGAAAGGAAGAAGAACACCGGCAGCAGCGGCGTGTACCAGAACGGGTGCAGCTTATTGGGCATGATCAGATACAGCGTGCCCAGCGAGGACTGGTGCAGGGTGGAAAGAATCACCCCTCCTATCACCAGGGGTATAAGCGCCTTGCGAATGATTCGTAACGGGCGCTCCAGATGGAAGCGCTCCAGCACGATGGGCGAGAACTCCAGCGCCAGCACGCTGGTGTAGAGCATCACGCACCAGGCCACCTCGAACATCACCGAGTGCGGGTTGCGCATTACCAGCGGGTGCCAGATGCGGTAGGGCCGTCCCAGGTCAAACATCAGCGCCACGCATACCAGCACATAGCCCAGAAACGCGGTCAGCACGGTGGGCCGCACGATGGGCTTCAGCCGCTGCAGATTGAGGATGTGCACCGCCGCCGTCAGAGTGAAGCCCCCTGCCGCCAGCATCACGCCGCACAGCACGTCGAAGCCGATCCACAGCCCCCAGGGAAACTGGTCGTTCAAATTAGTTGAGGCGCCCAGACCCTCGGTGAAACGCACCACCGTGGCATAAGCCGCTGCCGCCAGCAACAGCGCCAGCACGCCTTTCCAGAAGGTGAACCGGAATTTCATTTCTTCCTCGCTTTCCTGGCCTCTTTTTCTTTCTCTTTGGCTTCAGCCGCGGCCACTTCCTCCCTCCGATGGGTAATCCACCACACTCCGCCCAGCAGCGCTCCGCCCAGGGGCACAAAGTCGGGAATACGGGAAAGCACCCGGTAAGTGAGCAAAGGCAGCGGGTCGCGCGTGAGTTCGGCGGGAAAGCCGAACTCTTCGAAGGGCACACTGGAAAGCATGAGCACCGAGGTTCCGCCCACTTCCGTCAGTCCATAAATGTGGTTCACGTATTTCCCGGGATTATCCTGAAGCCGCTGCTGCGCTTCCTTGATCAGCTCCTCGCGCTCGCCGAACTTGGTGGCGCCCGTGGGGCACGCTTCCGCGCAGGCTGTGGGCCTGCCCGCGGCTACGCGGTCCGGACACATGGTGCACTTCTGCACCCGCGGCAGCACCTTCGACCATTCGTATTTCGGAACGCCGAAGGGACACGCCACCATGCAATAGCGGCAGCCCATGCAGCGGCTTTCCTCGTAAATCACCGGCCCTTCCGCCGTCTTGCGCATCGCCCCCACCGGGCATACCGAAGCGCACGCCGGATCCTGGCAGTTCATGCACAGCCGCCGCATGAATTTGTCGCCCTTGGCCAGCACCACCGTGAACTTGTGGTCCGACTGCCGCTCTTCTCCCGCCACCCTTTCGCTATAGGGCAGCTTGTTTTTTTCCGCGCACGCCTGCTCGCACTGTTTGCAGCCGATGCACAGCGTGGCGTCGTACAAAAGTGCCTTGCTCATGGAGTTCTCCCGCGCAATTGCTCACCCTTCTGGCCGGCCACCCCGCCTGCAGAAATGGCCGGTTCAAGAGGGAAGGGAAGGAGGGCATACGAGCCCAGGTCAGGCCAGAAATGGAACCACCCGAGCTCCGCTGATTTGAAGCTCGGGTGGGCAGCCCCCATGAGCGCTGTTCTGCGGAACGTCAGGCGCGGGCCGGGGAAAGGTGCCGGACCACGCTGCAGCTCGAGCAGCCGATTTGCCGTTGACTGCTTCACCGGACGCCCCCATGTCATCCCGGCTACCAGTCCCAAGCACGTGGTAGCCGCAGCGCTGCTAACAGGGACAGCAATCCGCTACTTTTTGCCTATCTCCCGGATGTGGGCTACCAGCGACTTGATCTGTTCCGGCGTGACACCCTTCTTCTCGAAAGCGTGCATTGCCTTCTTGTTGGGTCCGCCATTGGCGATGAAGTCGGTCAGTTCGGCGTCCGACATCTTCTGCGTCTTTTCTGAGACCAGGCTGGGAATCTTGGCCGCCGGTTTGCCTTCCCCGCCGGGGCCGTGGCAGACCGCGCATTTCGCCTTGTACAGGCCCGCGCCGTCTTCCGCCCAGGATAGGTTGGGCAACATGATGAATAACGCCACAGCGATAGTTCCCACCAGCATCGCAAGTTTGCTGAATTTCATGATGACGTTCCTCTCTCTGCTATGAAAATTAGGCCGCTCGAACACGGTGTGTCAGAACTCATCAGTTATCACCATGTCCTATGGCAATTTTCAACAGCAGCGGCGCTAAGTGCTGTGACTGGCGTCACTTTTGGCGGTGAGGAATATCAGCCGCAGGGGTGTCTTGCCGCACACTCCTCGATGCAGAGGCCAACCCATAGCCCTAATAGCATTTAGCGAATATGGGAAATAGCGGGCAGATTGCCTTGAAAGGGACAGCTGATTCAGAAGCTGCTTTGAACGCGGACGGCCTTCACGCCGTCCAAAACTGACAACCAATGCTCCAGACTTACCCGCTGAGGCAATCGCGCCAACCTGATCCGCCGTGGAAGCGTGCGGCTTCAGCCGCACGAACACGGGGCGAGGAGCAGTACGGCTTTAGCCGCCGTGGCTTACCCGGCAACAACCCGGATCAGCGGCACCATGAGCAGAGCAATGCTGGCTACTCCCCACAATACAGCTACACCCCGAATGGCTCGATTCACCTTGTTTAGTTTTTGCATAAGTCCTCTAATTTATTTGACACCGGCAGCGCCCATTTTGATGGCCGGCGTGCTCGTCTGGCACTCTGCCGGCACACCCAGCCGACGCAAAAACGACATCATGGGGCACCAGTTCGTCAGTCCGGATTGAAACAGGTTCAAGCCCACAAAAGCGGTGAACAGGTACCAGTACGGGCTTACCCAGTGTCCCAGAGCCAGTGAAGCCAGTATAAACGTGCCCGCGATCAGTCTTAAAGAACGTTCAATCGTCATAGCTTACCTCCGTAACATTAGTCCGCACCCTGCGCCAGGGCCGGCCGCAATGACGTCCGCGACGTCTTTCCCCCGCGCTCGCTCAGATAATACAAAACCGGCACCGCCATGCGCGAAAGCACCGTGGAGGCCACTTCCCCCGCCATCAGCGAAATCGCCAGTCCCTGGAAAATCGGGTCGAACAGGATTACGCTGGCGCCCACCACCACCGCCGCCGCCGTTAGCAGCATGGGCCGGAAGCGCACCGCGCCCGCATCCACCACCGCCTCGGCCAGGGGCATGCCCTGGCGCCGCCGCAGCTCGATAAAGTCCACCAGAATGATGGAGTTGCGCACGATAATGCCCGCTCCGGCGATAAAGCCAATCATGGAAGTCGCGGTGAAGAACGCCCCCATCAGCGCATGCGCCGGCAGAATGCCCACCAGCGTGAGCGGAATGGGTGCCATGATCACCAGCGGCGTCTTAAACGACTTGAACCAGCCCACCACCAGGATGTAGATCAGCACCAGCACGGCGGCAAAGGCCAGGCCCAGGTCGCGGAACACTTCCACCGTGATGTGCCACTCCCCATCCCACTTCATGCTCAGGTGTTCGGTAGCTTGCGGCAGCGTGGTGCCCGTGTACTGCCGCAACTGGTAGCCTTCCGGCAGCTGGATGCGCGAGATCGGCCTCTCCATCTTCAGCAGCGCATAGACCGGGCTTTCTTCCTGCCCGGCAACATCGCCGGTCACGTAAACCACCTCGCGCAGGTTCTTGCGGTAGATGCTGGTGTCAATGGTGGTTTGCTTGAGGTTGGTGACCTCGCTGAGCGACACCTGCCGCCCCTGGGGAGCGGGCAGCTTGAGCGCTCCCAGGCCCTGCATGCCGGAACGGTCGGCCCGCCCCAGCTGCACCTCAATGGGAACGTCCTCACGCGAATTGGGATTGTGCAGCAGGCCGGCCTCGGCGCCGTCGAGGGCGATATGCATGGTCTGGCTCACATCGGCGGCCGAGATGCCGTGCAGCGCGGCCTTGTCCAGGTCCACCTGCATGTCGTACTTGGTTTGCGGGTCCTCCACGTACCAGTCCACATCCACCACGCCAGGCGTGTTCTGAAAAATTTCTTTGATCTGCGCCGCCACTTGCGTCTGCCGCTTCAGGTCCGGCCCATAAACTTCGGCCACCATCGTTTCCAGCACCGGCGGCCCCGGCGGCACCTCGGCCACCTTGATGCGGGCGCCGAAGGGCTGGGCGATGGCCACCAGTCGCGGCCGCAGGCGGCGCGCAATTTCGTGGCTCTGCGCGCTGCGTTCGTCCAGGGGCAGCAGGTTCACCTGGATATCCGCCTGGTTGGGCCCGCGGCGCAGGAAGTAATGCCGCACCAGCCCATTGAAGTTGTAGGGCCCGGAGGTGCCGGCGTAGATCTCATAGTTGGTCACTTCCGGCTGCTGCCCCAGGTAGCTGCCCAGCGCCTGCGCTACGTGCGCGGTCTGCTCCAGGGTGGTGCCGTCGGGCATGTCAATAATCACCTGGAACTCGCTCTTGTTGTCGAAGGGCAGCATCTTCACGTGCACCCATTTCAGGGGCACGAACGCGGCTGCCGCCAGCAGCAGCACCATCACGCCGCCCAGGAACAGCCAGCGCTGGCGGGCTTCCGCAATCAGCGGTGTCATGAGCCGCCGGTACAGGCGCGTGGTCCAGCCCTCGGTTTCGTGCAGGGCGTGCGCTCCCTCTTCCGCGTAATGGCGCAGCAGGCGCAGAGCCGCCCAGGGCGAAACCACGAAAGCCACGATCAGGGAAAACACCATGGCGGCGGACGCGCCCACCGGAATGGGCCGCATGTAGGGCCCCATCAGCCCGCGCACGAAGGCCATCGGCAGAATGGCGGAGATCACCGCGAAAGTGGCAAGAATTGTGGGATTGCCCACTTCGTCCACCGCTTCCACCGCCACCGCGGCCAGGCTGCGTCCCCGGCTGGAAGGCAGGCGGAAATGGCGCACAATGTTTTCCACCACCACGATGGCGTCGTCCACCAGGATGCCGATGGAGAAAATAAGCGCGAACAGCGTTACCCGGTTCAGGGTGTAGCCGTAAAAGTAGAAGATGGCCAGGGTAAGCGCCAGGGTAACCGGCACCGCCAGCAGCACCACGCCCGACTCGCGCCAGCCCAGGGCCAGCGCCACCAGCAGCGTGACCGATAGCGTGGCAATGAGCAGGTGCTTGAGCAGTTCATTGGACTTGTCGCGCGCCGTTTCGCCGTAGTTGCGTGTGACCGTGACCTGCAGGTCGCTGGGCAGCAGGTTGCCGCGAAGCTCCTGCACGCGGGCCAGGGCGCGGTCCGCAATGATGCTGGCATTGGTGCCCGTGCGCTTGGCCACCGTGATGGTGACCGCCGGGTACTCGCTGCCGGGCGCGCCTGCCTGTGTGGCTGATGCTGCCGTGGGGGCGGGGCTCTGCTCCGCTTTCGCCAGGCGCAAGGCCCCGGGGCCATTGGCGAATAGAACGTAGTTATCGGGCTCGGCCGGCCCGTCTTCCAGCTTTTGCACCACGTCCCGCAGGTACACCGGTCGTTCCTGGTGCACCCCCACCACCACCTGCTGCAGGTCCTCGGCACGGGCGAAGAAGCGCCCGGCTTCGACCTGGAACTCCTGGTTGTCCCGGGCAAAGCTGCCGGCGATTTCGCGGCTGTTGGCCTGCTGCAACCGCCCCACCACAGCACCCGGAGTGAGCCCATAGGCGGCCAGCCTTTGCGTGTCCAGCACCACCCGTACCTGGCGCGGCTGCCCGCCGATAATTCTGGTTTCGGAAACATCGTCCAGCTGCTTGAGCGACTGCTCCAGTTCTCCGGCAATGCGCCGCAACTGGTAGCTGTTGTAATTCGGTCCCCACAAGGTCAGCGCCAGGATGGGCACATCGTCAATGGAGCGGACTTTGATGAGCGGTTGCGACGCGCCCGGCGGGATGCCGTCGAAATTCGAGTACAGCTTGTTGTAGGTCCGGACGATGGCGTCTTCTTCTTTTTGTCCCACGTAGAAGCGCACAATCACCAGGCTCACGCCCGGCCGGCTGATGGAGTAGATGTACTCCACTCCCGGCACCTCGCGCAGCAGCTTCTCCATGGGAATGGTGACCCGCTGCTCCACTTCCTTGGCGGTTGCCCCCGGCATCTGCACAAACACGTCCAGCATGGGCACGATGATTTGCGGCTCTTCCTCGCGCGGCGTCTGCCAGACGGCAAACGCGCCCAGCAGCAACGCCGCCGTTATGGCCAGCGGCGTCAGCTTGGACTGGATGAACCCGTGGGCGATGCGCCCCGCCGCCCGCAAACTGGACGAGTTGTCGTGCGTTTCCTTCATCAAATTCGTTGTCGCATCACGCCAATGAATTCAGCATTCAGCCAACCGGGCACTTAACAATTAGTAATTAGCATTTAGCCCTTGAACCATGGTGCCGAGTCCGCCTTGGCAGTTGACTGGCTAAGTGCTGACTGCTAAGTGCTAATTACTTTCCACCCGCTTTCCCCCCAGTTCCCGATCCCCCGGCGCGGCCACCACGCGCTCGCCGCCCTGCAAGCCAGAGAGAGCTTCTGCCTGCTCACCCACTGTCTGGCCCAGGGTGATGTAGCGCAGGCTGGCCACCTGGTCCTGGCCCACCACGTAAACGCCCTGCAACTGGCCGCGCTCCACCACGGCGCTGTGCGGAACCAGAATTGCCTGCCGCTGCCCGCGCGCAATGCGGGCCCGTCCGAACAAGCCGGAGCGCAGGCGCGCATCCGGCGGCAACTCGACCTTCACGATAAAGCTGCGGCTGGCGGGATCCGCCGCCGGCACAATCTGCGCCGCGCGCCCGCTCAACTGGACGCCGGGAAGGGAATCGAGCGTCACCGGCACCCTCTGTCCCACCTTGACCAGGCGTATATCGCCCTCATCCACGCTGGCCTCCAACCGGAAGCGCCGCTGGTCTTCCACCACCAGCAGGGGCATGCCGGGACTGGCCAGCGTGCCCGGGTCGGCCTTCTTTTCCGTGATAACCCCGTCAAAGGGCGCGCACACGCGCGTATAACCCAGCGTGGTTTGCGCCTGCGTCCGCGCCGCTTGCGCCTGCCCCAGACCGGCTTGCGCCAGCTGCCGGCGGGCCGAGGCCGCCTGCTTCCTCGCCTTGACCTCGTCAAACTCCTGCGGGCTCACCGACTTCTTGTTGTACAAATCCTGGTAGCGCTTGAAAGTAGCCTCCGCCAGGGTGTAATCGGAATCGGCCGCCACAATTTCCTGCTGGGCGGCATTTTCCGCTGCCGCGGCTTGCCGCACCGCGGCCTGAGGCTGCGCGTCCTCCAGCACCGCCAGCACTTCGCCGCGCCGCACCCGGTCGCCTTCCTTCACTCGCATTTCCACGATGTTGCCCATCACCTGGCTGGAAAGCTGGCTGGCTTGCGCCGCTTGCAGCGTGCCCACTGCATCCAGAGTGTCGGGAATGGTGGTCCGCTGAATCGTCAGCAGTTGCACGCCGCGAACAACTTCCGGTGCCGCCGCGACGGTCGCTGGCTCGCTGCTGCATGCCGCCAGCGTGAGGAGAGCTGCGCTGGCTACCACCAGGGCTAAAGCCCGTCTTCTAAAGAGCAGGCTTTTCGCAGGGCTGAAGCCCTGCGCTTCCACACCTGTGCTAGCCGCACCGTGGAAGCGCACGGCTTTCGCGATTTGGCTCAAACCACCGTGGCAGCGCACCGCTTTCGCGATGCGGCTCACACCACCGTGGCAGCGCACGGCTTTCGCGATGTGGCTAAAACCACCGT
>DATEJK010000131.1:0-8452 GCA_035278025.1 Terriglobales bacterium | reverse complement strand
TACCCTGTGGCACAGCATTGATCGCCGGTTCGTCTCCTGGGGCGCAGCGGGCTGGCACATCTGCTTGGATATCCTGGATCGGCTTCTCGCCGGTCAGCCCATGGAACGTATCGTGGGTCCGGAGGCTATGAAGGTGGGGGGCTGGCAGCGGCTGATTGCCGAGTACGCCAGGCAATTCGGTGTTGAGGCACCCAACTGGCCGCCTAAAACTCAAAAGTCATGAATCGCGGGGCCGCAACTAGCCCTGCAACGCGAACATCCCCACTCAAGCTAAAAAGCGTAGCTTGAGCGGGCCACCTTCGGAATCCGCTTGCGCAGGTTGCGGGTTGTGTAGAGCGTGGCTAAATTAGATGCAAGAGTTGGAGCTGGACATGAAGAGACCGCACCCGGTGGAATCTGCCTCTGCAAGAATCGACGAAATAGTCATGAAACTCGGCGACTGGCGCGGAAAGACGCTGGCGAAAGTCCGCGAACTCATACGCCAGGCAGACCCAGAAATCGTCGAAGAGTTGAAATGGGTCAAGGCGACATCGCCGGGGACTCCCGTCTTTTCCCACGGGGGCATGGTGTGCACGGCAGAGACGTACAAGAACGTCGTCAAGATGACGTTTGCCAAGGGAGCGGCGTTGCCGGACCCCTCCTGTCTATTCAACTCCAGCCTGGAGGGGAATGTGAGGCGCGCCATCGACATCCACGAAGGCGACAAAATCAATGAGGCGGCCCTGAAGGATCTGATCCGCGCTGCCGTGGCGCTCAATCTCCAGGGCAAAAGCAAGCCGAAGCGCGCGAGGAGCAAAATCTGAACATCCCCACTCAAGCCAAAAGCGGGCTTGAGTGGGGCACCCGGCACCCGGCGCTGAAACCCCAATGAACCCTGGCCTCAGCGGATGTGGACCTCCAGGGCATGGCGCTGTGACCACCAGCGGCGCACAGCGATCAGCGACCATACCGCCTCTACCAGCCCGAAGGGCCACGCTCCTTGCATAAAGCCGTAGATGGAGCCGAGGATGCAGGCCCCGGCGAAGGCCAGGACGAACCAGGGACTGCGCCGCTCCAGCGCATAGAAAACCACCATCAGGGTTACGGCGAACAATCCGAAGGCTGAGAGTGGGGTCATGGGCCGTGCTGAAAGTCCGCCGGCAATTGTACGGCTTTGGCCTGCCGGCGCGGCGAAACCCACGAGGGTGCGGGCGTAACATCGCCCTGTGACCGTGGTCATAGCTGACCGCAGTCACGGCGTGTGATAAAACATTCGGTCGCCCATGCCGCTGCCGCAACTCGAACCCGCCCGTCGCAATCCGGCACCGTACCGGCTGGTTTATGGCGAGGCCGCGTGCTGAGAGCGGTGCTGATCGGGCTCTCCGAAAATCGCCCGATGCGGGCCGTCGCGGAACGCTCCATCGTGGGCCTGCGCATGTCGCGGCGATTTGTCGCCGGAACGACAATCGAAGAAGCGCTGGCTGCAGCCCGGGGAGTCAACCAGCTGGGCATGGGAGTGAGCCTGGACAATCTGGGGGAAAATGTCACCAACGCCGAAGAGGCGCGGAGCAGCGCCCAGGTTTACCACCAGTTGCTGCAGGAGATCGAAAAGCGCAAGTTGCAGGCCAACGTCAGCGTCAAGCTGACCCATATGGGCCTGGATGTGGACGGAGCGCTGGCGCGGGAACTGGTCAGCAGCCTGGTGGCGCAAGCCGGGTCCAGCAACCCGCCTAATTTCGTGCGCGTGGACATGGAGGGCTCGCCTTACACTCAGCGCACGCTGGATTTTGTGCATGAACTTCACCGCCAGCCGGGAAAGGCCGGTGTGGTGGGCGCGGTCATCCAGTCCTACATGCGCCGCAGCGAAAAGGATGTAGAGAACTTGCTGGCCGCGGGTATTCGCATCCGCCTGTGCAAAGGGGCCTACAAGGAGCCGCCGGAAATCGCCTTCCAGAAAAAATCCGAGGTGGATGCCAATTACGTAAAGCTGACCAAGATGCTGCTCAAGAGTGGTATTTATCACGGCATCGCCACCCACGACCCGCGCATGATCGAAGCGGCCACCAGCTTTGCCCGGCAGGAGAACGTTCCGCCGGAGTCTTTCGAATTCCAAATGCTCTACGGCATCCGCCGCGACCTGCAGCAGAAACTGGTGCGCGAGGGCTGGCGCATGCGGGTCTACATTCCGTTCGGCACCGAGTGGTACCCCTATCTCATGCGACGCCTGGCGGAGCGCCCGGCGAACCTGCTGTTTCTGCTGAAGAATATTTTCCGGTAAGAGGGCTGAGGGATTCAGCCATCAGCGCTCAGCATTCAGCCCGTGACAGGGCGGGAAGCGAGAGTAGAGCCGTGGGCAAATCCCTGTTGCCATGCTAGGATGCGCTCACCACAGGGGGAACAGTGGCGAGTCCCGGCATGTCGCTCGGCCCGTACGAACTCCTCGCTTCGATTGGCGCTGGGGGGATGGGCGAAGTCTATCGCGCTCGCGACCCACGTCTGGGCCGCGATGTTGCCATCAAGATCCTGCCGCCCCAGTTCTCTGCCGACTCCGAACGTTTGCGCCGCTTCGAGCAGGAGGCGCGCGCCGCGGCCGCTCTCAATCACCCGGGAATCCTGGCCATATACGACCTGGGCACCCAGTCCAATGGCTCGCCCTACATCGTCAGCGAGCTATTGGAGGGCGAAAGCCTGCGGGAAAGGCTGCGCTCCGGTCCACTGCCCCTGCGCAAAGCGGTGGAGTATGGCGCCCAGATCGCCCTCGGGCTGGCCGCCGCCCACGAAAAGGGCATAGTCCACCGCGACCTCAAGCCGGAAAACCTGTTTCTTACCAAAGATGGCCGCGCCAAGATCCTCGATTTTGGCCTGGCTAAGCTGACCGAGCGCGGCTCGGACGCCGAGACCGTGGTGCATTCGGAAGGCACGTCGCCCGGCATGGTTCTGGGCACCGTCGGCTACATGTCTCCGGAGCAGGTGCGCGGTATCGCCACCGACTACCGTTCTGACATCTTCACCTTAGGCGCGATTCTCTACGAGATGCTCTCCGGGAAGCGAGCCTTCCATGGCGACACTACGGCCGATACCATGAGCGCCATCCTCAAGGAAGAGCCGCCGGAATTGACGGAAACCAACCGCCAGGTGCCCCCAGCTCTGGAGCGCATCGTGCGCCACTGCCTGGAAAAGAACCCGGACGAGCGCTTCCAGTCAGCGCGCGATGTGGCTTTTGACCTGGGAGCGCTTTCCAGTCCCTCCACCTCCGCTATCGTCGCTGTGTCTGCGGGCGCGGTAAGCTCCCGGGCCGGGCGCCGCGCCCGGTTCGCGCTGGCTGGCACAATCGGACTGATCGCGGCTCTGGGCCTGGGCATGGCCATCGGCGCACGCTGGTCGCGCCCGCAGCCTCCGCACTACCAGCAGCTCACTTTCCGGCGCGGTTCCATCGAAGGGGCCCGCTTCGCGCCCGACGGCCACACCATTGTGTATTCCGCCGCCTGGGAAGGCGGCCAGCCAGAGCTCTACAGCTCCCGCGATGACGGACAAGGCGAGCGTCCGCTTGGCATTACAGGCGCCAAGCTCCTGGCCATTTCCTCCACCGGCGAGATGGCGCTGCTGACCAAAATCCAGCCGCCGCGCAACTGGATAGATACCGGGACGCTGGCGCGGGCGCCACTGGCGGGCGGGGCGCCGCGCGAACTGCTGGAAGGAGTAGGCTCCGCCGACTGGTCGCCGGATGGAAAGGAGCTGGCGGTCAGCCGCTTCGAGGCGGGGAGCGCGCAATGGAAACTCGAATATCCCGTCGGCAAGGTGATTTATCAATCGCCTGGCTGGATCAGCCACATCCGGGTCTCCCCCCGCGGGGATCGCATTGCGTTTCTGGAGCACCCGCCTACGGGGGACGATCGCGGCCATGTGGCGGTAGTGAGTTTGTCAGGGGCCAAAAAGGACCTTAGCGCGGAGCTTGCCAGCGTACAAGGCGTGGCCTGGTCGCGCGATGGAGGCGAAATCTGGTTTACGGCCAGCACGAATGGCAATAACCGCATGCTTTACGCGGTCACGCCCGCAGGGCGACAGCGGCTGGTGGATACGGTTCCCGGAAAACTGCAATTGGAAGACATGGGCGCGGATGGCCGGGCCCTGCTGCAATTGCAGAGCGCCGGCCGCGCCATGGTGGGAGTGAGAGCGGGGCAGTCGCGAGAGATTTCTTTGGGCTGGCTGGATTATCCCTTCCCCCGCGACTTGACCCCTGACGGCAAGACCGTTCTGTTTGAGGAAGAGGGGGAAGGGGGAGGGCCGCGGTACACGGTTTTCGTGCGCGCCACCGACGGCTCACCAGCGGTCGCCATCGGAGAAGGCTATGCCAGCGCCATCTCACCGGATGGCAAGTGGGCGCTAACTCTCTCGCCCGATGATGCGCACCGCGCAACCATCGTGCCGGTGGGGGCGGGGGAGAGCCGGAACCTGCCGGTTTCGGATATCTCCTATGGGATGGGAAGATGGCTCCTCGACAGCCGCCACTACATTTTTGCGGGCCAGCAGGGCAACCATCCCGCCCGCACTTTTGTGGTTGATCGCATGACCGGGCAAATACAGCCGCTAACGCCGGAAGGAACAGCCGGAATTTTTCCGTCGCCGGATGGAGTGTGGCTTCCGGTTCGCGACAGCAACAATCGCGACTGGTTGTGGCCGCTCAAGGGAGGCGAAAAGCGGCCGCTGAACGGGGTTGAGCCGCAGCAATTCGTTATTGGCTGGCACGACAACAAGTCGCTGCTCTTGACCTCGAACAAGCCCGAGGACCGCATCCCGCGCCGCGTGTACATGTTGGACATCGCGACCGGCCGCCAGCAGTTCTGGAAGGCGCTGGGCCCCTCCGATACGGCGGGAATGCGCAGTGTCGGACCAATCGCCTTGGCCGGCGACAACTATGTTTACGGCTACACGCGCCAGCTTTCGGATTTGTTCCTTACCAGCGGCCTGCGCTGAAGCAGGTTAGGACAGCACAGACGACGACAAAGTGCTCCCGCTTCTGCACGGACGCAGGGTCAGGCGCCGGATGATTTCCGCTGCATATCTTATGCAACTACTTGTACCGGCTACACTGGCGCGCTGCTCTTTCCGGACCGCTTGCCCCAATCGGGCGTGCCGTTTGCTACCATATGGCAATGGGCGAGCGGCAGAGTGCCGGCGAAATCGCCGATGTTTTTGCCGGCCTGGTGGGGCAGGACATTGACGACGAGCGCATTGATCTGCTGCGCGCGGCGCTTACCGTGGCCCGCACCGAGTATCCCGGCCTCGACATTGATTCTTATGTGAGGCGGGTAGAAGCCCTGGCGGATCGCGTGGGCCGCCGCATTCGCGACGTGGGCGACACCGCCCAGACCATTTACGCGCTCAACGCCACGCTTTTCCAGGAAGAGGGCCTGCGCGGCAATCGCGAGCAGTACTACGACCCGCGCAATTCCTTTGTTAATGACGTACTCGACCGCCACCTGGGCATTCCCATCACCCTGGCCCTTATTTACATGGAGGTGGCGCGGCGAATCGGCTTTCCCCTGTTCGGCGTGGGCATGCCGGGACACTTCCTGCTCAAGCATTACGACATTGAGGGCCGGCAGGTGCTGATTGACGCCTTCAACTGCGGCAACATCCTTTCCATGAAGGATTGCCAGCGGCGGCTGAACGAAATCTATGCCGGGCAGGTGCCCTTCCAGCCCGAGTTCCTCATGTCGGTAAGCCGGCGCCAGATGCTCACCCGCATCCTCAACAACCTGAAAGCCGTATACATGGCGGGCCGCAACTTCCGCAAGGCGCTGCCCATCGTGGATCTGGTGCTGGTGATTTATCCGCGCTCACCCGAAGATGTCAAGCAGCGGGCATTGTTGCGTTACAGCCTGGGCCAGATGCGGGGGGCGGCGGAGGACCTGGAAGTGTATCTGAAGATGTCTCCCGATGCCTCGGACGCCGACGAAATCCGCCAGACCGCGCTCTCCATCCGCCGCACGCTGGCAACGCTGAACTAGTGGTTGTCAGTTCCCACTTTCCAGTTCCCAGCGATTAGCAGTGAGCAATTCGCATTTGGACGGCCACGAGCACTGCCGGCACCCGGCGACACCCACAAGAACAGTCTTCTGGATTGACGCCAGGGATGCTGCGCTGGGTTCCAGCAATGCTCAAGGCTGGCCAAATGCTGAGTGCTAATTGCTGGTTTTCTGGGAACCGAGAACTGCTACCGAGGCTGGGAGGCAGGCGAGGGCTGCTGCTGGTTTTCCGCGTGCACGGGAGCGAGGGGCAGTTTCAACACCCCCTTGAGCAGGTCGAGCTCCTGGTTAGAGAACTTGCCGTGGTACTCGGCCGAACCCAGCGCCTGCTCGCGCTGTTGCGGATCCATTTTGCGCAGATCGCGAATGGCGGCGGCCATCAGCTTGCGGCGCGCGGGCGGCAACTGGCGGATCTTGGTAAAAACGGTCTTGGCGGCCCTTTTCTGGGCGTCGGTCAAGTGCTCCCAGGTTTCCATGCGCTGCAGAATGATTTTCTGCTTTTGTGGAGACAGGGCGCTGAAGCGGCGCAGCTGCTGCTGCAGCAATACTTGGCGGTCGGGCGGGAGCTTGCGGAACTGGGGGTCGTTCTCCAGGGCCTTCTGCTGCTGATCGGGAGGCAAGTCCTTGTACTTGCGCAGCCAGTCGCCGGCGTGATGGATGGGGCGGTGAGGATGGGTGGTGGTATGAACGGCAGCAGCGGGATGCGCCGGTGAAGGGGCCGGAGCGGCAGCGGGCGAGGGGTTACCCTGGGCGGCGGACAGCGGGGCATAGAGGCCAAGACCCAGGAGCAGGCCCGCCAGCGCCATCAATTTACTGATACTGTGCAACCCGCCATCCCCGTTTCTACTGGCAGGCCGCGTTCGACTTCGCCATCGAACGGCAGCCGGTTAAGGAGTTACTTCTTGCTGCTGCACATCCAGCTGATCGAGAACGTCGAAATCAGCATAGAGGTCATGATTTTTGTCCAGAGCCTGCAGGTCGCCCACCGCGGTGCCGGGCTGGGCGGTGACGTTCATTTCCCAGGAGGTAACCGCGCTGGGGCTGTTGTTCAAGGTCTGCTTGCCCAGGAAAAGGCTGATGCCCACAAAGAACAGCGCCGCCAGGGATCCGGCGAGCGCGGGCTTGCGCAGCCACGCCAGCCAGCCGCGGGCGGGCGCCGCTGCCATCTCTTCCCGCAGGCGGGCGTAGAGCCGGGTCTCGAAATAGGGTGAAGGCTCGGGGGCTTGCCACTCCTCGAGCAGGGCCAGGGTGCGGCGCAGAGTTTCCAGCTGGGTCGCGCACTGCGGGCACTCGCGCAGGTGGGCCTGCGTCTCGGCCGAAGCGGCGGCGACCCCGCTCGCCACATCGGGTAGAAATTCACGTACTCCATTGCAATTCATATTCGCCAACCTAAACAAAGTCTTTCAGCTTTTCGCGCAAACTCTCGTAGGCGCGAAACAGAAGCGATTTGGTCGCGGATTCGCTCAGTTGCAGCACTCCCGCGATCTGCCGGTAATCCATGCCCTGGTACTTATGCATGATCACCGCCAGGCGCTGCCGTTCCGGCAAGGCCTGCACGTGGCTCCGTATCGCCGCCAGCCGCTCCCGGCGAAGGATGTTCTCCTCCACGTTGGGCGTGCCGTCGGGCAGGTCCGGCATCAGCCCGGTCTCGGCGTCGGCCTCATCCAGGCTCATGCTTACTTCCGGCCGCTCGTGGCGGGTGTCGCGCGCGTGATTCACCGCCAGGTTGGTCGCGATGCGATACAACCAGGTGGTGAACTTGGCGTTGGCCGTATAGGTCTCGCGCGAGCGGTAGACGCGCAGAAAAACTTCCTGCGCCAGGTCTTCCGCCACCGCCTGGTTGCGCACCATGCGGTACATAAAGCTCATCATGGGGCGGCGGTATTTCTGCACCAGGAAGGCGAAGGCCGGTTCGTCTCCCGCCCTGACCCGCAGCATGACTTCGGCATCGCTCAGACCGTCGAGTAAGCCGGGCGTGGAAACCGCGCGCCCAGCGGGGCGGTCAAGCGTCGCCGTGCCAGGCAGACGCGGCGCCATGGCAACGCTGGTCACAGTAGTCGAAACCCGTTCCCCAGCAGAAAGTTGCGGCGGAATTTCACTCCCGGAAGAGGCCTGGCCGTTAGTCTTGGCCGGGGCCGGCTCAGCCCGCGGGGATGAGGTTGGGGTAGGGCGTTCGCTGCCCATTACTTTAGGAACCTGTAGGCCCGGTTACCCGGGCTAAGTTGGCGTCCGGTAAAGGCTATCACGGAGCCCCTGCCGGGCGCAGCCCCCGCGACCTCCACCGGGGTCCAGGTCCCTTTCGCCCCCGAAGATTTTTTGAAAGTGGCAGCTCATTGTTGCCAATACCTCGAACAGCGAGGTATACTGCCGCCGATGGCGCCACGCGAGAGCAATCCCAACTTCATGAACGGCGTTCCGGAACTGCTCATCCTCCGGCTGCTGCA
>DATEJK010000130.1:0-2745 GCA_035278025.1 Terriglobales bacterium | reverse complement strand
CATCGGCCAGCGCCTGCTCACCTCCCGCCAGCTTACCGGCCAATTCCCCAACTATGAGGCGGTTCTGCCCAAGGACAACACTAAGAGCGTGCTGGTGCGCTGCGACGACCTGAATGGCGCCATCCAGCGCGTGGCCCAGTTCGCCGACGAGCGCTCTGGCGCCATCCGCATGCGCCTGGAAAAGAATGAGCTGAAGGTTTCCTCCTCCTCCACCGAGGCTGGCGAGTCGGAGGATTCGCTGGACACCAGCTACACTGGCGACGCCCTCGCCATCGGCTTCAATTCCGCCTACTTGCTCGATTTCCTGAAGGCCGCCGATACCGAAGAAGTGCGCCTGGAGTTCAAAGACCCGCAGTCCGCCGGCCAACTCCGTCCTGAAGGCGCCGAGGACTACAAGTACCGCTACATCGTCATGCCCATGCGCATTTGAGGGCTGGCGTCCTGGCAGCCCCCTGCTGTGACCTTGAGCGAAGCAAGGCGGGTTCACCTGCGAGCCGCTCTGCGAGGTCGAAAGGTCCCTATTTAGCTTCCCCAGGGAATTTTTCCCAGTGTTGTCTTTAGCGCGGCGCTCACGCAATTTACCCCTGATTTTCACATCTCCTGAAGTCCGCTGGCGCGCGTCTAAGCTTTCCATCGTGCGACAACCCCTCCAAATTCGCGGGTGAGCGGCCATTCCGGCCGACTGTTTTGCAGCTGGCTGCCCTGTTTTTCGGCATGCCCCTGTGTACGCCCTGCACTCGCCTGAAAACGCAAGTGATAAAACTTCTCCTTTGTGATTGACCTTAAAAATAGGAAGCGTAAAACAGACTCGTTCTTCGGCAGTTCTTGAGTTTACCCGGTTGGCGCGGAGTCCGGGGCTCAAGCGTGATCACTGGGTCGGTCGCAAGGCTGGTTCAGAGGGTCAGCAAGGGTCTAACAGCGAAGCGCTGGTTGAGGCGAACGGGAACCTGCTGAAAGCAAAATGGAGTCCCGAGGCGTTGGCTGGTTTTCCCGGTTGGCAGTGAGCCCGGAGCCCAAGCGAACAATCGCCCGCAGTTGCCCGCAAGGGTCGCAGCGAGTGCAGGTTGGCAAGGGTCTAACGCGAGCTACTGGCTGAGGAGAATAGGTTCCAACATCACCTCGGGATTCTTTTTTTATTGGCCATGGAAGAGTTTCGATTGACGCTTGCCCCGCTCCCGATAGCATCCAAGCCGAATCGGCAATAGGCTGAGTTCCAGCCCCGGCAAAGAGTTCCAGTTCGACCAAGGGTAAATATTGGCGGCCTTTGTGCCCCCAGGGTTGGATCGGTTTTTCCATTCGTCATGTTCAGTCGTAAGTGTTCAATTACGTGACTTCCGTTCCAGCCCACCCGTGCTATATGCGGCAGCCTCGGACGCGGGCATACTTCCCCGGAGTGCCGGTTTCCGTACCCAATCCGCCCCGGTCGGTTCCTGTCGGCGCCGTGGTTGTAGCCCTGCCTTTTGCGATGGTCGGATTGTTTGCCGCATTCCTGGCCGTGCACAACCTGAACAATGGCACTCTGCCCTGGCCTCTGGCCGTGGTCGTGGGCAGCGCCGCGTTCGTCTTTGCGGGCGCTGCTGTGGCCATGGTGTTAGCCGGCACTCAGGGCCGGCGCCGCCAGCGCATTGTGGCCGACCTGCAGGCCAACTTCCCCGATTCACCCTGGATGTGGCGCGAAGACTGGGCCCAGGCGCGCTGCGATAGCCGCCTGAAAACCTCCGTCACCGCCGCGTGGATAGCCACTCTTCTGTGGAACGGCATCTGCGTTGCCCCTGCGTACTTCGCGTTCACTGCCATGTCGGCTGAGACGTTGCACAAGAATCCATTGATCCTGATGGCGTTCATCTTTCCACTCGCCGGGGTGGGAATGCTGGTATGGGCGGTGCGCTCTACCTTGCGCCGCATCGAGTTTGGCAAGACCTGCTTCTCAATGTCGCCGCCACCGGGCATTATCGGCGGACGGCTACGGGGCAACATTCAGGCGCGCTTTCCCCATGGCGCTGCCAAAGGCGTTCAGCTTAAGCTCTCCTGCATCAACCACGTGGTGACTGGCAGTGGCAAAAATCAGAGCGTCTGGGAAAAAATCCGCTGGCGCGAGCAACAGGCTGTCCCGCCGGAGCGCCTCATGCCCGGCCCGGATGGCGCCCTCATCCCCGTGGACTTTCAGATTCCTAATGACGCCCTGGCCTGCGACAACGCCAATCCCAATGACGCCATTCTCTGGATCCTAGAAGCCGATGCCGACGTTCCCGGAGTGAATTACCTGGACACCTTTGAGGTGCCGGTATTCCGCACCAAGGACAGCCCCGCTCTGACCGCGCCGGTGGACCGCGGCAACGCCTTTGCCCATGTGCCGGAAGGCCCGGCTGAGCGACCAGCGGGCTCGAAAATCATTGTGCAGCCCAGCCCTGCCGGCGGCGTGATTTTCAAGTTTCCCGCCCTGCGCAATCCCGGCGCCGCCCTCGGCACAACCGCCTTTTTCCTGCTATGGAGCGTTATCGTCTGGTTCCTGTGGACGCACGCGCCCTTCTTCTTCACTTTTTTCTTCGGGCTGTTTGACCTGCTGTTCTTCCTGATCGTGCTCAGTCTGTGGATGGGTTTGTCCGTGGTGACCTTCGAGGCCGGTACCGTGACCGTGCGCGGCGGCCTGCTCAGCCTGGGCCCCCGCCACGTGGTACCCTGCTCCGAAATCACAGAAATTCACATTCCCATCGGCATGCAGATGGGAAATGCCCAGGGCACCCC
>DATEJK010000129.1:0-15915 GCA_035278025.1 Terriglobales bacterium | reverse complement strand
GTCGAGCAGTTGAGAGAGATGCTGACGGCGATGCACGGGAACTCCGACCGAAAAATGGCAGAACGGCTCTCGAACCTTGAATTGACAGAGCGGTTAGACGAAGCGAAACTCACGTCTTGGACAAGCGAGTTGCGCGGTGCCAACGCCAAACGGGCTTTGGTTGCGTTGGCTGATCAGGCGGCTCTCCTCCCGCCTCCCAAGGCGGAGATTCCTGCCGAACCACCACCTGACCCAGCTGCACAGCGAAAGATGGTCGCGCTGGCTGACGATTATCTGAACGAGATCATTCCGAAGTTGCCGAACTTCTACGCAACGCGAACCACGGTTCATTACGAGGAAACCCCGTCACCTGAGGAGGGCGACTCCACGAACGAGTATCAGCCACTGCATGTGGTTGATGTTTCGAAGGTAACGGTGCTGTATCGCCAAGGTCAGGAGTTGATCAAATCAGACCCGCGACAAAGAAGACTAAAAGCGAACGAACAAAGTTTAACGGCTTACGGTACGTTCGGCCCCATTCTGAGTGCGGCAATCGGTGCCCTCGTCGCTAGCAGCGATTTTAGCTGGAGCAGGTGGGAGCAGGGCGCGGATGGTCGACGAGCGGTCTTTCGCTATGTAATTCCAACGCAGAAGTCGCACTTCAGAGTAGGATTCTGCTGCCTTCCAGATGGCGACGGAATGACGGGTTTCGAACAAATCACGGGGTACCACGGAGAAATCGCACTCGATCCAATAAGCGGGACTATGCTTCGCTTCACGGTGGGGGCAGACCTAAGCCCGGGCCTGCCGCTGGTTCGGTCTGATGTTGTTGTAGATTACGGCAGTGTGCAAATTGGAGGAAAGACTTATACCTGCCCCCTGAAGAGCATAGCTATTTGGCGATCTCGGACGGTCAGTATTTTCGCGCTCACGGACTGGGGTGAAAGTTTCAGGAGCTATGGTCCTTTTGCCACCATGTTGAGCGATATAACCTTTGACGACTATCACATATTTCGTGCAGATTCGCGCATACTGACCGGGTCTACCTCGCCGAAACAGAGGTAGGTTTCGTTTTGCGATTGCTGACAACTGGCAAGAAGAGGGACAGCATTCGTGGGACGCTTACTGTAGACACCGTTTTCTTTCAAAATTGTCGCGCGGATCAGCAACAATGGTGGCCCTGCGGGCCAACCCCGCAGTTTGGACCCTCAAATCCGGACTTTTTGAGCCTGAAGTGCCCGACAGTTCACAAAAATTGGCTCCGAATTGCGCCGTTTGGAAGGTTGTTCGGACCCGCAAAAATCGGCCATTTTCAGCACCTCGTACTGTCTCGGATTAAAAAGGGGTCCGAACGCAAACAGAACGATCTGAACTCCGTACACTGTACACGTCTCGATTGTGTGCAGGTTTTCTTGTGCAGCCCACAGTGTACGCAGCAGTTTCCGGCTCCGCGTACAATGTACGCAGCCGTTTTCGTTTATAGGCACGGACGTGTTCTATGGGTCCCTTGTCCTGATCCAGTATCCACATGGGGCTAGGATCGTCGCTAGAAGCGGTTTCCGGGCTACCGTGGAACTGGTCCAGAGCGACTATCCCCATTGGGGACTCATGGATCAAAATTAAGGGCACCGGGCAAGGGTTCGATACCATGTTGGTAGTAAGAAACAGCCAGCTTGCCCGCGCTTTCCGGCGCTCAACAACTCAACATCACCTTCTGCACTCCCGCAGACCTCAGCGAATCGAACCTTTTCAGCCATTTCACAACGTTTGCCCACTCCGCCATAAGCAGGCGATTGAGTTCGATTTCGCCGACCTTAGCGCTACCAAACCCGCCATCCCGGCGGTCTCACGCAGCCAAAGCATGAAGCAAGTAGCCGGCAGGAAAAAGCAGCAGCGACAGAACCGCGCTGCACAGGTCGAGATAGTGTCCGGCGCTGTGCTTGAGTCCCCAGCCGATGCCGGGGAAAAGATGAAGGCCGTCGCAAAGGTGAGCGAGAATAACCAATAGCAGACAACCTGCGCCCAGCAGTTGCAGCACGGACCCGGTGCTCCTTCGTTTCAGGAAAAAGATAAGCGATCCTGCCAAAAGCAGGGATGTGGGCACCAGGCCGAGCAGGGCTTGGTGTAAGGTGGCGTTCATAGCATCACTCCTCGGTTGCGCGAACCGGTTCGAAGCGGCCGTAGCGAAGCGCCAAAGTGGGCAGCACCAGCAAGTTTAGAGCGGTTGAAGTGGCCAGCCCTCCCAGAATGATGACGGCCATCGGTCCTTCGATCTCGCGGCCGGGAGCGCCGCTGCCCAGGGCGAGCGGCAGCAGGCCGAGGCCGGTGACCAGCGCCGTCATCATGATGGGCGAAAGGCGCTCGGATGCGCCGCGCCGGGCAGTTGCCCAATTCCACTCCATGCCTTCCTCCCGCACCAGGTGCTCGTAGTGGGAAATAAGCATGATGGAATTGCGCAGGGTGATGCCAAACAGGGTCACGAAACCGACCAGCGAGCCCAGCGACAAGTTCCCCCCGGTGGCCAGCGCCACGAAAATGCCTCCCACCAGCGCGAACGGAAGGTTGGCTAGAACCAGCAGCAAGTTGCGGTAGTTCTGCATGACGAGGGAGATAAGAATGATGATGCCGATGCCGGCCAGCAGGGAATGCACCAGCAGATCGCGCTGCGAGCGCGCCTGTTCCTCTGCCGTGCCGCTGAACTCGACATAATCGCCTGCCGGCAACGCCAACCTCGCGATGCGTCGCCCCGCGGTGGCCACGAAAGAAGCGATATTGCCGCCGGCCACGTTGCAGGTCACCGACTCTACGCGGCGCCCACCACGGTGAGCGATCACATACCGTCCCGAACTTTCGTACACGTCGGCGAGTTGCCGCAGCACAACGTAGTTGCCTTGCGGGCTGAGCAGAGGAAGAGAAGCAATGTCTTCGACCGACCTTCTGTCCGCCGGGTCCAGGATGACCGAGACCGGGAACACCTGGTTACCCTGGTAGAGTTCGCCCACTGCCTCTCCCCCGAACGCGGTACGGATTACGTCCAGCACCTGCACGGAATCAAAGCCCCAGCGCGCCACATCAGCCGGGCGCAAGTGGACTACTACCTGCGGCAATCCGGGCGGTGACTGGATTTGCACCTCGCGCGCCCCCGGCACCCTGGCCAGCACGCCGGCAATGCGTGCCGCCTCGCGGCCAAGTTCATTGAGGTCGGGTCCATAGACATTTACCACTACCGCGCCGGTGTAGCCGGAGAGAATCTCATTGATGCGCTCGGCGAGAAAAGTGTTGACGGAGAAAGCCGCGCCGGGAAAGCTGGCCAGGGTGCGTCGAATATCAGAGAGCGCCTTGTCGGTTTGGGCTCCGGAAAGATTCTTCAGGTCAACCTCGAATTCGCTGCTGTGGGTGCCGGAGAAATCATCCGACAACTCCGCCCGGCCCGCACGCTGGCCGACCTCGCGCACGTAGGGAATGCGCAGCAGCGCCTCGCTGACCCGATCCCCGAGCCGCAAGGATTGGTCGAGCGAGGTGCCGGGCATGGCGGTCATGTGCACCACGAAATGGCCTTCGCGCAGGCTGGGCAGGAACTCGCCGCCCAGGAATGGAATGGCAAGCACCGCCGCAAACACCAGCAGAACGACGGCGCTGACTACAGCGCCGGGGTGGGTTTCCACGCGGGTAAGCACACGTTCGTATTTGTCTTTGAGCCAGTGCACGACCGGCGGGTCGGCGGCGCGCAATTCCCCGCGCGGCAGCAGAATCATAGACAACGCAGGAGTGACCGTGAGAGCGACCAGCAGCGACGCCAGAATGGCCCAGATATAGGTCACCGCCAGCGGCGAAAAAATTCGGCCCGCCACCCCGCTCATGGTAAGCACAGGCAGGAACACCAGAATCACGGAAAAGGTGGCGTAGACGACCGCGCCGCGCACCTCAATGGAAGCATCCAGCACCACCCGGAACTGGGAGCGTGGTTGCGGCAAACTGCGGTTCTGGCGCAGGCGCCGGTAGATATTTTCCACGTCAATCACGGCATCGTCCACCACCTCGCCAATGGCGATTGCCAGGCCGCCCAGGGTCATGGTGTTCAGGGTGTAGCCCATGCGCTCGATGGCGATGGTCGCCGCCATCAGGGAAAGAGGAATGGCGGCGCAGGAGATTGCGGCCGTGCGGAAATTAAAAAGAAAAAGGAAGAGAACGACGATAACCAGGATTCCGCCGACGATCAAAGAGGTGCGCAGGTTATGCAGGGCAGTATCAATGAACCGCGCCGGCCGGAAAATGGTGGAGTCAATCTTGATATTCTGCTCTGCCAGTGTGGGCCGCAATTGCCGCAGGGCACGGTCCAGGCCGGCGGTTACCTCTAGAGTGTTGGCGCCATACTGGGCGGAGATCATCAGCATGACCGCCGGTTGGGCCATCACCGAGGCAGCGCCCAGGCGCGGCGCTGCTCCCTCGGTTACCTTGGCAACGCTTCCCAGTGTCAGGTTCGCGCCCTGCTGCTGCAGCACCACTGCCTGGGCCAACTCGCCGGAGGTAGTTGCCTGCCCTTCTGATTGCACGATCATGCGCTGATTCGGTGTGGTAATAAAACCGGCGCCGCGGATTCCGGTGGCCTGGCGGACGGCCGCCAGCACCTGCTCCACGCCAATCTCGTGCTGGGTCAGTTGCTGAGGCTTAATTTGCACCTGAAACTGCTTCTGGTATCCGCCAAAGACCGCGATCTTGGAGACTCCGGGCACCGCCAGCAGGCGCAATTTCATGGTCCAGTCGGCTACGGTGCGCAGGTGCATCAGCGACTCGGTGCGCGAGGTGAGGCCCACCGCCATCACCACGCTGGTGGAGGTGGTAAGGGGTGCGATGCTGGGCGTGATTCCCGCCGGCAGGGTGCCGGTCAAGGTGGACAGGCGCTCGGCTATTACCTGGCGGTTGAGATAAACATTGGTGTTGGAATTGAACAGCACAGTTACTACCGACAACCCCTGGACAGACGCGGAGCGCACGGACCGCACTCCCGCCACACCCGCCACCGCATTCTCGATGGGCTGTGTGACCAGCAGTTCAACCTGCTGCGGCGCCAAACCGGGAGCTTCCGTGGGGATGACCACTTCGGGCGGCGAAAACTCGGGAAAAACGTCATACTTCGCCTGTCCCAGGGCGTAAACGGCATAGCCCAGCAGAATGCCGGCCAGGGCCAAGACAACACCGCGGTGCCGCAGCGACCAGGCGACGATGGCGGTGAGCATGGCGGGCTAATCCTCCTCCTGGATCTGGCCGCGGAACTCCTCTGAAAGCAGCGCCTGGGCTCCAGCCGTGACCAGTTTCGTTTGTGGAGCGAAGGCGCTGCCGGGAACGAAATAGCCGCCGGGCAGCGGATTTTGCGTGGGCACCTCGCGCCGGGTGAACGTATTGGCCGAGGTTTCCTGGTAGGCCCAGGCTTTTCCCTGCCACCACACCACGGCGGACTCAGGAACGACGCTTCCGTGTAGCAATGGTCCTACCGGCACGAACGCCACCAGGTTCATGCCCAGCGCCAAACCGGGCCGTCTACCCACCAGGTAGAGAAAACTGACGCCCTGGATTTGCGGATTCACCTGCGGGAGCGGCCCCATTAGCCGGGCCGGAACAAGATGGTTGGCGGGTGAACTCAGCGACAATCTGGCGGGCGGTCCAGCAACTTCGCCAGGAGGAAAAATCACTTGAGCGAGATATGAGCGCTGCTGCAGAACCGCGGCCAGCGAGGCATTATTGTTGGCTACCCAGCCGGCGAGCTCCGACCCCCAACGCAGGCGCACGATATCCAACTGGAGTTCGGCTTCCTGTTCGTCAGCTTGGGCCTCAGCCTGGCCAGTGCGATAAGCCGCCTGCGCATCCTCCATCGCCTTGAGCGACGTGTTCTGGTTCTGCTGGTAAAGCGTCCTGGTGCGTTCGTACTGGCTGCGCGACACTTTTAGCTGCAATTGATCGCGCGCCACTTTCGCCTGAGCTGCCACGTAGCTGTTGCGCAGGCCAGCCAATTCGCCAGCCGGCAGGAGCACCGCCATTCCGCGCAACTCGGCGCGCCTGGTTTGTTGTTGAACCGGATCCACGCGAATCCCCTCCCGAGCCTGTGTGTCAGGGCTCAAGCGGAGCACCGGGCACCCGTTTTCGACCACGACGTGAGATGGGCTTTTGACCGCCTCCTCCTCATCCGCATCGCTGTCGGAGCGGTGGGCGGCCAGGAAGACAACCGCAATCATGGAAACCGCCGTTACCGCGAGCAGAGCCGACAGCAGCCACTTCATGCGTTGGCTCATCACCATCACCTCCTGGCTGCATTCAGCAGCGGCGATTGCGGCGATAAGGGTTGAATGTCGCCCGGCTCAAGCGGGCGCTGCACCGCGTTTTCCAGGTCGCCCAGCGCCTGCTGGGCTTGGTGGAGGGCGTTGAGCTGGGCCAGTGCGGTGATAGCGGTCTGCAGCTGCGCGGCGTTTAAGGCGACGCGGTCGCCGGCGCCGGCCCGCAACGCCGACTGCGCCGAGTGCTCTTGCGTGCGCGCCTGCCGCAGGAGTTCGCCTGCCTGCGCCAGTTGCTTCAACGCCGCGTTGTACCGGGCCAGCGCTTGTTCGCTTTTCGCTATGCCGGCGGCCTGCACCGACAGAAATTGCGCCGCCATTTCTTCCCGGCGGGCCTTGGCTTCCGCGATGGGACCCTGGTTGCGGTTGAAAACCGGCAGGCTGAGGTCGAGCACAACCGAAAACAGGTGCGCGCCTTCTTCGAAGGCATAGTCCGGTCCCAGATTTAAGTCCGGGTATTGCCTTGCGATTTGCACGCGCAGCATGGCTTCTGACGTGGCGTAATCGGCCAGCGCCCGGCGTATGTCTAGGCGGTTCAGGACCGCGTCCTGCTGAATGCCGGCGGCGGTGAAACTGGCGGCGGGAGGCTGGCTGAACGCCGGCCATGCGAAGTTGACTCCCGTCAGCCCCGCTGTGGGCACGCCAATGGCGGCCGCCAGCGAAGCTTCCGCTTGTGAAACGCGTCCTTCCGCTGCCTGCAGCCCCAGCAGCGTCTGCGTGTGCTGCATGCGGACCGTGTCCACCTCAGGCCGGGGGATCATGCCCACAGCGAGGCGCTGCTCCAGCAACTGAACCCGCTCGGCACGCAGGCGCTCCTCGGCTTGCAGCAGAGTCAGGTTCCTTCCGGCAACGATGTATTCCAGCAGCGTGCTGCGCACCTGAGCGCGCACCCTCCAGGCGGAAACGGCCAGGTCCCAGCGGGCGACATCGGTGGCGCGTTGCGCGGCGGTGATTCGGTGCCCTCGTTTCCCCGCCGTTTCCAGCGGGAGGGAACCGACGAATCCTGCAATCCACGGACTCTCGGGCGCGGTTTCGCCGCCCGCATCTCCGCTTAGGTTTGGATTCGGCCTGGTCCGGGCGGTCAAGATTGCCGCCTCGGCTTGTGCCACACGCGCGCGCCCAATTTGTAGCGCCGGGTTGTAGTAGAAGGCGGCCAGGGTCAGAGAGGGCAAGTCCCACTCCGCCAGGGGCCAGGTGGAGGGAGGGTGTGGCGCTCTCGCGGCAAGGAATTGCCTAAGGCCATGGTCAGACAGCGTTCGGGCTTCCAAAGCTGTCGCCATTTGCGGCGGAGACAGGGATTTCGCCCGATACTTCTGGAAGGCGCAACCTGCCAATCCAGATAACGTGCACAACAACACTGCGATTTTGAGCGACTGCATGATTTCCCACCATGCGTTTTAGATAGAACGAGGCTATAGCTGATCTCAGCCGTTCCGAGCACAGCAGGAAGTTCTAGATTCGCAACGATAAAGAACCCAGAGGAGGGGAAGGTCCGGTGATCCGTGTCTCAGCCGCTAATACCTCAAATAGGGAGGAAGAGAGCTGCAAAGGAAAACTTCTGGAGGCGCGCGAGCGCGTAGCGAAGGCCAGAAGAGCTCGAGCCAGCACAATCTCCAGACCGGCGCAGGCGGCGAGCACTACCAGGGTGTAATCCGCCTCCCTGCCGGTGCGCAGCGTGTGGTCCCAATGGTCGAACAGTTCCGTGACATGGCCGCACAAAATGGCAGCCACAATGGTCAACACTGCCCAACGCAGAGGCTTGCCCCACATGGCGCGAGAATTCTAGTCCTTAGGTAAAGCACCGTCAAACCAGGCCCCGCCGGGGCGGGGTTTTGTCCACTTTCTGCAACAGAAGCGGGATGCGGGGCCGGGGGGCGCCTGGTCAGCATCACCGCACGGGGTGACTACTATCACCGCGCTGCCGGGCCCGGCATTCTACCGTCGTGGTATTGGCGGAACAGGCTGCAGGAGCCGCAATCCCTTGAACCGTGCTCCTTTCAGCGATTGCAGCCGAGGCCTGAATCAGTTTTCCCGGCGCCGCGGTGCCCGCGCTGCGGAGTGGCAGGGAGGATGCGATGACCTTTTCCACGTTATTGCCGGCGGAAGTCACCGAGTGGGCGTGGCTGTTCGGATTCGCTGTGGTGTCGTTTGCTCTGGTGGCGTTGGCAGTGCTGGCCGATGCTCTTTACGAGGGCTACCGCGAACGCATTCGTCATAGCGGGCACTCTCTAGGTATCGCGGCGGCGAAGAATAACCCCCAGCCTGAGCCCACCTCGGATAAATCCGACGCGCAAATCCGGAGAGTTGCTTGACCTGCGACAATTCTGGGTGTTCGGTAGCCCCCGGGTCATGTCGCCGGACAGAGCGCCCAGCCAGAGCGGAGTGCAGAAGCGGCGATTTTTTTCCGCATTTTGTGACGCATGTCACAGACGCATTTCAACCGCTGACGTACAAACACATCTGACGAGAGAAGCCCGGCCCTTTCAGCAAACCTTATACACCCCACATTTGCCGTCTCCCGACGGCGGGGCCGGGCGCAGTTTCCGGCGTCGTGCTGATCAAGCCTCTTGTGATAGCCCCCTGGCGGTGGATTTTTTTCCTGCAGTTAGCCTGTGGCGCGCAGGCGGCAAGGCGGCGGGCGGGCGGCCGGTTGCAAGGCCAGCAGGCAAACCTCATAATGAAGTTGGCCGGCGCCGGCTGCGTGCGCCGAATATGTCGGGTGGCGCCGCCTCCGGGCTCGGTCGAAGTGCAGGGGATGTGAATAACGAGTGCCAAGCCCAAACTCGTGGTCAAAAGACCAGCGGATGAGTGGGCGCAGTTCCGCCCTCTCGAGGTCTCCCGGCGCAGGCAGCCGCGTTCTGCGGTGCCAAAAACGCTGGTCATTGCCAGCTTTCTTTTTGCTCTCATCTTTGCGTTTTGGGTGTTTTTCAGGCCCCAGATCCGCGGGACTATGGCCGAAATCAGGAAGGCTATGGCGGATTTGGCGCAAGCCCGGGTGACCGCCAGGAAGGCACGCCCTACTACCGCCGCCGCAGCGCGCCGGACCCTCCGGTCAACAGACAGAGAGCGGGTAGAATCGCCGCGATCCGGGAACAGCGGCCCCGGCCCCTTCGAGGTTTACCTGCTGGACGGCGACCGCTACATCCGGGTGGACTCCAGCAGCAGGTCCGTCCTGCTCAATATGCAGACCGGCGAAACCACCTGGATGGATTCAGAGGCGGTCGAAAGAACAGGGGAGATGAGAAACCGCTAATTTCTGTATTGCCGATATGAGCGACCTCGCGCCCAGTTAACCCGCCAACATTCGTCAGGGAAAATTGACAGAGAGGATTAGTCGCTCTGCGGCCTGATGTTCAGGGCATGAAAAAAGGGATCGTTCACCTCACGATCCCTTCGGAAATTCAGGGTGGTGCCGAACTCACTGCACGATGTCCACTCCGGCGTGAACGATTATGGTCGGCCGGCGCACGATAATGCGCCCACCGTCATCGTGGTAGTAGTAGTAGCGGCGCCCCTCATAGATGTAGCTCCAGCAGCCGTATTTCTTGGCTTGTCCCGGAGGCAGGCCGCAATAGCCCCATCCCACTCTACGGCCGCGCGCCCAACCCGGAGGACGGCCATCTCGGTCGTAGGTGTGGTACTCGTAACGGCCGCGACGCTCCCAGCGGTCGCCATCGCGATCGTGGCGGCGATGGTCATCACGATCGCCGCGGCGGCCGTGATCGCCTTCACGAAAATGCTTGTTGCCATGCTCACCCTTGTCCCTGTCCCAGCCATGGTCGGCCATGAGTGCGGGAGTGGCCACTCCTAAAGCGGCGATCAGTGCCAGTATTGCCAGCCAGCGTCGGCTCATAAGGTTTCCTTTTCGGGCAGGTAAAAGGCCCTGCAGAGCCTAGCATAGCGTGGGCAACATGCCTTGGCACCGTTACGGAAGTGCCTTCTTCATCCATGCCCTTCGGAGGAGTGCGGAGTCGAGGCAGAGAAACTTAGGCCGCGTGCGGCAGCCAGTCTTCCAGAACTTCATAGATTTTTTCCAAACGGCGATTTCTGAGGACGGCATAGAGGGCGCCGGCGGCTCCGGCCAGCCCGGTCAAGCCAAGCAGCAGACGGTGCGAATCCAGCCACCACTCAATACTGTAGTCGCGTGCACGACGGTCGAAGCTGCCATGTGCGCCGTGGTCGCCGGAAACGGGCTCCCATAGATTATTGGGGCGGTCAGGATCTTCGCGGCCATCGTGTTGTTGCGCAGCATACCCGGTGTAGGCCAGATAATGGTCGAGCAGGCTGGGAACCAGTTTGTTGCCCACGATCGCCTGCACGGTGGAGTGCCCCACGTAGTACTCACGCCGCGGGTGATGGGAGGCATAGTAGATGGCGCGCGCCGCCACTTCCGGCTGGAAGATGGGCGGCACCGGCTGCGCCTTGCGCGGCAGCCGGCTTTTCACCCAGCCAAACTGCGGGGTATTCAGCGCAGGCATTTGCACCATGGTGACTCGTACATTGCTTTTATCGTGCAGCAGTTCGGTGCGCAGCGCGGCGTGGAACCCCAGTACGGCATGCTTGGCGGCACAGTAAGCAGCCTGCAGAGGAATGCTGCGGTAGGCCAGGGCCGATCCTACCTGCACGATGGTGCCGCGGTCGCGCGGCAACATGCGCTTCAGAGCCGAAAGTGTGCCGTACACATATCCCAGGTAGGTCACCTCGGTGACGCGCTTGAACTCTTCCGCCGTCATCTCTTTTATCGGGGAGAAGACGGAGGCCATGGCGTCGTTCACCCAGATATCAATGGGCCCGAGCTTAGCTTCGACGCGCGCGGCCGCTTTTTCCACCTGTTCGGCGTCGGCCACGTCGGTGGGCAACACCAGCGCTTTACCGCCGGCAGCCTCGACTTCGCGGCGCGCGCCTTCTAGACCATCGTGCCCGCGAGCGATCAGGCCAATCCGGGCGCCGTGTTTGGCAAATTCGCGGACCGTGGCCCGGCCCACTCCCGCGGAAGCGCCCGTAACCACCACTACTTCATGCTTCGCCATGATTTGCTCTCAGGGGCTGAAGGCCCGTGTCTTTTGCTGACAAAATCCCATGCTGCAGCCCAGGTTTCCCCAGTTGTCGCAGCCCGGCTGACTAGCAGACCTGCTGGTGCTCACTGGTCAGGCGGCAGCTTCGTTGGGGCGCGACAATGGGTCACAGACGCAAGCCGGCTAAGTCCGAGATACTGCTGACCTCAGTCACCAGACAACTACACCATCTCCCGGACCTTATCCGATGCCACGGTGAGGGCGATCTTGCTGCGGTTGGGTTCGCCGCGCGCGAGGGCCTCGGCAAAGTGCAGCGCCTGTTCGGCCTTTACCTTGCCCGGCATAGGAGGTTCCAGCGGGTCCACCACCGCCTGCAGAATTGCCGGACCGGGCGCGTTGAGGAAAGCTTCCACGGTTTCGCCGCACTCCTTGGGATCGTCCACGGTAAAGCCCACCCCGCCGCAGGCGTGTGCAAATTCGGCGAAATCAATGGGCTGCAGCTGAACTCCGTACTCGGGGTTTCCCAGAAACACCATCTGCTCCCATTTGATCTGCCCCAGCGTATCGTTCTTGATAATTACCACCTTGATGGGCAACTTGTATTTCACCGCGGTGACAAAATCGGCCATGAGCATGGAGAAACCACCATCCCCTACAAAGGCGACGCACTGCCGGTTTGGGTAGGCGACCTGGGCGGCGAGAGTGTAGGGCAGTCCGGGAGCCATGGTGGCCAGCGTGCCGGAGAGGCTGTGCATCTGCCCCCTGCGAGCGGGAACGTGCCGCGCCCACCAGGTGGCGATGGTGCCGCTGTCGCAGCTCACGATGGCATCGTCCCGCAATCGTTTGCCCAGTTCCCACGCCGGCACCTGCGGCTTCATGGGCTTATCCATTCGGGTGGCCTCTTTTTCCATTCGCTCCCACCAGTCCTTCATGCCGGCTTGTGCCGTCTTCAGAAAACCGCGGTCTTCTTTGCGTTTCAAAAGCGGAGTCAGATGCTCGAGCACGACTTTGCTGTCACCGACCAGGCCGACATCTACGGGATAGCGCAACGAGATGCGCTTGGGGTCTATGTCAA
Organism: Terriglobales bacterium; assembly: GCA_035278025.1. Lineage (GTDB taxonomy): Bacteria > Acidobacteriota > Terriglobia > Terriglobales > Acidobacteriaceae > JAICWP01. The sequence continues at coordinate 3,520 of DATEJK010000129.1, read as the reverse complement.
TCTGTACTGCTTTGGCTTGCCCGGGCTTGGGCATGAATTCCAGGTATGGAAACGAGGTGCCCACCATGAACAGTGTGTCGCAGTCCTCCAGCGCCTCCTGCGACGGCGCCGTGCCCAGCAGTCCCACTGGGCCTGTGGTGTACGGGCTGTCATCCGGAATCACCGACTTGCCCAGCAGGGGCTTGGCGATAGGCGCGGCCAGCAGTTCGGCAATTTGCTCCAGCTGATCGCCGGCGCGCAACGCTCCGCGTCCGGCCAGGATCGTAACCTTCTTTCCCTGATTCAGGATCTCGGCAGCGCGGTGCAGTTCGCTCTCGGCCGGCACCTTGTAACTCTGGGTGTGCACCGCATTGGTGAAGTTCGCCAGATTGCGCTTCGAGCGGTCCTTCTTTTCCACCTTGGCGTCCTGAAAGTCCACTGGGATGGTAATGTGGGCCACCCCGTGGTAGGCCAGCGCGGTGCGGCATGCCAGGTCCACCACGTTCTGCACATGTGTTGGCCCCATGATGCGCTCGTTGTATACGCAAACGTCCATGAAGAGCTTGTCCGTCTCCACGTCCTGCTGGGTGAAAGTACCGATCAGGTCGTGGTACTGCATACCGGTGATGGCGAGCACAGATTGGCCATCCATGCGGGCATCATAGAGCCCATTGAGCAGGTGAATGGCGCCGGGACCCGAGGTGGCCAGGCAGACGCCCAGTTTCCCGGTGTACTTGGAGTAGCCGCAAGCCATGAAGGCGGCGGTCTCCTCATGACGCACTTGCAGAAATCGAATCTTCTCTTTGTGGGTGCGCAACCCCTCCATGATCCCGTTTATGCCGTCACCTGGCAGTCCAAAAACCACTTCCACTCCCCAATCAATCAAGCACTCGACGAGCACGTCTGACGCGGTCATGAGGAAACCCCTTTTCTATGAAGACTTACGAGATCTTCTAAAGGCACACGAGTAAATGGTCTGCGCTCACGCGGATCTGATGTGAGCCCTTAAGTACTATTACGTCCAGTTAAATACGATGCGCCTGATAACCTGGCGTTTGCCGCCAAAGAGTGGCACGCAGAGCTGCCGCCAGGGGCTTTTCAGTTGTGCGTCAGCGGTTTTTGAAGGCATCGTCATTGGTGAACGCGCCGTCTTTGGGGGGGACTCGGGATGCGACCTATCCCGAGGGCAGGCAACCGCGGACAGTGCGTCCACGCAGCGGAAACATTGCGCCATTGGAACATCGTGCTAAGAGCAATCCCGTGCTGCGGCAAGCTAACCTCCTGGCTCGCTGATGACATCTGTACAAATAGGCCGTTTACCGAATCAGTATCGTCGGCGTCGGCCGGCCCTAACTGCCTGGATGACTGCTTTATCCGCCAGCCCGCTGGTCGAGCATGTTGATGTGTCCGTGTTCACCGTGCCCACCCACTCGCCCGAATCCGACGGCACCCTCCAATGGGACAAGACCACGATGGTTCTGGTGGAAGCGCATGGCGCCGGCCACACCGGGCTGGGCTATACCTATGCGGACGTTTCCGCGGCCAAGCTGATTCACGGCACGCTTTCGGAAGTTGTGAAGGGAAGCGATTCGATGGCTGTCACCGATACCTACATGGAAATGTGGAAACGCATACGCAACCTGGGCCGGCCGGGGATCTGTTCCGCCGCCATCTCCGCGGTGGATTGTGCTTTGTGGGATTTGAAAGCCCGCCTGCTGAATCTGCCGCTGGTGAGGCTGCTGGGCCAGGTTCGCCAAGGTGCGCCGGTTTACGGCAGCGGCGGGTTTACGTCGTACTCCGACAAGCAACTCGCGCAGCAACTAGCCGGCTGGGTGGAAGAAGGTATTCCGGCGGTAAAGATGAAGATCGGCCGTGAGCCCAAGCGGGACGTGGAACGGGTGCGCGCGGCACGGGAGGCCATTGGGCATGAGCCCAAGCTGTTCGTGGATGCCAACGGCGCCTACACTCGCAAACAAGCGCTCGATCAGGCTGAGGTTTTCACCCGGTTCGGCGTGGTCTGGTTCGAAGAGCCCGTTTCCTCCGACGACCTGGAAGGGCTGCGCCTCATCCGCGACCGGGCTCCAGCCATGATGGAAATCGCCGCCGGGGAGTACGGCTACGACATCTTTTATTTCCGCCGTATGCTGGAATCTGGCGCAGTGGACGTGCAGCAGGCGGACATTACCCGCTGCGGCGGCGTGACAGGTTTTCTGCAAGTGGCGGCCCTTTGCCAGGCGCACCATGTGCCCCTTTCGGGGCACACCGCGCCGGCCCTGCATGCGCACGCCGCCTGCGCGGTGACTCCATTCAAAAATCTCGAATATTTTTACGATCACGTGCGCATCGAGCGCATGTTCTTCGAAGGCTTGCCGCAGCTCGTTGATGGCGAGTTACGGCCCGACCTGTCACGTCCCGGCCTGGGACTGGAGCTCAAGCAGGCGGACGCGCAACGCTTTGCCGCTTAGGGAGAACAAATGTCAGCCAGCCGTATTCCCGTCGTTTCAGAAGAAGAACTCAGAAAACCCATTGAAATGCGCCCGAGCAACTGGCGCTCGTCAGATGCCGTGAACGTGGCCGCCCTGGAATCTGAGCTGTGCCAGAACGTGCAGGGCGAGGTGCGCTTCGATGCCGGCACTCGCGCTATGTACGCCGTGGACGCTTCCAATTACCGGCAGGTGCCCATCGGGGTGGTAGTTCCCAGGAGCGTGGACGACGTGGTGCTGGCTGTTGCTGCCAGCTGCAAGTTCGGGGCGCCACTGCTCTCCCGGGGCGGCGGCACCAGCCTGGCCGGACAGTGCTGCAACTTCGGCCTGGTGATTGACTTCTCCAAGTACTTGAACCACATCCTGGAACTCAATCCGGCTGAGGAGTACGCCCGCGTCGAGCCGGGAACCATCTGCGATGACCTGGTAAAGGCCGCGCGTCCCCACCATCTGACCTGGGGCCCGCAACCCGCCACCCACAGCCGCTGCGTGTTCGGTGGCATGCTGGGCAACAACTCCTGCGGGGCGCACGCGCAGATGAACGGCCCGGCGGTAAACAATACCGAAGAAATGGACATTCTGCTCTACGACGGCACTCGCCTCAGGGCCGGCTGGCTTACGGAGGCTGAGTGGCAGGAACGCATGCGCCAGCCCGGGAGGGTGGGCGAGATCTTTGCCAAACTGATGTCCCTGCGCCAACGGTACCAGCCCCTGATCGAAAAAAACTTTCCCAAGATCATCCGCCGTGTATCCGGCTACAACCTCGACCAGCTCATACCCGACGAGCACGGCCGCATCAATCTGGCCCGCGCTCTGGTGGGCAGTGAAAGCACATGCATCACCATCCTGGAAGCTAAGGTCAAACTCATTTATAACCACCCCGAGCGCGTAGTTCTCTTGCTCGGCTACCCGGATGTGTACCAGGCAGGAGACGACATTCCCGAGGTGCTGAAGTACTCGCCCATCGCCCTGGAGGGCCTCGATGACCGCCTCATAGGGAATGTCCAGAAGAAGGGGGGCCCGCACCGCAAGTACCTGCCCATGCTGCCGGAAGGCAA
>DATEJK010000128.1:0-24794 GCA_035278025.1 Terriglobales bacterium | reverse complement strand
CTTCCCTTCACCATGTACTGGTCCACCAAATGGGTTTGGGAAACCAGCCTCTCGGCGCTGCTGCTGGCGACGATTTTCCTGTGCGCGCTGAAACTGCAGGAAGCATCCGGCTGGCGCTGGTGGGCGGCATTGGGAGCGCTCTGGGGAGTGGCGGCGCTGACGAATCCATCGCTGCTGTCGTTTCTGCCGGTATCGCTGCTGTGGGTGTGGCACCGGCGGAGGAAGCTGCAGCTTCCGTCAGTGGCGCAAGCCGCCGTGGCATTACTTGTTTTAGCCGTTCTGGTGGCGCCCTGGATCACGCGCAACTACCGCGTTTTGGGCAAATTCATTTTCATTCGCGACAATTTCGGCTCCGAACTTCGCCTGGGCAACGGCCCCGGCGCCGACGGCACCTGGATGTGGTATCTGCACCCCACGCAGAACGTGCTGCAGATGCGTGAATTCCAGCGCCTGGGCGAGGTGGCCTACATCGCGGAACGCAAGCAGCAGGCCCTGGCCTTTATCGCCCAGGATCCCGCCCGCTTTGTGGGACTGAGCGCCAAGCGCTTCATTTACTTCTGGGCGGGGCTGCCGCGCTCCTCCAAAATCGCCGCCCTGGCCCCTATCAAGAACTCGCTGTTCCTGGCTTCTTCCATCCTGGCCCTGTGGGGACTGGGGCGCGCTTTGCGCAAAAAAGCGGCCGGAGCCCCCCTTTTTTTCTGGCTTATCCTCGTCTATCCAGTTGTTTATTATTTAGTATTCCCACATCCACGATACCGGCACCCGATCGAGCCGGAAATGCTTCTTCTGGGGGTGTATTTGATTACCCAAGCGGGCAAAAAGAGCAGCATCCTGGTCAAGCCGGTGCGCGTGATCGGCGACCGGCTGAAGCCGATAACCACGCTGTCGGTGGTCATGCCGGTGTACAACGAAAAAGCCACCATCGCGCAGGTGGTGCGCACTGTGCTGCAGGCCGAGGCGGGGCTGGAGAAGGAACTGGTGATTGTGGACGACTTCTCCACCGACGGCACGCGCGAAGTTCTGGCCGACCTGGAGCGCGAAGAGCGCGGGCGCATCAAGTTGCACTTTCATGACCGCAACCGCGGCAAAGGGGCGGCGCTGCGCACCGGCTTCGCCCAGGCCGCCGGCGACGTCATCCTGGTGCAGGACGCCGATCTGGAATACGACCCTGCCGACTACCCCGTGCTGCTCGATCCCATTCTCAGCGGACACGCCGACGCGGTCTTCGGCAACCGCTTTCACGGCGGCGCCCACCGCGTGCTTTATTTCTGGCACTTCCAGGCCAACCGCTTTTTGACCCTCTTCTGCAACTTGCTCTGCAATCTCAACCTCAGCGACATGGAGGTGGGATACAAGGCGTTCCGCCGCGAGGTGCTGGAGGCCATCCATCTGCGTTCCGACCGTTTCGGGTTCGAGCCCGAAGTCACCATCAAGGTAGCCAAGCTGGGCTGCCGGATTTACGAGGTGCCCATCGCTTATCACGGCCGCACTTACGAAGAAGGCAAGAAAATCGGCTGGAAGGACGGCGTGGCCGCCCTGTTCCACATGCTGAAGTATCGCTTCTTCGAGTAGGCAAGGAGAACTCCCATGCGAATCCCCGCCATGGCGCTGCTGCTGTGCCTGGGAATGGCCGCGGTGAGCGCCGCGCAGGCTGCCCCGGCGGCCCGTCCCCGCGCGGCCACCACCCTCGCGGCCAAGCACCAGGACACGGAGAAATTAATGAAACTGGTGGGCACGCCCCAGATTCTGCGCGACATTTTCGACCAGGATATTGACGCGCAAATCGCCGCCATGCGCCACGCACGCCCGGATGTGCCGGACCAGTTCTGGCAGGATTTCGCGGTGGAATTCAAACGCCAGGCCAGCCCCGACGAGCTCATGAAAGCCATTCTGCCCATCTACGATAAGCATTTCACCCACCAGGAGATACGCCAGTTGATTGCCTTCTACCAGAGCCCTCTGGGGCGCAAGATCAGCACCACCCTGCCGGAAATTCAGCGCGAATCGGTTGAAGCCGGAAGGAGCTGGGGCGAGCAACTGGGAGACCGCATGCACGCCGAACTCAAGCAGCGGCTTACGGAAAAGGGGTATAGCTCACCGCAATAGGCGGACTGCGCTCGCCCGCACCCGCGAGGGCGCTTGTGCCCGCACAAAAAGGCTCGCTCTGAGGCAGCCTTCGGTGGTATTGTGAGCACGTTTTTGGGCCTTCAGGAGAGGCTGGAGCCTGTCCTGTTCCTCAGGCTGAACCCGCACCACAACCTGGCTCCCGCCGATCCAAGGAGGGGCTATGTTGCAAGCGAACCATCCGAACCTTCTTTCTCCCGCCAAACTGGCAGCCGTGTGGCTCATTTTGCTGGGTATGTGCTCCCTGGGGGCGGCCCAGGCGCAGCACGCGGCGGCGAAAGCTCCGGCGCTCAAGTACGACCTGAAAGCGGAGAAGAAGGTAAAAGGCGTAGTTCAGGAAATAAAACAGGTTGGCCAGGGGCACGGTGCGCTTACCCACCTGGTCCTGAAGAACGATACCGGCACCTTCGACGTTTATCTGTGCCCGCAACAGTTCATCAAAGACATGGGCATCGAGCTCAAGGCCGGCGACGAGGTCGAAATCACCGGCTCGCCTGTGCTCGATAACGGAGTTTCCCTGATCCTGGCGCGGGAACTCGACAAGGGCACCGACACCTATGTGCTGCGCGACGAGAAGGGCGTGCCGGTGTGGAACTGGCAGCACACGTGAAATGAGCGGGAGTTACTTGCCGGAGGGAAGCACGAAATCCACACCCTGGTCGGCATTGGCCTGCTGCGTGGCTTTCACGTCCAGTTCGGCAATGGGAATCTTCTTGCGCCGCTGCTCGCTGAACACCCATAGCGTATTGCCCACAATGGCGTAATTTTCCACCTTACTGCGCCGGCCATCGCGAAAAACCAGGGTAGTGGGCGTGGGCGGTTCTTCTGCCTTGGCGGTCTGTACTGGAACCGAGGCCGGCGCCGCTGCCGCCGCGGGCGAGCTTTGCTGCTGACGCAGTTGCTGCAGTTCTTCCCTCAGCTGCTCGATTTGCGCGGTCAAATCGCTGTCCTGAGCGGTCTGCCGCGCTATTTGCTGGACGGCGGCATCCGAGTAGTCCTCGCTGGAGTAATCGCTGATCAGCGGATAACTGTAGAACGGATAGGCGCCAAAGGAAGCGAATGACCCGAAGGATCCGGATCGAACCGGCCGGCGCGTGCAGTAGAACGGATCGAAGAAAGCGTCAGAAAAGCAGCGGTTCTGGGGCGGAACGCCAAAGGGATAATTGCCGAAGGCGAAACCAAAGCCCACATGCCCGGAGCGGAAGCCCCGCCGGCCGTGCGGGCGCAGGCGCATTACGCTCCCCGGCAGGGTAGGCCGAAAATGAAATCCCCTTACCGGCATAGGCGCGGGCCGCACCATGAAGGGACGCGCCACGGGCGCCGTTCTCATTGCCATTGGAGGCCGCATGGGGACGGTTCTGCCGGGCGTGCCGTGCCTCTGGGCAGTTGCCGCCAGCGGCACCAGCGTCAGGAGTCCGATGGTCAGCAGCCCACGCATACCCACAACCTTGCCTATAGCATACTCCGAAAAAGACGGGGGCGGAGCAACCGGCGACGTCCGAGGGCGATGCTGATTGTAAAGACGATGTCACCTTCTTCGCCGCGCGTTTATGGTAGAGACGTAAACGGGTCGCGTCTCCCGGAGGACGCCCACATGAAGCTTTCCCGCGCATCACTCGCGCCACTACTGCTGGCCGGTCTGGTTTGGGCCGCGCCATTACAAACCCGTTCCGCCTCGCCGTCGTCCGCCGCGCGCGCCTCCGCCTGCGAACAGGAGTGGCAGGCCATGGCGCAGCGCCATCGCGAGCAAGCCGACGCCATGCTAAAGGAAAGCTCCGGGCTGCGCGCCATGCTCACCATGCTGCGAAGCGACGCCGGGATCGTCCCCGACGCCACGGTGCGCGACGGACTGCAGGTAAGCGCCGACATGTGGGAGTCGCTGCTTACGGGTCTGCAGAGCCAGGCGGCGGGGTTGCAGGCTTTGGCGCAGCAGGAGGAATCGAAGCGCCACGCGCTCTGCCGTTCCGAAGAGAAATAAAGGGGGAGGGAGATATCAGCGGGAGGGTTTTGTTCCCGCCGGAGCCTGGCAGCACTCCAGAATTTCGGCCTCGGTAAGCAGGCGGTCGGAGGCTTTGGCGCGCTTGTAGATGCGGTCCACAGTTTCATCATTGGCGGCGATGCCGTGGCGGTCCAGCCAGAAGAGCACGTTGGATTTGCCGCTCATGGGCCCGATATCAATCACCTGCTCCATGCCGAAATAGTGGGCGGGCACGCCGGAGTAGATGGCGTTGGCCAACTCGGTATCGTTCTTTTTGTAAGCCTTAATAACGGCGGCGGCGTGTACCCCAGTGGCGGTGCGAAAGGCGTCTTCGCCGATTACGGGGTAGTTGGCGGGAATGGGAACGCCGGTGGCCTGCGAGACGGCCAGGCAGTAATCGCGCAGCTTGGTGAGGTCCTGCTGGTCCCAGGGCGGAACCGCCATGAGCTTCAAGTTGACCAGCATCTGGTCCATCTGGGTGTTGCCCACGCGCTCGCCAATTCCCAGACCGCAGGCGTGCACGCAGTGGGCGCCAGCCACCAGCGCGGCCAGGGAGTTGGCCACGGCCAGGCCGCGGTCGCAGTGGCCGTGCCAGTCCACGCGAATTGTTTCGCCGGAAGGCTTCACCACCTCATCCATTACGAACTTCACCAGCGCGAAAACGCCCATGGGGGTGGCGTGACCGCAGGTATCGCAGATGACGATGGCGCGGGCGCCATGGCGGATGGCAGTGGCGTACAGGCGCTTGACCATCTCCGGGTCACAGCGGCTGGTATCTTCGGTGACGTACATGACCTCCAGGCCGAGAGAAACGGCGTATTTGACGGCTTCCTCGGTGGTGCGCAGCAGGAAGTCCTCGGTCCAACCCTCGGTGTAGCGGCGGATGGGGCTGGAGCCGATGAAAGTGGCGGCTTCGATCGCCAAGCCGATGCGCTGGGAGATTTCGGCGATGGGTCGAATGTCGTTCTGGTGGGTGCGGGCGGCGCAGTTGGGCTTGATCTTCAGCCGCGAGTTGGCGATTTCGCGGGCCAGGGCCTCCACGTGCTCACAGGCGCGCGGCCCCGCTCCGGGCAGGCCCAGGTCGAGCATGTTGATGCCCAGTTCCTCCATGAGGTGAAGGATGCGGATCTTTTCCGCGATCGAAGGATCGCGCACGGAAGGAGATTGCAGGCCGTCGCGCAGGCTCTCGTCATTCAACAAAACCGGGCCGCTGGGCCGGAGTGTGAGCGCGGCCTGGTTCCAGTCGTAGATGAGTTCGGAAGCAAGCACTTAAATTTTGAATGAAGAATGCAGAATGAAGATTGAAAACCTTACAGCCCAAAAGTGCGCGAGCGCACGATTGTCCTTCTTCCATCATCATTCTTCAATTACTTGGGCTGAATGGTCAGCCCGAACACCGAAATCTGCCCCTGCCCGGCCACGTTGGTGCCACGCGGGTCCTCGGGATTGGGCAGGTACAAGGTTTTGCAATGCTCGCAGCGATAGATTTCCGCCTGCGGCCCGAAGGCCTGCTCCACGTCCCCGCACTCCCGCTCCAGCACGTCATCATGGTAGTACCAGCGCTTCAGGTGCCCGCCGCAGAACTTGCCCTTGGCGTCCTTTTCGTTGCAGGAACGCTGGCCTGGCTTCTTCATTTTGAGCTTGTGATTGGGAAGTTGTTGCTGAGCTGACTGCATATCGGCAGCCTGCATGCCCGGTGTGGCCAAAGGAGCTACCCTCTTATGGCTAAGATGCGCGGCAGGGCCGCTGGGGGGATTTTACTTGATTAACACAAATGAAGACCACAGAGGGGGACTGCGCACCTGGCATTTGGCAGTTGGCACTTGGCCGTGAAGCATTCCGCGTAGCAGCAGGAATCTGAGCGGCCAAATGCTAAATGCCAAGTGCTAAATGCCTGCTTTTACAGCCAACCCCTGCGAAAGTAAGCTTTCAGGGCTCGCACGCCGCCGGCCAGGCGCGAGCCCCAGTTGCGGGAGAACAGGAACTCCACGAAGCCCTCCATCTGGCGGGTGAACTCTGGCCCGTAGCCGTACCACCATACCTTGCGCAGGCGGGGCAGGAGGTCGGAATCCACGTACTTCACCCACACCATCTCCTCCAGCCCAGGCAGGCCATGGGTGCGCCCCAGGCCGCTGGACTTGACGCCGCCGTGTGGCGCTTCGCTGATGCCATAACAGGAGATCACGTCATTCACCATCACCGTACCCGCTTGCAGACGCCCGGCGATGGCCGCGCCGCGAGCGCGGTCGCGGGTCCAGACGCTGGCCGCCAAGCCAAACTCGGAATCGTTGGCCAGCGCGATGGCGTGTTCGTCGGACTCGACCGGCATGACCGGCAGCACCGGCCCGAAGGTTTCTTCCCGCATCAGGCGCATGCCATGGTGGGCATCGGCGACCACGGTGGGAGCGTAGAAATTCGGCCCCAGTTGCGGCAGGCGCGTGCCGCCCGCCAGCACCCTGCCACCTTTTCCCCGCGCGTCTTCCACATGTTCTTCAACGATCTGCAATTGGCGTTGGTGGATCATGGGCCCAACGTCGGTGTGGGGATCCAGTCCATTGCCCACGCGCAGTTTGCCCGTCTTCTCCACCACTGCGGCCAGGAAGCGTTCATAAAGGCTGTGGTAGACGTAGCAGCGCTCCACCGATAGGCAGGCCTGGCCGGCATTGACGAAGGCGCCCCAGACGGCGGCGCTGGAAGCGACCTCCAGATCGGCATCGTCCAGCACCAGCATGGGATCCTTGCCCCCGAGTTCGAGCACCACGGGCAGCAGGCGGGCCGCGGCGGCCTGGGCTACTTTCTTGCCGCTGGCTACGCTGCCGGTGAAGATCAGCTTATCAACGCTGGAGTTGACCAGGGCGGCGCCGGTGGCGCCCCCGCCGGGCACGACCTGAAAAATGCCATCCGGCGCTCCGGCCAGGCGCAGCAGCGACTGCAATTCCAGCGCGCAGAGGGTGGTGAATTCGGAGGGCTTGATCACGACCGCGTTGCCCACCGCCAGCGCCGCCAAACCTTCTGTTCCGGGAGTGGCAAAGGGATAATTCCAGGGCGAAATAATGCCCACCACGCCATAGGGCTGATGACGGACGCAGCCACGCTTGGCTTTCATCACCAGGTTGGCGTGACCAATACGCTGGTCGCGGAGCAGGGCGGGCGCGCTGGCGATGCAGAACTGGGCCGCGTCCAGCACCACCAGCACTTCAGTGAGCAAGGCCTCCACATAGGGCTTGCCCGCTTCGCGGGTGATGACGGCGGCGACCTCCGCCTTCTTCTCCTGGAGAAGGCTTTGGAAGCGTCGCAGGATTTGCAGCCGCCGGCTGACGCCCAACTGATGCCAGGCCGGCTGGGCGGCGCGGGCGCGCTCCACCGCCGCGCGAACATCTTCTGCCGCAGTACAGTCGAATTCGCGCAGTACCTCGCCGGTGGCGGGGTTGATAGATGCAAAAGGCGCCGCTTTGGTTTCGGCGGGCATGGGACAGCTACAGTCTAGAACAAGCACTTAGCAATTAGCAGTGAGCACTTAGCCCTTGGCTCTTGGCTTTTGGCACTCACCCTGGGCAATAGCGAAGCACGAACTAATAGCCAAGAGGTGACAGCTAAGAGCTGGTTTTTCAGTACTCCACGCTGACCAGATAGAGCCCCTGCGCGGGCGCGGTCGGCCCCGCCGCGGAGCGGTTCTTGGCATGGAGAATGTGTCCCAGGTCTTCGGGAGGCAGCTTTCGCTTGCCCACCAGCAGAAACGTTCCCACCAGGTTGCGCACCATGTGGTGCAGGAAGCCATTTCCGCGCACGGTGTAGACCAGTTCCTCGCCTTCACGCTGCCAGACGGAAGAAAACACGGTGCGCAGGTTGGAAGGCTCTTCCTCCTCGCGGCCGCGCTCCGGGTCTACCGCCGCAAAGGAAGTGAAGTCATGCTGGCCGATGATGACGGAAGCCGCCACAGCCATGGCGCTCTCCTCCAGCGGATAGGGGTGGTGATAGACGTAGCGGGGCAAAAAGGGAGGACAGATGGCGGCGCGCCAGATGCGGTAGCGGTAGGTCTTGGCTCGGGCGGAAGCGCGAGCGTGAAAATCGGCCGCGGCTTCCTCGATGGCGAGCACGCGCACGGCGGGGGGCAGAGTGTCGTTCAAAGCAATTACCAGATTGGGAGCGGGAATGGGCGACTCAATAGCGCAGGACGCGACTTGGGCCAGAGCGTGCACGCCGGCGTCGGTGCGGCCCGAGCCCTGGGGCAGGATGCGTTCGCCGGTCACCCGCTCGAGCGCGGCGCTCATTAAGCCCTGCACTGTCACCAGGCCAGGCTGCACCTGCCAGCCGTGGAAATCAAAGCCGTCATACGCCAGCGTGATTTTCAGATTACGCGCCATGCTGCGTGAACGCGGTGCGGCGCAACCACCACTGCGCCTGCTTACAAATCTTTACAAAGCTTTACAACACCAGACCAGTGCCGCGAGGGCCTCAGCTATACTATGGGACTTCCCGGAACATGGGTGTCGTTCCCCCGGGGCGCCCGGCCATGGTGCGGCGCGCCGACGGCAAAGGAACCACCAGACAACAACTTGCGTATTATCCGTGGTGACATTTGCGATTTTTCCCAGTCCTTTAGGTCATTAGCCATCGTGATGGAGAATAAGCATGAGTTTTTCGCGTTTGGTAAGAGCTAAATCTCTAATTGCCGTGCTGGCGGTAGCCGTGGCTCCGCTCGCCGCAGGGCAGACGACGCTGCAGCAAAATTATCAGAACGGCCGGTCCTACTTCCCCAATCCGCTTGCGCCTTATAGCCCGCGCCACGTAACGGCTCCCAATTTCAGCAACAGCCCGCGCATTGACACCCTCATGAAAAATGGGCAGCTTATGCTCTCTCTGGACGATGCCATTGCCATGGCCCTGGAGAACAACCTCGACATAGCTATTGCGCGCTATAACCTGCCCATCTCTGACACCGATGTCCTGCGCGCTAAATCGGGACAGCAGATTCTTGGTGTCAACACCGGCCTGGTGCAGGGCACGCCAGGTGGGGGCACCGGCTCCACCACCGCCGGCGGACTGGGCACCTCGACCACCGGAGCCAGCGGGGCGGGGACTGGCGGCACCACCGCGGCTGCCGGAGGCGCGGGCACCGGCAGTGCTGGTTTGGTGCAATCTACCGAGGGTCAGGGACCGCCCATCGGCTCCTTCGATCCCATGATCACCGCTGGACTTAGCCTGGAGCACCTGACAACCCCTACGGCCAGTCCCTTCCTGGGGGCGTTGGCCCTCAAGCAGAACACGGCTACAGCTAACTTCAACTACTCCCAGTACCTAGCCAGCGGCACCACGCTGAACGTGGGCTTCAATAACCAGCGGCAGACCACCAACAGCACCTTCAGCGAGCTGAGCCCGGTCCTGAACAACGGTTTTCGCGCCACCATCACGCAGCACCTGCTGCAGGGCCTGAGCTTTAACGCCAATCGGCGGCTTATCAAAATTGCCAAGAACAATCGCGAGATTTCCGACGTCGCCTTCCGCAACCAGGTGATTCAGACCGTGTCTCAGATTGAAAACATTTACTGGGACCTGGTGAGCGCCTATGAGAACGTGCGCGTGCAGGAGAGCTCGCTCGCGCTGGCACAGAAGACCCTGGCCGACAACAAGAAACAGGTGGAGATCGGAACCCTGGCGCCCATCGAAATCGTGCGCGCGGAGAGCGCGGTAGCGGCAGCCAACCAGACCCTGATCGTCGCCCAGACCAACCTGCAACTGCAGGAGCTGCTGATGAAAAACGCCATCAGCAAGAACCTGTCCGACCCCGTGCTGGTAACCGCCCACGTGGTGCCCACCGACACCATGACCTTGCCGGCCACGGAACCAGTGGTGCCGATTCAAGACCTGATCAGCGACGCACTGGCCCATCGCCCGGAGCTGGCGCAGTCGCGCATTGACTTGACCAACCGCGAGATCACCCGCAAATCCACCGCCAATCTTTTGCTGCCCAGCGTGGACCTGGTGGGCTGGTATGGCGGCTCGGCGCTAGCCGGCAACACCAATCCCCTGGCTATCTGCGGGCCTGGACAGACTTCCAGCTTCTGCATCCCGCCCAGCCGGGTGCGGCCCCCTACCGGCTTATCGGACGCTCTTAATACGATGTTTGGCTACAATAATCCCGATTATGGGGTGGGCTTCAACATAAACATCCCCATACTGAACCGTTCCGCGCAGGCGACACAGGTACGCTCGGAGCTGGAATACCGGCAGTCGCAGATGCTGCTGCAGCAACTGCAGAACCAGATCGCGATCCAGGTGCGCAACGCGCAGTTCACGGTACAACAAAACCGGGCCCAGGTACTGGCCGCGCAAAGCGCCGAGGAACTGGCGCGGCAGTCCCTGGATGCCGAACAGAAGAAGTACGCCTTGGGCGCTTCCACCACCACCCTGGTGCTGACGGCGCAGCGCGACCTGGCCCAGGCGCAGTCCAATACCGTGGCCGCGCTCGATAACTATGAAAAGTCGAAGGTGCAGCTCGACCTCTCCACCGGCCTGACTCTTACCCACAATGGGATTGAGATGGCTGACGCGGAAAAGGGCAAGGTGCAGACGCTGCCCCATGTTCCAGGCATCGTGCCCCGGCAACCCTCGCAGGAGCTGCAGATGGAGCAGGAGCCGCAGTCAGGGGTGCCGCAGCCGCCCCCGGCGACCACGCAGCCGCAAGGCGCGACCGAGCCGCAGGCTCAGCCCCAGACGACAGCCCCGGGCACGGCGGCGCCGCCGGGCGCGCAACCGCCGCAACCGGCTCAGCCACAAGCTAATCCGCCCCAGCCACAACCGCAGCCGCAGGCGCAGCCTCCGCAACAGCCGCAGAGATAGTGTTCCCTTTGTCATCCTGAGCTCGGACCGGAATACAAAAAACCGGTCCAAGCGAAGGACCTCTTCCTTCTCACCTTCGCGCACTGGCTTCTCTAGGTACTAGGTACTGGGTACGCGGTACTTGTATTCTTCCCCCGTGCAGCTCTCGGTCGTCATCATCACCTACAACGAGGAGGCCAACCTCGGGCGCACGCTGGCCAGCGTGGCGCCGCTGGTGCGCGATGGCCAGGGCGAAATCATCGTGGTGGATTCCGGCTCCACTGACCGCACCGTGGAGATCGCCCGCCAGCACGGGGCCAAGGTGTTCATCGAGCCGTGGAAGGGCTTCGCCGCGCAAAAGAACTCCGCGATTGAAAAAGCAAGCGGCGATTGGATTCTCAGCCTGGATGCGGATGAAGAGGTCGAACCCGTTCTGCTTGCCGAGATTGCAAAATCGCTGCGGGGGCTATCAGAAGGTCACGAGTGGTGCCTGACGGGCAAGCAGGAAAACCCCGGAGAAGAACAAATACGGCAAAAGCTCTCGGAAGTGCCGTCGGGCTACTACTTTCGCCGTAGGAATTACTTCCTTGGCCGCTGGATCAAGCGCGGCGGCTTTTGGCCCGATCCCAAGCTGCGGCTGTTTCTTCGCGGGACGGCGCAGTTTGAAAACCGAGCGGTTCACGAAGATGCGCGACCCACCGGCCGGGCGGACACCATAAACGCGGGCGCCCTAATCCACCGTTCCTACCCCACCCTCGCCGACTACATCGAGCACATGAACCGCTACTCCTCGCTGGGGGCGGAAATGGCCGGCCCGCGCGGCTTCAGCCTGATCAACATCGTGCTGCGCCCGCTGGCCACCTTCGTCTACAACTACTTCTTCCGCCTGGGCTTTCTCGACGGCCGCGAAGGCCTGCTGCTGCACCTGTATCACGCCGTGTACGTGTCGTGGAAGTACGCCAAGGCGTGGGAATTGAAAAGAGGGAGTCATTAGTCAGGAGCCGGAATCAGCAGAATTTCCAGCAATGTCATCCTAAGCGACGCCGGCCGATCCGCTCGCGGTTCGGCCGGCGGAGTCGAAGGACCTTGTGCCTGTTTGCGATCCCAAACGCAAGGTGTTTCGACTTGCCGTTCGCGCTGCGCGCGACGGCTCGCTCAGCATGACATCCCTGGAATATTCCGTGGAATTGAAAAACTACCCTCCCCATCAGATGTCGGTGACTCCTGACTCCCGACACTCGTTTTATAGCCTTGTACCCCGCCCCGCGCATCTCTATCATTTAGGAGCGCAAATGGCAGCCGATAACAAGAAAACCGCCGAAACCACCGCCGAATCCCCCGTCCAGGACGTATTCGAAGGCCGCCGGCCCTCGGAAGGCGAAAAGGAGTGGGCGGAAAAGACGCTGGCGCCCGCCCTGGAAAAGGCGCCGGAGAGGTCCATTGGCGCGCCCACTGGCATCAATGCGGACGAGCACGGCCATGCCCGCTTCAGCACCGTTTCCGGCGTTCCCGTGCGCCGGCTTTATACCCGCGCCGACCTGCCGGAAGACTGGACCTACGAAAAGTACCTCGGCTATCCCGGCCAGGAACCCTTTACCCGCGGCATTCACGCCTCCGGCTACCGCGGCAAGCTCTGGACCATGCGCCAGTTCTCCGGCTTCGCTTCCCCGGAGGAGACCAACCTGCGCTACAAGTACCTGCTGGAGCACGGCGGCAGCGGGCTTTCGGTGGCCTTTGACCTGCCCACGCTGATGGGTTACGACTCCGACCATCCCTTCAGCGAAGGCGAAGTGGGCAAGTGCGGCGTGGCCATTGATTCGCTGGAGGACATGGAAACCCTCTTTTCAGGCATTGACCTGGAGAAGACCACAGTTTCCATGACCATCAACTCGCCGGCTTCGGTGCTGTGGGCCATGTACCTGGTGGTGGCGGAAAAACAGGGCGCCGACTGGAAGAAAATTTCCGGCACCATCCAGAACGACATTCTCAAGGAATACATCGCGCAGAAGGAATACATCTACCCACCCGCCCCCAGCATGCGCCTGGTGGTGGACACTTTCGAATTTGGCTCGCGCTTCACGCCCCGGTTTAACAGCATTTCCATCAGCGGCTATCACATTCGCGAGGCCGGCTCCACCGCGCTGCAGGAGCTGGCGTTCACGCTTTACGACGGCGTGGAATACGTGGAGTGGGCGCTGCGCCGCGGCCTGGACGTGGACGAGTTCGGCCCGCGACTGAGCTTCTTCTTCAACGCGCACAACGACTTTTTCGAAGAAATCGCCAAGTACCGGGCGGCCCGCAAAGTCTGGCAGCAGGTGATGAAGGAGCGCTTTCACGCGCGCAACCAGCGCACCCGACTGATGCGCTTCCACACCCAGACGGCGGGGGTCTCGCTCCCGGCGCAGCAGCCCATGAACAACATAGCCCGCGTGGCCTTGCAGGCGCTGGCAGCGGTGCTGGGCGGCACGCAGTCGCTGCACACCGATTCCTACGACGAAGCCCTGGCCCTGCCCACCGAAGAGGCGGCGCGCATCGCTCTGCGCACGCAGCAGATCATCGCTTACGAATCGGGCGTGGCCCAGACGGTAGACCCGCTGGGCGGCTCCTACTTCCTGGAGCGCATGACGCTGGACATGGAGAAGGGCGCCTTGGACTACTTCCAGAAGCTGGATGCGATGGGAGGCATGGTCAACGCCATCGAGCGCGGCTACCCGCAGAAGGAAATTGCCGAGTCCTCCTACCAGTACCAGCGCGCCGTCGAAGCCAGGGAAAAGGTCATTGTGGGGGTGAACGAGTTCGCGATTGAGGAGCCGGCACCCAACATTCTCTACATTGACGAGTCAGTCGCTCGCCAGCAGACGGCCAAGCTGAAGGTCCTGCGCGAGCGCCGCTCGAATGACGAGGTCCGCCGCCGCCTAGAGGCGCTGAAGCGGGCCGCGGCCCAGGAGCCCAGGCTGCCCGTCAGCGGCGGCGTCTCCGAAGCCAACACCATGCCCTATATCGTGGACGCGGTGCGCGCCTACGCCACCGTGGGCGAAATCTGCGACGCCCTGCGGGAGGTGTACGGGACGTACACGGAAGTGAGCATTACGTGATCGAATTGTGTAATTGGGTAAGCGGGTAGTTGAGTAATTTTTGTTTTGTAATCTGAACCCTCTCGGCTGTCATCCTGAGCGAGCGCGAATTGAGCGAAGCAAAATGAGCGCGAGTCGAAGGACCTTGCGCTGTGAACCTGGGCACAACTCCTGGAGTCGCCGCTGTTCTGAGATTGAAAATTACAAATTGCGCAATTACGAATCCGCGTCAGTCCGCCGCCATTTCCGCCGGCACAAGGCGTTCTTCCTTCTTGCTCATGGTCACCAGCACCACGCTGGCGATCACGATCGCCGTTCCTACCAGCATATTGGTGGTGACGCGTTCGCCGGCCAGCGCCCAGCCCAGAAACACGGCCACAATGGGATTGACGTAGCAGTGGGTGGTGACCCGCGCCGCGGTCGTCACCTTCATTAGCCAGGTATAGGCGCTGAAGGCCACCAGCGAACCGAAGATGATCAGGTAACCCAGCGCCCATAGAGAACGGGAAGAGACTTCGGCCGCGTGCACGCGCTCGCCGGCTGCCCCGCCCACCAGCAGCAGCATGATTCCTCCCACCAGCATCTGCATGCCGGCGAACATCGCGGTCGAGGTGTTGCTGCGCACGCCGCGGGCGTAGATGGCGCCGACCGACCAGAACATTCCCGCCGCCAGCACCGCCGCCGCGCCCCACACGCTTCCCTGGCGCGCCCCGGTTTCGAACAGCACCGCCACCCCAACGGCGCCCAGGGCCAAGGCGCCCGCGGTGCGGAGAGAAAGCCGCTCCTGGCCGGCCAGGCGCGCCAGGACGACCATGACCAGGGGTTCGGCGGCAACCAGCAGCGCGGCCAGGCCGGAACTGACCCGCACTTCCGCCCAGGCCAGCAGCCCGTGGCCGCCCAGAAATTGCAGCGCGCCGCCAATCAGCGCCGCTCCCCACGCGGCGCGTCCCGGCATCTTCTCGCGCCGCACCAGCAGCACGCCCAGCAGCAGCGCGCCCGCGGTCAGGTGGCGCGCAGCCATCATCAGTAGCGGCGGCAGGCCCTCCACGGCGAAGCGGATAGCCAGGTAGGTGGAGCCCCAGATCACATAAATGGCAAAGAACGCCGCCAGGAGCTTGAATGTGGTCACGCCGGAATGGATTTGCCGCATAGGAATGCCTGTCTGTTCTGTAACCATCTACAATAATTTTGATGGTTAGAATTGTACCTTAGATTGCCTAACCTGTCAAACCACATTTAGAGGTTATAATAGAAGCTGGTGGCTGAGGCTGAAGTCCATCCCGACCCGCTGTGCGTCCGTTTCGTCAACACGGTGGACTGGCGCGACGACCCGGTGCGCCGCAGCGACCCGCTGAAGAGCTATTCCGACCTGCTGCACTGGGCGAGCGATGCTGGGGCTATTCCGCCGCGGATAGCCCACCAGTTGGCCCAGGAAGCCAACCAGCATCCTGCGGCCGCCCAGGCTGCATTCACCCACGCCATCTTGGTGAGGGAAGCGCTGGCGTCGGTGTTGGCGGCGGCAGTACAGCGGAGCCAGCCTCCGGCTGACGACTTGCGGCGCTTCAATGCGGCCCTGGGAAGATCGGGAGAGCACCTGCACCTGGCCGGCAGCAAAGGCGAATTCCACCTGGACTGGGACAGCGAGAACAGCTTTGAGCGGGTGCTGTGGCCGGTGGTGCGCTCCGCCGCCGAGCTGGTGACTTCCAGCGATCTGCAACGTCTACGCACCTGTGAGGGCGAGGGGTGCGGCTGGTTCTTCCTTGACACCACCCGTAACCGCAGCCGCCGCTGGTGCAACATGGCTTCCTGCGGCAACCGCGCTAAGGTCAAACGCTTTTACGAGAGGCACAAAAGTCAATGAAACGCGCCGTCCGGCACCTGCAGCAGGCCGATCCGGTTATGGCCGGCATCATCGAGCGCATCGGTCCCTTCAAAATGAGGTACCGCGAGCCCAGCTTTGACGCCATGGCCCGCTCCATCGTCTTTCAGCAACTGCACGGCAAGGCGGCGGCGACTATCTTTGAACGCGTGCGCTGCGCATGTCTGAATGGTCAGGTTCAAATTAGCGACGGGCTCACGCCCGCGTCCATCCTGGCGCTCAGCGAAGCGCAACTGCGCGCTTGCGGCCTTTCCCGGCAGAAGCTGAGCTACCTGCGCAACCTGGCCCAGCGCACCGCTTCCGGCGAGATTGACTTCGCCCGCCTTCCGAAAATGTCCGACGAAGACGTGGTCGAGCACCTGACCCGGGTGAAAGGCATCGGCGTATGGTCGGCGCAAATGTTCCTCATTTTCGCCCTGCGCCGTCCGAACGTGATGCCCACCGCCGACTACGGCATCAATGCCGCCATCAAGCGGGCCTACGGCAAGCGCCAGATGCCCAAGCCCAAACAGATTCTGAAGATTTCCCGTCCCTGGCATCCTTATTGCTCGGTTGCCTCCTGGTATTTGTGGCGCTACTCGGAACTGAAAGACCAAAAACCGTAACCGCAGAGGATCCAGAGAAAGACCGAAATTCTTTACCACAAAGGACACGAAGGTTCACGAAGGATTTTGATTTCTTTCGAGCACTTCAGGGCCCTCGACCCGTCCACACGAATATACGGGGAGTGCGCTCCGTTACGAATCGCCTGACATCCCGACTTCCATTCCGACCCAATGACATCGGATTTTTGAGAATTCCTTCGTGAACTTTCGTGACCTTTGTGGTGAAAAGGTTTTTCTCCGTGTTCTCCGTGTCCTCTGTGGTTGATTGCGGGGTTTGTGGTTAAATGAAGGGTTCAATGGCGGAAGAGCGCAAAATCCGTGTGCTGGTGGCCAAGCCAGGCCTGGACGGCCATGACCGTGGCGCCAAGGTCATCGCCCGCGCCTTGCGCGACGCCGGCATGGAAGTCATCTACACCGGCCTGCGCCAGACTCCGGAGATGGTGGTCAACGCCGGCCTGCAGGAAGATGTGGACGTAATCGGCCTCTCCATCCTTTCCGGCGCGCACAACGCCATTGTGCCGCGCGTGATGGAACTGCTGCACCAGAATAAAATGGAGGACGTGCTGGTTCTGGTGGGCGGCATTATCCCTGACCAGGACATCGAAGGCTTGAAGAAAGCCGGCGTGGGCGGCATTTTTCAGCCTGGCACCTCCATGGACGAGATTGTGGAGTTCATCCGCAAAAACGTGCGGCCGCATAAAACAGCTGTTAGCAATTAGCACTTGGCATTCAGCCCGTGAAGCTTGCCGCGGCAGGCTACGGGCCAGGTGCTAACTGCTAAATGCCAATTGCTGCCTTCACGCCAACGCGAACTGATTGAAAACGCCGTCGGACCGGCGCCCTGGTACTGGATGACTTTTCCCGTTATCGCGGCCAAGTCCGGCCAGGAGTTTGAGTGGCGCTATCACGGCGACCAGGGCGAATTGCCTTACCTGGTCACGCTGGGGCTGGCGCAGGAGCCGCATACGCCGCGCCTGGCGCTCAACACCTATTGCCGCGCCTTCCAGCTCGCGCCCAAACTGTTCGGCATCTGGTGCCCGGAGCCGCGCACGGTGCGCCTGCTGTGCTTCGATCCCGACCAACTAAAGGCGTTCTCTTTTGTGGACATCGTGGGCTGGTTCAAGCAGTCCACCGAACGGGTTTACTCCGCCACCGAGCCCGTGGCCGAATTTGAAATCAGCTCGGCCCTGCCCGCGGGCGTGCACAAGGTGGAAGTACCCGAACCCTTTCGCACGCTCGATGAACTGCTGCTGCTCACTTCCTACCCGGCTCGCACCCGCGATGATGCCGCCTGCGCCATATACGTGCTTTATCCCCAGGCCGGACTGGTGGAGGTGGTGCCCCAGAAATGGTTTACCTCCAGCCAGTATGACGTGGGCCGGCAGTGGATTTCGCGGGTGGCCCGCGACCCCGATTCGCACCGCATTCTAGGCGAAGCGGTGCGCGTGGGAAACTTTGAGCTGACGGAAGAGGGCACTCAGGTAGAGCGCTGGATGGAAAACAGCACCTAGCACTTGGCAGTTAGCCCCTGGCTCTTGAAGGATTTCGCCTGACCTGGTTGTAGTTTGGGAATGGCTAATTTGTAATTGGAGCCCGGATGAAGCGGGTGACCGACTGCAGGGTGGAAATTACAAGTTACCAATTGCAAATTCGCGACGGCGTTCGCGTCCTGCAACTGGCCTCCCCCGATGGCACGAACCGCCTCACCCGCGCTTGCGCGCTGGAGCTCACCGCCGCCGTGCGCCACCTGGCGCCCGCCGCTCAGCCGCTAATCGTCACCGGTAATGAGAAGTTCTTTTCGGCGGGCGCTGACCTGCATGAAATTGCAGATCTCACAGGTCCGGATGCGCTGGACTTCTCCCGCCTGGGCCAAAACCTGATGAACGCGATTGCTGACTTCCCTGCCCCAGTCTGCGCTGCCGTAAGCGGCTACTGCATGGGCGGGGGCCTGGACCTGGCGCTGGCCTGCCACTACCGCGTGGCCTCGCCGCACGCCGTCTTCGGCCATCGCGGCGCCGCTTTGGGCCTGATCACAGGCTGGGGTGGAACTCAGCGATTGCCGCGCCTGGTAGGCAAAGCCGGCGCCTTGCAGCTGTTTGTGGCGGCGGAGAAGGTAAATGTCCAGGACGCCTTGCGCATCGGTCTGGTGGACGCAGTGGCGGAGGACCCGCTGGGATGGGCGGCAGGCAAGCTGAAGCAGGTAGCAGTTGGCAATTAGCGCTTAGCATTTAGCCCTGGGGATTTCCAGTTCCACCGAGAAACTCGACTGGCTAAGCGCCCCTTGCTAAATGCTAATTGCTTGTTCCTACACGTCGGCAGTTTGCGCCCTCTCGCTTCGCTGTATTACCGTAGCTAGTTTCCACACCCGAGCCCATGCCCGACCGTGCCAAGCCCGTTTCCGAAGCGCCTGACAACCAGCTCCTGACCACCGTGGACCCCACATCGCAGCGCTTCGAAAAGAACATGCGGGCCATGGCCGAACTGGTCACCCGTCTGCGCAATGAAGAAGAGAAAATCTCGGAAGGCGGCGGCCCTAAAGCGATCGAAAGCCAGCACAAGAAGGGCCGGCTCACCGCCCGGGAACGCATCGCTCTGCTGCTCGATCCCGGCACCGAACTGTTCGAACTCGGCATCTACGCCGCTTACGGCATGTACGAAGAATGGGGCGGCGCGCCCGCCGCCGGAGTGGTCACCGGGATCGGCCGCATTCACGCCCGCCTGTTCATGTTCATCGTGAACGATGCCACGGTGAAGGCCGGCGCTTTTTTCCCCATGACCGCGAAGAAGGTTATTCGGGCGCAGAACATCGCCATTGACAACCACATTCCCACCATCTACCTGGTGGACTCCGCCGGCGTCTTCCTGCCGCTGCAGGAGGACGTGTTCCCTGATACCGACGACTTCGGCCGTGTTTTCCGCAATAACGCCGTGATGTCGGCCATGGGCATTCCCCAGATCGCCGCCATCATGGGGATGTGCGTGGCGGGAGGCGGTTATCTGCCGGTAATGTGCGACAACGTGCTCATGACGGAAGGCAGCGGCCTGTTCCTGGCCGGGCCGGCCCTGGTGCAGGCGGCCATCGGGCAGCAGGTTTCGGCCGAAGAACTGGGCGGCGCCAAGATGCACGCCGCCATCAGCGGCACGGTGGACTACCGTGAACCCAGCGACGAAGCCTGCATCGCCCGCATCCGCTCGCTGGTGGAGAAGATGGGGCAGCGGGTCAAGTCGCCCTACGACCGCAAGAAAGCGGAACCGCCGCGCTACTCGGGGGAGGAACTTTACGGCATCTACGAATCCAATCCCGCCCGCCCCTACGACATGAAAGAGGTGATCGCTCGCCTGGTGGACGCCAGCCGCTTCGACGAATACAAGGCGGAATACGGCAAGACGGTAGTCTGCGGCTATGCCCGCATTGGCGGCTTCGCGGCCGGCATTGTGGCCAACCAGCCGCAGCACCAGCAGCAGGTGGACGAGCAGGGGCACAAACGGGTGGAATTCGGCCGCGTGGTGTACACCGAGTCAGCGGAAAAGGCGGCGCGCTTCATCATGGACTGCAACCAGAACCTGGTGCCGCTCATTTTCCTGCACGACGTGAACGGCTTCATGGTGGGGCGTGATGCGGAGTGGAGCGGCATCATTAAGGCCGGCGCCAAGATGGTGAACGCGGTCTCCAATTCCGTGGTGCCAAAAATTACAGTGATCGTCGGTGGCTCCTTTGGCGCCGGACACTACGCCATGTGCGGCAAAGCTTACGACCCGCGCTTCGTATTCGCCTGGCCCAGCGCCCGCTATGCCGTGATGAGCGGAGAGTCGGCAGCGGGCACGCTGGTGGAAATCAAGATCAAGCAACTGGAGCGCGGCGGCAAAAAGCTGAGCGACGAGGAAAAGCGCGAGTTGTTCGATTCTGTGAAGAAGACCTATGACGAGCAGCAGGACCCGCGCTACGGCGCCGCCCGGTTGTGGATCGACAAAATTATTGATCCCGTGGAGACACGCGCCGCGCTGATTGAGGCCCTGGAGGCGGTGGCGCTGAATCCCGATGTGGCGGAGTTTAAAGTGGGAGTGCTGCAAACCTAGTGGTCAGTGGGAAGAGCCGAGCATTTAGCGGTTAGCGCCTAGCATTTAGCCAGCAAGGTCCCTGGTGTTTTCAAATCGCCATGCAGTTCAGGGGCTAAATGCTAATTGCTGAGTGCTAATTGCTGGCTGGCGAGCAAGCGTTCGCTCCCTAAGAGAAGTGTATGGCCGAACCCATCAAACTCATCGAATGTCCGCGTGATGCCTGGCAAGGGCTGAAAGGCCAGATCCCGACCGAGGTAAAGGCCCGCTATCTCAACATGCTGATTGGCGCAGGGTTTAAGCACATTGACGCGGTCTCATTCGTCTCGCCTAAAGCCGTGCCGCAGATGGCGGACTCGGAGAAGGTGCTGGAAGAACTGGATCCGCCCGACGACGTAGAGATCATCGGAATCGTGGTCAACAGCAAGGGAGCGGAACGAGCCATTGCCACCAACGCCGTGCGCACGCTCGGCTTTCCCTACTCGGTTTCGCCCACGTTTCTGGAAAAGAACCAGAACCAGACCCTGGAAGCGGCCCTCGATGAACTGGAAGCCATCGAGAAGAAGGCGGACGAGGCCGGCCTGGAGGTTGTAGCTTACATTTCCATGGCCTTCGGCAATCCTTATGGCGATGACTGGAGCGTAGAGGAGGTTATGGAGGCGGTGGGCCTGCTGGAATCTTCCGACATTCACATGATCTCCCTGGCCGACACGGTCGGGGCCGCAGGCCCGCGGCAGATTCGGGATTTGGTTTCGGCGGTGCTGGCCAAGTATGGCTACCTGGAAATTGGCGTCCACCTGCACAGCCGCCCGGAGCAGGCGGTGGAAAACGTTCTCGCCGCCTACGATGCCGGCTGCCGCCGCTTTGATTCCGCCCTGGGCGGGTTGGGAGGATGTCCCTTCGCCCAGGACGAACTGGTGGGCAACATCCCCACCGAAAGAGTCTTAGAGGCGTTGAAGCAGCGCGGCGTCGCGCCGCCCATTCAGCGCTCGCTGGAGAGTATGCTGAATGCGTCGGCAGAGATAGGTGCGACGTTTAGCAAATAGCATTTTGCACTTGGCATTTAGCCCCCGAAGGGCGTTTGCGGGGATCAGCAGGACACGTGGCTGGCCAAATGCTGAGTGCTGATTGCCAACTGCTCGTTTCACGAAATTACAAATCTTCCCATGCCCAAGAACCTGCAACTCGCTCTCGAAGGCTCCCTGGCCACCCTTACCTTCAACCGCCCAGACAAGCGCAATGCACTCAGCTTTGAGTTGCTGGATGAACTGATGGCGGCGCTGGACGAGGTGGAACGCGGCCCCGCCCAGGTGCTGATCATCACCGGAGCGGGCAAGGCCTTCTGCGCCGGACTGGATCTGGACGGCCTGAAGGCGCTGCTGGGCAAAACTCACGACCAGAACGTGCAGGACTCTGCCCGCATGGCGCAGATTTTTCGCCGGCTTTATGACTTTTCCAAGCCCACCATCGCCGCCGTGAATGGCGCCGCCATTGCCGGCGGCACGGGAGTTGCCACCATGTGCGACTTCACGCTGGCGGCGCCGGAAGCCAAGTTCGGCTATACCGAGGTGCGCATCGGCTTCGTGCCCGCCATTGTCTCCTCCGTGCTGGTGTGGCAGGTGGGCCACAAGATTGCCCGCGACCTGCTCCTGACCGGGCGCCTGTTTGACGCTGCCGAGGCCTACCGCTTCGGCCTGGTAAATGAGGTGGTCCCGCCCGAGCGCCTGATGGACCGGGCCCGCCAACTGGCGGTGCAATTGATGGAGAACAGTCCCTCGTCAGTGCGGCAGACCAAGAAGCTGATCAACAGTTTTATCGCCCGCGCCCTGGATGAGCAGATTGCGCAGGGGGTCGAGGATAACGCCCGCATCCGCACCACCGCGGATTTCCGCGAAGGCATTACCGCGTTTCTGGAAAAGCGCAAGCCCAAGTGGTCGGGGAAGTGATTTCTCACCAAAGAGGACACGAAGGACACAGAGGAAGAGGAGTGAAATAGCTGGCTGAAAGCAAGCACTGGGCGGTTAGCACTTAGCATTTAGGTGGCGACCAGCATAGGCAGCGCGAACCCAGCACGCTGTTTACGGCCAAAATGCCAATTGCTAAGTGCCAAATGCTAAGCTAGTCAGCCAGACGGCTAGTCAGCTAACCCAATGCTCAAATCCGCCATTGCCGCTACCACCGCGCTCTCCCGCATCCGCGTGCGCTACGCCGAAACCGACCAGATGGGTGTGGTTTACCACTCCAATTACTTCATATGGTTCGAAGTGGGCCGCGTGGACTTGCTGCGCGAACTGGGTTTTACCTATCGCGAAATGGAACAGGTGGACGGGTGCTACATCGCCGTGGTGGACGCGCGCTGCCGCTTCAAGGCGCCCGCCCGCTATGATGATGAAATCGTCATCCGCACGCACTTGAAGAATGTGCGCGAGTCGCTGATTCATTTTGCTTACAAGGCGGTGCGCGAGAGTGACGGCACACTGCTGGCCGAAGGCGAGACCACGCACATTGTTACCGGCCGCGACATGCGCAAGCGCGAATTGCCGGCAAAGTATATGGCGGTGTTCAAGGCGGCGGCGGAAAGGGCATCTGGCTAGCTGAGTGGCTGCCTGGCTCGACTGTTGCCGACGGCAACAAGCATTTGGCACTTGGCACTTGGATTTGGCCAGCCACGAGCAGTGCTGGAACCAGGAATACTGTTTAGGGTCTAAATGCTAACTGCCAATTGCTAAGTTCTGTTTTTCCATGAACGCTCTCCACATTGACGGCAACTCGCTTACCTTCGCCGATGTACGCGAGGTAGTTTACGACTTCCGTCCGGTGCTGCTGGGCGCCGACGCCCGCGAGGCGGTGAACCGCGCCCGCGCCGTAGTGGATGACCAGGTGGCCAACAACCGCGTGGCTTATGCCATCACCACCGGCGTGGGCAAGCTGGCGGACGTGCGCATCCCGCCCGACCAGATTCGCCAGCTGCAGCTCAACCTGATCCGCTCCCATTGCGCCGGCGTGGGCGAGCCCCTGACCGAGCCGGAAGTGCGCGCCATGATGCTGCTGCGCGCCAACTCGCTCTCCAAGGGCTTTTCCGGCGTGCGCCCGGTGGTGATTGACACCCTCTGCGAGATGCTCAACCGGCGCGTGCACCCGGTGGTGCCGGCGCGGGGCAGCGTGGGCGCCAGCGGCGACCTGGCTCCCCTGGCCCACCTGGTGCTGCCCATGCTGGGCGAAGGCCAGGTGCTGATCGCCGACCGCAGCGGCAAGTATAGCGGCGCACATCTGCCCGCCGCCGACGCGCTGCGCGAGGCCGGCATCAAGCCGCTGGTTCTGGAGGCCAAAGAGGCGGTGTCGCTCATCAACGGCACCCAGGGCATGTTGTCTGTGGGCGTACTGGCGCTGCTGGCCGCCGAGGTGCTGGCGGACTCCGCCGACGTAATCGGCGCGCTCACGCTGGACGCGCTGCATGGCACCGACGCCGCCTTCGACGCCCGCATTCACCAGGTTCGTCCGCATCCCGGCCAGTTGCGCACGGCTGAGATTCTGCGCCGCCTGCTGGAAGGCAGCCAGATCCGCGAATCGCACCGCGAGTGCGGCCGGGTGCAGGACGCCTATTCCCTGCGCTGCATGCCCCAGGTTCACGGCGCGGTGCGCGACACCCTGGCCCACTGCCGCCGGGTGATGGAGACGGAGATCAATTCCGCGGTGGACAATCCCCTGGTCTTCGCTCCCGCTCGCCGGCCCGGAGAGAAGAACGGCTCGGTCGAAGGGGACATTCTTTCCGGCGGCAACTTCCATGGTGAGCCGGTGGCCTTCGCGCTCGATTTCCTGGGCATTGCCCTGAGCAGCCTGGCCGGTGTTTCCGAGCGCCGCCTGGAGCGGCTGGTGAATCCCGCGCTGAATGAAGGCTTGCCCCCGTTTCTGGCCCCCGGCGCCGGGCTCAACTCCGGCTTCATGATGGCGCAGGTGACGGCCGCTGCCCTGGCCAGCGAGAACAAGGTGCTGGCCCACCCGGCCTCGGTGGACTCCATCACCACCTCGGGCAACAAGGAGGATTACGTTTCCATGGGCATGGCGGCTTCGCTCAAGCTGCGGCAGATCGTGGCCAATACCCGCCACGTGCTCGCCATTGAGGCCATGGCCGCCGCCCAGGGCATAGACTTCCTGGCGCCGCTCAAGACCAGCAAACGCCTGCAGTCCGCGCACGCCGCCATTCGCTCCGTCTCGCCGCCCATCGAGCATGACCGGGTGCTGGCGGACGACTTCGCGCG
>DATEJK010000127.1:0-16998 GCA_035278025.1 Terriglobales bacterium | reverse complement strand
GAACGCCAAGCTGTTGCGCAGCGAACGTCTGCTCACCTATGCGCAGGGCTTGCCCGAACGCCCCTGGTTCAAGCACCAGATCTATGCGCCGGGAGCCTACACCGGCTACGGCGTAAAAACCTTGCCGGCTATTCGCGAACCATTGGAGGAAAGAAAATACCAGGAGGCGGATGCCGGCATTCCTGTAGTAGCCAAAGTGATTGCCGACGAGGCCGCGCTATTAGATTCCATGGCCAGCGAAGTGGAAGCAGGGCGCGAAGGAAAAGTCGCCGGGCGATAACACAGGGCACCGCGGCGAATTGGAGACCGCCACCTCCACGCTCCTCATAGCCTGCGCTTCCGCCTTGTTCACACCCGAACACCACTGTCCGAAAGCGGACGATTGCAGCTCAGACCAATTCCCCCGCCCGCTAATTATCTCTTTATTCTTCAACCACTTACCTTCCTTTCCGTGGTTGGCACCGGGAGTGCTCTCTCCCTGCCCGAGGGTGAGGCAACAACATGCAGGTTGAATACAGGTCGGTTACTTCCGGCGACAAGCCGCGGATCCTGCTGGCCGATGATCAGGGCATGGTCCTGGAGGCGCTGCGCCTGCTGCTCAAACAGGAAGGCTACGAAACCGACGCGGTGACGCGCCCGAACGAAGTGCTCTCTGCCCTGCAAACCAAGGACTATGACCTGGTACTCATGGACCTGAACTACGCCCAGGACACCACCTCTGGTCGGGAAGGCCTGGACTTGCTTACGCGCATCCGGGGAATGGAGAATGACGTCCCCCTGGTGGTAATGACGGCGTGGGGCAACATGGAACTGGCCATCGAGGCCATGCGCCGCGGCGCCCGCGACTTTATCCAGAAGCCCTGGAACAACCAGCAGGTGCTGGAGGCATTACGCGCGCAGATCAGCGATCATCAACGCGCGCTGCGCAAGAGTGGAGAGTGGAAACGCGAGATGACCGACGCCAGCGAGGTGCAGCAGCACCTGCTGGCGCAGCCCCTGCCGGAGCTCCCCGGATATGAGATTTGCGCCAGTTCCCGGCCGGCGCGCACTCTGGGCGGCGATTACTTCGACGTGAGCAAGACGAGCACGGGAGAGGCGGCTATCTGCATCGCCGATGTGGCCGGCAAGGGAGCGGGCGCGGCCCTGCTGATGTCGAGCCTGCAGGCGATGGTTCGGGCATTGCGCGGCCAGCCTCCCGCGGCGGTCTGCCAAGAACTCAACCGCATCCTTTGCCAGATCGCACCCTCCGGGAAATTCATTTCCTTCTTCCATTGCCGGCTCGGCGAAGACCGCCGCCTGGTGTGCTGCAATGCCGGCCACAATCCCCCCATCTTGTTGCGCCAAGACGGCTCGGTGCTGCGTCCGCAGAGCGATGATGCTGTGCTGGGGTACTTTGAAGACTGGCGTTACCATGAGCAAACCATCCAGCTTCTCCCCGGTGACCGTCTGCTGCTTTTCACCGACGGGATGGTGGAAGCTTTTGACCAGGAGGGCGCAGAATTTGGAGATGAACGGCTTCTGCAACTCGCCGTCAACAACCGCCAATCCAGCGCTCCCAGCCTGCACCAACTATTAACCTCAGCGGTGCTCGAGCATGCGGACGGACACCTGCAGGATGATGCGACGCTGGTGGTGGTAACCGTGGAATAGCGGTTTCCGTCCAGCCGGTCTATTGCGAAGGGGCGTAAAAACCGCGCTTGGCGGAAACATGCAGAGGGGGCAGGCCCCTGGGCGGATGTAGCTTGACGGCAATCTTGTGATATTTGCCGTCGCGGGGCCGAACCTTGGGCTGGTACGCGATCACGTACTCATCCCGCAGGGCGATGCCGATCTTGGTGGCCACGTCGGCCAGTTCGTTGGGATTATCAATGGTGAAGGAGCGGCCGCCGGTGGCGTCGGTAATTTCGCGCAACAGTCCCGGTCCTTCCTGCTCTTCAGCGGTGCGCGGAAACTGGTCGTACAGGCCAATGGCGAAAATCTGCACATCCGCTTCCTCCACCAGGTCCCTCACTTCGCCTTCCGTATAGCGGCTATGGTTATCGCCGCCGTCGGAAATAATAAGCAGGGCTTTGCGCGGGTACTGCGCGTGGTCCATTTGGTGAATACCCAGATAAATGGCGTCCAGCAGGGCGGTCATGCCCTTGGCCTGCACCGTCGGCAGCCGGCTCTCGATGTCCTGCACCCGGCTGGTAAAAGGCGCCACCAGCTCCGGCCCATCGGAAAATGTGATCATGAAAAATTCGTCCTGCGGGTTGGCAGTTTCCAGAAACTGCGAAACCGCTTCCCGCGCCCGCTCAATCTTATCGCCCATGCTGCCGCTGATGTCGAGAATCACGCCCACCGAGATGGGCGCGTCATCGCTGGAAAGGTTCTGGATCTGCTCCTTCTGCTTGTCCTGATAGACGGAGAAGTTGCTCTTGTCCAGCCCGGTGACCAGGCGGTCCATGGGATCGGTGACCGTTACCGGTACAAGCACGAGATTCACGTTGGATTTCAGGAGGGGCATGCCGGCGCGCAGTGCCGGATCGGGGAGGCGCGCAGGCTTGGGATCCACTCGCGGCTTAATGTGAATATCAGCCGTATCTTGCCCCAGAGCGGACAGGCAACACACGAAAGTAAATACAATCAGGGCAACGGCCAGGAACCACCAACCTGTCCGGTTCAGGCCGGCTTTTTGCAAGCACTGCGACATGGAAAGCGCTTTATTCCGACTGCCGGCCACAATCACGATAGGACGCGTATTTTAGCGCAGACATCATAGCGCGCTTCAGGAGGAACAGTTAGCGCCGGCAACCGAATTCTCCTGGATAGGATGTGTCAGCAGAAGAAATGGTTTTGTTTTGTGGCCGAGATTGGCGCCCGGCAGTGACGGCCGCAGCTTAGAGATCACTTTTGAGAACTCGCCGGCAAGGTGCCTGGCCGCTGATTAGCCGGCTGCAGGCTGACCGGGGGCCCAGCGGTAGCGCTGCGCAGCAGTGTCAGTGCGGCTTCGGTCTTCTTCCACTGGCTGGGCTTGAGCGAGCCATTGGGCGGTTCCCCCGGAGCAAAATACTGCAAAATATTGGCCCTGACGGCGGGGGTAAGGTGGGCGAAGTGGTCGCGATCGAGCCGGCCCACCAGGTCGGCATAGGTCTGGTCAGCCAGCATGTATTCACCTTCCCGGGTCGGCCATCCGGTATCGAGGTTGCGGTTGGCAATCCGCAGGTCGCCGGCGCTTACCTGCTGCACCAGGAGGTGATATTCCTGCAGAACATGGTCCATGCTGCGGAAGTAGAAGTCTTCCGTCCTGGGGGTGGGGTTGCGGTAGCCTAGAATCTTGGCCGGGCCAAAGGGCACCAGCTTGATGATGAAACCCAGAATCCTGGCGAAGATGCCCGGCCGCCGATAGCGCGTGCCGAACTGCCGGTTATAGTCAGCACGCGACAGGTGATAAAGGAAATCCTGCTTGGCGCGGTTGTTGTATTCGCGCTCGATTTCCGGCCGATGCGTAGCCAGCGCCACCTCGGTCATCTCCGGAACCACCGTACCCACTGAAAACCGGAAGGTTTCCAGAGTGAGATCATCAAAGTGCAGCAGGTGGTCGAGGGAAATACCGTAAGTATCCACAAAGGCCCGCTCCAGCAAATCCTCGGAGACATCGAAGCCGATGAAATCGTGGTACTGCAGCGAGGTGTAGCGGTGCTTAGCGACCTCCAGCACATCAAAGCTGTATTCCGTTTGCAGGTGAGCAGTGTGGTTGGTTTCGTAGGGAATCCAGTCACCAAAGCGATTGCGAAGCTTGGGATATTCCACCGGGACGGAAAGATTAATGGCGGGGTGGCCAAAACTGTCGGCAGCGTAGTGGCTCAGGGCGCCCAGCGCGAACGCGTATTCCTCCACGTTGCGGGCGTCGCGTAACATCCAGGCCACGAAATCGCCGGTGCGGACGTAATGCAGCAGGTCAGTGAATCTCTTATTACCCAGAGGGTAATAGCCGACGTCCTGGATAACGGAACCTCCATAGGCAAAGGAATGGGCCCGCTTCAGTTCCTCCGGCGTGGCATTGGGAAAGCGCTTAAGCAGCGCGGGAAGGATATCGGACTTCCAGGTAAGATCAATAACTTCTTCGTGGGAGAGGAC
The DNA here is from genome assembly GCA_035278025.1 of Terriglobales bacterium. Taxonomy (GTDB): domain Bacteria; phylum Acidobacteriota; class Terriglobia; order Terriglobales; family Acidobacteriaceae; genus JAICWP01. The sequence goes on along the minus strand of DATEJK010000127.1, from coordinate 12,879 downwards.
AGAGTAAGCCGTCAGCGGGGGAGCCGCCACCAGAAGACAGCAAGCCAGCAAGAGCGTAAGAGCGCGCCTCATTCTCGTGATTCAGATGCAGATTCGGAGCTGCCGGTAGCGGCAAGCTCGGCCGAACCGTCGAAAGCAAGCGGCAAAGCAAAGCCGAGGACGGTGGAACCCGGAAGCCCTCCCATATAGAGATGCCCCTTCTACCTTCGTGCGCCCTGAGCCATTCTCCCGGCGCAGGACACCACTATAGTGACTTGTAAGACCGCATCTTGCCGCAAGCGTATCCGTGGGGTCCGGTTGGAGGATCGGGGATGAAGACTTTTCGGCTCCTCGTGTTGTTTGCGGCCGTCTTTCTTCCGGGCTGGGCTCGCAGCTTCGCCCAGGAAGAGGCATCGTCTTCTCCTCTTCTCGATATGAGCCTGGAAGATCTGATGAAGGTGGAGGTAGAGACCATCTATGCCGCCTCCCGCCATCAACAGAAGGTTACCCAGGCGCCGGCCTCCATCACGGTAATCACATCGGAGGAAATCCAGAAGTACGGCTACCGCTCGCTGGCGGAAGTCCTGCGCTCGGTGCGCGGCTTTTTCGTGATCTATGACCGCAATTACAACTATCTGGGAGTGCGCGGATTGAACCGTCCCGGAGACTATGGCAGCCGAGTTCTACTGCTCATTGACGGGCATAGGGTAAACGACAACGTGTTTGACTCCGCCTTCACTGGAACCGAATTCCCCCTGGACCTCGACCTGATAGATCGTATCGAGGTCATCCGCGGACCCAATACTTCACTTTACGTGGCCAGCGCGTTTCTCGGGATCGTGAATGTGGTCAGCAAGCGCGGGCGCATGGTCGGCAGCCCGGAGTTAAGCACGGAGGTCGGAAGCTTCGGCGCCAGCAAAGGCCGGATCAGCTACGGCGAAACCTTCCACAACGGGCTGGAGATGCTGCTCTCCGGCTCCTATTACACCAGCCCGGGGCCGCATCGTCTTTACTTTCCCGAGTTCGACAATCCCGCCACAAACAATGGAATTGCGGTCAACGCCGATGACGACCAGTCGCAACAGCTGTTTGGAAATCTCCTCTACCGGAACTTCAAACTGCAGGCGCTCTATGGATCCCGTGAAAAAGGCGTGCCCACCGCTTCCTACGGTACTAACTTTAACGACCCAAGGACCCGCACTACCGACATCCGGAGTTACCTGGACCTGCAGTACGACCGCAAGCTGAGCGCCGCCACCGACTTCATGGGTCGTCTTTACTTCGACCAGTACGAATATCACGGGGTGAACGCCTATCTCGATCCGGCTACCGCTGCCACTTACTTGAACGAGGACTTGAGCCGGGGAAAATGGGCGGGCGTGGAGCTATCGCTCACCCGGAAGGTTCTTGAGAAGCATCAGTTTTCAACCGGTGCCGAGTTTCGCCGCAATTTTCTGCAGGAAGGGTCAAATTACGACCGCTCTCCCTTCATCGTGTATTCCGCGAGCCGAAATAACTCCAGCATTGCCGCCCTCTATTCCCAGAGCGAAGTCGAACTGCGCGGCAATCTTCTGCTCAACCTGGGGCTGCATTATGACCACTATTCCACCTTCGGAGGCACGCTGAACCCGCGCGCCGGCTTGCTCTACCGACCGCTCGAACAAACCACGCTCAAGTTTCTGTATGCCCAAGCCTTCCGTCCGCCAAACGATTTCGAACTGTATTACAGCAGCTCCACCAACCTGCCCAACCCCAGCCTGCAACCGGAGACGGCCAGAACCATGGGCGTGGTCGTAGAGCAATATTTCAGGCATCGTACCCGTCTCACCGCGACTGGTTATTACGATCCTCTGCGGCGGCTGATCACCGAGCAAAATGACCCGGCGACTGGAAAGGCCATCTTCCGAAACAGCGGCTCTGTGAACATGCTGGGAGGGGAGTTCGAGCTGGCCAGGACCTGGGCCCGAGACGTGGAGACCGGAGTTCAATATAGCTTTCAGAACCTCAGGAACCAGCATGACTCGGCAGCGCTCTCCAACGTCCCCAAACATCTGGGCGGGCTCAAGCTGAGCGTTCCACTGCTGGGTAAGAAGCTCTTTGCCAGTACCGAGGTAAATTATGTGAGCCGCCGCAAAACCCTGGCGGGAAACCACGTTCCAGCTTACTTCCTCCCCAATTTCACCCTCTTCAGCCAGAACCTGAAACAGCATTGGAAAATTTCGGCCAGCCTCTACAACGCCTTCAACAGCATGTACGGCGATCCTGGCGCGCCCGAGCACAAGCAAGACATTCTCTGGCAAGACGGGCGAACTTTCCGCCTGAAAGCGACCTACAGTTTTTAGGGATTTTAAGAATGACGGCTGCAGCACGATCGCAAGGCAAGTGGATTTGTGGCTGGCGCAGCCGAGCGCAATGGATGACCATGCCGGCTTGTGCGGCGTTGATGCTTTGCTCGGCTCTTCTAGGCGCGAGCTTACCTCTCCAGGCCCAGATTTCCAGGACTGAGGAATATAGGCTCAAGCTTGCCTTTCTCTATAGCTTCGCCAAATTTGTCGAGTGGCCGGCGGACGCCTTTTCCAGCCCGCGCGCGCCGCTCACCATCTGCATTGTTGGCCGGGATCCTTTCGATAGCGATCTGGAGCAGCAAGTGGCGGAGCGCAGTGTAAACGGCCGTCCTTATATGACCCGCACGCTGCGCGCTAACGACGACGTAAGCGGCTGTCACATCATTTTCTTGCCCGCCGGGAGCGACAGCTCGCTGCCGGCGATTCTGAAACGGGTGGGTGGTTCCAGCGCAATCATCGTGGGGGAATCCGCAGGCTTTGCCCACCGCGGCGGCATGGTCAACTTTGTGGTTGAAGACAGCCGGCTGCGCTTCGAAGTGAACCTTGAAGCTTCGCTGCGGGCACGTTCCCGCATCAGCTCGCGCTTGCTGGCCCTGGCCAGGATCGTCCGAGAATAACCAGACGCAGGCGGTTACGGCTCCCAGTCTTCCTCTGTGTCCCGGTGGTGAAACAATCAGCTCGGTCTGAGCCGTCTTCCGATTTGTGTCCCGGGGCCTCAACCGATATAGTGTCCGAACTCGAAACTTTGCTGTTCCGTGGAGCGTCAATGGTGGCCACAACGGGAGAGTGCATGTGAAGACGTTTATCTTGGGAATTATTGTGACGCTTGTAGCGATCGCCGCAGGAGTTTACTTCTATTTCGATACCGGCAGCGCGCCGGTGGCAACCTCCGCCCAGGCCATGCCATTCGAAAAAAAGCTGGCCAACAAGGCTCTCCATGCGCGGGTCGAGAAAGAAATGCCGAAGACCGTGCCCATCGCGGCTGACGAAACAGCTTACTCCGCCGGAGCGCAGGTCTATCGCGATAATTGCGCCGTCTGTCATGGTTTGCCCGGGCAGCCCAAGACTGCTATTGCCGCCGGCGAATACCCCGCGCCTCCCCAGCTCTTCCAGGGCAAAGGCGTAACCGATGATCCCCCCGGCGAAACCTACTGGAAGGCGGAGAATGGCATTCGCCTGACCGGCATGCCGGGTTTTGGCAAGTCGCTCTCTACAACCCAGCTGTGGCAAGTAAGTCTGTTACTAGCCAATGCTGATAAACTGCCGGCGAGCGTACAGCAGACCCTGGCTGCTCCGCTGCAGACGCCGCAACCACCTCCGCCTGCGTCCGCTCCTGCGCCCACGACCAAGCACAGGGGCCGCCGCCGCTGAGTCCCGGCGGGATCTGTATGAGCGGCTGACTGCTGTTTGCCAAATACCGAGTACTATCCAAGGAATATGCAGAAGTATCTCTACATCATCCTTCTTGCCTCCTCTTCCTGTTCGCTTGTATTCGCCCAGTCGGGGCAGTGGCTTACTTACGGCCACGACCCGCAGCGCTCCGGCGTTGCCAGCGACGAGCACGCCTTCACTCCAGACAACGTTTCGCAAATGGGGTTGGTGTGGAAAACGGTTGTGCCCAACCGCCCCCTGGCCCTTAACGGACTAACGGCGCCGCTTGTGGTCCGCGGAGTGGTGTCGCCCTCCGGCCACGGAAATCTGGTGATCGTAGCTGGAAGCTCCGATGAAGTCTTCGCCTTGGACGCGGACACAGGCCAAATGGTCTGGAAAATTGATGTTCCCTCCCAGGCGCCCCGCCCCCGCGGCTCTGACTGGCTTTGCCCCAACGCCCTTAATGACACGCCGGTAATTGACCCCGCCAAGGGCCGGCTTTTTGTCATCACCGGCGACGGCCGCCTGCTCACCCTTGCTCTTGCCGACGGCCAATCGCTCTTGCCGCCCGCCCGCTTCGTGCCCGCTTACTCCAAAATGTGGAGCCTGAACTATTCCAGCGGCGTGCTTTACACCAGCCTGTCACAGGATTGCAATAACGCGCGCTCCGGCATCGTGGCCATGAATCCCGATTCCCCCGGCAAGCCGGTTGTTTTCTTCGGCACCGCGGGCGCCTGCAGCAAATCGTTCTGCGGAGCCGGCATCTGGGGACGCGGCGGCCCGGCCGTGGACTTCGACGGTTTTGTGTACGGCGCCTCCGGCGATGCCCCCTTTGATCCTGCCGCCAACATGTTCGGCGATACCCTGCTTAAGCTTTCGCCCGGCACACTTGAACTCGCCGGTTATTACACCCCGGCGGACTGGCAGTACCTGACCCGCAAAGATCTGGACATGGGGACCACCACGCCGGCCATTTTCCGCTGGCGCAAGCGCGTGCTGGCCGCTATCGGCGGCAAAGAGGGCGCGGTGTACCTGGTGGATACTTCTACCATGTCTGGCCCCCAGCACCGCGTTGCCGACTATATCTCGCCCCGCTACACCAACCAGCAGCAGACCTTCGAGGCCAATGGCATCTGGGGCGCAATCAGTGTGTGGCGTGATTCCCAGGGAGAAACCTGGCTCTACGTGCCTTCCTGGGGCGAAACCACGCAGGCGGCGCAGTTTCCCGAGAATCACGGGCCGGTGAAGATGGGCAGCGTGATGGCTTTCAAGGTTGTGCCTGCCCGCGACGGCAGCCCCGCGCTGCGGCCGGCATGGATTTCAGCCGATATTGCTGTCCCTGATCCAGTCGCCATAGCCGGCGGCGTGGCCTTCGTTCTCGGCACCGGCGAAAATCCCCTGCAGGTGCAGAACGGCGACATTACCAAGCTCCGGCACAATCGCGAGGACCTCAACTCCGGACATGCCATTCTTTATGCGTTAGACGCCCATACCGGACGCCAACTTTGGTCAAGCGCCGATACCATGACCGGCTGGACCCATTTCTCCGGCTTGGCCGTGGGCGACGGCAAGGTATTCGCCACTACGCATGATGGCGCGGTGTACGCTTTTGCCGTGCGTCCTCCCGGCGCCCCAGCGGCTAAGACCTGGAGCTACGCTCTCCCGGTTACGGAGAGTCCGGCGAGAGCCGCTACCACTTCCGCAGTTGCTCCTGCCACCACCGCTCCCGCGGCGCAGCCGCAGTGTGGCGAAACCAGCCGGGTGTTCGCTCAGCACTGCGCCCTGTGTCACGGAACCGATGGCAGGGGTATAGCCTCACGGCACACCCCCGACTTCGCGGATTCTTCCTGGCAGGAGTCTCGCACCGATAGCGAACTACTCGCTGCCGTCTCCAAGGGTACCGACAGCGGCATGCCTGCCTTTGGCGAGCAGCTCACACCGGCGCAGATTGATGCCCTTGTGCACTGCATGATTCGCGGCTTCGTTTCGCCAGCTGGACATTGATTCTTCCTATGTGGAGGGGGTCCGCGCCATCCTTCTGAGAGGCGTTGCCGGCACCGTCTCTGGTGTAAATTGAATCGCTCATGCCCTCCGCCACTGATCTCACCGGCCTCACGCTATTCGAGGCATCGCAACTGGTTCGCAAAAAGTCGGTATCGCCGTTGGAGCTCACCCGCGCCTGCCTGGAACGCATAGCGCAACTCAACCCCGCCCTCAACGCCTTTATAACCGTAACCGCGGATGCAGCCCTCGACCAGGCCCGACGTACCGAGGCTGAAATTCAGCAGGGAGGGTGGAAGGGTCCTCTGCACGGCATTCCTATCGCTCTGAAAGATCTGGTGGACACGTCCGGTGTCCCCACCACGGCCGCCAGCAACCTCTTTCGCGAGCGTGTTCCCCGGGAAGATGCCGAGATTGTCCGCCGCCTGAAAGCCGCAGGGGCAGTTCTTCTGGGCAAGCTCAACCTGCACGAGTTCGCCTACGGAGGCAGCGGCACTATAGGGGCCTTCCCTGCCGCCCGCAATCCCCGTAATCCAAAACTGATCACCGGCGGCTCATCTTCCGGCTCAGCCGCGGCAGTGGCTGCTGAACTCTGCTATGCCGCTATTGGCACAGATACTGCCGGCTCTATCCGCCTGCCCGCGGCCCTGTGCGGCATTGTTGGTCTCAAGCCCACCTATGGCCGAGTCAGCGCCCGCGGCGTGATCCCTCTTTCCTGGTCCTACGACCATGTTGGGCCGATGGCTCGCACTGTGCGCGATGCCGCCCTCCTCCTGCAGGCTATCGCTGGTTTCGATGCCGGCGACATCGCCAGCCAGGAAGCTCCCGTACCCAACTACTCCTCTGCTTTCACGAGCCAAGATGCTTCGCAACTGCGCCTGGGAGTTCCCCGCGCAGTTTTCTTCGACGATCTTCACCCGGAAATACGCGAGCGCATGGAAGCCGCGCTTTCCCGCCTGGCGTCCCTGACCGCCGGGACCTGCGAAATCTCGTTCCCCACGGATGCCGACCGCACGGTTGCCAAATGCGAGAGCTGGGCGTACCACGCCCAATATGTGGGTTCCTGCCCCGAGCGTTATCAGCCCGAAACTCTGCGGCGAATTCGCACTGGCGAGGAGGTGACCGCCACTGCTTACATCGCCAAGCGGCATGAATTGGAGTTGTTGCGACGCCAGTGGCCGCGCATCTTTGCCGACGTTGATCTGATCGTTACCCCCACCGTTCCTCTGCCTGCTCCCAGTTTCGCCGAATTGGAGGCTCACCCCGAGCAGCTTCGGCCCACCGAACTCACGCTGCTGCGCAACACTCGCCCCTTCAACGTTCTCGGCCTGCCCGCAATTTCCGTACCTTCTGGCACAACCGCCGACGGCCGCTGCGTCGGCCTGCAGATTGCCGGAAAGCCCGGGGACGAAATCTCCGTACTCCGCCTGGCCCACGCCTTCGAGCAGCAAAAGAGTTGATTTCTGTCGCGGGCGCCGCTCGCGAGGGCGCTTCTGAAGAAAGGCGTAACCAGTTAAGTCTCGGCCGGCGCTTGGCTCAGGACCAGGTCGGCAAACGCGAACCCATCGCGCGTCACAACTTCTCCGACGGCCACGTCTATCTCGCGCGCGAACATCGGCCCGGCATAGGCAAAGGAATGAAATTCACCCCGCTCGCCGCAGGCATCAACTCCGGCCGGCAGCTCCGCCAGCAAGCGTTCATCGAACTCGCGCCCGGCGAAGCTCGGGTCCAGCACCTTAGGATCAACGCAAGTCAACTTCGCCCGCAGGCCGGTGGCAATCATCTCCCGCGCCAGCTCCGCCGTTGGCAATCCCCAGACGGGGAACAGCGGCTCCAGCCCTGTCTCCTGCATCTGCTTCTCACGGTAGGCGCGCACATCCTGCAGAAACAGGTCTCCGAAGGCCACTGCTTCGATTCCTTCTTCCACCGCCCTCTGGCAGGCAGATCGCATGGCTGCCTCATAAGCCTCATTGCTGCAGGGCCAGGGCAACTTCACCGCCCACATGGGAATACCAACGGCTTCCGCCTGCAGTTCCACCAGTTCCCGCCGCACCGCGTGCATGGCCACACGGTTTGCCGCCTGATTGAACGTGGTCAGCAACCCAACCACTTGGAACTCGGAGCTCCGCCTCAGCACGTGCAACGCCCAGGCGCTATCCTTACCGCTGCTCCAGGAAAGAAGAACGCGTCTCACAATGACTGAACCTCAGGGTTGAAGCGCGCATCGTTTTCGCTCTCCGCGGCAGGGCTGAGCCATGCCCCGAATCTTGCTTACGCCCCGGGATGCACAACGTGGATCAGCCAGAACGTAACGGCGGCCATTAATCCAGCGGCCGGAATGGTCAGAATCCAAGCCCACACGATGCGGCCGGCCACTCCCCAACGCACCGCCGAAAGGCGGTTGACCGCGCCCACCCCTACAATGGCGCCGGTAATGGTGTGCGTGGTGCTCACCGGTATGCCGGCCAAGGCCGTTCCAAAGAGCGTGATGGAGCCCGCCGCCTCAGCGCAGAAGCCGCCAAACGGCTTCAGCTTAGTGATCTTTTGTCCCATGGTGTGCACGATTCGCCACCCGCCGAAATACGTGCCCAGGCCCATGGCCGTATGGGCCAGCAGAATAATGGGCCAATGCCAATGGCCCCAGTTCCCCGCCAGCTGCGCCTTGCTCATGTAGCCGGCGGCGTAGAGCGCGCCCGCCACAATGCCCATGGTTTTCTGCGCGTCGTTGCCGCCATGGCCCAGGCTGTAACCCGCTGCCGAGAGCAACTGCAGCCGCCGAAACCAGCTGTCCACCTGGCGCGGCGATTTGTCCCGGAACAGCCACAGCACCGTAATCATGAAAAACAGCGCCAGCACCAGCCCCATCACCGGCGCAACTACGATGAACACCAGCGTTTTAGTCCAGCCCGAGGGAATGATGACCCCAAACAGCGCCCGGCCGACCCCCTCCTGCAGCGCCGCCTTGGTCATGGCCGCGCCCGCATACCCGCCGATGAGCGCGTGCGAGGAGGAGGTGGGCAGTCCCCACCACCAGGTCAGCAGGTCCCACACGATCGCACCCAGCAACGCCGAAAGCACCACGTATTGGGTCACGTAATCCAGGTTGATCATGCCCTTGCCGATGGTGTGGGCCACCGCCGTACCCAGAAAAAAGGCGGCCACAAAGTTGAAAAACGCGGCCCAGAATACCGCCAGGGTGGGCGAGAGCACGCGCGTGGACACGACCGTGGCAATGCTGTTAGCCGCATCGTGAAAGCCGTTCAGGAAGTCAAAAACGAAGGCAATGCTGACCGTGATGAGCACCAACACCAGTCCCGTGTTCACCTTGTGAGCCTCGCCATGTGGGGATCAGGGGAGTTCTGGACCATCAGGCGCTCTTCAGCACCACCGCCTCCAGCACGTTGGCGGCATCCTCGGCTTTGTCCGTGGCCGTTTCCAGTACTTCGTACAGTTCCTTCATTTTGATCAGGGAAATGGGATCCTTTTCCTGTTCAAACAGGCGTGCGATGGCCTTGCGGCTGACCAGGTCGGCTTCGTTCTCCAGGCGGTTGATTTCCACGCAATGCTCCAGCACGTGCTGGTTCTTCTCCAGGTTGGACACCGCCTTGGCCAGTTCCTCGCTCTGTTGCACGATGATGCCCGCCAGTTCGGCGGCCGGTGGCGGGGGTGCGCTGATGTTGTACATCACCAGCCGCACCGCCGCCGAGTTCATGAAGTCCAGCACGTCATCCAGCGAGGAAGCCAGCCGGTGAATGTCCTCGCGGTCAAAGGGGGTGATAAACGTCTGATTCAGCTTGGTAATGATGGCGTGCGTCATGTCGTCGCCGCGGTGTTCGAGCTCCCTAAACCGTTCCACCGCCGTGGGAATCTCGTTGTGATTGCTGAGCATCCGCTGCAGCAAGCGCGCGGAATCGGTGAGGTTCTTGGAGACTTCGGCGAACATCTCGAAGAACTTCGTTTCCTTCGGGATAAATCGCACCATGCAGGTTGTATGAGCTCCTTCACCAGGCTTGAACGGACACGGTTACTATTCCACACGCCTGCGAGAGCGTCAATCAGGGGAATGGGCGGTGAGATGCGTGCTCCGCCAAACAGGCCAGAAATGTCGCAAGAACGCCTCTGAGTCGCTAGAAGTTATGTCTCTGCCCATGAGCGGCAGCAGCGGGAGTTCACCGCCCTGGGGAAGCGCTGACCACGTCTGCCAGAATCGGCCGGGCGTAATAGCCCTTGCGCGCGTGCACATGCAGCTTTTTGCCCAGATGGCGGGCCACGATGCGGATACGGCGGAAATGTCCGTCAGGTTTGAATTCCGCGGGCCGGTAGGAAACCGCGTAACGATTTCTCAGCTCATCGCGGACACTGGCAAATGCCTTGGCCACCCGTTTCTTCGACGCCGGAAAGAGGGCTCGCCCGCCACTCTGTTCCGCAAGGTTCTGCAAAGCGTCGTCTCCAATCAGGTTCAAGCTGCGAGGATTGCTGCTGATGGTGTATATGGTAACCTCATCCCACTGCGCTATTTCGGCTGCATCTTTCAGCGTGTGACTGCTGGCGTTATCGTCCCCGTCGCTGATCAGCACCAGCACCCGCGCCACCGGCTGCTGGTCTCCGCTCTCAGCCAGTTTCTTGCAGGCACTGGTGATGGCGTCAAAGACCGCGGTGTCGCCCTGGTCGTCGTGCAGACGCTGCAATGCGCTGGCCACCTTCTCCGGCGCGTTGGTGAAGTCCTGCATGATGCGCAAACGATGCGAGAAGCCGGCCACAAACACCCGGTCGTTCCGCTCATCCACCACTTGTTTCACGAACTCGCTCGCCGCCCGGGTCTCATGAAGGAAGCGGTCGCTGACCGACCCGCTGGTGTCAATAAGCAGCCCCAGCCGCAGCGGCAGGCCCTGCTCGTTGCGGAAATCCATGACCTCCGCCGGCGGCCTCTTGTCATCGCGCACCTGCACGTCCGCGCGCTGCAAATCCTCCACATACTTGCCCTTGCGGGTCGCCGTGAACATAACTGTCACTTCGTTCACCTGCCGCCGGAAAACCCAATTTCCATTGTTGTCCACCAGTGGAAGTTGACCGGAAGCGCCAGGAGCTAGCGCCATCTTGGCGGGAACGTCACCCGCTCCTAACTGCTGCGCTACGGCTGGGGCTTCGGCAAACTGGAGCAGAGCCATTCCGACTACCAGCACCAGCATCGCAAAGCACTTCTTGTCCTGCATGATTCAACGACCGAGGCGGATTTAGTCAAACGCGCTTGAGAAGATGCTGCAGGACAGGCGGGTGTTGGCCCGATTTTCAGGATTGCGCTAGCTCTGAACTTCCCCGTCTCTACCCAGCCAGAGAGAACGGGCGCGGGCGATGCCAAATGCGACGCCGGTCAGCCGCCAATGCTAAACAGATCGGGGATCGGCGGCTGAAGGCTATCGGTTCTCCGGGGTCGTCAGTGAAGCGCCTTTATCCGCTGCAGCCGCTGCGCCGCTTCCTCCAGAGTCGCGTCCTTCTTGCAGAATGCAAAACGCACCTGCCGCGCACCCTGCGCCGGATCGCTGTAGAAGCTTGATCCCGGCACGGCCGCAATACCGACTTCCTTCACCAGGTAGCGGGTAAACGCCAGGTCATCGGGAAACCCGAACTTGCCGATCTCGGTCATCATGTAATAGGCGCCCTTAGGGACATAGGCCTTGAATCCGGCCGCGCTCAGCGCCCCATGCAGCCGGTCGCGCCGCCTCCGGTATCCTTGCGCTAGGTCGTGGTAGTAGGTTTGGGGCAAGGAAAGGCCGCTCGCAGCCGCCTCCTGCAAAGGCGCGGGAGCCCCCACAGTAAGGAAATCGTGTACCTTGCGGATGGCGTCGGTCAGCACCGCCGGTGCGATCGCCCAGCCCACCCGCCATCCGGTCACGCTGTAAGTTTTGGAAATTCCATTGATAGTGATGGTGCGCTCGTCCATGCCATCCAGGCTCGCCATCGAAATGTGCTTCGCCCCGTCGTAGATAATGTGCTCATAAATCTCATCCGTAATGGCCAGCGTGTTGTGCTGCCGGCAGAGTTCCGCAATCAGCTCCAATTCCTGGCGCGTGAACACCTTGCCCGTGGGATTGTTGGGCGTGTTCACGATGATGGCCTTGGTGTGCCGGTTGAACGCCCGCCGCAGTTCGCCTTCGTCGAAGGTCCACTCCCCGGCAGGATCGAGGGGCGGCCGCAGGCTTACAAAACGTGGCCGCGCTCCCGAGAGAATCGCGTCCGGTCCGTAATTCTCGTAGTATGGCTCAAAGCAGATAATCTCGTCGCCGGCATTGGTCACCGCCAAAAGCGAAGCGATCATGGCCTCCGTGGAACCACAGCACACGGTGATGTTCCGCTCCGGGTCAGCCTCCATGCCCTGCCAGAGCCTGGCTTGGCGGGCAATTGCCTGGCGCAGGCTTTTCGCCCCCCAGGTGATGGCGTACTGGTTGACGTCGTTTTCGATGGCCTGCTGCGCCGCCTGTTTCAGCTCCGCCGGCGCGGCAAAGTCGGGAAAGCCCTGGGCCAGGTTCATGGCACCATAAAGCTGCGCCTGTCGCGTCATCTCGCGGATTACCGATTCGGTGAAGCGCTCCGCCTTCTCGCTCACCAGCCGCTTGCCTGGGGCTTCGCTGGGTACGCCCTTCAAAATCTGCTGCCCGCTTCCCACCAGCCCGGTTGCGGCTGCAGATTTCGGTCTGGCGGATTTCGACTTGGCCGCTGTTGCCACGCCGCTTCGCCCGCCCGTAATAGCTGCCTGCGATTTCCTGGTTCCGATTTTCGCCATATTCAGATCGCGATTTTACCGATGAAATTCTGCTGCTGTCATCCTGACCGAGGACGGGCCATGCAGATGCCCGTCCGAACCGATAGACCTCGCGTTAAGAACCGGGCCAAGTCCGTCCCCCGACCTGAATAGGTTAGGTCTCTACCCGGCCCATCTCATTTCGGCTGAGTCGTGAAAACTCGCCCTTATTCCCTCTTGAAGGCCGCATCAAACGCCACCCCTGAAGGCGCCAGCTCCAGCCGCCGCACCAGGTCCAGGGCTTCCGGCGCGCCCTGCTCGCGGTCCATGCCGTTGTCTTCCCACTCAATGCTCAGTGGCCCGCGGTAGCCTGCGTCGTTCAGCGCGCGGAACACGCGCTCAAACGGCACCCCGCCCCGCCCCGGAGAAACAAAATCCCATCCC
>DATEJK010000126.1:0-70253 GCA_035278025.1 Terriglobales bacterium | reverse complement strand
GGCGACGGAGACCTTACAGGCCGCCTCGATAATCGTGGCTTTGGGATTGTTCTGGCGCACGTTCTGCCGCACCACATCCACATTGTGCGCAGCCGCCGTATCCACTTTGTTGATGACCACCACGTCGGCGCGGCGCAGATTTACCTCGCCCGGGTAATAGCCCAGTTCGTGTCCGGGCCGATGCGGGTCGGCAACCACAATCTCCAGGTCGGAAGCGTAAAAGGGGGTGTCGTTGTTGCCGCCGTCCCACAGGATGAGGTCGCCCTCGCGCTCGGCCTGGCGCAGGATGGCTTCGTAGTCCACGCCGGCATAAACCACGGTGCCGTTCACGATGTGAGGCTCGTATTCCTCACGCTCCTCGATGGTGCACTTGTGACGCTCCAGGTCCTCCAGACGGGCAAAGCGCTGTACCGCCTGCTCCGCCAGGTCGCCGTAGGGCATGGGATGGCGAATCACTACCGGGTTCCATCCCAGGCGGCGCAATTCGGCCGCCACTCGGCGCGAAACCGGGCTCTTGCCGCAACCGGTGCGCACCGCACAAATAGAAACCACCGGCAGGCTCGACTTGACCTGAGTGTGTTCCGTCCCCAGCAGCCAGAAATCGGAACCCGCGGCCACGGCGCGCGATGCCAGGTGCATGACCGTGGGATGGGCAACGTCGCTGTAGGAGAAGACGACCACGTCAATTTCCTGTTCCGCAATGAGCCGCTCCATTTCCTTCTCATCCGCGATGGGAATCCCCAGGCGATAGAGCGATCCGGCCAGGTCCGGCGGGTAGCGCCGGTTGGCGATGTCGGGAATCTGGGTGGCGGTGAAGGCTACGACCTGAAAATCGGGGTTTTGGCGGAAAACGACGTTGAAATTATGAAAATCACGGCCCGCCGCACCCAGGATAAGAACCTTTTGCATGACAGACTCCTCGCGTACAACCGCTGTAGGCAACCTTCGATGTTCGCCCGGAACGGGCCAGGAGGCAGTGAGGGGGGTCACAAGGGCATGTGAGGGAAGCCACAGGATTCAGGGTTTCAAAGTTTCACATTTCCAGTACTGCGCCCGGCCATGCCGCAAGGAGGCAGGGACACGGCTCAGGCAGGACTGCGCTCAGGTCTGCAGCCAAGGCGCTCCCGCGCGAGATGCGGGAAACCGATTAATTCTTCGAGAACGTATCGTGCTTTAAGTGGCTGCTGGAGCCGGTTTGCCCGGCGGCCACGCAGCTGGTGGTGATCATTACCCCATCGCATTTGACCAGATGTTCAGAAACGGTGTCGCAGGGCTTACTCCAGCTCACTTTCTGAATACAGCGGCTGGGGACGTAAAGGCCGGCTAACTTCCTGCTGTGCGTACAACCTGCGCACGCCAATAGCAGGGACACAAGAATTAACTGCCGAATCGCTTTCATATTGACAACTTTGGAAAATGGACTCTACCGCACTTGACTGAAGGAGACGCATCAGGGGGTGCTTGGCGCACGACCTCAGTAATCATTTCAAAGCGGCTCCGGCAGCAGCAGCCTGGATCGCAGGCTTGGGCGCCACCTTAGCCTGTTGCTGGAGTAACATCTGCTCCGCCGCCATAAGCAGCTCAGCGGCACTGGCGCCAATCGCATATTGCGCGATACCGGAATTTAGCACCATCTCCCAACCTGATGTGGTGTTCAGATTCCAGCGGTCTACGATATTGGAAAGGCGGCGCATGGCGGAGAGGGCGCGCTTCTCATTGGTATCGGCCATGATGATAAGGAAACGGTCGCCGCTATAGCGGATAACCGCATCCGAGCCGCGGAAAGTCCCTTTCAGCAGGCGCGCCACCTCCACCAACAACTGGTCGCCAGCAACGTTGCCCAGACGGTCGTTGAGACCCTTGAACCCGGCCACTTCCAGCAGCACAAAAGTCAGGTGGCTGCCCGAGCGGTTGGCGCGGGCGATTTCCCGGGGGACGATCTGGTCGAGTGAGCGACGATTGAGGAGTTGGGTGAGCGGATCAATCAGGGTAAAGCTTTCCAGGCGCTCGCTGAAGACCAGTTCGCGGACCAGCGCGGCGCGCGTGGCGTTCAGAGTCCGCTTTTGAATCACCACATAAATATTGAACAGCAGGATGAGCGAGATCAAACCAAAGAACAACTGCGGAAGATAGCGGTATTCCACCACACCCGTACCGGGAAGGCCGCGCCAAGCCAGGTTGGGCGCCACTACCGCCGCAAATCCGGCCACCAGCACCACGATGATGAGCACGCCGATGGACCACAACTGCAGATCGCGCCCGCCCAGTTGCTTGAGCTGGCGCTGGATTTCCTCGCTGCGCAGCGACTCGGCGGTGGCTGAGGCAGCGGTTTGGCTGGGATCCGGCAGGCTGCTCATGGCTAGCTCTTCCCCTGGCGCACAGGTTGGGCGCTAGTGCGATGTTGGCATGAACTTTAGCGAGGAGAGAGAAACGAGGGTACGGGGATGCGCCGTTCTGGTTCCCAAAGCAGGTACATTTCCCGAATTAGTAGAAACCTTTGCAGCACCAGGCCTGGCCCACCATGCAGCGGCTATCCAAGCGGTCATGAGCAGATGGCAGCAGGCTGGCAGAGCCGCGGCTTTCGCCCTTATTCGACACTAGTCACCCCCCAACCGCCCTCACACTAAACCGCCAGTAAACTATGACTAAAATATCGCTCACATATAATACCCACAAAAATCCCTGTAAGCTACCAGAGCGCTAGCCGCAACTCAAACTAAGTCCGAGACCCCCAAAACACTTCATTGACTTGCTCCCAAAGAAAAAGTCCCCGTATCTGATCTGTTGGCATAGGGTGGTAAAGAGTAACGGGGTGAAACGTGACAAGGCTGAATATGCGGTTCGAAACGGTGCCACTGGCAGAAGTCCTTTCAAAGGCGGTCGAAATAGATGAGGGAACAAGAAGGAGACCTATTGGCCAGAACGGAAGCCGTAGATCTAAGCGAGTGTTGGTGGTGGACGATGAGCGAGTGATTGCAGATACCCTGGGCACAATCCTGGGAAGTTCGGGCTACGAAGCGGCAGTCGCCTATGATGCTCCAAGTGCATTGAAGCAATGCGAGGTCGTCAACCCGGAGCTGGTAATCACCGATGTCATCATGCCCGGCATGGACGGGGTGGAAATGGCGATGCTTATTTGTGAGCGTCATCCCGCTTGCAAAATATTGCTGATTTCTGGCCAGGCCTCCACCACGAACCTGCTCGAGAAAGCGCGGAGGAGGGGATACGATTTCGAACTGCTGGCCAAGCCGATCCATCCCACCGATTTGCTATCAAGGCTGGCCACTATCGAGGACGGCTCTGACCTGAACCACCAACGAAGGCACCTCCCTGCAAGCGCGCTCTAGGCTTTCGGTAGCGCACGCCTGCCGCTGCCGCTCAAGTCTCCCATCGTAGTCACTTCGCCCGTGCTGGTTGACATATTCCAGTGTGACAAAAGCGGCCCACGGATCAGCGCCTCCCCTTAATCCCGCACCGCCTCTATTCCCTATAACGGCGGGACCCGTCCCATGGTGCAACTCAAGTTACTATCGTGATATTCGCCGGGCAGTATGGCCCAACTACTATCGGGCGGATGACTCGTGTGCCTAAGCCGGGTGCTCTAACCGTGCTTTTGCTGCTGGCTGCCGCACTCGCGCCCGCTCAGGACGACTATCAGGTAGTTACGGTCGAGAACGGCAGCCGGATCGTGGGCACCGTGAAGTGGACCGGTCCCTTGCCCCGTTTGACCCGCTTTTCCATTAACAAAGACCCGCAGGTGTGCGACCCGGACCACAACCAGACCGTGGACCTGGAGCGATTGGTCATAGGCCCGCAGGCTGGAGTGGCCAACACTGTGGTATTTCTGAAGGATATTAGCCGCGGTAAGGCAATGGATTTGCCGGCTCCGCGCCGCCACCTCGACCAGAAGCATTGCCGCTACGTACCGCACATTCTGCTGCTGCCGCAAAACGGCGTACTGCAGATGAAGAGCTCTGACGCGACCCTGCACACGCTGCACATGGAAGGAGCGGCCACCTACAACTTGCCATTTCCCTTCCAGGACCGGGTGATTGAGCGTCCCATGCCAGAAGCCGGACTGGTCACTTTGCGCTGCAACGGCGGCCACACCTGGATGAACGCAGAGATGATAGTGGCACGCAACCCCTACTATGCGGTCACGGACGAAAGCGGGCATTTTGAGCTAACGAATGTGCCTCCAGGCACGTATACGCTGGTGGCCTGGCACGAAGGTTGGGGCCTGGTCGGGGTACATCCGGTATTCGATGTGCTGACGGAAAAGCGGGTGCAGCGGCCTCTATTCACCGATCCCCGGACATGGGAAAAGAAGGTTACGGTCGCGCCCCATGGCAGCAGCGAAGTGGATTTCACCCTGTCAGAGAAGTAAGCGGTTTGCATTCGGCGCCGGTGCGTGGCAAACCTGGCCTTCGCAGCGACGGGAGCAAGACGCTGGCCCTACAATCTCTATCCCTCTTCACTGCCCCGCAGCTTGGCAATCACGCTCAAATCCTCCAGCGTAGTAACATCGCCCTTGACTTCGCCGCTGGAAGCCAGTTCGCGCAGTAGGCGGCGCATGATCTTCCCGCTGCGGGTTTTGGGCAGCACGTCGCTGAAGCGGATATCGTCCGGCTTGGCCAGCGCGCCAATCTCTTTGGCCACCCACTTGCGCAGTTCTTCCTTTAGTTCCGCCGAAGGCTGATTGCCGTGTTCCAGAGTCACGAACGCGGCGATGGATTGGCCTTTGAGCTCATCGGGCCGGCCCACCACCGCCGCTTCGGCCACTTTGGGATGCGCCACCAGCGCCGACTCCACTTCCATGGTGCTCAGCCGGTGGCCGGCTACGTTAATCACGTCGTCCACCCGGCCCATCACCCAGAAGTAGCCGTCTTTGTCTTTACGGGCGCCGTCGCCGGTGAAATAAATGTTGGGAATTTCCGACCAGTACTGGCGCACGTAGCGGTCGGGGTCGCCATAAATAGTGCGCAGCATGGCCGGCCATGGTTTCTTTATAACCAGGTAGCCACCCGACCCTTCGGGCACCGGCTTGCCATCGCGCGTGACTACTGCAACGATCACGCCCGGAAACGGCCGTGTGGCCGAGCCCGGCTTAGCTGCAATGGCGCCCGGCAGCGGCGTAATCATGATCATGCCGGTTTCGGTCTGCCACCAGGTATCTACGATGGGACAACGGTTGTGGCCGATGACGTCGCGGTACCACATCCAGGCTTCCGGGTTGATGGGCTCGCCCACCGTGCCCAGCAGGCGCAAGCTGTCGAGCTTATGCTTGCGCGGCCACTGCTCGCCCCACTTGATGAAAGTACGGATAGCAGTGGGCGCGGTATAAAACACGCTTACCTTGTGCCGGTCAATGATGCGCCAGAAGCGATCGGGTTCGGGGTGGTTAGGCGCGCCTTCGTACATCAGCGTGGTAGCGCCATTCTGCAGCGGCCCATAGATGATGTAGCTGTGTCCGGTAACCCAGCCGATGTCGGCGGTGCACCAGTAGGTGTCTTCCTCTTTCAGGTCAAACACCCACTTGGTGGTGATGTAGGTGCCCACGGAGTAGCCGCCGGTGGTATGCACCACCCCTTTCGGTTTGCCGGTGGTGCCGGAGGTGTAGAGGATGTAGAGCGGGTGCTCGGCATCCAGCGGCTCGGCGGGACATTCGTTGCCATTCTCCCCCGCCATGAGTTCGTGCCACCAGTGGTCGCGGCCGGGCTCCAGGTGGACATGGTGGCCGGTGCGCTTGTAGACGATCACATGCTTGACCGAGGGACACGCCGGCAACGCCTCGTCCACGGCTTTCTTCAGGTGAACCTCGGAGCCGCGGCGGTAGGCGCCGTCCTGGGTAATAACGGCGACCGCCTGCGCGTCAGTAATGCGGTCCACCAGCGCATTGGCGGAGAAACCGCCGAACACCACCGAGTGCACCGCGCCAATACGGGCGCAGGCCAGCATGGCAATGGGCAGCTCCGGCACCATGCCCATGTAGATGGCCACGCGGTCACCCTTCTTGATGCCCAGCGACTTGAGCACGTTGGCGAACTTCTGCACCTCGAGGTGCAGCTGCTGGTAGGTCAAGGTGCGCAAGTCGCCGGGCTCGCCCTCCCAGATGATGGCGGCCTTGTTTTTGCGCCAAGTCTGAACGTGGCGGTCCAGGCAATTATAGGAAAGGTTGAGCTCTCCACCTATAAACCATTTAGCCCAGGGCGCCTTCCACTCCAGCACCTTGTCCCAAGGCTTGAACCAGTGCAGCTCGCGGGCGATGTTCCCCCAGAAGCTTTCAGGATCGCTTTCGGCCTCGGCATAGAGCTGCTCATAGTCCTGCACACTCTTGATGTGCGCCTGACGGCTGAACTCCGTCGGCGGTGGGAAGCTGCGGCTCTCCTGCAGCACGGAATCAATGCTCGTGGACTGATGCTGGGTTGTGGTGTCCTGGGCCATGGGTCTCCTTTTTAGCAATTAGCCATTAGCACTTGGCCTTGAGCCAGCGATCTGTTCCGGCAGTCCTGAGGAGCCAGGCACCGAGGACTGGGGTCCTGCAAGCTCAGTTTCCGGCCTCGAAAAGCGCTTCCACCCGGTAGCCGCCCAAGGCGGCAGCGCGCAGGCGGGCTTCAATCTGCTCTTCCAGAGCACGAACCTTCTCGGGGCCGGGTCCAGGCTCGCTGGCCAGTGTAATGAGCGCGGGTAAGGCCATCCACCACAAAAGGCGCTCATAAGGTTCTTTTACGAAATAGCGAACGCTGTCCCACTCGTGGACGCCGATGACCCAGGCGACATCGGGATCATGCACCCAACTGAAAAGCGCGGTGGTGCGGCCGGGAATAAGCGCGGCGCCGGGAGCCCAGCCGGCATGGGCGAAGGCGGCACGGATGCGCGCCACCGCCCGCCAGCGTTCTTCGTCTTTCAGACCAAGCTTGGCGAGGGCGTCGGCGATGGCCTCGCGAAGGTGCATGGAATCGAATAATTGCGCGGCAGCCGGCTCCAGCGGATCTGACAATCGGCCAAGCGCGTGCACGGCACACCAAGCCAGCACCCCGCCCCAGGCAGGCAAGCCGGTTTTGGGATCGGCGCCGGCGGTAGGCAGCACGAAGCGCGCCTCTTCCGGCCAGGGCTGCGAGAAATAGTGTTCCAGTTCGGGGATGCGCAGCGCCGCTTCCAGGTGCTCGCAAAGTTCACCGACAACTGTCTCCATCTGGCCCTGCCACTCCCGCGCCGGACCCAAGCCAACCGCTTCCCCGCCGGCACTGGAGGCAAAGCGCCGCGCCTCCTCCAGAAAGCGGCGGGCACGGCGGCACGCATCCTGCACCAGTTCGGCCGGGGGGCGCCTCACTTCACCCGGCTCGGCCGGGACGGCATATTCAGCGAACTCCTGCGCCAGCGCGGGATCCAGCAGAGCGCGCATGGCATGGTGAACCGGCTGCAATTCCAACTGGCGCAGCGCGTCATCCAGGCTGGAAACGCCGTTACCGGCGAGCATGTCGCACAAAGCGCCCCAGGGGCGGCCGTCGTGATCGCAGATGTCGCGCCAGTCCAGAAACACCTGGCACTGGTACGCGTGCAGGTCGAGGTGCAGCCCGCGTTCCGCCACATCGCGCGCGCGGTGCAGGTATTCCTGGCCGGTGAAGCTGTCGCGGTAAGCCACAAACATGGAGGGATCCCCGGAGAGGCCGAACGATTCCCCCAGGGTGCGCTGGCGGAGACGTTTGCCGCCTCCGGGGAGCTTTTCCGCCTGTCCGGCGGAGATGCGCACCCAGCCCCGCGTGCTGGCATAGCGGTTGTGATAGACCACCAGGCCGCGATGCTCGCCCCGGCGGTTGGAGTAGGCATAGACATCTTCGTTTACCCAGCCGTCGTCGGTGTAGAAATCGTAGAGCAGGAAGTCGCGCACCTCGGCAAAGAGCGGGCGGCGGTGCAGCAGCGGCGAAATTTCGCGCTCGTGCCGCGCCACCAGCCAGGGATCGGGCTTCTCGTCGTAATAAGCACGGCGGTATTCCATGCCGTAGCGTTCGGTAAAACCTTCGATTTGGCCGTGCCCGAACATGGGTAGGCCGGGAAGCGTGACCATCAGGGTGCAAACCCCGAAATATTTGTCGCCCTTGCCGAACTGGTCCACCGCCGTGCGCTCGTCAGGATTGTTCATGAAGTTGACGTAACGCTTGAGCACGTCAGGGTCAAACTCCAGCGTATTTTTCATGACGCTGCGGTAGTTGGCGTTCTCTTCGTCGCGCAGCATGTTCATGAAGGCAGAGTTGTACACGCGATGCATGCCCAAAGTGCGCACAAAGTAGCCTTCCATCAGCCAGAAGGCCTCTGCCAGCAGCAGGGTGCCGGGCGCCTCGGCGGCCACGCGGTCCACCACTTCGCGCCAGAACTCCTTAGGCATGGCGGCATCGAACTGCTCCTTGGTCAGGCCGTGCTCGGCGCGCGATGGAATGGCGCCGCCGGTGCCGGGCTGCGGAAACCACAGGCGCTGGTAGTGCCGTTTGGTGAGGGTCATAGCGGCGTCAAAGCGGATGACGGGAAAGAGGCGGGCGACGTGCAGGATGGTCTGAATCACCGCCTCGCGCACTTCCGGGTTCAGGTAATTGAGCTGAGCCGTGTCGTTCCACGGGAAGCTAGTTCCGTCGTTACCGTGATAGATGAAGCGGGTATCGCCGCTCCAGCGGTCGAGGCGGCGGAAGACGACGGCGGCATCGCTGCGATTGAAATAGTGGTCGTCAATTTTAATTTCCACACGGCCGTCGCTGGAAAGGTCGGGGCCATTGAAGGTGTAGGACGGAAACGGGCTATAGGGCAGGGAGAGGAACCAGTCGGGGTGCTGGATGACCCAGCGCGAATCTATACCCATGTGGTTGGGCACCATGTCGCTGGCCAGCCGGATCCCACGTGCCCAGGCGCGATCGCGCAGGTTGGCGCAGGCGGCTTCCCCACCCAGGTCCTCGGCGATGGTGTAGTCGGCCAGCGAGTAGGCCGAGGCAACCGCCTCCGGGTTGCCGGTCAACTGCTTGATGCGCTGGGAAGCTTTGCTGCGCTCCCACACACCGATCAGCCATAGCGAGTTGAATCCGCGGCGGGCGAGCAGGTCGAGTTCCTCGTCGGGAATCTGATCGAGGCGGTGGATGTGGCGGCCATAGTATTTGGAAAGCTGGTCCAGCCACACGTAAACACTCTTGGCCATCAGCACCGTGCTCGGCATCCACTCCAGGTCGGGGCTGAAGCGCTCGTACTCAAATTCGGAATAATGCGGAATGGCGGCGGGGCTGGAGTCGCCCAGTCCCGCGGGCCCGCCAAAATGCGGTCCGGGCGGATGGAAGCGCAGCCAGATGGCGACCTCTTCCTCCTTGAGCACGTCGAGAGCGGTCAGCAGGCGGCGTACCAGGTCGCCCAGCAAGTCACTCCATTTTTCGCGTATGTATGCAAGCTGACCCGACAGCGAGTCGGGCGATGCCAGCGCCGGCCCGCGCAGCATGTCCACCAGGTTCTGGTTGTCGGGACCGAACCGCGGCCGGGTTTCGAAGTAGTCGCGCAACTCCGCGGTGAGCTTAGGGTACGCCGTTCTCGAGGCAAGCAGGTCGTCTTTGAACAGCTCTTCGAAGATCTTGAACGCGAGATTCAGGTTGGCAAGCCAGAGGAGCATGAGCTCCTCGAGTGCCATCGCACGGTGAGGCACACCGGCAGTGGACTCACGCAGCCACTCCGCCGCCTTCTTCTCGCCCCGGTAAACGGCCACGGTAGGAAAGTGGTCGGCGAACGTTTGCAGGGTTTGCTCCAGCATTTCCGGGCCGAGCCGGGATTCGAACCAGGAGAGCGCATCCAGCATGACGCGGGGATCACGCTGCTTGCGGTAGAGTTCCACGAGCGCATGCAGGACTTCGTCAATTAATCCCATCGCATTTAACGCGCCGGGGTTGACGGCCAGCTCGGGAAAACGCTCAGCCTCCCGCACCTGGTTCATGCGCCGGGCGAACTCGCGGCTGGCGGCCAGGTTGGCGAATACCACATTGCCGCTGAGCGAGAACAGCATCTGGTCGAAGCGGTACCGGTCGCGCGCCGCGCGGGAAACGTGGAACTCGTAGGTGGTGTCCGGCTTCATTGGGCAGCAGATATAGTAACGGAAACCTGCAGTGGCGGCATCTTGCGGTTAGATGACGCCGCCGCCGCGATCTGTCACCTGCAAAAAACCTTCACCACAAAGGACACGAAGGTTAACCAAGGTATTCAAAAAGAAGGCACTCGTTCGGGAAACTGAATCTTGGAAGATGATCGAACTTTGCTCCCTGGCGGTATTGATTGTTCTTTCCTTCGTGGCTTTAGGGTAAAGATTTTGCGTCAGGGTTGGCCATATCCGGGGCCGCGCAGGACTTTGCCGGGCAGCGCATTCGTCATCTTGCCCGCGTCAATCACCGGCACGCCGTTGACCAGCACGTATTCCATACCCTGCGAGAGCTGGTTGGGATTTTCGAAAGTGGCCACATCGCGGACGGTCGAGGGATCGAACACCACCACGTCCGCCCACATGCCCTTTTTCAGCACGCCGCGGTCCGCCAGGTGCATGCGCTGGGCCGGCAACGCGCTGAATTTGCGGATGGCATCCGGCAACGACAGCTTGTGCTGCTGGCGCACATACTTGCGCAGAATGCGGGGGAAGGTGGCGTAGGCGCGGGGATGTGGGTGCTCCTGCCCGAGCAGCCCCGTGGGCGCGGTGCCGGACGAGTCGTTGTCCACCGAAACCCAGGGCTGTTGCAGGGCCAGAACCACGTCCGGTTCCGACATGCCGAATACGGCCACTCCGGTATAGGCGTTGTCCTTGATGAGCAGGTCGCAGAGCGCGTCAAGTGCGTCCTGGTGCCACATCTGCGCCACCTGTGCCAGGGTCTTGCCCTGCAGGGGCAGCAATTGCGGGTTTTGCACCACTCCGATCAGCACCGCCTGCGGCCCGGGTATCTCCTCCCACTCGTTGTCCCACTTGCTGCTGGCAGCAAGCATATCCTTGCGGATGCGGGCGCGGGTGGCGGGATCCTTCAAACGCTCAATTAGCTTGGCGTCGCCGCCGTCATGCGCCCAGGGCGGAATAAAGGCGGAAAGCGAGTTAAACCAGGCGGTATAAGCGTAGGTATCGGCCGTAATGTCCACCCCGGAGGCGCGGGCAGCGTCAATTTTGGCCACCACCTCCGGCATTTTGCCCCAATTGCGCTTGCCGGCGGTTTTTAAGTGCCAGATCTCCACCGGGATGTGCGCTTCCCGCCCGATGCGGATGGTTTCGTCCAGCGACGCCATTTCGGCATCGCCCTCGCTGCGCATGTGGCTGGCGTAGATGCCCCCGTACTTGGCGGCCTGTGCTGCCAGCGCGATCAGTTCTTCGGTACTGGCATAGGGAGCGGGCGCGTACTCCAGCGAAGTGGAAACCCCCATGGCGCCCTGCTGCATGGCCTGGTCCACCAGCGTCTTCATCTGCTCGAGTTGGTCGGGAGTGGGCTGCACATCCGCGTCTCCCAGCACCACGCGCCGCACCTGGGTGGCGCCCACGTACGTGGCAAGATTGATCCCCATACCCTGCTTTTGCAGCCGCTGGAAGTACTGGTCGAGGGTGCGCCAGTCTGGCTTGATGTGGTAGTGCTCGTAGCCCACGCGGTCCGCCTGGATGGTGGCGTCGGTTTGCGGGGCAATGGAATCGCCTTCGCCAGTAATCTCCGTTGTAATCCCCTGGTAAATCTTCGAGGGCAGATGGGGGTCCACAAGGATGGTCAGCTCCGATTGTCCTAACATGTCAATAAAGCCCGGCGCCACCACCATGCCATGCGCGTCAATGGTGCGCTTGGCCTGGGCCGCGGCCAAGTCCCCGATGGCGGCAATGCGGCCGTCGCGTATACCAATATCGGCCCCATACCAGGGCGAACCGGTGCCATCAATGATGTGGCCCTTGCGAATGACCACGTCGTAGGACAGGTTCTGCGCCCAGCAAGCCCCAATCAACAACAACAGCAAGCCCAGAACCTTGCACAATGGTTTGCCCATGCTCGTCTCCCACGGGAAATTGAATCGAAAAGCTTACCACCGCGGGCAAGGAAATCAGGAAACGGAGCCATGAAAGGCGCGCGCCGCCCTCGGAGCTGATTGTGAGCATTTGTGATCGGGATACCGATTTACGCTGAGTTAGCAGTTAAAATCTCATACTCTGGTTCGTTCGGCTCAAGGCGCAGCCTCCGGCTGTTCTGCCCGCATTAAAGGGAGGTCAATATTCCGAATCGAGCAATGGTAGTTGTCTGTCTGTTGGCACTGGCTGGGCCGGCAGGCGCGAGTTCGGCAGGCTCGTGGCGAGGCCTGCTGCGCGACCATGCCAACGCCCCTGTCGCCAATGCGACGGTGCGATTACACTCCGCGGCTCACAACCGCGATTCCGTGAGCCGTACGTCTCCTCAGGGTGAGTTTCATTTTGATGAAATTGCTCCCGGAAATTACGAGGTTTCGGTGGAGAGCAAAGCGGCGAGCTGCCGAATGTCTGGAACCCTGAAGTTTCAGGCAGGATTTGCGCTAACCGCCAGTCTGCAGCTCTGTTCCCCGATCCAGGCGCTGCGCCTGGTGAGCGCGGAGCAATCCCCCTCAGAGGTTTCCGGTGGCGAGCGCCTTTCCAGCGAGCAGGTTTCCACTCTGCCCCTCAACGCCCGCGACTTCAGCAAGCTGCTGCTGCTGGCGGCCGGGACCATGACCGACACCAACGGCGCGGCCAATTTCACCCAGCAGTTTGCTGTCAACGGACAACGGGGTTTCACGGCGGTGTTTGCTATAGACGGCGCTGATACCACGGATCCGGAGATGGGCGGCGCCACGTTTTCGAATTTCAACGTGGACGCCATCCAGGAGGTACAAGCCAGTTCCGGCGTGATGCCGGCGGAAATAGGCCACGGTGCCGCCGGCTATACCAACGTGATCTCGAAATCAGGAACTGATCAGATCCATGGCAGCGCGTTTGCTTTCGTGCGTAATGCCGCCTTCGACGCCCGCAATTATTTCGATCATATTGACCCGCTCAGCAAGCGGCGTATTCCGCCGTTTGTACGCAATGAGTTCGGGGCTACCGTCGGCGGCCCCGTCGTGCTTCCGGGCGTCTACGACGGACGCCGCCACACCTTCTTCTTTGGCGAGTACCAGGGATTCCGGCAGGTGTTGGGGACGACGCAGGTGTTTCCCGTGCCCACAGCCGCCGAACGGCAGGGCTTCGATACCACAGCCTTTCCCGGCGACACTCTCCGGGTCCCGGTGAATCCGGCGGTGGCGCCGATTTTGGCAGCCTATCCGCTGCCTAACAACCCCGGGGGCGCTTATGGCGCCCGCACCTACGAAGCCTCATCCAAGGTTGCCACCAACACCGACCAGTTCTCGGTGCGAGTTGACCACGCCATTTCCGATAAATCCTCGCTGATGACGCGCTTCAGCCTGAACCAGGTTAACGGTCCGCTGATCAATCCCGACCAGACGGCCATTGACCCCAGTTTTGGAATCCGCTTCTTCGATCACCAGCGGAACGCGATGGTGAAGTACACACGTAACCTTTCCTCTCATCTCACGAATGAGACTACGATCGGTTACATTCGCAGCACGCCCCTGTTCCCCAGTTCCAACCATACCCAGCCGGCAATCGGATACGGCGACGGTCTGTTCGAAGCCTTCAACTCGGCCGACGGCTCCATCATCGGTTCCTACAGCAACCTTTACCAACTGAAGAACGACACCTCGTTTGTGCGCGGCAATCACAGCTTCAAATGGGGTATCGAGCTGCGGGCCAACCGCGATTCCACCATTTTCGGCACCAACCCCAACGGCGCTTACTCTTTCGGCGGTGGAACCGCCTATTCCCCGGTGGCAATTCTTTCCGCCAGCGGCCAGCACGACATCGCAGCGGGGGACCCGCTGCCCGATTCGCTGGCGGGATTGCTGACGGCAACGCCCTATTCCTACACCATCACGGCCGCGGCGAACGGCACGCCCGCCGGCGACAAGTTCGATGAAGCCGCGACCCACCGCGAGGCCTACGAGTTCTATTTCCAGGACAACTGGAAGGCGACACGGCGCCTGGCCGTCAATTATGGCCTTCGCTATAACGTGAACAGCCGAATCCATGAAGCGCAGCAGCGTACCTCCGGACCGAGGTTCATAGGCCCCAACGGCCAGCCGGTAACATACTGGGATCATAGTGCCCGCCAGATTTTTGTGTATGACCCCCAGCCTCCCTACAACCAGGATTGGAGCGGCTGGGGGCCGCGGCTGGCGCTCGACTACGCCCTCGGCGAGCATACGGTTTTGCACGCCTCCGGCGGCATCATGTCCATCATTCCCAACCTCTGGCAGGACAATTTTCTGACCGGCTCCATGCCGTTTATCTTTACTCCCTTCCTCACCGCCTTGCCGGGCGTCCCCCTGCCCTTTGAGAACGCTGTGGTGCCGCTTAATCTTCCTCCTGTCTATACATCCGCGGGAGCCCTGCTTTTTCCCCAAGGCCGAAGCACGGTTGTGCCTCCCAACACCGAGCTTGACCTCGAGCGCTTCCAGAATGACCTGGCGGCGCTCACGCCCGGTCATCAACCGCAGCTTCTCTCGGTGGAAGGTATCGCCCGGGAATTTCGCAACGGTTATATCGGCACCTATAGCGCCGGGGTGGAACATGACTTTCGCGATGTGAAGCTGGGAGTCTTCTACGTGGCCACCACAGGAGTTCATCTCAGCACCGTATTCTCGCCGAACAGCTATGGGGGCGCCGATCCCGCTTTCGCGCCCTTCACCCGTTTCGACTCCGCCGGGCACGCCATCGGAGGTTTCGGACCGGAGCTGCTGATGACCAGTGGCTCACACTCCACCTATCACTCCCTGCAGGCCTCGGTGGGCAAGAATTCGCCGCGGGCCGGACTGGGCATCCAGGCCAGTTACACATATTCCAAATCTCTCGATGACGCCAGCGCCGTACTGGGAGGGGGATTCACCACCGCGGGCGCAGTCCTGCAAACGTTTCCACAGAACCCATGGGACACGAAAGCTGAAAGGGGGCCTTCGACCTTCGACGTGACCCACGTGTTCACAGTAAGTCTGATACAAGTGCTGCCGCTGGACCGCGTGAGCTTTCTTCGGCCACTCGGCCGCCGTTTCACCACTGGATGGCAGTTGTTGAACATCACCACCGTCATGAGCGGCCCTCCCTTCACCGTCTACTCAGGCGTGCAGCAAACCGGCGCGGGCGCGGGCGGCGCCGACCGGCCTGATCTGGTCACGCAGCCGGATCTTTCCACCAGCCGGCCGGTGCATGAGGACTACTTTGGCCGTGGCCCTGATAACGCTTCCTTCTTTTCCATTCCCGTAGATGTTCCCGGCGGCTCTGGACCCAACCATGGCCGGTTTGGCACCCTGGGCCGCAATACTTTCCGCGGACCCGGCTTCCAGGACTATGATCTGGCGCTGGTCAAAGACACACCTTTTGGCCGCCGCGGCAAAACCGAACTCGGCACTATTGAGTTGCGCGCCGAATTCTTTAATGTATTCAACCTGACGAATTTCGGGCTGCCCTCCAACATTCTTCGGGGAAGCGGATTCGGCGTTATCAGCAAAACGGCCGGAACCTCCCGGCAGATCCAGTTTTCGCTGAAGCTCATCTATTGAAGCGCACTTCGTCCTGGGAGTGAAGGCCCCCTGGGACTATGGCTTAAGCGCAAGCTGGGCCTGCTGCTCGCGATAGCTGGCGCGCAATTCGGCGACAATTTCCAGGGCTGCCTTGCGGGCTTCCTCGCCATGGCTGGTGGGGAATGAAATAGCCCCAACCCGCGCATGCCCGCCCCCGCCATAGCGCTCGCACACCTTGGCCAGGTTGACCAGGGGAGGCACCGGGGCCCAGGGGTTGGAGCCCACGGCCACCTTGGTGCGGAAGTTGCTCTTGCTCAACCCCACGCTGTACACGCATTGGGGATAGAGATAGTAGGGCACAAATTTGTTGTAGCCCTCGTAGTCCCCATCGGTGACGTCGAAGAAGACGGTGCCGTCGCGATACTCGATGCGCTGCCGCAGCACTTCGATGGTTTTCTGGTGACGCTCCATCAGCGGGGCCAGTCGGGGCGCCACAAAGGGCTCGCTCAGCGTCTGTTCGAGGGTCTGGCCGGCCAGCAGGGGAATCAGGCGCACGATAAAACCGGGCTCCTGGGCGGTTTCGATCACCATGGTCAGTTTCATCGCCGGAGCCTTCATTTCCACCGCCGATTTGGCATCGGGATAAAGAGCCCCATCAATGATGTCGGCCCATTCCACCATTTCCGCCACCGGTCGAGGATCAAAGCCGAAACGTTTCTCCGCCACCGTGGCGATGAAGCGGGTGCAGGACTTGAAATCGGGATCGTAGAACTTGCGGTTGCTCTCGTCGTGTTCGAAGACGGCCGCATCCTCGGGGCTGAGAAAGGCGCTCTCGTGGTGGTCGAACCACCATGTGATCCTGGGCGAGGGGGAATACTTGAAATCCACAATGGCGTTTTCGTCGCCATCGAATTTCTCTTCGTCGAACAGCGAGCCGGCGCGGTGCAGCAGCCCGCTGAACTCGAATTCGGCGTCGCCGCGGATGCGCTCGCGGTAAAAGCGCGAAAAAAGCGCGGCGGAACAAGCCCCGTCAAAACAGCGGTCGTGATAAAAGACTCGTACGCGCAATCCACACCCGGTTTCGGAACGGTCTTCGCTGCTTCCCGTTCAGGGAGAAAAACAAAAGTAGATACAAATGACATCTGGCGGAGCTTCTGTCAAGGCCAGATCGCGTAAGAGAAGATGATGAGATGCGCGGCGGAGGCGGCGGGACGCGCGATTTCCAAAAATAAGGCGGGGCACCCGGGCCCCGCCCCTGTTTCGAGAGCTGCTGCAAGTTATGCGTTGGCCTGCTTTTCCGCCATGTCGCCGATCACAGGCAGCTTGAACATCTGACCTTGATACGCCTTGAGCAGGAGAATGACCCACACCACCAGCAGGCCAAGCCCAATCAGCGGCCAGATCACCAGCGTGATCAACCCCACCATGGGGATCATTCCGATAATGCTCATCACAATGCCCAGCGCAATGCAGGCCACACAGAAGAAGATGTTCTGGAACGAGTGGAAGCGAACGAACCGGTTCCGGTTGTAAGGCTCCATCACCAGAAAAATGATGGACGGAATGATGGTGATATAAGCCAAAAGGCCGGCAACGTTATCGGTCAGGCCGCCGGTAGACGGCGCGGCCGCGGGAACTGCCGCGGCTCCTCCGCCCACGTTTTGGGCGGTACTGGTTCCACAAG
This sequence comes from Terriglobales bacterium, assembly GCA_035278025.1. GTDB lineage: Bacteria > Acidobacteriota > Terriglobia > Terriglobales > Acidobacteriaceae > JAICWP01. The sequence goes on along the minus strand of DATEJK010000126.1, from coordinate 52,960 downwards.
AACTACACGAAATGGCGCCCTCTGCCATGGGCGCTCCACACGACGCGCAAAACCGCGGCATATTGCCCTCCTGAAAACCCTGAGAATAGAAACGGTCGTTCCGAGCCCTGGACTGTCCCTGACTGGCCCTGATTGCGCGGACATTAACAGAAAGCGAGCCTTAAGGCAACGGCGGACTCAGGCGCTAGGGCGACCGGCCGCCTTCTTCCGGCAGCTTTCGCACACCCCGTAGATCTGAAAGGTGTGGCGGGTGGTCAGGTAGTGGTGCTTGCGGCCGATTTCCTGCTCCAGGCGGTCCACTTCCGGGGAGAAGAATTCCACCGAACCGCCGCATTCCGTGCACACCATGTGGTGGTGGCTGCGCCGGTTGTACTGGTGCTCGAAGCGGGCAATCCCGTCGTGAAAGGCAACCTCGCTGGCCAGCCCGCATTCGGTTAACAGCTTGAGGGTGCGGTAAACCGTGGTGAAGCCGATGCGCGCATCCTTGCGCTTGACCAGGCGATGGAGCTCGTCCATGGAAAGGTGCTCCCGAGTCTCCAGGAAGGTGCGCAGGATGGTGTCCCGCTGCGCGGTGTGCTTCAGGCCGACGCGCTTGAGGTGGCTGTGCAGGATCTGTTCGGCCTCGCGCATCATCTGGCGGGAGAGGAGGGGCTGGTCGTCAATGCGCTTCTGCAGCATGGAGAAGGCGGAGCCGGGTTCAGGATATCAAGCCCGGGCCATTTTGAAAATGAAAGTCATTTTCAACTTGCCTTCCGCCCCGGTTGTTTCCTCAGCCCTGCCCGCCCTACAATCCAGGGACTCTCCATGGCCACTCCTGAGATCGCTCCTCCCCAGACCGTCGCCGCCCGCCTAGTTCTGCGCTGGCTCGCCCTGGCACTTTTCGCGCTGCTGCTGCTGGCTGCCGCGTCGGGTGGCTGGCTCTACCACACCGCCAGTACCGCCCTTCCCCAGATTGACGGAAGCCTGGCGGTAAGCGGTTTGTCCTCACCCGTGGCCATTACCCGCGACGCTCACGGAGTGCCCAGCATCGAAGCAGCCAATTTGGAGGATCTTTTCCTCGCCCAGGGCTACGTCACCGCCCAAGACCGCCTTTGGGAAATGGATATGACGCGGCGCTTCGCTGCCGGGGATATGGCTGAGGTGCTGGGCTCCGACTGGGTCAAACACGACCGCGAACAACGCATCCTTGGCCTTGAGGCGCGAGCCCAGAGAGCGGTGGAGGAGCTATCCCCTCGCGACCGCTCGTATCTCGAAGCTTACGCCCGCGGGGTCAATGACTTCATCGCCCAACAGGGGGACCGCTTGCCCCTTGAGTTTCGCGTTCTACGCTATACCCCGCGTCCCTGGACCCCGTTGGATTCGCTGGTCATAGAAGCCAACATGGTGAAGGAGTTGAACCATTACTCCGCCAAAGTGGCACTGGAGCGCGAGAAGATCCTGGCCAAATTGGGCCCAGAGCTTACATCGGACCTCTACCCCAACTCCTCGTGGCGCGATCATCCTCCCGGACAGGACACGCAAAAGATGGGTACGCTCGCGCCCGCCGCACCCGCCACCGGCGTAGGCAGTGTGCCCACCCTGGCCGGGATGGCAATTCCACAGACGGAACTGCGGCCGGAACTCGGCTCCAACGACTGGGTGATTTCGGGGGCGCACACTGCTTCCGGTAAGCCCCTGCTCTCCAACGACCCTCACCTGGGTCACCAGATGCCGGCATTGTGGTATGAGGCTCACTTGACCAGCGGAGACTTCGACGTGGCCGGAGTCACACTGCCGGGAACGCCCACCGTCATTCTCGGGCATAACCAGCGCATCGCCTGGGGATTTACCAACATAGGGCCGACGGTAGAAGACGTGTTCATCGAGAACTTCAACTCCGGCGGGCAGTACCAGACCCCGCAAGGATGGCAGGAGCCGCAGCGTCGCCACGAAGTGATCAAGGTCAAAGGCCAGCCCGAAGTCAGCTTCGATGTGCTGCTCACCCGCCACGGGCCCATCATCACCGACCTCATCCCAGGCGAAAAGCGAATGCTGGCCCTGGAGTGGACCCTCTACACACCCAATGCGCTCGCCCTGCCCTTTGTTGACGTGGATGCGGCCCAGGGCTGGGAGGAGTTTCGCCGCGCCTTTTCCACCTGGGTGGCGCCCGGCCAGAACGTGGTTTATGCCGACGTGGACGGCAACATCGGCTACCAGGCTACCGGCAGGGTGCCGATCCGATCCGCTGGCGACGGCAGCCTTCCCGTCTCCGGCGCCGACAATGCCCATGAGTGGACCGGGTATGTGCCGTTCGAAAAGCTGCCCAGTGTGTTCAACCCGCCCTCGGGAATCCTGGCCACGGCCAACGGCCGCATTACTCCCGACAAGTATCCCTATTCTCTGAGCGCGGAATGGGGACCGCCCTATCGCACCCAGCGCATTTACAAGGTGCTTGAGTCGGATAAGAAATTCACTTCTGCCGACATGCTGGCCCTGCAGACCGACGTTTACTCCGCCTTCGACCGCTTTTGCGCCGAGCGTTTCGTATACGCTCTGGACCACGTGAAGGGGATCTCCCCCCGGATGCGGCAGGCGCGCGAATTAATGCGCAATTGGGATGGGCGGATGCTGGCCGATTCGGCGGCCGCCGCTATTGAGGCTTCCGCCCGCGAGGAACTTTACCGCCTGTTGCTGGAGCCCAAACTGGGAACTGCCGCCGCGGTCGGCAACGATGATGGCCGCCTGAGCTGGAAGACCTACGAATGGTTCATGCGGCCCGTGTGGCTGGAAAACGTGCTTCTCTATGAGCCGCAACGCTGGCTTCCGGTGAACGTCAAAGATTACAACCAATTGCTGGCCGCAGCGGTGGAGGCGGCGCTGCAACCGGCGGACGTACCCTCCAACCTGGCCAACTGGCACTGGGGTGAACTCAACCCGGTGGAAATCAACCATCCCATTTTTGGGGCCATCCCCATCCTGCGGCGCTGGGCCGGGCCAGGGCGGCACCCGCAATCGGGTGATAGTTATACCGTCAAAGCTGTGGGGCGCCACTTTGGCCCTTCCGAGCGCACCACGGTGGATCTCGCAAACCTCGACAATTCCACCCTCAACATCGTAACCGGGCAGTCGGGAAACCTCCTCAGTCCCTATTACATGGATCAATGGCCGGCCTGGTTCGGCGGTTCTACGTTCCACCTGCGGTTTTCAGCCCAGGCCGTAGCCGCCGCGCGCGCACACCAACTCGTCCTGCAACCGGAGAAATGAACCCAGTTAGGTGGACCTCTCATCAACTTGCAAATTGCGGGATCAATGGCTCAGCACGGGCCCGGTAGGCCGCCGAGGAATTACTGTGCCGGGTCAATTTCCTTGACGTCTATGGCTTTGCCGACGATGTCAAGGAACCGTGTGGTGGAGGGGGCGCTGGTGGTGGTGTCGAAGATACGCAACTCACCGCCTTCGATGACGTAAACAATATTGCGGTTGGGGATGGGAGCGATGCCGGTAACGTCGCCATTGGGCGTATCTATGACTACTTGATTGGAACTGATATCAAAAATCGAAAGGCAGCCCCGGTTGGTACAGCCGCGAGAGCCGATAAAGAGCTTGTTCCGGCTGCCCAATTCCATGCGCCAATGGTAACCGTTGCTGATGCTCACCGGGGCTGACGCGGTTAGTCCGGCAGTGTTCACCACCTGCAGCGTACCCACGCCGTGGCCGCTGCCGGCAACGTAGAGGTTGCCATTGATGAGCATGGCGCTGGTTGCTCCGGAAAGGCCGACAGCGGCGCCGGTGGTGTTGGTGTTCATATTAAGCACTGTGACCCCGGCACTGGTGCCGCCGCATTCGGCGCCGCAGTTCAGGACATAAGCAACGCTGTCGTCTTCACTGAATACAGCGCCCACTGGGCGATCAAAGCCGGTGACGGTGGTTGAAAAAGCTCCCTTTCCGATCTGGGCGGGGTTGATAACGGTCACCGCGTCGGAATTGTCGCTGAACACCAGCACCCGGTTGCCGCTGTGGTTCACTGCCAGCCAGTGCGCCTGAGGAATCTGCAGGATGTTTTTGACCCGGTTGTTCACCAGGTCGAGTACATCCACTATGCCCGCCGGTTTGGCCAGCACTTGCGCCGCCGGCATCGCGACATAGCCCAGGGAACTGTCAGGGGAAATGGTCATGCTCTCCGTCCAACTGGGCAAGGAGATGGCGGCGGTTTGCGACTCCTGCGCATTATTGATCACAGAGATGCTGTTGCCGGTAGAGTCGAAAACCAAGGTGAACTTCCTGCTGGGAGCAAGGGCCATCAGACCGGGGCTGGTACCGGCGCTGATGGAGGTGGCGAAGTCAAGTATGTCGTGAATGGAGTCAATGATCTGCACGCTGCCGCCCCCGCTGTTAGAAACGAAAGCGCGTTGCGGAAACCCGCTGGTGGTCTGCTGCGGGCTGCTTCCACTGCAGCCGGAAAGCAGGGCAAGGAAAGCGACACAAAAGGAGATGGCGCCGAATCTCAAACTGGGCACTCTGTAAAACACGTGGATGATCAAGGGTGAAAACCCGAATTATAGCAGAGCCGTCATGAGCCGCCCGGTCGAGCTGCCATGTGCGCAGCGGGCAGCCCCGGTACGATTTCCCGGCGACCGCGCTTTCCCGCTTCAGTACCTGGGGAGAGCAACGGTGGGAAGGACTGTGTATGGGTAGAATAGGCCGGCGTCCGTGCAGTGCAAAAGCGGGCCGCAACCACCCCGGCAAAAGAAGGACCTCCTATGGAGAACAGCTTTCCTCAGCCCCCTCCAGCGAGCCTGACCCGACGCGAGTTTATGAGCCAGACAGGCAAACTTTCCACCGCAGTTGCCGCGGGAGTTATTCTTGGCGACGTGGGCGGCACAAGCAAGCGACAGGCCTCATCGGCTTCTGACGTGGTGATGATGAATGCCGGCGACCTTTCCCACACCATCCGCACTCGCCAGGTCTCCTGCCGGGAGGTGATGGCCGCCTACCTTGCCCACATCGAGCTGCTGAATCCCAAGGTCAACGCCATTGTCTCCCTGCAGCCCCGCGATGGGCTGATGAAGCAGGCAGCCCAGCGCGACTCCGAGCTGAAAAGCGGCCAGTACCGGGGATGGATGCACGGCTTCCCCCATGCGGTTAAGGATCTGGCGGCCACGCGCGGCATTCGTACCACCTGGGGTTCGCCGCTGCTGGATACGGTGCCCGACTACGATTCCATATTTGTAGAGCGGCTGCGCCGCGCCGGGGTCATCATCATCGGCAAAACCAACGCCCCCGAGTTCGGCCTGGGTTCGCAGACCTACAATTCGGTTTTCGGCACCACCCTCAACGCCTACGACCAGTCCAAGTGCGCGGGCGGCAGCAGCGGAGGCGCCGCCGTATCTCTGGCGCTTCGCATGTTGCCGGTGGCCGATGGCAGCGACATGATGGGCTCGCTGCGCAATCCCGCCGCCTACAACAACGTGATCGGTTTTCGTACCTCCTATGGGCGCGTTCCCTCAGGGGGCGAGGAGCTTTTCCTGGAACAATTGAGCGTGAACGGACCCCTGGGGCGCACCGTTTCCGACGTGGCCATGCTTCTTTCCGTGATGGCCGGCCCTGATCTGCGCGCGCCCCTCTCACTCGAGCAGGATCCTGCCGCCTTTACTGAGCCCCTGAAGCGCGATTTCAAAGGAACGCGCCTGGGGTGGATGGGCGACCTCGGCGGACACCTGCCCATGGAGCCCGGCATCGCGGAACTGTGCCGCGCTTCCTTCAAGGCTTTCGAGGCGGTTGGTTGCGCACTGGAGGAGGCGCAACCGGACTACTCTGCTGACCGCATGTGGGAAACCTGGGTAACACTGCGCCACTGGCTGGTCGCGGGCGACCTGTTGGAACTTTACAAGGACGTTTCCAAACGCAAGCTGATGAAGCCAGAGGCGCAGTGGGAGGTGGAAGGCGGCCTGAAGCTCAGCGGGGCGCAAGTTTACAACGCCTCGCGCGCCCGCTCCGCATGGTACGTGGCGGTGCAGAAGCTGTTTCAGAAATACGATTACCTGCTGTTGCCCAGCGCCCAGGTGTTCCCCTTTGACGCCGCTGTCCACTGGCCCAAGGCGATCAACGGCGTGGCCATGGACACCTATCACCGCTGGATGGAAGTGGTGGTGCCGGCTTCCCTGCTGGGTTTCCCCACTATCAACGTGCCGGTTGGCTTCAGCCCCCAGGGGCTGCCCATGGGCATGCAGATCATCGGGCGGCATAACGCCGACTTCGCCGTTCTGCAGTTGGCCTACGCCTACGAGCAGGCCACCGACTGGGTGCCTGGGCATCTGCCGTCGTTGCTGCGGACTTGACCGTAACGCCGACCACTCGGGAACAACTGCATTCCTGATTTCTGTACCGAGGCGCGTTTAGCGGTACGGATCCGACGGACAACAGATAACTTCCGCTTTGCCCGTAATCCACTGGGAAAGCCAATAGTCAAAAAAATCCCTGAGCGAACTGGGATATACTCTGCCGTGACCAAGGAGTCCCGGTCAAAATGGCTCGTCCAGCCAAACCGAAGCTTATTAATTTCGGTGCCTATGAGTTCAACCTCTACACCAAGGAATTGTGTAAGCAAGGAGTGCGGGTCCGTCTAGAGGGCCAGCCATTGGCGATTCTGGAGATTCTTCTAAACCGGCAGGGGCAACTGGTCCCGCGCGAGGAATTGCAGAAAAGGCTCTGGCCGGCCGATACGTTCGTCGATTTTGAACACAGCCTGAACGCAGCAGTCAAACGATTGCGGTCAGCATTAAACGATTCGGCCGATCAGCCGCGCTTTATCGAGACGCTGCCACGCCGAGGTTATCGCTTTGTTGCGCCGGTAGGCAGCTTTGTCGCTGAGCGGGAAAGCGAAAAGGCGGTCTCGGTTCCAGTCGAATCGCAGCCTCCCGTTAGCTCTCGTGTCCGACGTTTGCGGGTATTCGCAGCCGCCGCAGTGTGCCTGGTAGCGATCACCGTGTGGGGATGGCTGCGATTGCGGAATCACCCGGTCATTACCGTGAAACCTGCAATTCGTTCCCTGGCTGTGCTCCCTTTGGAAAACCTGAGCGGAGATCCATCGCAGGAATACCTTGCGGACGGCATGACCGAGGAAATCATCGGACGACTCTCCGGCATCCATGACCTGCGGATCATTTCCCGCACCTCGGTGATGCAGCTCAAGGACACAAAGCTCTCGGTGCCAGAGATTGCGAAGGCGCTCAATGTCGATGCGGTCGTCGAAGGCTCAGTGATACGGGAGGGCAACCGGATTCGCGTTCATGCTCAACTGATTCGCGGCGCGACCGACGAGCATTTCTGGTCTGAGGAGTATGACCGCGAGCTGAAGGATGTGCTCACCTTGCAAAGCGACATTGCGGAAGTCGTTGCGGAAAAGGTGAAAGTTTCTATCACTAGGCAGGAACGCGCACTCCTCGTCGCGGCGCGCCCGGTTGCTCCCGAGGTCTACGAGAGCTATGTGAAAGCGAGGAACGACCCGGAGTACACCACTGCTCAAATTGAGCAGCGTATTGCTGACTTTCAGGATGCGATCCACCGGGACCCGACGTTTGCTCCAGCTTACGTTGGGCTGGCAGAAGCGTATATCAGTTACCAGGACATTTTTGTCGGGGCCGCTCCCTTGGAGATTCGTCCCAAAGCTACCGCTGCCGCCCGCAAGGCAATCGAGCTCGACCCGGAGCTGGCCGGGGCCCATGCGATTCTCGCAGAGATGTACCAGAAAGGGTGGAGGTGGGCCGATTCAGAAGCCGAATACAAACGAGCACTCGATCTTAATCCCAACGATGCATCAGCTCATCGTGGATATGCGTATTGGCTAGCCTGCCAGGGCCGCACGGATGAGGCGGTGGCTTGGGGTGAACGCGGTCGTGAGCTCGATCCGCTTGGCAGCGGAGACACCATTCCGTTTGTCTTGCTCATGGCCCGCCGCTACCGCCAGTCGATTCGAGAGTATCGCAGCTTGCTGGCAGTGCACCCGGATTATACGAATGCTCGTTGGGGCCTGGGTTTCGCGTTGATTCTCAACAAGCAGACGGATGAGGCAATTCCCGAGCTGGAAAGAACAGTGGCGTTGATGAACCGTAGCCCCGGCTCGCTCGAAATGTTGGCTACAGCATATGCCCGCGCAGGCAATCGCACCGAAGCACTACGCTTGATTGAAGAACTGAAGCAACGCCGGCAGAAAGGCTATGTTCCGGCAGGTGCTTTTATCAACCCTCACTTGGCGTTAGGCGACTACGACCAGACATTCTTCTGGTGCGAAGAGGCCTACAAGGAACAATCGGCCATCTTGCAGTGGATCAAAGTAGATCCCCTTTTCGATCCCGTGCGCGACGACCCTCGATTTACCGACCTCGTCCATCGCGTCGGGCTCGACTAAGTAAACCGCCCGAGGCGGCGGCAGATGCCCAGGCATGCTCCGCGCGTTACGCACCGCCGACCCCTCGGGAATGGCTGCATTCCTGATTTCCGCACCGAGGCGCGTTTAGCGGTACGAATCCGACGGACAACAGATAACTTCCGCTTTGCCCGTCATCCGCTTCCTGGGCGGACAGGTGGGAAGGGCGGCGGAACAGCAGCATTGCAGTTATGAATCACACGATCTAGGTCGGCGTACCGGAGTTTTCTTCGGGCAGCAAAGGGGCCTTGGGTCATGGGACGACCAAGGTCCCGCTCTCAGGCAGATATCGTTGAGGACCTTGACCGATCATCAACGATTGCGTTGATCTTCAGCAGCATTTTATAGAAACGACAGAAGGATGCTTGTCCAATCGCCTTAGCGAGTTCACGTTCGGCCGCTCGGGCGTGAGCACGCACGCTGGCATCAAATCGTCGTCCCCGGGAGGTCAGGCGAACCAAGCGAGCGCGTCTGTCCTTGGGATCGGGATCTGACTTCAGATATCCACGCTTCTCCAAATATCGCAGCAAATCATTCACGGATTGCTTGGTGATCTGCATGCTATCCGCCAGTTGGCTGGGGCGGCGTCCGTCCAGACCTTCGTATCGGAAGAGCGCGACATGGCCGCGGGTGAGGTCGTCGTACCCGTCCTGCAGGACACCGGTATAGATACGCTCCCGCACGCCTTCCCACGCATGCCGCAACAAAGCTCCGATGCGAGGTACATCCTGAACCGTTGAGGAAGGAAACGTTTTGGTTGACATCGATAGTAAGGTTACCTTACCGTATTGCGTCGTACAACGACGTTTTTACCAAGGAGGACGATATGACCGGGAACCGCCTGCCAGCGCTGCTGGAACGAACGGAAGGACGACGCCTTAAAGTTATTGGTCATGACATAATCGTTAAGCTCACGGACGCAGAGACCGCGGGAGGTGCGTATGTTTTTGAGGACGTTTGTCCTCCAGGGGCTGGGGTTCCGTGTCATGTGCACCGCCTGGAAGATGAGATTTTGACGGTTTTGGAAGGAGAGTATGAGGTTTTCCTTGACGGGAAAACCTTTACGGCGACGCAAGGCGCGATCGCAAACTTTCCCCGATTTGTTCCACATGGTTTCAGGAATACGAGCCCGGGCCCGGCCCGAGCGTTGTTTGTGGTCACACCGGCAGAGAGTTTTGCCAAGTTTTTCCAAGAACTGACTGCATTGCCGTCCGATGTGCCGCCAGATCCTGCACAAGTAACAGAAATATTTAAACGTTATGGGATGGAGATACTGGTCCCTCAACCAGCATGATCTCTAAGGGACAACGTCTCCGGGGCAATCAGCGGTTCGTAGGCCTCTGCTGCCCAAGCAGCGCGGTTCGTGGATGGTTCGGTTATCCGTAAAATGGGGTGACTTCTTCATGACTTCCGGACTGCCCGTTATCCGTTCGCAACGGCAGGCGAGGCACTGCTGCGCCAAGTGACTTTATGACAGATCGAGGTCGGTGAGCTTGTGCTCCTCGCCGGCCAACGCCGACCCTGGCGGTACTGTCTCCGCATCAGGGTGGGCTTTGAAATACTCCAGGCGACGTTGGGTGAATGCATATAATGCGAAAAAACCGAGGACCCAAAGGATATTAAGCATTAGACGATCAAAGTTGTACCGAAGCCAAATGGATTGGCCCACAATCTTGACCTCGGGGCTGTAGGGGTCATGTAAGACTTGCACCGACTGATTCACGTGATAGCCGTGGATGAGCCATTCATAGACTTCATGTGGCGATTGCGTGCTCCTGGTCCGAATAGTCCCGTGGCACGGCATATCTTGCGATGCCCCCGTATAGACGATCCCGGTCCTGCATTGATCTTCCGGGACGGCAAACCTCACCTCGTACTCCACCCAGTATCGTGTCCGGTTGGAAGGACTCACCTTTAAGGAAAGCTTGCTGTCGTCCCGTTGCTCCGCCGAGACAATTTCCCCAGCGGCGCTCGGCCACGTGCGGCGTGCGTTTAGGTCGGCAGAAATATTCCAGGCGCGATGTAACAGGCCGAGAAGGCCCGCGGCAAGAAAAAGGCCCGCGCAAGCCCTCCACAACCGCACATACGCTGTGTTCGGAAACAGCGTGCTCATCCAAACCGGTTCATCACCCGATGGCGTCGGCGATAGCGAAGGGCTCGACATTGGGCGATTTTCTTACGGATACCTGGAACGGACAAGCCCAAAAGTGTTGCAACAATAACACCACTCCGACGTACCCGCTCGAGAGGAAATGCCCACCCATGACTCGTCATCATTATCCCTGGGCGCGACCCGCACCGCTGCCCTTTGGCTTGTCCTGAAGCATGGTCTGGCGATGGCCGCCACCGGGGCCGTTATAGGGCTGCTGGGCGCCTGGGCTACGCAGACGTTCATACGCGGCATTCTGTTCGGTATTTCTCCGCTAGACCCGCTCACTTTCGCGGTCGGTGCCATTCTTCTGCTTGCCATTGCGGCGATCGCGACGACCATCCCCGGTGCTGGCGTAATGCGGCTCGATCCAGCGCAGGCGCTTCGTCAGAACTAAAGCTGGTGTTCTGACCGTATCGTCGGCAATCCTTACCTTGGGAGCACTTCAGGGTCGTTCGTAATTATTATTCGCGATTGCAAGTGGTACCATGACTCGCCATGCAGCCTAGACTGCCAGAGTTACACGATTTTGCCACACACTATACCGCTGCGTGGTGTAGCCAGCGTCCGGAAAGTGTGGCTGCGTTCTTCTCGCCGGACGGGTCGCTGCGTATCAACGATGATCCTGCAGCAGTCGGACGGAGCGCAATTACACAGGTTGCGCAGTCGTTCATGACAGCATTTCCGGACCTCAGATTGATGATGGATGACGTGCTACCCCGGGGTGATGTGGTCGAATACCATTGGACTCTCATCGGCACGAATACCGGGCCGAGCGGGACGGGGCGCCGGGTCCGCATCAGCGGTTTCGAAAAGTGGTGCTTTGGGAGTGACGGTCTGATTGCCTCTTCCCAGGGCCGTTTTGATGCTCAGGAATATCGCCGGCAGTTGCAGGAAGGAATCTAGCCATGGGGCCGTGGCCTCCTAAAACGATGTCAATCCGATTCATCGATCACGTCGCACGGTGGGGTTGGAGATTGAAGACGCGCTTCAGACGGATCACGTACACGCTAGAGCCCTGAAACTGCCACATAGAAATTTTGAAAATGGAGAGTGTTTGATGAAATCGCCTGCAATATTTGACTTGACTGGTCGAGTGGCTGTGGTGACTGGTGGCAACGGCGGAATTGGTCGGGGCATCGCGCTCGGACTGGCGGAGGCTGGGGCGGCCGTCGCGGTCCTTGGACGAAACGACGAAAAGAACCAGCGGGTCCTTTCCGAATTGCAGGCCATCGGCGTTCCATCGGTTGCGGTGAAGGTTGATGTGACCAATCGAGCCGGATTGGCGCCGGTGCTGAACAAAGTCGAGAGCGAGCTCGGCCCTATCGGCATCCTCGTAAACAATGCCGGGAACGTGTCACTGAGCGGCGGTGTGCTGAACGAAAAGTCTGAAGATTGGGACAACGTCATCGAGACCCAACTCAACGCAGTGTTTCTACTTTCGAAGCTCGCGGCCAAGTCCATGGTAGCCCGCAAGAGTGGAAAGATCATTAACATAGGCAGCATGTATTCGTATTTCGGATCGGGGCTTGTTCCCTCCTATAGCGCCGCCAAAGGAGCGATCGTCCAGTTGACCAAATCCATGGCTATTGAGCTTGCCCCGCACAACATTCAAGTCAATGCCATCGCACCAGGGTGGATCGAAACCGAGATGACAGCGCCTGTCAAAACAATGCCGCTGAACGACGAAATCCTTGCGCGGACTCCCGCCGGCCGATGGGGACAAGCGGAGGAAGTTGCCGGAACAGCTGTGTACCTGGCCTCGCGGGCTTCGGACTTCGTCACCGGTACTACCATTCGTGTAGACGGCGGTTATGCGATCCGGTGACATTCTTAACCTGACGAACGCCCAAAAAACGATTCATTTGAACTGAGTCCCTAAGATGTTTCCGGTTTGCCGGCAAAGCGGAAGTAGCGGCGCTTACCGCAACGGCTATTTAGCGTCTAACTGCATTCACGTCATCAGCAAGACATTTCTGTGGAGAATGCGCCATGAACAGACCTTTTGCGAGATCCTTTATGTGCATCCTCATTGCCTTGTTGTCATTGCTGGCGACGGCGCAGAATCGTAGCGGCAAACACTGGATCGGAACCTGGGCAACCGCTCCGCAGCCTCCGGAGCCCAGGCATATCAAGAGCTTTCGAAAGCAGACTCTGCGGCTTATCGTGCACATCAGCACTGGCGGGGTAAGAGTGCGCATTAAGATCTCGAACACCTTTGGTGATCATTCATTATTGATCGGCGACGCACATATTGCCCGTCGAACGGACGGCGCGGACATTGATGCGACGTCTGACAGAGCCCTGACCTTCGAGGGGAAGTCGTCCACGACCGTTGCAACAGGATCGATGGTTGTGAGCGATCCGGTGGCGTTGGAGGTGCCGGCTCTGTCGGATCTGGCGGTCAGCCTGTTCCTGCCCGAGAGCACCGAGGTGAAAACGCTGCACGTTCTGGCCTTGCAGACGAGCTATGTTTCCCAGATCGGGGACGCCACGGCGAACGCGAAGTTTCCGGTGGCAGAGAAAATCCATACCTGGCCGTTCCTAACTGGGGTGGACGTGGAGGCCTCCGCGCGCGGCGCAGCCATCGTCGCATTTGGTTCCTCGCTCACGGATGGAGATGGAACTGAGTCCGACAGCAATGGGCGTTGGCCTGACGTACTGGCGCAGCAGTTGCAGAAAAGTTCCGGCGGGAAGTCGGAGTTGGGCGTCCTGAATGAAGGCATTATCGGGAATCGTCTATTGAATGACAGCCCGGTGGAAGCGGCCGGCGGGCGGTTTGGGTCAGTTCTCGGGCAAGCGGGCCTGGCACGTTTCGACCGTGACGTACTCGCGCAATCCGGTGTTAAGTACGTGATCGTTGGCCTAGGAATTAATGACATCGCGATGCCCGGCTCGCTAACACCTGCTACGGAGGGCGTCACAGCCGAAAGTATTATCGCCGGCTATCGGCAGCTCATTTCATGGGCACATCAAAAGGGAATTCGCATCATCGGCACAACGAATCCACCATTCGAAAACTCGTTTTTGGATTTGGGGCCGCCAGGGCCTCCGATCACTTTCTACACTCCGGAAAAAGAAAGGATGCGACAGAAGGTCAACGCCTGGATTCTCAGCAGCAAGGAATTCGACGGCGTGGTGGATCTCGATGCGGTTGTACGAGATCCGAATCACCCTACGCAACTGCTCCCGAATTACGACAGTGGAGACCATTTGCATCCGAATAATGCAGGCTGCCGTGCGGAGGGAGATACGATTCCTCTCGCATTGTTCGAAAGCCATTAAACTCGATTCAGCGATGCCCAATCTCGCCTTGTTTGACTCTTCGCGTGCAATGCCTCATTCCGAGTAGTCGGCTAACCGGAAGCAATTTAGCGCGTCAGACGAGATTAGTACCGGGAAGTCAGCTTAGCTACGCCGTGGCGACCTCAACCCGAACCTGAGTCTTGATGCTCAGGTTCCGCAGAGCAGCCCAATTCCCATCTTGTCGACCCGTAGGCACTCACCCCCAAATCTTGTATTCTCTTGAACATGGCCTCTGAGTTTCTTTCCCGGCTGCAGCAGGGACCGGTGCTGTGCGACGGCGCCATGGGCACGCTTCTGTACGCCAAAGGCGTGTTCATCAACCGCTGCTATGACGAGCTGAACTGCTCGCAGCCGGATATGATCCGGGAAATCCATCACGAGTATCTGCAGGCGGGAGCGGAAGTTATTGAAACCAATACTTTCGGAGCCAATGCCGTGCGTCTGGCCCGGCATGGCTTTGCCGACCGGGTACGCGAGATCAACCTGGCGGGCGCCCACCTGGCGCGGGAAGCGGCTAAGAGTTTCGCCGGCTGGGTAGCGGGCTCGGTGGGGCCGCTCGGAATTCGCATCGAGCCTTTGGGTAAGACTTCGCGCGAAGAAGCGCGCTCCATGTTCGCGCAGCAGATTGCGGCGCTGGCCCAGGGCGGGGTGGACCTGCTGATCCTGGAAACCTTCGGCTACCTGGAAGAACTGCATCAGGCCATGCTGGCGGCGCGCGAGGTGAATGCCAAGCTGCCTCTGGTGGCGCAGGTCACCATTGATGACGACGGCAACTGCCTGGACGGCTCCAGTCCGGAACACTTCACCACCCAGCTCAGCGAATGGGGCGCCGACGTGGTGGGCTGCAACTGCAGCGTAGGTCCCGTCGCCATGCTGGACGCCATGGAACGGGTGCGCCGGGTCACCGAGCTTCCGCTGGCGGCGCAGCCTAATGCGGGCATGCCGCGCAGTGTGGAAGGGCGGAATATCTATCTCTGCTCGCCCGAGTACATGGCCAGCTATGCCCGTAAGTTTGTGGCGGCGGGCGTGCGCCTGGTTGGCGGCTGCTGCGGCACCACCCCCGAGCACATCCGCGCCATGAATTCGGCCCTGCAGGTGGGCAAGGCGCGCAACCGCGCCAGCACCTTCCCTGTGGGCACTGCCCCGGCCAAGCCTTCGGCACAGGAGCCCCTCCCGCTGCAAAAGCGCTCGCGCATAGGGGCCAAGCTGGCCACAGGCGAGTTCGTCACCATGGTGGAAGTGGTGCCCCCCAAGGGCACTGACATTCTGAAGGAACTGGAAGGTGCGCGCTTTCTAAAGTCGGTGGGCGTGGATGCGGTGAACATTCCCGACAGTCCTCGGGCGTCGGCGCGCATGAGCAACCAGGCGCTTTCCATCCTGGTGCAGCAGCAGGTAGGCATTGAAGCGGTGCTGCACTACACCTGCCGCGACCGCAACGTGCTAAGCATCCAGTCCGACCTGCTGGGCGCGGCGACCATCGGCATTCGCAACCTGATTTGCATAACCGGAGACCCGCCCAAATTAGGAAATTACCCCGATGCCACAGCCGTTTTCGACGTGGATTCCATTGGCTTGGTCAACATCGTGCGTAACCTGAACCGCGGCCTGGACATTGGCGGCAACCCCATCGGTGATGGCACCGGCTTTGTAATTGGCGTGGGAGCCAATCCCGGAGTGCCCAACATAGACGAAGAGATTCGCCGCTTCGAGTACAAGGTGGAAGCGGGGGCGGAATACGCAGTCACCCAGCCGGTATTCGATATTGGCCTGCTGGAAAACTTCATGCGCCGCATTGAGCATTGCCGTATCCCGGTGGTTGCCGGCATCTGGCCGCTGGTCAGCGTGCGCAACGCCGAGTTCATGAAAAATGAGCTGCGGGTCTCCATTCCAGATGCCATTTTCCAGCGCATGGCGGCGGCCAGTAACGCCGAGGTGGCCCGGCATGAAGGAGTTGCGATTGCGCGGGAGATGCTGCTGGCCATCCGCGATCTTGTCCAGGGAGCCCAGATCAGCGCTCCCTTTGGCAAGTACAGCGCCGCCGTGGACGTCCTGGAGGTGATGGGGCAGGGTGGAGCGGCGGCCAGCTAGGAGCTATTTGGGCCGGACTCCCAACCCGGACGTCGCCAAAATCCAAGATTTAAATTTCCTGCGCAAAACCTGCAAGAATGTGCATAGAATAGAAACGGGGGAGTACGTGCCAAAGTTTGAAGAGTGCCTCCAGCGCCTGGAAAAAATTGTAAGCGAACTCGAAAAGGGAGACATTCCCCTGGAGAAGTCGCTGGCGCTTTTTGAAGAAGGAATGCAACTTTCCGGCACCTGCCGCAAGGAATTAGAGCAGGCCGAAGGTAAAGTTGAGATCTTGTTGAAACAAAACGGGAAATTACAGGCCGAACCCTTCGAGCCCCTGACTGAGAAGGCGGAGGCGAGGAAGTAGCCGTTCCACCGCATTTTCGTCACGCTCGTTTGACCAACAAGCCGCCGCGGTAGCAGAGATTTACTGCGGTGTTTACGCAGCCGTTGCGTAGGCGACGGTCGAACCTCAGGGGGAAGTATGCAGCCGTTGAATGTAGTTGTCCTGCAAAGAGACGCCGAAGTCGCACGAAACCTGCAAGACTCCCTGCAAAACCATTTCAATTTCATATGCTTAGCAGGGAGCCTCGCAGAAGCAATAGCGGCCATTCCGAAATACCGGGCACAGGTCGTGGTACTCGATCTGGAACTGGTTTCGCGTTCGGAAGTGGAATGGCTAAGGCACGAGTTTCCGGGGGTTTGCCTGGTCTGCACCCATCGACTGGCCAACGAGGAGATGTGGACAGAAATGGTGGGCGCGGGAGCCAGCGATCTCTGCTTTTCTGCCGATTGCCGAGGAATATTGAGCGCGGCTTTGCGCACCACTCAGGCTAGTAAAGCTATTGCCGCTTAAGGACGTATCTGGCGCAAACTTCAGGTGTGCGGTCGTTCTTTGTCTGAAGGGGGTGTTTGCCTCCCGGGCAACTCTGGCCATAAGATTGCACCGAAGGCGGATGCGGCTGTTCCCGGGGAATGGCCGAGGAATGCGGCTTTCAGGCCGGCGCCACAAATCCCTCAACGCGGGTAATCACTATCATGAAACGTTCCAGGTCAACGAAGGGCTTTTCCCTGATCGAGTTGCTAATTGTGGTGGCCATTATTCTCATCATTGCGGCCATTGCCATCCCCAACCTCTTGCGGGCAAAGATTTCTGCGAATGAGGCCTCGGCAGTGTCGTCCATTCGCACCATTCAGCAGGCTGAATTGTCCTACACCACCTCCTATCCCAATAGCGGGTACGCTACTCAACTCGCGAACCTGGGGGGAGCTGCCCCTTGTGTGCCGTCACCTGCCAACGCCTGTCTGATTGACCAGAGTTTGGCCGGGGGAACCAAGAGTGGATATTTCTTTACGGCGCCAGGCGGAAATCCAGTAAACGGTGCTAACACCACATACGTGATCGGGGCTGCGCCCATCAGCTTCAACCAGTCAGGTGTGCGCCTGTTCTGCTCCACCGAGGACAACGTGATTCGTTGGGATGCGAATACCAGCAAGAGCACGACTCCGCCCAGCGCCCAGCAGTGTCCTAACTTCACAGCACTGCAGTAAGAGTTTCGGGTAGAGGTGGCGATGGAAAGAGTCGCCTTTGCGCCACTTCCCGCTATATCCGGTAGGCTGTGGTCAACTGACTGGCTGCTTAGCCGGCCAAAGGCAGAAAACTCCGCAGGGCGGAAGAGCTCACCCCCTTGCCTCCGCGCACCTGGTCAAATGTACACTCCTCAGGCTTTTTATCGGGGCGCCAGCGCAGGAATTTAGTGCCATGGCGGAAGCGCCTGCCGGAGAAGTGGTCGTAGCGCACTTCGCAAACCAGCTTGGACGGGAGCGGCTGCCATTCCATGGAGCGTTTGGTGCTCCAGCGACTGGGCCCGCCCGGGGCCTTGCCGGTGAAACCTGGCTGTCCAATCAGAGGCTCAACAACCGCCCTTAATTCGTGACGCTGCTCGGCAGTGAAGCTGGAAGTAAACCCGACGTGATCGAGCAGGCCCTGTTGGTTATAGAGGCCGAGCAGCAGCGAGCCCACTTCCCCGCCCTTTTCGGTGTAACGAAAACCACCCACGACGCAGTCGGCGGAGCGAATGCGTTTGACCTTGACCATGGCGGCGCGGTCGCCGGAATGGTAAGGCTCATCAGTTAGCTTGGCTACCACTCCGTCCAAGCCGGCAGGTCCGAGCTCGCGCATCCATCGTTCGGCCTGAGAACGGTCGGTAGTTGCGGGCGAAAGCCGCACGCGTTCGCTCTTCCCTATTTTGGAAAATAATTTCTCCAGCCGTTTGCGGCGCTCAGCCAGAGGAAGTCCAATCAGCGGCTTGCCTTCATCGTCCACCAACAGGTCGAAGCACAAGAGGGTGGCGGGAGTTGCCGCAGCCAGCTTGCGGATACGGGATTCCGCGGGATGGATGCGCAGCAGCAGATCATCGAAGGAGAGATGCTCGCCGGAAAAGATGACAATTTCGCAATCGAATACAAACTGCTGCGGGCGCAAGTGGCAAAGAGCATCCAGCAACTCGGGAAAATAGCGGCCCAGCGGCTGTCCCGCCTTGGACTGCAGCAGGACCTGCTCTCCATGGCGGAATGCCAGGCAGCGGAAGCCGTCCCACTTGGGCTCGTATTGCCAGCCTTCGCCGCGGGGGAGTTTCTCTACTGATTTAGCCTCCATGGGCGGATAAGGAGGACGAACAGGCAGGGCGATATGTGGGAACTGCGCCTGGAGTTCTTCGGCCGGAACCGCACCTTCCAGGACACGTTCTTTTCTGGAGTTTTTGGCCCTACTTTTGTAAGTGCGTGGCATCACTAGGTCAGATGCAGGCAAGTAACAGCGGGCAACTACGAGCAAGCGGTTTCAAGGGAGCTATGGGATGCACCGCACACCGGGATTCAAGACCACAAGGCAGCCAGACAATCAATCGCGCGCGAGCGTTGCCCGTTTCCCGAGAGATGATGTTCGCACGCGGCAACGGGGGGCGGCAGAGCTGCGTCCAGAACGCCGCACAGGCAACGTCACAACGCACCCTTGTTATACTCAACAGCGAATGCTTCAACACACCCTGGAAGAAGGGCGCCGCATAGCCGATGCGGCGCTGGAAAGACTGTTGCCGCCAGGCAAGCAGTATCCCAGCTCTATCCATCAGGCCATGCGGCACAGCGTGTTTGCCGGCGGCAAGCGCCTGCGGCCCATTCTGTGCCTGGAAGCGGCGCGGCTGGTTTCTGGTTTCCTGCCCGAGGGCGTGGACGAACTGGGCGCGGCGCTGGAGATGCTGCACACCTATTCGCTTATCCATGACGATCTGCCCGCGCTGGACAACGATGACCTGCGGCGCGGGCGACCCACTTGTCACAAGGCCTTCGGGGAAGCTACCGCCATCCTGGCCGGCGATGGGCTACAGACCTATGCCTACGAAGTGCTGGCGCGGCTGCGCTGTCCGGCGGAGCAGCGGGTGGGCATTATCGAGGAGATCGCGCACGCCACCGGCACGGTGGATGGCATGATTGGCGGTCAGGTGATGGACCTGGAAACCGAGCACAAGCGCGCCGACGCCGCCACATTGGAATACATTCATAATTCCAAAACCGCAGCGCTCATCACCGCCTGCGTGGTGACGGGTGGGATTTATGCCGGCGGCCAGGAATCTCAGATTGACAGGCTGCGGTCCTTCGGCCGGGCGATTGGCCTGGCGTTCCAGATTGTGGACGACGTGCTCGATGTTACCCAGTCTTCCGAGCAACTGGGCAAGACTGCCGGCAAGGACACTGCCACGGAGAAGGCGACCTATCCGGCGTTGTTCGGCGTGGCGGAGTCGCTGAAGAAGGCAGATGCGCTGGTGGATGAGGCCTGCGGGAGTGTCGAGAGTTTTGGGGAGCACGCGGCGACGCTGAAGGCGCTGGCGCAGTTTCTGGTGGAAAGGAAGAAGTAGCCGGCAATTCGAGGAAAAGCAGATCCTTCGCTGCGCTCCTTCGGCAAGCCTCAGTGGCGACACTCAGGATGACAATTTTAAGTATCACCTATCCTGACGATCTTCGGCGGGGAGAGCGCTGGCGATGGAGTCGTGTACCGCGGCCAGCAGCGCATCGCGGTCGGAAAACTGCTTCGGATTCAGGGGGGAATGGAAGACCACCGTGGCTTCGCCCCTGCGTATGCTGAAGCGGCGCTTGGGCAGGATGTGATGCGTGCCCACGATGGTGACGGGCACGACGGGCGCGCCGCTTTCCATAGCCAGATAGAACGGACCCTTTTTGAAGGGCAGGAGCCGGCCGTCGAAAGAGCGCGTGCCTTCCACGAAAATAGTCATGGGGATGCCGCGGGCCAGAACCTCGGCGGCGGCGCGCAGGCTGGCGATGGCGGCGTCGCGGTTGCTGCGGTCCACCGGCACCAGGGAGGCCAGGCGCATGGCGCGGCCAAGAATAGGCACCCGGAAGAGCTCCTTTTTAACCAGCACCGAGGTGCGGCGTGGGATCGTCGGCACCAGGATGGGCGGATCAAGATTGGAAACGTGATTGGACATGAAGATGTAGGGGGCGCCAGGGTCGAGCCGGTCCAGGCCCACCACCTTGACCTTGACCCCAGCCAGCCGGACCCCGGCAAAAGCAATGCGGGTTCCAAGCCAGTACAGAACGTCAACCTTGCCAGTCAGGAAAGTCCAGGGAAAGCCAATGAGAGCGGCCAAGGGCACCAGCAGCAGCCAGAAGGTCAGCATCAGCAGGGTGCGAATCACGAGCGCGCCGGAGCAGCGGCGGTGGTTGCGCCCTGGATCCTTCGCGGCAGCTTTTCGTAGATCCCGCCAAAGCCGCCGTTCGACAAGATAACGACCACGTCGCCCGCGGTAAGCTCGCCGCCGATTTGGGCGACGATGGCGTCAGCGTCGGGAATGGCGCGGGCGCGCTTGCCGGCATGATTGATGCGCGCGATCAGCGCGTTCAAGTCGAGGCATTCGCTTTCCGGTATGGCTTCCGGGCGAAAGACGCGAGCGATCACCACTTCGTCGGCCGTCGCCAGCGACTGCGCCAGCTCGTTCTGCAGGACGTTGCGGCGCAGAGTGTTGGAGCGGGGCTCCAGGATGGCCCACAGGCGGCGCCCGGGATAGCGGGCGCGCAAAGCCTTGATGGTTTCGGCGATGGCGGTGGGGTGGTGGGCGAAATCGTCAATGATGGTGACGCCGTTCACTTCGGCCTTCACTTCCAGGCGGCGCTTCACGCTCTTGAACGTTTTCAACGCCTGAGCAATTTGCGGTTCGGTGATGCCGTAAGCGACGGCCATGGCCCCGGCAGCGGTAGCGTTCAGGACGTTGTACTCTCCGGCAAGAGGAAAATCGAAGTCAGTCCAGTGGCAGCCTTCGCGCAGGACCGACCAGTGAGTGCGCTGACGTTCGAGTTGCAGGTTGGCGACCTGCCAGGCGGCATGGTTCGTGCCATAGAGCTCGACCGGGCAGAGGGCTTTGGCCACACACTCGCTCACACTGGCGTTGCCTTCGTAGGCGATGATGCGGCCGCGGCGCGGCACCAGGTTGACCAGGCGCTTGAAGGCGGTCTTCACCGCGTCCAGATCCTTGTAAATATCGGCGTGATCGAACTCGACGGAAGTCAGGATGACGGAATCGGGGAAGTAGTGAAGGAACTTGGGACCCTTGTCGAAAAAGGCGGTGTCGTACTCGTCCCCCTCGATGATGAAGTGGCCGCCGTCGCCCAGGGCGAAGCTGCTGCCGAAATTCTCCGCGATGCCGCCGACCAGGAAGGCAGGCCGCTTCCCTGCCGACTGAAAAATCCAGGCCAGCATGGAGGTGGTGGTGGTCTTGCCATGAGTGCCGGCGATGACGATGACTTCGCGCCCATGCAGAAATTCGTCGTGCAGAATCTGCGGCAATGAGCAGAAAGGGATACGGCTGTCGAGCAGGTATTCCAACTCCACATTGCCGCGGGAAATGGCGTTGCCCACCACGACCAGATCGGGATGCGGCTGCAGATTGCCTTCCGCGTAGGGCTGGGCCAGGGGTATGCCGAGGCCGGACAGAAAGTTGGACATGGGCGGGTAGGCGGCGGCGTCGGAGCCGGTAACTTTGAAGCCGCGCTGCTTCAGCATGCCGGCCAGTGAAGCCATGGCCGTGCCGCAAATTCCGATGAGATGAATGTGACGTCTGGATTTCATAGTTTGGCCGAACGAACCGCCTCGCCCGCGGGCGCAACCGATGGTTCGAGTAACCGCAGCCGAACCCCGTCCTTCTTCGCTTCCAGCGAGCTGCGCACGCCCAGCGGTAAAGTAATGTTTCCCTGTGTAACATGGCCGGAGCGCAGGCCGTACATAATGGGAATATTCAGGTCGCGTAGCACGCGTGTGACCACTTCCTCCAGTGTGTAGTCCGGCTCCACGCCCGGCTGGGTGCAGTCCAGCATTTCGCCAAAAATAATGCCCCGCACGGCCTCCAGCTTGCCGGCCAGCTTCAGCTGCATGAGCATGCGATCCACCTGGAAGGGCTTGGCGGCAACGTCTTCAACAAAAAGGATAGTGTCGCGGGTATCAATTTCGAAGGGCGTGCCCAGAGAGGCTGCCAGCATGGAGAGGCAACCGCCATACAAAGTGCCTTCCGCAGAACCCTCAAGCAATACTTTAACTTCTGAAGCGGGAGAGAATTTGAGCTCCCATGGCGAAGAAGCGGCCAGCGCCGCGTTCCACGAGGACGCGTGCACGCCCTCGGGAACGGCAAAGTCCTTGGTGACCATGGGGCCGTGAAACGTAACCAGGCCGGCAGCGCTGGTGAACCAGGTCAGCAGCGTGGTGACGTCACTATAGCCGACGAAGATTTTGGGGTGACGCTGGAGCTTGGCGAGGTCCAATTCCTGCAGCAGATAGTTGGTGCCGTAGCCGCCTCTGGCGCAGACAATGGCACGAATGTCATCGCGTTCGAACATTTCCTCCAGTTCGCGGGCCCGGCGGCGTGCGGAGCCGGCGAAGTAGAGATCGCGGTCGAGAATGGAGTCGTCGTAGATGGGTCGGTAGCCGAGGTTCCGCAGGCCCTCGCAGCCGGCCAGCAGCAGATCGCGCTTGATGGGACTGCCGGGCGCGATGATGCCCACCGCGTCGCCGCGGCGCAGCGCGGGTGGTTTGAGGCGCGGATTGGGTGATGGGTCCATCATCCTAGACAAAGAAATCCCCGCGCGCGATGAGGCGCGCCGGCCCGCGCAGAAAAACGCTCTCCTCCCAGCGCACGCTCTGCACCCCCCCGGGGGTGATTACGTTCACCGGCGACTGCGCCCGTTTGGCGGCAATGGACGCTACGGCGGCAGCGCAGGAACCGGTGCCCGAGGACTGCGTCTCGCCCACACCGCGCTCAAAAAAGCGGGCGTGAATGTCATTCTTCTTACCAGCCGTTACCAGCTCAACATTGATGCCATACTTAAAGTCGTGATGCTTGCCGATTTCGGCGGCCTCCGCCTGCCAACCCGGGCCGAATTCTTTCACAAAAACCACAAAGTGTGGGTTCCCCATGGACACGGGAATGCCGCGCATTTCGCCGAAAGCCATTTTGATGGAGAATTCGTCGCCCACCTGGGGCTCGCCCATATCGGTTTCAAATTCAAATTCCACGCCGTTGCGGCGTACCAGGGTGCAAGTTTTAGCCCCGGCCCCGGTACGAACAATGACGTTTTCTTTGCCCTGCTCCGAGCTCAGGTAGGCCGCCACGCAGCGGGTGCCATTGCCGGATATTTCGGCTTCGGAGCCATCGGCGTTGAAGAGACGGGCGCGGATATCGGCGTCGGTGGCGGGGAACAGCCATTCCACGCCGTCAGCCCCGATGCCCTGATGGCGGTCGCACATGCGGCGGCTGATGGCGGCCAGGTCAGGGCGCGCGTGCAGGCCATCCACGATGATGAAGTCGTTGCCGCAGGCGGTGGCTTTGACAAAAGGAATGGCGGGAGCAGGAGTCATTCGCCCTCAGCCGGCCCCAGGGAGTTGACGCCGCGCAGCAGGGTGGACTGGCGCAGGCGATTGAGCAGCAATTCCTGCTCATGGCGGCGCGCAT
The DNA here is from genome assembly GCA_035278025.1 of Terriglobales bacterium. Taxonomy (GTDB): domain Bacteria; phylum Acidobacteriota; class Terriglobia; order Terriglobales; family Acidobacteriaceae; genus JAICWP01. Next base: position 29,022 of record DATEJK010000126.1, on the reverse strand, counting down.
CCACGGAGAACTGCACGCGGGAAAGGCCGTCAATTTTGGCCATCTGCACCGAGGTCATTCCCAGGTGTTCATCCTGCAGAATGCGGTTGACTTCGACGACCACGGTCTCCGCACTCTCGCCCAGAACCTCGTAATTCATCAGCAGGGGCTTTAGTTCGAAGCGAGCCTCCATTTGCCCCAGGGTGTAAAGGGCAAGCAGGGCGATCAGCGTCGCCAACACGGCGGGCAAATAGAGCCCACCGCCCACGGCCATCCCGATCGCCGCGACGACAAAAATGGTGGCGGCGGTAGTCAACCCGACCACCGAGCCCCGGGAATGGAGGATAGAGCCGGCGCCGATGAAGCCAATTCCGGGAATGATTTGCGCCGCAATGCGGGTGTGGTCGCCCGGGTACTCGCTGGCCAATTCAAAGGAGAGGATGGTGAACAGGGCCGAGCCCAGGCACATGAACATGTTGGTGCGCAGGCCTGCAGGCTTGTGTTTGATCTCGCGCTCCAAGCCGACCACGCCTCCCAGGATGGCGGCCAGCAGCAGGCGGATAACCGTCTGCCCCACTACGGGCGGGAAGCCCATCTTCGAGACGAAGATGCGGTAGAGTTCATCCATTGCGAGAGGTTTGGCTGGATTTTAGCATTAGGGTGGAGCGGGATGAGACACAAAGGGTGGCGGGAGAGGTAACGGATTGGTGGCGTGACAGCCCTGATTGGTAATTGCGTAATTTTGCAATTAGCGGAAGGCGACGCGGCGGCCCCTGCGATCAAACTGCTCATTACAAATTGTCACCGACCGGGCAGGGGCGGCATGCCGGGATAGGGGGGATGGGTACCATAGATGGTGGCTGCGGGTTGGCCGACGGTGTGGATGACGAGCAGCGCGGGATAGTGATGGGCCTCGGCTGATCTCGTCACCTCGTCTTCATCGAAGCCGATAGCGTAATCGGCATGCTTGGCGGGATTGGCCAGCGCCCGCTTCCACATGCCCTCCTCGCCCCAGATCTTGGGATCGCCGTGATTGCCTTCGTGGATAACGCGGCTGAGGTGAATGCCGGCATCCTGCAGCGCGCCCACATGTCCGCCGATGTACATGAGCAGGGTTGAATTGGGCGGCAGCAGGCCCAGATACTCGGCCAGGCTGCGTTCAAAGGCTACGCGTGTGCGGGCATTGGCGACGCCTTCCTGCAGGCAGATGGGCCGGTCGTGCCAGGCGAAGCCATAGCTGGCGCCGACGAAAGCGAAAGCGAGAGCGGCGGCGAGGATTTGCCAGCGTCGCCGCGACACGCGCTGCAGCCCCCAGCAGAGCACAACCGCGAAGAAGACGGCGAATGCGGGCAGGAGCTGGAGTCCATAGCGAACGTTGTAAAAAGAGAACGGCCACCACACGGGCATAAAAATGGGCACGCCTCCATAGGCGATGGATAGGGCATAAAAGGGCAAAGGAATGAGCAGCAGCAACCAGATGCTCAGGCGGCGCAAATAGACGAGCAGGAGCACCACAGCGGCGGCCGCCAGCGCCAGCCAGGGCTTCTCCAGCGGGCCTTCCGTCTGGTTCAGCTCCGCGGATTTCACAAAGTAGATGGCCGCCGTACTCAGGCTGTGGTAACCGGGATGGCGGGCTTCGCCCGGGTTGGAGGTGCGCTGCTCGATGCCGCGGGCGGAATAGGGCCCGCGGGCGAAGTCCAGTGGATCGCCATAAATGGCAGCGTTATAGCTGAACCAGAAGGCGGGAACTGCTACGACCAGGGCACTGAAGATGAGCACGGGACGGCGCAAGGAAGGTTGAGAGTCCAGTGGTGCGGCCACGGAGCGTGGCGAGCGCAAGAGCAATGCAAGGATTACGCCGCAGAACACACCCGCCGCAAACCAACCGTCATAGCGGGTCAGCATGGCCAATGTCAGGCAAACGCCGCACCTGATCAGAGAGCCCCCGGCTTTGGCCCGCCCGGCAGGGTCAGCGGAATAACGCTGGCGGACAAAGTCGGCAACAAACACCACCGCCCAGATAAAGAGCGCGAGGTACAGCGACTCCGTCATGGCGGTGGACTGCAAGTAGAGCAGGTTGGGATTGGCGGCATAAATGGCGGCTGCGAACCAGGGTGCGATGCGGAGGGGCCAGGGGATAGCTGCGTCATTTTCTCCGGCGAGCCGCCCTGGAGACAGCTGTCGGGATGGCGGCGTTATCCCGGAAGCGGGCGATACATCAGAAGCCGGAGTTGCGTCGAGGAAGCCGTCGCGAACCAGGCGAAAAATGCCAATTACGCCGGCGACGTAGGCGATCATGGAAGGCCACGCGCCACCGAAGCCAGTCTGCCAGGACCAGTCCGACAAAATGAACGGAATAATGAGCAGGTGCGGCAGCGGCAGCCAGACGGTGCCCAACTGCTTCAAGCCCGGGGTGCGCGAGTCGAAAACGCGGCGGCCGATGTTGATGTGCGCCACCGAATCGCCATAGAGCAGCACCTGGTTGTGCCGGAAATACCAGAGAAACGCGATAAGAGAGACAAAGCCGGCGACGTAGCCGACCAGAATGATGGTGCGCAAGCGCGGATCGGGGGTAGAGGCGAGAGTGCGCCGCGCGGCCATTATTCCAGGTGAGTGAGCTCGCGGAAAATCTGGAAACGGGCGTCAATCTCCTCGCGCGTGAGTTTCTGCAGCCGCTCGGTGCCAAAGCGCTCCACGGCGAACGAGCCCATCACACTTCCGTAAAACATTGCCCGCTTGAGGACTTCGCGGTTAAGTTCACCCTGGGAAGCGATGTAGCCCATGAACCCGCCAGCGAAGGAATCGCCCGCCCCCGTGGGATCTACAACTTCTTCGATGGGAAGCGCGGGGGCGCGAAAGGGATGGTGCCCTAGGCCGAACGCGCTTTCCCGGAAAAAGATAGTGGCGCCGTACTCGCCGTGCTTCATAACCAGGGCCTGGGGCCCCATCGCCAGCACTTTCTGTGCGGCGCGCGGCAAGTTGGTCTCGCCGGCCAGCGACTTGGCTTCAGCGTCGTTGATGATAAGCACGTCCATGAGCTTGAGCGTTTCCAGCAACTCCGCATGGGTGTTGTTGATCCAGTAGTTCATGGTGTCGCCGCCAACCAGGCGGGCGCCGTTCATTTGACGGCGCACGCTGGCCTGCAGCTTGGGATCAATATTGCCCAAGAATAGAAACTCGGAATCACAGTAGTTGCGAGGCAGTTCGGGATTGAAGTTGGCAAAAACATTCAGTTCGGTGGCGCGGGTTTTGGCTTCATTGACATTAGCTCCATATTCGCCCGACCAGAAGAAAGTCTTGCCCGCCGTACGCTGCACCCCGGAGATGTCCACTGCATGGCTGCGAAGGACATCCTCGTGCTCGGCGGTGAAATCGTCGCCCACCACGCCCACCACGCGCACGCCGGTGAAGTAACTGGCGGCCAGCCCGAAATAAGTGGCCGTGCCGCCCAGCAGGCGTTCCTTGGTGCCGTAGCCGCTGGTGACTGTGTCGAAAGCAATGGAACCGACCGCAACAATACTCATTTAAGCATTGGCTCCCTGGTCCAGGTATTTGCCGAGAATCAGCTTCAGCTTTTCGCGAGTGGCGGGCGGAATTTTATCGCGCTCGGTAAGAATGGCGTGCCGCAGCGCCGCCCCGCATTTGCAGGAGCGTCTGCCAGGGGTGGCGGCCACGGCTTCGCGAATCATCTTGCAGGCGTTTTCCGCGTTCTTGAGCAGGACGGCGACCACCTGCTCCACGGTGACGGAGTCGTGCTGTGGATGCCAGCAGTCGTAGTCGGTGACCATGGCGGCAGTTACGTAACAGATCTCGGCCTCGCGGGCGAGCTTGGCTTCCTGCAGGTTGGTCATGCCGATCACGTCCATACCCCAGCCGCGGTAAACATTGGACTCAGCCCGGGTAGAGAACTGCGGACCCTCCATGCACAGGTAGGTGCCTCCGTGCTTGCCCACCACACCGGCTTTGCCGCAGGCGGATTCGAGCACGCGCGCCATCTCCGGGCAAACCGGATCGGCAAGGGCTACATGGGCCACGATGCCCTCTCCGAAGAAGGTATCCACGCGGTGGCGGGTGCGGTCGAAAAACTGGTCTGGAATGACGAACTCGGTAGGCTTGTGCTCTTGCTTCAGCGAACCAACCGCGGATACGGAAATGATGCGCTCCACGCCCAACTGGCGAAAACCATAAATATTGGCCCGGAAATTGATCTCGCTGGGCAGAATGCGATGCCCGCGGCCATGGCGGGCGAGAAAGGCTACGCCCTTGCCTTCCAGCTGACCGGCGACGTAAGCGTCCGAGGGGTCGCCGAACGGAGTCTGCAGACGGATCTCCCGGGCTTCCGTCAGGCCAGGCATGGAATAAAGGCCGCTGCCGCCGATGATGCCGATTTGGACTTCCGCCAAGTTTCCTCCTGCGGGATAAGGCAAACAGCGGATTATAAAACATGGGCCAGGGGCAGCCCTGGCGGGAGCTGGCGAGCCACACTGGAGATACGCAAGAACAGAGTCAAAGCTGGCAAAAGACTGAAAAACAGAGAGTTGTGTCCCCACGTATTCGGCTGTAGGCCGCTCCCGGCACGGGTTACAGCCGCCCCAATTGGCAGCCCACCCGAGAATAGCACCTGTCATCTTACGTACCGTCTCAATTCCTAGTTGGCATCCCTAGGAAGTACCGTTTCCAGCGCCTGGTGACAGGGCGGGGGCGCCCAACAGGGGCGAAAGGGATTGGGACTGGATTGGAGGATTAGGAGAGCCATGAAACCGATTTTAGGAGTGCTGGTCATCCTGGCCATGGTGGCCCTGGTGCCAGCGCTGTACGCGCAAGAAGAACACGGTGAAGTCGGAGTATATGGCGACTTCACCCGCCTGTCGCCGGCGGGCAATACCAATTTCGTCGGCCTCGGCGGACGCCTGGGGTTCAACGTCAACGATCACCTGCAGTTTGAAGGCGATATCGGGTACGACTTCGCCAAAAACTTTACCACCACCAGCAACAACGGTCTGAACACCTCGTTCGGAAGCTCTGACCTGCGACTGTTGCGAGGCCTGTTCGGACCAAAAATCCAAACCGGGGTGGGGCCAGCCAGGGCTTACCTGGTATTGAAAGGCGGTTTCCTCAACTTCGGCGTATCTCGCAAGGGGGCGACCACAGGGTTTGTCAACTCCTTTGGCGGCGTACTGAACGGCGACACTAACGGCGCGTTTTATCCTGGAGCGGGCGTGGAATTCTTCATCGGTCACGTCTTCGGGCTGCGCGCCGAGGTTGGCGACCTGATGTATTTCGACAATGGCGCCAATCACAACCTGAACGTGACCTTCGGGCCCACTTTCCGGTTCTAGGGCGTCGCCTCGAGGAAGTCATTGGCATAAAGTCAAGTATGGCGCCTCCGCCCTGGAGGCGCCGCTTTTTTTAACATTTCCCGCCCTCCCAGGGCCCGCGCGCGTGCTACCATCGCCGCCGTCGGCGCTCCCCCCTCCGCCGCTCCAGGGTGCTCATGGCCAACCTGGCATTGCGTTCCTTACTGCACTCCTCGCCAGGAAGAATTGTGCTATTGCCGCTAGTCCTCCTGGCAGTCTTGGCGGCTATCCCTCTTCGAGTCCAATGCCAGAGCGGCGCCGAGGTCCACATTAGTCCCGCCACAAAGCCCGCCCCGAAGACTACAGCGCCCGGCGGCACGGCAGGCGATATTGCTTTGAACGTCCACAGTAGGCCTTTCCGCGCCGATGTGGATCTGGTGCTGGTACCCGTCACGGTGACCGATTACCTGAACCGCCCGGTTGTGGGCCTCAGCAAAGCAGATTTTTCTCTGTACGAAGACGGCAGCCGGCAACAGGTCCGCTCGTTCTGGTGCGACGATTCCGCGATTTCCGTGGGCGTGATCCTGGACCTGAGCAAAAGCATGACCAACAAGCTGGACGTGGCGCGGGAGGCGCTGGGGAAGTTTTTCGATTTGGGTAACCCGGAGGACGATTATTTCGTGATCACGTTCGCCGACCGGCCCACGGTTCTGGCGGACTCGACCCAATCCATTGGTTCCATTCGAGCCCGGCTGGCCGATGCCGTGGCCGGAGGTCACACTGCCCTGCTGGACGCCATCTACATGGGAGAGGCCAAGTTGCGGCAGGCACGTTATAAGCGCCGTGCACTATTGATTATTTCCGATGGCGGTGACAACCGGAGCCGGTTTAGCCCCAGCGAAGTAAGAAGCATGGTCGAGGAAGAGGACGCAACCATTTATGCCATCGGCCTCTTCGACAAAGTGTTCAGGACGCCAGAGGAATGGGCGGGCAAACGTCTGCTGACCGAGATTACCGAGGCCACGGGCGGGCGCACCGTCACGCTGAACAATCCCAAATATCTGCCGCAAGCCGCCTCCGAAATCAGCGTGGAAATGCGCAACCAGTACATCCTTGGCTACCGGTCAAACAACCTGGCGCACAATGGCAAATGGCGCAAGATCAAAGTGCGAGTGAGCCTGCCGACGCGCACAGCGCAACTGCAGGTGTACTCGAAGAGCGGGTATAGGGCGCCGGCGGAGTGAACCAAAAACACGGGCTGCTACGACTTGCGCTTGCTTCGCTCAGCTCGCGCTCGCTCCGGATGGCGAGACAGAAGTTTGCTGGATCTCCGGAAATCGGCGTTCCTCCGCAGCGAAGAATTGAAATGGCCGAGCTGAGGCGGCCGGAGAGATGCCGGCATTACGACTCATAAACCCATCTGCCGCCCACCATGGTGCGCTCCACGGGAATGCTCAAGAGCGAGGCGGGATCGGCGTGGAAGGGATCGCGGCCGAGCACGATCAGGTCGGCGAGCTTGCCGGGCGCGATTGTGCCCTTGATGTTCTCTTCAAAAGAAGCGTAGGCGCCGTTGATGGTGCCGCAGCGAACGGCTTCTTCCACGGTAATGCGCTGGTTGCCACCCCAGACTTTGCCCTTCATGTCGGTGCGCGTCACCTGCGATTGCAGCCACATCATGGGGTCAGAGGGGCTGGCGGTGTAGTCGGAGGAATCGGTGGGGCGAAGGCCCGCATCGAGAAAGCTGCGCATAGGAAACATGTGCGTGAGGCGCTCCTCGCCATAAAAGTGCATGACATCGCCGTGAAAATACACGTAGCAGGAAAAGGGCGCCGGTATGACGTTGAGCGCCTTCATGCGGCTTATAAGTGAATCGTTCAGCAGGGTGCAGTGCTCGATGCGATAACGAGGATCGTGGCGAGGCATCTCACGCTGCAGCTGCTCGTAAACTCCTAGAATTTCATCAATGGCCAGGTCGCCATTGGCGTGGGTACCGAGCTGCCAGCCGGCGGCATGGGCCTTGCGTGAATTCTCGTAAAGATCTTCCCTGCTGCTCACCTGCAGGCCGCGGTAGTCGCCCATGCCGATGTAAGGCTGGGAAAGCCAGGCGGTGCGCTCGGAAATGGAGCCATCGGCGTATTGCTTGATGGCGCCCAGGCGCACCCATTCGTCTCCGAAGCCGGTGTGCAGGCCGGCGGCTATCATTCTGTCCAGCGCGCGCACCGTCATGTGCGAGTAGATGCGCAGGCGCAGTTCGCCGGCATCGCGAGCATCCTGATAGCCCTGCAGGTTCTCGGGGGTGGCATCGGCGTCGCAGGCGGAGGTCACGCCCTTGCTGGTCATCATCTGTGAGATGAGCCTGGCGCCGGCACGGTAATCGTCGCGCGTGGGCTTATAGGCGATCAGCTTTTCGAAAACGGAAGTGGCGCGGTCGCCCACGTGGCCGGTCAGGTCCCCGGCGCTGTCGTGTTCAAAGCGGCCGCCGGGAGGATCAGGAGTCTTCTCATCCACGCCCGCCAGCTTCAGAGCCATCGAGTTTACGAACACGGTGTGACCGCCGCGATGGCGCACCAGAACAGGATGATCGGAGACGGCGGCATCCAGGTCCTGGCGCAAAAGAGGTCGCGGAGTTTTGCCGTCGTCGTAAAGGAAACCAAGCACCCACTGGCCGGCGGGAGTTTTGCCGGCCCGCTCGCGCAGGGCGGCCTGAATGGCGGGGATAGAGTTCTTGTCACAGGCCACCATGCGCAAATGCTCAACCCCGGACTCCACGGGATGAGAGTGGGCGTCGTTGAAGCCGGGGAGCACGGTTTTGCCGCCGAGATCAATTTTTCGGCTGCGCCCGGCGGCCAGGCGCAGAACGTCGTCGTTAGAGCCGACAGCGGAGAAGCGACCGCCGGAGATGGCCACCGCCTGGGCGCGCGGCTGCAGCGGGTCCACGGTCCAGAGATTGCCGTTGTAAAGAATGAGTTCAGGTTCGGTGCGTGCGAGCGGCCAGAGGGCAAACGCGCCCAAGCTGGCAAGGAAGTTGCGGCGAGTGGTCATGGAAGGTCGCGAGCACTGTAGATGTTTGAGAAGAGAAGATCAACTGGAACGTGCTCCACTTCAAAATGCAGAGGTCCTTCGTCGCCCTCACCGCGCAAGCGCGGCTCGCGCTTCCTCAGGATGACATTATGTATTAACCGGCAAACATCCGCCTCAATCAGCGGCGAGGAAGTTTCTACGGCTAGCGTAGAGCGCTGGCTGGCAGCGGCTCAGGTTCGGCGTTGCCGTCGGCGCGAGGATCGGAGGCGCCGTACTTGATGCCGGTTTTGCTGTTGAAGAGCACGGCCTGGCCGCGTCCCATGTTGGAGGAGTAATCGCCGCGCACGATGAGGGTGTGGCCCATCTTGCGCAACTGCTGCAGCACCTCAGGCGTGACCCGCGATTCAATGGGAATGGTGCAGTCAACCTTCTCGCCGTTTACGGTGAAGCGCGGCGCGGAGAGTGCGGCCTGGATGTTCATGCCGTAATCCGCGACGTTAGAAACAAACTGGGCGTGGGCTACAGGCTGGTTGGACCCGCCCATGATGCCGAAACCAATGTGGACGTCGCCGCGCTGCATGAAGGCGGGAATGATGGTGTGGAAGGGACGCTTGCGGGGAGCGAGCGCGTCCGGATGCCTGGGGTCAAGGCGGAAAAGCCCGCCGCGGTCCTGCAGAAAAAAGCCCATGCCCTCGACTGCAATACCGGAACCAAAAAGGTCGTAATTGCTCTGGATGAGCGACACGATGTTGCCATCTTTATCCACAGTTGAAAGGTATGTGGTATCGCTGGACGGCGGCTTGCCGGCTTCGACATTGCAGTTGGCTTTGTCGGGGTGGATGAGCTTGGCGCGCTCGGCCGCATACTCCTTCGAGATCAGCCCCTGCACGGGAATTTTGGCGAAGCGTGGGTCGCCGTTATAGCGGTAAAGGTCGGCGTAGGCGAGCTTCATGGCCTCGATTTTCTTGTGCAGTTCGACCGCACCCTGGGGTCCGGCGGGATCAGGGTGGAAATTGGACATGATATTCAGCATCTCCAGCGCCGCCATGCCCTGGCCGTTGGGCGGCAGCTCGTAAACCCGCCAGCCGCGATAGTCAATGGAAATGGGGTCCACCCACTCGGCCTTGAACTGCGCCAGGTCGTCAGCCTGCATTGTGCCGCCGGCATCGGTGGAGGTTTTGAGGATGGCTTGGGCGATAGGGCCGCGATAAAAGGCGTTCGCCCCCTGATCGGCGACAAGGTGGAGGGCGTTAGCCACATCCGTGTTGGAAAACATCTGTCCGACTTCGGGAACCTTTCCGTTGGGCAGGAAGATGCGGCGGGCCTCGTTATTCTGCAACACGGACACCCCGCCCTGCCAATAGTCATGCACCAACTCGGCGACTGGGTAGCCATGCTCGGCGTAATAAATCGCGGGACCGAACAGCTCCTTCCACGGCAGGCGTCCGAAGCGCTGGTGGGCTTCGCTCCAGCCCTCAACGGCTCCGGGAACGGTCACGCTGTTGATGCCGTGCTGCGGCATGGAGGTGACGCCGTGCTGCTTCAGATATTCAATAGAAAGAGCGCGTGGCGCCCAGCCGCTGGAGTTCAGGCCGTAAAGCTTGCCTGATTTGGCATCCCAGTAGATGAGGAAGAGATCGCCGCCCATGCCGTTCATCATGGGCTCAGTAACACCCAGAACGGCGTTGGCGGCAATGGCGGCGTCCACCGCCGAGCCGCCTTGGGCGAGGATTTGTGCGCCGGCTTGTGAGGCCAGGTACTGGCTGGTGGCCACGATGCCGCGGTCGGTAATGACCATGGAGCGGCCATAAGAGCGGTCTTGAGCAACGCTTTGGAATGTCATGGCCAGCAGGAGTACGAACAAAAAGACGCAGCGCACCATTGTGCCTCGCAAAGGGTGAAAGTGGAAAGCCTGCGAATGTACACCGGAAAAGGCGCCGGCGACAACTGGCGAGGTCTTCACCACAGCGAAGCCGAAGCAAACACCAGGGAAATCAAAAACCAGGCGTGATAGCATTTCGCGGTCATGAGAAAGACTTTTCTTGCAGTGTTGGCGATGTTTGCCCTGTACAGCGCGGCGTCTGCAAACCCTGCGCCCAGCCCGCCTGATTTCCAGCTGGTTAAGCTTGGCCAGGGAGTGTGGGCGGCAATCGGCAGCGATAGCGGCAAGGCCGGCGCCAACGCCGGCTTCGTTGTGGGCGAGGACGGGGTCGCCGTGATTGATACCTTCGAGGACCCCGGCGCGGCAAAAGATTTGCTGGCCGAAATTCGCAAAATCACACCGCTGCCGATTCGTTTTGTAATCAATACTCATTACCATCTGGATCACGTCAACGGCAACGACGTGTTCGCCGCGGCAGGAGCTACCATTCTGGCGCAGCGCAATGTTCGCGACTGGGAGCGCGCCGAGAATCTGAAGTGGTGGGGCGATAAGATCAAGCCGGAAGTCAAGGCGCGAGTGGAATCGCTCAAGCTGCCGGAAGTGGTTTACGACAAAGGCTTGGACCTTTACCTGGGTTCGCGAAAACTCGAAGTGCGCTCTTATCCCGGTCACACCGGCGGCGATTCTATTGTTTACGTGCACGATGCCGGAGTGTTGTTCTGCGGCGACCTGTTCTGGAACCACCACATTCCCAACCTGACCGATGCCAGCACGGGTGCCTGGACCAAGACGCTCGACAGGCTGCTCGGATATGGAAAGGTGAAATTCGTACCGGGCCATGGAGAGCCGGGGACAGCGCAGGATATGAATGCATTTTGGCGTTACCTGATGGATCTGCGAATGGCGGTTGAGCAGGAACAGAAGGCCGGCAAGAGCGACGATGGGCTGGTCGAGGCCGTGTTGCCGGAGTTGCAGGCGAAATACAACGGCTGGGGATTCTTCCAGCACTTTGCCAAGGCCAATATCGAGCAAACAGCGGAGGAACTCCAGGGAAGCAAGCGCGTGCCTAAACCCGCGCAGCCGGGCAATTGAGCGGCGTTTTTCACCACACAGGACACAAAAGGAGCACGAAGAAATCCAAGCTTCTACTTGCCGTGACTCCTTTGTGTTCCTTCGTGTCCTCAGTGGTCAAGCTTTTAAATCGGTTTTGGAGACCGGCAGTTCGCGGATGCGCTTGCCGGTGGCGGCGAAAATCGCGTTGCACAGCGCCGGCGCAAATGGCGGCACCCCGGGCTCTCCTACGCCAGCGGGAGGCGCGGTGCTCTCCACGATATAGATGTTGTTCTCGCGCGGAGCCTCGTTAATGCGAGCCACCGGGTAGTCGTTGAAATTGGATTGCGCGATAACTCCATTCCTGGCGGTAATTTCGCCCATCAGCGCCAGGCTGGCGCCAAAGACGTTGGCGCCCTGGAACTGGGCGCGCGTGATCTCAGGATTCACCACCAATCCGGCGTCGAGCGCCGTATCCACCCGCGGAATGTGAACCTCGCCTTGCGGCGTCACCTCTACTTCTACGACGGAAGCAACGTAGGTCACGAAGCTGCGGTGCACGGCGATGCCCAGCGCTCTTCCCTTCCCCAGCTTGCGCTTGCCCCAGCCGGATTTGTCGGCCGCCACCTCCACCACTTTGCGCAGGCGGGCGATATCAATGGGGAACTTCTGGTAATCGGCGTTGTAATTCGGATACTTCGTCGCCTTCAGATCGAGAACGCGCGGTCGCCCAAGCAGGGCGAGCAGGTACTCAACCGGGTCGCGGCCGGCATTGTACGCCAGTTCGTCCATGAACGACTGCACGGCGAAGGCGTGGTAAATGTTGGCCACCGAGCGCAGCCAGCCGATGCGTACGTGCGCGGCCGCCGGGCCGTTCTCTACCCGCAGGTTGGGAATGTCGAAGGGAAGATCGGTGAAGCCCATTCCCATCTCGTCGTCGCCGCCATAGGTGGCGCTGGCGTCGAAGGTGGAAGGGATGGGCGTAAAGACCGATCGCTGCAGCCAGGCGGTGGGCATGCCTTTGTCGTCCACCGCGGCTTTCATGTACATGGCGGCCACGGCGTGGAAGTAGTCAAACTTGATGTCGTCCTCGCGGGTCCACACCACCTTGACCGGACGGCCAACTTTTCGTGAGAGAAGCGAGGCCTCGACAATGTAGTCGGGCATGGATTTGCGGCCGAAAGCGCCGCCCAGCAGGGTGACGTGACAGACTACGTTTTCCTTGGCGATGCCGAGGGCTTTGCTGACCGCGTCCTGCGTGGCCTGCGGGTCCTGGGTGGGAGCCCAGGCGGTGAGCTTGCCGTCGCGAAAATCGGCCACCGCAACCGGAGGCTCCATGGACGCGTGCGCTAATAGCGGAACATAGTAGTCGGCTTCCAGAACCTTGCCGCCCTTGGCGAAGACGGCATCCACGTCGCCTTCCTTGCGCACTTCCTTGCCCGGCTTGTGCGCCGTGACCTGCATCTCCTTCCTGAAATCGTCGGAGTTGAAGACCGCGTGCGCCCCGTTATTCCAGGTGATGTTCAGCTTCTTGCGGCCTTGGAAGGCGGCCCAGGTGTTGTCGGCGATAACGGCCACGCCGCCCAGCGCCTGGTACTCGTGCGGCGGCTTGAACGTGTCGATGGGAATGGTCTGGCGCACCCCCGGAACCTGCAGCGCGGCTTTGTCGTCGTAGGACTTGATCGTGCCGCCGAGCACAGGCGGATGCTCCACCGAGGCGTAGACCATGTTGTCCACGTGGGCGTCCATGCCGTAGACCGCCTGCCCGGTGACGAGATGGGCGAGGTCGTAGCTGACCATGCCTTTGCCGACATACCGCCAGGCGCTGGGCGGCTTGAACTGCAGTTCTTTCTTATCGGGAACCGGCAGTTTGGCGGCAGCCATGGTGAGTTCGCCATAGCTCAGCCTGCGGATGGGGGAGGCGTGCACAACGGTGTGCAGATCGGCGCGGCATTCGCTCTCCGGAACGTTCCACTGCTGGGCAGCGGCGCGGATGAGCATAAGGCGGGCGGTGGCCCCGGCTTCGCGCATGGCGTCATAGAACTCCCGGATAGACTGCGAACCATCGGTTTCCTGCGAGCCATAGCGGGCGTCGCCGATGGCCTGCTCGATCTTCACGCGGGCCCAGTCGGCATCCAGTTCGTCGGCCAGAACCAGGGGCAGTGAGGTGCGAATGCCGGTGCCCATCTCCGAGCGGTGGGCAACGATGTAAACCGTGCCATCGATATCAATGCCGACATAAACGCCGGGATGCAGCGTGGAGCGGTCGGCATGGGGGCCGGCGTAGGCGACTTCTTCCTCCGCTGCCAGCAGCCCGCTGGGAAGGAAGCGTACGCTGAGCACCAGGGCGCCGGAAGTAACCAAGCCTCTGAGAAAACCGCGGCGGCTGAGATTGAAAATGTCGCTCATGCGCGTTCTCCGGCGGCGGCTTTGATAGCGGCGCGAATGCGATTGTAGGTGCCGCAGCGGCAGATGTTGCCCGACATGGCCTCTTCAATCTGCTGGTCGGTTGGTCGCGGCGTACCGTTCAGCAGGGCCACCGCCTGCATGATCTGGCCGGACTGGCAATAGCCGCACTGCGGAACGTTGTGCTCCATCCAGGCTTTTTGCACCGGATGCAGTCCGGCGAAGGAAATGTGCTCGATGGTGGTTATGTTGCTGCCGGCAAGCGCGCCCATGCGGGTGACGCAGGAGCGAATGGCTTTGCCCTCCCGATGCACGGTGCAGGCGCCGCACAGCGCCATGCCGCAGCCGTACTTGGTGCCGGTCAATCCCAGGATGTCGCGCAGGTACCAGAGCAGCGGCATTCCGGGATCGCCGTTAAACGAGCGCTCAACTCCATTGACCTTCAAACGGATCATGGTGTCCTCGCCTGGCCATTGTGCCACGGCCCGCGCCGGTTACGCGAACCTAAAACCTTGCTATAATCGCGCAACGTTAGAGAAAGCACTTCGGACCTGTCAAGTGGAAAAGCCCGCCGCAGACCGGGACCGTAATTCCCTCCCCCCCCAGCAATTATTTTCACCACAGAGGACACGAAGGAGCACGGAGGAAGAACCTTATTCAAGGTACACAGTTCCATGGCGAGAGCCTGCCCTGAGTCTGCCGACGGGTGCCACGCCACACGGCAACAAAAGGTATGCCCAAGGATAACCACGACGACGCTTACGACCGCTACCTGGGGATGCATCGGGCCATCACGCGGCGCGACTTCCTCAACGGAATGGCGCTCGCGATCGGCGCGAGCCTTCTGCCTGGGGAGGCGCGGAGTCAAACCAAGGCAGTGGAGGCGCAGGACCGCCCGGGCTACTATCCGCCCACGCTCAACGGAATGCGCGGCAGCCAGCCTGGTTCATTCGAAATCGCGCACAGTCTGCGCGACGGCAGCTTCTGGCAAAGCGCGGGAAAACCACACGAGACTGGCGAATCCTACGATCTGGTGGTGGTAGGCGGGGGCATAAGCGGACTGGCGGCGGCTCACTTTTTTCGGGAGCGCGCGGAGCAGAGCGCAAGCATTCTGATTCTGGAAAACCACGACGATTTTGGCGGGCACGCCCGGCGCAACGAGTTTCATCTGGGCGGGCGGCTGCAGCTGATGAACGGCGGCACCATGCTGATTGACAGTCCCACGCCTTACAGTCCCCAGGCTGACGGACTACTGAAGAAGCTGGGCATTGATCCTCCCCGGCTGGCGAAGCGCTGCAACGATTCCAAGCTATACGCCAATCTGGGGTTGCAGCCGGCGGTTTTCTTCGATAAGGAGACGTTCGGCGAAGATCGGCTGGTGGCGGGCGAACCGGGCGGCGATTGGCAAGGAAAGAGCGTGAGCAACCTGTCCTGGAAGGAGTTTCTGGCGCGCACGCCGCTGGCTCCGCAGGTACAGCGTGACATCGAGCGCATCCAGGAGGCGAAGATTGACTACCTGCCGGGGCTGACTTCGGCGCAGAAGAAGGACCGGCTCTCGCGCATCAGCTACAAGGATTTTCTGCTGACGGTGGTGAAGGCCGACCCTGGCGTGATTCCTTTCTACCAGAGGCGTACCAACGGAGAGTGGGGCGTGGGCATTGATGCCGAGCCGGCGCTGGACTGCTGGGCCCTGGGCCTGCCCGGTTTCCAGGGGATGAATCTGGAGCCGGGAGCTGCGCCACGCATGAGTTACACCGCCGCGGGCTACGCCAACGGTGGGTCTTACCGCTTTCATTTTCCCGACGGCAACGCCTCTATTGCCCGCCTGCTGGTGCGCAACCTGATTCCGAAGGCGGTGCCGGGGGACGCGGCCGAAGATGTGGTCACCGCCAAGGTGAACTATGGCTGCCTGGACCGGCCGGGCTCCGCGGTGCGCCTGCGATTGAACAGCACCGTGGTGCGGGTGCGCAATTCAGGGGATGGCGCAACCGCGCGCGAGGTGGAAGTCACCTATGCCAGCGGCAAGCAGGTGTTCACGGTTCGCGGCAAAAACTGCGTGCTGGCGTGCTGGAACATGGTGATTCCTTACCTTGTCCCCGAGCTACCGGAAAAACAGAAACAGGCGCTGCACTACCTAGTGAAGGTGCCGCTGGTGTATAGCAGCGTTGGCATTCGCAACTGGACGTCGTTTCACAAGCTGGGCGTGAGCGGCGTGCGCGCGCCCGGGGCGTACTGGATGGACGTGAGCTTGAACTGGCCGGTGAACATTGGCGAGTACAAAAGCTCGGCCAGGCCCGAAGAACCGATGCTTCTATTCCTCAGCCGCACGCCTTGCAAGCCCGGCCTGGCGGCGCGCCAGCAGCAGATTGCCGGACGTTATGAGCTGCTGAGCACGAGCTTCGAAACTTTTGAGCGGGCCATACGCGACCAGCTGGCGCGCACGCTGCGCGCCGGCGGGTTCGATCCGGCGCGCGATATCGAGGCCATTACGGTGAATCGCTGGCCGCATGGCTACGGCTATGAGTACAACCCGCTGTTCGATCCGGAGTGGCCGGAAGCGGAGCGACCCAACGTGATCGGACGCCAGCGGTTTGGGCGGATCGCAATCGCCAACACGGATTCGGCGGCGACAGCATACACGGATCAGGCCATTGATCAGGCATGGAGGGCGGTAGGGGAGCTGCTGGGAAAGGCATAGCCACGTTTTTCCACCACAAAGGACACGAAGGAACAGCAAGAACAGAGACTTTGTAATCCTTTGTGATCTTTGTGGTTAGGTTTTCAAATTTCCCGTTTGAGACGAACCTTCGCGGGAGAGGGCGCCCGCGCCATAAGGGGTAAGGGCAAACATGAGCCAAGACGATCACGATTCCAGGCACGACCAGGAACTGGGAATGCAGCGGCGGATCACCCGTCGAGATTTCCTAAACGGTATAGCTATTACGGTGGGGGCCAGCTTGCTCCCGGCGGGAGTGCAGGCTCAGCATTCGGGACCGGATGCGTCAGCACAGGAACCGTTGCTGGCCGCGGGCATTACGCAAAATGATCCGCGTTATTACCCCCCGGCGCTGACCGGGATGCGCGGCAGTCATCCTGGATCGTTCGAGGCGGCGCACCTGGCGCGCGACGGCAATTGGAAGGCGAATGCGGCCGGCACCGGCGAGAGCTACGACCTCATTATTGTGGGCGCCGGAATCAGTGGGCTGGCCGCGGCATATTTCTATCGCAAAGCGATTGGCAAGACGGCGCGCATCCTCATTCTCGATAACCACGACGACTTCGGCGGCCACGCCAAGCGCAACGAGTTCCATCCCGGCGGACGCCTGCTGCTGGGCAATGGCGGCACCTTCGCCATCGAATCGCCGTTTCCTTACAGCACAGTGGCCCGCGGGCTGATGGACGAACTGGGCATACATCCCCCCACGCTGGAAGCCAAGCATGCTCTGCCTCATTTATACGGCGGCCTGGAGGCGGCGGTTTTCTTCGACCAGCAGACTTTCGGCGCCGATCGGCTGGTGACCGGCGAGCCCACTCGCGCCTGGATGGAGACCACTCCCAAAGCGCTTTCCTGGCAGAAATTTCTGGCCAAGTGCCCACTCTCGGCCGAGGCTCTACGGGACATCCTGCGCATTGAAACCGAAGCAACGGATTACATGGCTGGCGTACCGGAAACGGAAAAGCGCGACCGGCTTTCGCGCATGAGCTACAAGGATTTTCTGCTCAAGGTGGTGAAGGCAGGGCCGGGCGTGCTTCCCTTCTACCAGAAGCGCACCCACGACCTGTACGGAGTGGGCATTGACGCGGTGCCGGCGCTGGACTGCTGGGCGCTGTATTTTCCGGGCTTTCTGGGGATGAAGCTGCGGCGGGTGCCGGAAGGCCGGCTGAGCTTCACCGCGCGCGGCGCGGCTACACCTGACCAGAAGCCATACCACTTCCATTATCCTGACGGCAACGCTTCGATCGCGCGCCTGCTGGTGCGTTCGCTGGTGCCCGGCTCGGTGCCCGGCCAGGACGCCGAAGACGTGGTCACAGCCAAGGTGGATTACACCCGGCTGGACCAGGAAAGCTCACCGATTCGCCTTCGCCTGAACAGCACCGCGGTGCAGGTGCGGCATGTGGGCGAGCCGGCTTCGGCCAAGGAAGTGGAACTCATCTACGCCCTGCAGGGCAAAGCCTATTCGGTGCGCGGCAAGGGCGTGGTGCTGGCCTGCTGGAATATGATGATTCCTTATTTGTGCGCGGAAATGCCGGAGCAGCAGAAGAAGGCGCTGCATTACGGCTCTAAAGTGCCGTTGGTCTACACCACCGTGGCGGTCAGAAATTGGACCGCGTTCCACAAGCTGGGCATACAGCGCGTGTTCTGCCCCGGGATGTACCACTCCTCGCTCAGCCTGGATTATCCCACCAGCATCGGGGGCTACAAGTTTCCCGCTTCGCCCCAGGAACCCATGCTGGTGCGCATGACCCGGACGCCTTGCTCGCCCGGCATGTCGGCTAGGGCGCAGCAGATGGCAGGCCGCTACGACCTGCTCTCCACCCCCTTTTCCACCTTCGAACGCAACATTCGTGATCAGTTAATGCGAGTGCTGCAGGGCGGCGGCTTTGACCCGGCCCGCGACATCAATGCTATTACCGTGAACCGCTGGCCGCATGGTTACGCTTACGAATACAACCCTCTCTGGGATCCGGACTGGGCTCCGGGGCAGTCGCCCTGCGAGGTCGGGCGGCAACGTTTTGGAAAGATCACTATCGCCAATTCCGACGCCGCGGCCGCCGCTTACACCGATAATGCGATGGACGAAGCCCATCGCGCGGTGGAGGAACTACTGGGCCTTTAAACCCATTCTTAGCCACAGAGGACACAAGGGGCACAGAGTCATTCAAGATTGATGAGAGACGAATCGTTCCTGCCTGGAGCGAACACGGTTCGATTCCAGCGAAATTGATAAATTGATTCCTCTGTGATCTCTGTGTCCTCTGTGGTTAATTAAGAATTTATGGAACAAGACGCAGCCCGCGACCGCGAACTGGGTATGCAGCGCAAGATCACGCGCCGTGACTTCCTGGATGGAGTTGCGCTGGCCATCGGAGGATCCATCCTGTCGGCCGGTGTGCCCGGGCTCGGCGCCGTGGCGCAAAGCAATCAGGGCTTCGCTTCGGAGAAGAATCCCAACTACTATCCCCCGGCGCTGCTGGGCATGCGCGGCAATCATCCTGGAAGTTTTGAAGTGGCCCACCAGCTGCGCGACGGCACCTTCTGGGAATCGTCCGGAAAGCCGGAGGACTCCGGCGAGCAATACGACCTGGTGATTGTGGGCGGGGGCATAAGCGGGCTGGCGGCTGCTTATTTTTACCGGCAGGCGGCTGGCAGTAAGGCGCGCATTCTCATTCTCGACAATCACGACGACTTCGGGGGCCACGCCAAGCGGAACGAGTTCCGTGTTGGCAACCGCCTGCTGTTGAGCAATGGCGGCACCCAGTCCATTGACAATCCCTCCGAGTACAGCAAGGTGTCCAAAAGGTTGCTCACCGAACTGGGTATCCAACTGCAGGAGTTCTATCGCGACTACGACAAGAAACTTTACGCTCACCTGCAGACGGCCTGTTTTTTCGATCGGGAGACCTTTGGCGCCGACCGTCTGGTGGTGGGCATGAACAGTCTGCCCTGGAAGGAGTTCCTGGCCCAGTCGCCGCTCTCCGAAGCTGTGCGCGATGACATCGCGCGTGTCTATACGGAAAGAGCTGATTACATGCCAGGAATGTCGCTGGCGCTAAAGCGCGCCGAACTCGCGAAAATCAGCTACGCGGACTTCCTCACCAAATACTGTAAGGTCAGCCCAAAGGCACTGCCCTTCTTCCAGAAGTTTCCCCACGACTTGTTCGGGGTGGGAATTGAGGCGGTTTCGGCGCTCTCCTGCTTCCAGAATCCCGACGATTACGAGTCCTTTCAATATGCTGGTTTCGATGGCCTGGGACTGGAAGCGCCGCCGGAGCAGGACCCGTATATCTTCCATTTTCCCGACGGCAACGCCTCCATCGCTCGGCTGCTGGTGCGTTCTCTGATTCCCGGCAGCATTCCTGGGCGCAGCATGGACGATATTGTGACCGCGCGTGCGGACTACAGCCGCCTGGATCAGGCAGGAAGACCGGTGCGCCTGCGGCTGAACAGCACAGCGGTGCGAGCCCGGCATAGCGGGGCGGCGGAGGCCGCACAGGAGGTAGAGATTGACTATGTGCGCGGCGGCCAACTGCTGAAGGTGCGCGCCGGCAGGTGCATCCTGGCTTGCTACAACATGATGATTCCTTATCTGTGTCCGGAGCTGCCGGAACGGCAAAAGACGGCGCTGCACTATGACGTCAAAGAACCATTCATTTACACCCACGTGGCGCTGCGCAATTGGAAGGCTTTTGCTAAGTTGGGGGTCAAGCAGATTGTGGCGCCCGGGGGATACCACTCGCTGGTCAAGCTGGATTTTCCGGTCAGCATGGGGAAATACGAGTTTCCCCACAAGCCGGAGGAACCGATGGTGCTCTTCCTGCTGCGTTGCCCCTGCAAGCCTGGCCTGCCGCGGCAGGCGCAATACCGGGCGGGCCGCTGGCAACTCATGGCCACCCCCTTCTCCACCTTCGAGCGCAATATCCGCGACCAGTTGCAGCGCATGCTGGGCGGTGCCGGATTCGAGGCCGCGCGCGACATCGCCGGCATCACCGTAAATCGCTGGGCTCACGGCTACGCCTACGAGTACAACTCGCTCTCCGACCCCGACTGGCCGGAAGATCAGCGGCCGTGCGTCATCGGGCGGCAGAGGTTCGGACGAATTTCCATCGCCAACTCCGACGCCGGCGCCAGCGCCTACACCGATACCGCCATTGACCAGGCCTGGCGGGCGGTGCAGGAGCAGGCCTAGTTTTTTTCCACAGAAGGGTGCTGCAATTTCTAACCATCAACCTCAGCCTTCAAAATGCCTCTGTGAACTCTGCGTTCTTTGTGGTTAAAACGAGGGCCGGCTTGGCGCTTGACAGCATGTCTCATTTCCGTGCATTCAGTTATATTCATTCTTGCTCACTATGAAAGAAGCCCGGCACAAGGCCATCCTGGAACTGCTGCGGGAGAGTCCCATCGGCAGCCAGGAAGATTTGCAGCGCGCCTTGGGCAAACGCGGCATCAAGGTGGGCCAGGCGACGCTCTCACGCGACATTCACGAACTGGAGCTGGTGAAGACGGCGGAGGGATACGCGCTGGCCTCCGGCGGCACAGCCTCGGAGGCGGCGCTGCCTTCGGCCTCGCGCCTGGTGCGTGAGTTCGTGCTGGACGTGCGCCAGGCACAGAACCTGGTGGTGGTAAAAACCGCGGTGGGCAGCGCCCAGCCTGTCGCTGCCGCGCTCGATAGCGAGAGCTGGCCGGAGGTGGTGGGCACCATCGCCGGCGACGACGCCATATTGATTGTGGCGGCGAACAATAAGAACGCCGGCCGATTGGCGCAGCGGGTACGGGAGTTGCTGGCTTAATTCCGGCGAAGAATACGAACCGCAGCCCCTGGCGCGAGCGGCTGCTGCCCCTTCGAATTCACCTTCCGGCGCGATCAAATCCTCCGAACCTGCCTTTGGGCTTGACAGGCCAGTTCATTCCCGTACAATCAACTGAATATTTATTCATGTCTATTCATCTTTATTCATTATGAAAAAGGCGAGCCAGGCTTTCGCGGGTCATGTTTTGCCGCCGGCGGCGAAGAACCAGGACGCCGCCGGTCCCGTTCTGCGCCTGCGGAAGGCGCGGGCCTGATGCCGGCAAAAATACAAACCGCGGTTCTGGGCGCGAGCGGCTATGCCGGGATGGAACTGGCTCGGCTGCTGGCGCGGCATCCGCGCGTGGACGCTCCCCTGCTGCTGCGCCGGGAGGCGGAGAATAACAGCGGCTCCGGCCCGGACCTCATTCCAGTCAACGGGCACTCTCCCGCCTTGCAGCCCTTTTCTTGGGAGACGCTGGAGAAGGCCAAGGTGGATGTGCTCTTCCTGGCCACACCACATGAGATCTCGCGCACACTGGCGCCGGAAGCGGTTAAGCGCGGTCTCCGGGTCGTTGACCTGAGCGGGGCCTGGCGCCTCAAGCGCGAAGAGCACCGGGCAGTGTACGGTTTTTGCGATTCCGACCCAGGTGCGGCCGCAACTTTCACCGATAGCGCCGTCTATGGCTTGCCGGAGTTGAATCGAGAGCGTATTGCCCAAGCCCGGTTGGTGGCCAATCCCGGCTGTTATGCCACCTCGGTGATTCTGGGGCTGGCTCCCCTGCTGCGGGCGGGCATGGTGGACCGCGAGCGCGGGATCATTTCCGATTCCAAATCCGGTGTTTCCGGCGCCGGCAAGGAGCCCAGCCCGCGCACTCACTTCGTATCCGTCGCCGACAACCTCTCGGCTTATGCGGTGTTCGGCCACCGCCATGTCGGCGAAATTCTGGAGCAACTGGGGCTGGAGGCCGCGGAGTTCACCTTCACTCCCCACCTGCTGCCGATTCCACGGGGGATTTTGTCCACCATCTATCTGCGCCTTCAACAGCCGGCGACAACGCGCGAGGTGGAGGCGTGCTTCCGCGAATTCTATGCCGGCCGGCCCTGGGTGCGGGTGTTTGCCCCGCCCCAGCTGCCACAGATCCAATTTTCGCTGCACAGCAATTATTGCGATATCGGCTTCTGCCTGGCTGACGACGGACGGCGGCTGGTGGTGATTTCCTGCGTGGACAACCTGCTCAAGGGCGCGGCCGGGCAGGCGGTGCAAAACATGAACCTGATGTATGGCTGGCGCGAGGAAGAGGGACTGAATTGAAAGTCGTGGTCAAGATCGGAGGCGCGGCGCTGGAGAATGAGACCACTCTCCTGGGCTGCGCCCGGGCCGTGGTCGAACTGGCGCGCGATGGCCACAAAGTTGCGGTGGTTCACGGCGGCGGGTCCACCCTGACCCGCACCTTGCAGCACCTGGGCAAGCAAAGCTTGTTCGTGCACGGCTTACGGGTGACCGATGCGGAAACGCGCGATGTGGCCCTGATGGTCCTGGCCGGAATCGTGAACAAGAAAGTTGTGGCGGCCATCAGCGCGGCCGGACAGCCCGCGGTCGGCATGTGCGGCGGTGACGGCATGAGCTTTCGCGCCCGCAAGAAAGAGAATGACGGCTGCGATCTAGGCTATGTGGGCGAAATTGCCTCCGTGGAGTGCCGCTGGCTGGAAGCAATCTGGGGCCAAGGTGGCATTCCGGTGATCGCCAGCCTGGCTCTGGGCTCTGACCGCGAGTACTACAACATTAATGCTGACCAGATGGCGGCGGCATGCGCCGTGGGCTGCCAGGCCAACGCCCTGATTTTTCTCACCGACGTCGCGGGGGTGAAGGACGCTGACGGAACCATTCTTCACTGGCTGGACGTGAAGCAGGTACCGGAGTTGGTGAAACAGGCGGTAATCGCGGGCGGCATGCTGCCCAAGCTGGAAGCCTGCGGTCAGGCGCTGAAGCGCGGCGTGGGGCGGGTGCGCATTTTGCCCGCAGCCCAGGCGGAAGTATTGGGACAATTTTATCTTTCCAGGCTGGATTGTGGCACTGAGGTGATCGGGTCGTGACATTTTCAAGACGCAAGATCCTTCGACCAGGACGCGGGGGCTTCGTCCCGCGCCCTGGCTCAGGATGACATTAGGGTGGGAGGCAGCAGGCCATGAGCAGTCAAGCAATCAACCCGGCCAGAATGGCGCCGAGCGGGACGGGCAGGGTAACGCCCACCTTCTGGCCCCGCGACCTGGTGTCCATACGCGATTTTGCGCCGTCGGAGGTGCGAGCGGTGCTCGACCTTGCTGCTCTGATCAAGCAGCGGCCGGCCGATTTTCGCGGGGCCCTGGCCGGTAAGCAGATGGTGCTGTTTTTCGAGAAGCCCTCGCTGCGCACACGCCTGACCTTCGAAGCGGGCATGGCAAGCCTGGGAGGAGTCTCCTTCTTCGTGGACCAGACCGCCAGCCGCCTGGGCGCGCGCGAATCCCTAAGCGACATCGCCCACAACCTGGAGCGCTGGGTGGACGTGGTGGTGCTGCGCACCTTTGACCATGCCACCGTGGAAACCATGGCAGCGCACGCCTGCATCCCCGTGGTCAACGCGCTCAGCAACGTGGAGCACCCCTGCCAGGCATTGGCCGACTACTTCACCCTCCAGGAACGCTTCGGCGACTTGCGCAAAGTCAAGCTGGCATATGCCGGGGACGGCAATAACGTCTCCCACTCGCTACTGCTGACCTGCGCCTGCTTGGGCTCTACCATCCGCATGGCTACACCGCCGGGCTACGAACCAGCGCCGCAGGTGATCGCGGACGCGCGGGAAATCGCGCGGGAAACCGGAGCCAGGATTGAACTTGGCTCCGATCCAGCGACGGCGGTGCATGGCGCCGATGCGGTCTACACCGACGTCTGGGCCAGCATGGGCCAGGAGCAGCAAGCGGCGGAACGGACCGCGGTTTTTGCTCCTTACCAGGTCAACGAAGACCTGATGCACGCGGCCGCGGAGCATGCCGTGTTCATGCACTGTCTTCCGGCGCACCGCGGCGCAGAGGTCACCGATGCGGTCATTGATTCTCCCCGGGCTGTCGTTTTCGACCAGGCGGAGAACCGCCTGCACGTGCAGAAAGCCATTCTGTTGTTGCTGCTGGGCGGCGGCATGAGCCGCTTCCCCAGAAGGAGCGCGCATGCCTGAAAAAGTGGTGCTGGCCTACTCCGGCGGCCTGGATACTTCCATCATCATCCCCTGGCTGAAGGAAAATTATTCCTATGACGTCATCGCCATGGTGGGCGACGTTGGCCAGGGTGACGACATTGAGGCGGTGGTGGAAAAAGCCTACGCCACCGGCGCCAGCAAAGTGGTGGTCGAAGATTTGCGGGAGGAGTTCCTCACCGGTTATGTCTTCCCGGCTCTAAAAGCGGGTGCGGTGTACGAGCACAAATACCTGTTGGGCACTTCCCTGGCCCGGCCGGTTATCGCCAGGCATCAGGTGGAAGTGGCACTGCGTGAGGGCGCAACGGCAGTAGCCCACGGCTGCACCGGGAAAGGCAACGACCAGGTTCGGTTTGAACTTGCCTACCAGGTGCTGGCTCCGCATTTGAAGGTAATTGCGCCCTGGCGGGAATGGGAACTGAGGTCGCGCGAGGATTGCCTCGACTACGCCGAGAGGCACGGCATTCCGGTGGCCGCCAGCAGGGAGAAGATCCATAGCCGCGACCGCAACCTGTGGCACATCTCGCACGAAGGCGGCGAGTTGGAGGACGCGGGCAATGCGCCTCTGCCCACAACCTGGCAGCTCACGCGCTCGCCACAGGAGGCCCCGGACCGCGAAGAGAAGGTGGAGATCGGCTTCGAACGCGGCGTGCCTGTGACGGTGAACGGCCTGGAGATGGACCCGGTTTCGTTGCTGGAGCTGTTGAACGAAATTGGCGGGCGCAACGGCATCGGCCGCGTGGACCTGGTGGAGAACCGCTTCGTGGGTATCAAATCGCGAGGCTGTTATGAGACGCCGGGGGGCACGCTGCTGCTGGCCGCGCACCGCGAACTGGAAGCCCTCTGCCTGGAGCGCGACCTGATGCACTTCAAGCAACAGTTAGCGCTGAAGTATGCCGAACTGGCTTACTTCGGGCTGTGGTTCACGCCCCTGCGCGAGTCCTTGGACGCCTTCGTGGAGAGCACGCAAAAAGAAGTCACCGGCAGCGTGACATTGACTCTCTACAAGGGAAACGTGGCGATTGCCAGCCGCCGCTCCGAGCATTCGCTCTACCGCACCGACCTCGCCGCGTTCACCATGGGCGACAGCTACGACCAGAAAGACGCCGCCGGCTTCATCCGCATCCTGGGCTTGCCCGCGCGTTCGCGCAGCCAGGCGCGCATGGAGGTGGCGAAATGAAGATGTGGTCGGGGAGGTTTCGGCAGCCGCTGGATGCGGACTTCGAGCGCTGGCAGCGGTCCCTTCCTTTCGACCGGCGGCTGCTGGCCCAGGAGTTAGCGGCCAGCCGGATCCATGCCCAGGCTCTGCGGAAGGCGGGCATACTCTCCGCGGGGGAACTTAACTCAATTGTGGAGGGTCTGGCTCAGATCGCGGAAAAGGCCGCCGCGTCGCGGGATTTCCTGGACGATGAAGCCGCGGAAGACGTGCATCATTTCGTAGAAAAACAGCTGGTGGAGCTGATTGGCGAAAGCGGCTACAAGCTGCACAGCGGGCGCAGCCGCAATGAGCAGATCGCCACGGACCTGCGCCTTTACGTGCGCCACAGCATTGACCAGGCACGCGAGCAGATCGCGGATCTGATTGCCGCGCTTCTGGCTCGAGCCGAACAGGCGGGCGGCGCCGCCATGCCGTCTTATACCCACCTGCAAAGGGCGGAGCCGGTTCTGCTGGCGCACTGGCTGCTGGCTTACGTGGAGATGCTGCTTCGCGATATGGAACGGCTGGAAGACTGCCGCAAGCGGGTGAATCTTTGCCCGTTAGGCTCGGGTGCGGTAGCCGGAGCCACCTTGCCGCTCGACCGCCAATACATGGCGCAGCAGCTGGGCTTCGATGCCCCTACCCATAACAGCCTGGATGCCACTACAGACCGCGATTTCGTTCTGGAATTCGTGCAGGCGCTCTTGTTCCTCAGCCTGCACTTGAGCCGCTGGGCGGAAGAGATGCTGCTCTTCTCCACCCAGGAGTATGGCTTTATCGCTCTGCCGGAGAAATATTCCACCGGCAGCAGCGCTATGCCGCAGAAGAAAAATCCCGATCTGCTGGAACTGGCGCGGGGCAAGGCCGGGCGCATAGCAGGCGACTTCAACGCGTTGTTATTGGTTCTTAAGGGCCTGCCCCTGGCTTATAACAAGGACCTGCAGGAAACCCAGGAACCGCTGTTCGACGCCGCCGAGACCATGCTCTCCCTGCTGCCGCTGGTGACAGGATGGATGCGGGACGTGGAGTTCAACTACACCCGCATGCGGGAAGCGGCGCAATCGGGATTCCTCAACGCCTGGGCGGCGGCCACCTACCTGGCCGAGCGCGGCGTTCCCTTCCGTCTGGCGCACGAAAGAGTGGGCAACGCGGTGCGGCTCTGCCTGGAAAAGGGCTGCGAGTTGCAGGAGCTGGCGCTGGACGAATTACGGCAATTCAGCCCGGAGTTCGAGCAGGATGTTTATGCCCGCCTATCCGTGGAGAGCGTGCTGGGGATACACGATGTGCATGGCGGCACGGCCCCGTCGAGGGTAAGCCGGGCGATTGCGGAATGCAAAGATAAATTAGCAGCGCGGCGCGAGGTGGCCCATGCACACGCGTGACGCCGTCCTGGCCGACGCGCAGTCCATTCACGACCTGATCGCCGCCTACTCCGGCGACGGCACTCTCCTGCCTCGCCGACTGGCGGAGATCTGCGAAAACATCCGCGACTTCGTGGTGGCCGAGGAGGCGGGGCACATCATCGGTTGTGGCGCATTGCATCTCTACGGACCGCACCTCGCGGAGGTGCGTTCGGTGGCGGTCTACCCCAACCACCGCGGCAGCGGGGCTGGGCGGCAGGTGGTGGAATCCTTGCTACGCGAGGCCGAGCGCCACCAGGTTAACTGCGTGTGCCTGTTCACGCGCATTCCTGATTTCTTTTCCCGTCTGGGATTCTCCGCGGCTCCACGCGAGCATTTGCCCGACAAGGTCTATAAGGATTGCTGCAATTGCCCGCGCCTGCACCGCTGCGACGAAGTTCCCATGGTGCGCGGGCAAGCGCCCAAGTTTGCCATCCTGCCGCGTCCCTTGATAGCATCCCACATCCCAGTCGTCATCCAACCGCTGGAGGGAGAGTAAGGTTTCAAGCTTTCAGGGCAGCGAGGGCGAGTTGCAGGTTGCCGCTCGCGGGAACGGGCGTGGCTCCCACCTGGCTGGCCACCCAGGCCCCCACCCGGTTGGCAGCCTCGTTCATCTCATGCGGTGACGCTCCGCACAAATAGTAGTGCACGAGGGTGGCGGTGAAGGCATCTCCTGCACCGACCGTGTCCGCCACCGGCACTCGAAATCCAGGGTGCTCAACCGCGCCTTGCTCGCTCACCAATAGGCTGCCGCAGCTGCCGCGAGTTACGCATACCAGCCTGGCTCTGTGCCTGCGAAGCAGCATCTCGGCCGCGGTCCGCTCGCCGGTGAATGTGGCCCCGAGCAGGCGGGTCATCACCGGCAGTTCGTCGTGATTCAGTTTGATAATCTGGGCCAGAGGCAGAGACTCCGCCACCACTTCTGCGGAATAGAATGGTTGGCGCAGATTGACATCGAAAACGCGCAGCGTTTCCGGCCGGGTGGCCCGCAGGAATTGCAGGATGGTTCGGCGGCTCGCGGGCGAACGCTGCGCCAGCGACCCGAAGCATACCGCATCGGCCTCCTCCGCCAATTCCTTCCACCCCGCCGTCCACTGCAGGAAGTCCCAGGCCACCGGCTGGGCAATATCGAACTGCGGCTGACCGCCCGCATCAACTCGCACCTGCACGATGCCGGTGGGGTGGTCGGGGTCGCACTGGAGAAACTCAATCGAGGAGCCCAGTTGACGCACTCTGGCGGAAGCTTCCCGCCCCAGTTCATCGTCGCCCACGCGGCTGGCCACAATGCCGCGCTCGCCAAGCAGGTTGGCGAAGTAAGCGAAATTAGCCGGCGCACCCCCCAGTTGGCGCCCCCCGGGCAGCAGGTCCCAGAGAACCTCGCCCAGCCCGATGGTCGTGTGCCTTTGGCTTTGCATAGGCCTCAGAGCGCTGACAATGCGCAGACACGTTACTTCACCGGCCCGGCCCAGGCAAGCGCCAGCGCCAATTTCGGAATGGAAACGCAGTCACAAGGGCGCCCTACTGGCCAGATGGCCAGGGAGCTGGGAGTGCCCGGTTGGACGCTGCTTTTGACCGTCGGTCATCTTGCCGGAAACCGTACCGGGTAGGAAGCTATGAGTTGCTCCCGCGCCGACAAGCGTCGGCCGTGCGCCCGGCCAAAGCCGGCGTGACATTCCTCATCTTGGGGGGCATATGAAGAGCCTTCTGCTCGCTATCTGTGCGGATGATACCGCCAGTGATCTTCCCGAATATGCCATCGCCGCGGCGGTCCTCACCGCCATCATGATCGTGATGAAGTCGCTCGATATCCACGGCAGCGACCTATTGGCCGATATGGGCATCAGAGCCGGCAAAATGGCGCACTAGCCAAACGAAACCGCAGCCCCAGGGTAGGTAGCCGGCACAAACTTGTTTCCTGTTTATTGTGCCGCGCTTACGGATTTGATGCCCAACTGCGAGAACAGGAAACTGAGTTCGTCAGTATCGTCCGCGATCTGCTTGCTCACAGGCCGCCCTTCCGAGTGCCCCTCGGTCGTATCGTAGTGCAGCAAGAT
>DATEJK010000125.1:0-6800 GCA_035278025.1 Terriglobales bacterium | reverse complement strand
GCTGGACGATGACATGGTGCGGCTGAAATCGCTGCTGGAGCACGGCAAGACCCATGCTCATCACCATGCGGTAACGCTGGAAGAAGTAATTAACAGCAAGCCGGCGCATGCCTCGGGCTGTTAGGAACAGCTTCTAACTTCTAGCTGACCTTGGCGGATTACGGGAATGATGGGATCGCCTTCCCGACATGCGGCGGCAAGAAGCTGGCCCAGGAACCCTCCACGCTTTTCGCGGTGACCTCGAGGAAGAGCTGAGCGGACAAGCAGCTGCCAGGCACTCGTTTCGAGCTAGCAGCTAGTAGCTAGTAGCTGCCTGGGGTACAATCGCCGAGATAAGGGATGAGGCTGCATGTACTTCGAACAGTTCTACCTCGCCTGTCTCGCGCATGCCTCCTACATGCTGGGTTCGGGGGGCGAGGCCGCGGTGGTTGACCCGCAGCGGGATGTGGATATTTACCTGCAGGCGGCGCAGGAGCAGGGGCTGAAAATCCGCCACATCTTTGAAACCCATCTGCACGCTGACTTCGTTTCCGGTCACAAGGAACTGGCCGACCGCACCGGGGCCAACATCTATATTGGGGAGCGCGCCGGCGCCAGGTTTGCGCATGTCCCGCTGCGCGATGGCTCGCAGGTCAGCTTTGGCGACGTTCGCATTACCGCCCTGGAAACTCCAGGCCACACACCGGAAGCAGTGTGTCTGGTGGTGTGCGATGCGGCCAAGTCGCCGGAGCCGGCACTGGTCCTGACTGGGGACACGCTGTTTATCGGCGACGTGGGCCGCCCTGACCTTTCCAAACAGTACACGCCGCAGCAGCTGGCGGGCATGCTCTACGATAGCCTGCATGAGAAGCTGCTGCGTCTGCCCGACAACGTGCTGGTCTATCCGGCACATGGGGCGGGGTCGCTGTGCGGGCGTAACATGCGCGCCGACCGCTTCTCGTCCATCGGCACTGAGCGGCTGACCAATCCGGCACTGCAGGTGAGCAGCCGCGAGGATTTCGTGCACCAGCTCACCGCCAACCTGCCGCCCCGCCCGGCATATTTCGTACAGGATGCCGAACTTAACCGCGAGGGCGCTCCAGCCCTGGAAGAGCTGCCGCCACTGCCCGCGATTGCCCCGGCCCGCCTGCGGACCTTGATTGAGGAGGGCGCCAATGCGCTGGACACGCGCTCCTCCGAGCAGTTTGCCGCCGGTCACGTACCCGGGTCCATCAATATTCCACTGCAGGGGCAGTTCGCCACCTGGGCGGGAATCGTGCTCGGGCTGGAAGGCCGTCCGGTGCTGATCGCGGAATCGCCGGAGAAAATAGCGGAAAGCCGCATGCGTTTGGCGCGCGTGGGCATCGAAGAGTGCATCGGTTGCCTGCCGGGCGGGGTGGAAGAGTGGAAGCAGGCGGGGCTGGCGCTAGCCTTAGTGCCGCAGATGACGGCCGCCCAATTGAGCGAGCGCATGAACGGGATGCAGGTTCTAGATGTACGCCGCGAAAGCGAGTGGCAGGCCGGGCACATCGCAGGGGCGAACTTGTGGCCGCTGGACCGCTTTGCCAGTCAACTGCCGGAACTCGACCGCGAAGGACCGCTGGCGGTGCACTGCAAGAGCGGCTACCGAAGCGCCATTGCCAGCAGTTTACTGCTTCGGGCGGGATATCGAAATGTGACCAACCTCCTGGGCGGCTTCGATGCCTGGCAGCAGGCCCAGTTGCCGTGCGTTTGCGGGTAGGCTACCGCACGTTTAAGAAGCAGGACCGGAAATCCAGGATCAGGGCCACCGTTTTCTTCTGCTCATCAATCCAGCTCCCCACCTGATTCTCCGGATTGGCGCCGGCAGGGAGTAGCGCGGCGTTCTCCTTGAAGAACTGCTCCAGCAAGTAAGCAGGCACCCTGCGCTCAAGAGGAGAGCGGCGGCTCGCAAGCGGCCGGCCATGGCGGCAATTATAGGGCGAAATCAGATGGAAAGCGCGCGCATGCAGCTCAGTTCCACTTCCCTGCCCCTCGTGCAACAATTACACATCAGACGAATGGTGACGCCAGAGGTGATTGCGGTGGTGGGCGGCGGGCCGGCGGGAGCCATGGCCGCGGCAGAGTTGTCTTCGGCCGGGCGCAGAGTAGTTCTGATTGACGAAAAGCTGGCCTGGGAGAAGCCCTGCGGCGGTGGGCTCACGAACAAGGCGCTGGAGAGATATCCGTTTCTGGCGGAAGCCGGAGTGGAGCGCAATTGGGTGCGCGGTTGTGAACTGGTCAGCCCTGGCGGCCGGCGCGCCTGGTTCGAACTGGATAAGCACATCGCCATCTTTTCCCGCCGCGTGCTCAATGGCCTGTTGCTGGAACGGGCGCGGGCGGCAGGAGCGGAGATTGTGCGCGAGCGCGTGGTGGAGATCGGCGGCGGCCCCGGAGCCTGGCAATTGCGTACGCGGCAGGGCAAACTCGGGGCAGCTTACGTGGTGCTGGCGGCGGGAGCCCGCAATCCCTTCCACTTTTCTCCTGCGCTGGCGCCCGCCGACCTGATGGCTACCGCCGGCTACTACATTCCTGGCAGCGGCGACTCAATCCATATTTCGTTCCTGCGTGGGTTGGAAGGATATATCTGGCTGTTTCCGCGCCACGATCATCTCTCCGCCGGCATTTGCGGCAGGATGAGCGCAATCCCTACCCGCCAGTTGCGGGGGAGGCTCGAAGAATTTCTGATCCAGCGTGGTTTCGACCTGCGGCAGGCGGAATTTTATTCCCACGTGCTGCCCGCACCGCGAGCTTCCACCCTGAGCCGACTCCAGTTGCAGGGAGACGGCTGGGGGCTGATTGGCGATGCCGCCGGATTGGTGGATCCCATTACGGGAGAAGGCTTGTACTATGCCCTGCGCTCGGCGGAGTTGCTGGCCGAGGCGCTGGGAAAAGCTGAGCCGGAGCGATACTCGCACGCCGTCCGCCATGAGATTTTGCCGGAACTGCAAACGGCGGCGCGCTATGCCGACCGTTTTTACAGCGGGAACTTTTTAGGCGGGGCGGTGCTCGACCGCATGGTGCATTTCACCGCGGGCAGTGCGCGGGTGCGGCGGCTGATGTGCGATGTATTCAGCGGGAGGCAAGGATATGTGGGCTTGCGCAGGCGGGCGTACCGCACATTTCTGAGCGCATTACCGGAAGTTTTGCTGAACAGTGAACCAGCTATCAAGGCAGAGGTCACGGAATAAGAGGCCTCCGCCTCCGTTCGCCGAAGTATTCCACACGGCCGAGGGCGCCCGCTCCCCAAGCCCCGCTGAGTCCAGACTGCTCACTCCTGGCGCTATGCCGCGTCACAGAGCGCATGACCAGGGTCGAGAATCAAGTCTTCCATTCGCCCTTGGAACGGGGTCAGCACCTCCGCACCGGTAGCGGTGACGGTTACCATGTCGCAATGGCGGATGCCGCCCCAGCCTTCGATGTACACCGCCGGCTCCAGATTAAAAACCATCCCCTCCTGCAGCAACTCCTCGGATAAGGGGTGAAGACGAGGGCGGGCGTTGTGCGCAATGGCGGCGAATCCTACGCCGTGGCCGGCGGAATGCTTGAACTCCTTGTCAAAACCGTGCGCGCCGAGAATGCTGCGGGCGGCACGGTCCACAGCGGAAGCGCGGACCCCGGGGCGGATGGCGGCCAAGGCGTCATCTCGAGCTTCGAAAATGGCGCGGTAGATTTGCTCGCGGCGATTGTCGGGCGCGCCCAGCAAGTAGGTGCGTGTAACGTCCGTCCAGTAGCCGTCAGCGTAGGAGTTGCAGTGGATCAGCGCCAGATCACCGGGCTGAATTTTTCTGGAACGAGAAAGGGCGTAAGCGCCGGCGGCTTTCGCCGAGTTAGGACCAGACATGCAGAAAGCAAAACCATCGGCGCGCACCACCCCATTTCTGCCCGTGCCCAGTCCCAGGCGTCCGCGGAACAGGGCAGCCGCCTGGGTCTCGCTCATGCCGGGGCAGAGCCGCGGAGCGCCCCACGCGAAAGCTTGCTCTGCCAGGCCGCAGGCGGTGCGAATACGGTCCACTTCGTATGGAGTCTTGAGCATGGCCCAAACCGCCAGCAGGGTGTCGGCGCCAACCAGAGCCGCCGAAGGCAGTGCTTCAACCAGGAGTTGCACGATGGAGGCGCCATACAGGTGCATGGCAACATAGGAGGCAGGTTCCGTGGCGGCTCCATGTTCGTAACCGATGCGCGCGTGAGTAATCCCCAGGCCTTGGGCGCACTCCCGCAGGGCCTCGAACGCGGCGTCGCTGGTGGATTGCAGCTTGTCCAGGCGGCCAGGCCGGAAAGTGCGGATTTCGTCCGCCCAGCCGGTGCGAGCCAGTTCCTGCTCGTCTTCAGGAACAATCAGGCAGATACGGCCTTCGCTGGTGGCAATGGCGATGCTGTCGCCGATTACCGGCCAGTAGCCGGAGAGCATTAGGACGTAATCGGGCAGGGTGCAGAGGATGGCGTCCAGTTGCACTCGCTGCAGGCCGCGGCGGATACGGTCAATTCGGTCGTGGTCGCGCATAAAACCAGTTGTCAGTCGCCAGTAGTCAATGCCAGTTAGAGCTCCGGCTAGGTGACTGGCTAATTAACCACTTGGCTAGACGGCCAGTCAGCCAGCTCACATTTATTTCCTCTTGAGCAACACGGTAGCCGCCACCGCTCCAGCCAGGACTGCGCCCGTGATCACGCCAGCGCGCATCATAGAGCGTTTTTGCGCTTGCAGTCGCGGTTCCACCAGTTCTTTTTCAGGGTACGCGTTGCGCAACCCGTGCGGGCCATGCCTTTGTGCCAGCGCCAGCACCTCGGCGGTATGCAGAGCGTGCCGGTCGGTTTCCTGCTCGATCTGCTCCTTGCAGCTGAAGCCGTCGGACATGATGATGGTGGCGAGCCCGGCCTTGCGCACCGCCGGCAGCAGCACCCGCTCGCCCGCCTTTATGGAAACCTCGTACTTCTCCTTTTCATAGCCGAAAGACCCTGCCATTCCGCAGCAGCCCGAGTCCAGTTCGCCAACATCCAACTCCATTTTCTTGAGCAGCTCCTTGTCGCAATCCATGCGCATGATCGCCTTATGGTGGCAATGGCCGTGAAGCACGGCCTTGCGTTTCAGTTTCGGCGGCTGGTAATGCGGTGCTTTCTTTTGCAGGAACTCTGCCAGAGTAAAGGTCTGCTCCATCAGATTGTGGGCCTGGCGCGAATCGGGACGCAGGCCATTCAGTTCATCGCGGAAAACGGAACAGCAGCTCGGCTCCAGAACCACCATGGGAGTGCCCTGCTCGATTTCCGGCTCCAGCGCCCGGAAAATCCGATCCAAATAGGATTGGGCCCTGTCCAGAAATCCATAATCGTAAAGCGGCCGGCCGCAGCAGAGCGGCTCCTGGGGCACGACCACCTGGTAGCCCGCGCCCTCCAGCACTTCGACCGCGGCTTGGGCGGTTTCCGGCTTGAAGTAGTTGTTAAAGGTATCCGCAAACAGGAGCACGCGTTCCCCGCCCTCATTGCGAATGCCGCGCCTGCGAAACCACGCCTTGAAGCTCTGGGGAGCGAAAGCAGGAATCTGGCGCTGCTGGGGCGCGCCGACGGCAAATTTCGCCACATTTCGCAGCCCCGGCAGTTGCGTAAACAAATTGGCAAAGCCGGGCGCGATGGAAGCCAGGCGCGCCCACTTGTTGATCCAGCCGAAGGCGTATGCGGAGCTCGGGCGCAGCCTTCCTTCCCAGTAATGCGAGAGGAACTCGGCCTTGTAGGTAGCCATATCCACATTGACCGGGCAGTCTCCCTTGCAGCCTTTGCAGGAGAGGCAGAGGTCAAGCGATTCTTTGACGTGTTCGTCGCGCCAGCCGTTCTGGATGATATTGCCGTTCAACATCTCCCAGAGATGATGAGCGCGTCCTCGGGTGCTGTCCCGTTCCTCGCGCGTCACCATGAAGCTGGGGCACATGGTGTCGTCATCCGTCTTGCCATTCAGGCGGCGGCACTTCCCAATCCCGACGCAGCGGAGCACGGCATGCGCGAAGCTGCCTCCATCCTCCGGGTATTTGAAATGCGTTGCCGGCTCCCGGGGCGCGTACGCCGGCCCAAGGCGCAAGTTCTCCTCAATGCGATAGGGGTCCACCACCTTGCCAGGGTTCATCTTCCAGTCGGGATCCCAAATGGACTTGAACTCACGAAAGGCTTGCACCAGTTCCGGCCCGAACATCTTGTGGAGGAACTCGGCGCGCGACTGGCCATCGCCGTGCTCGCCGGAGAGCGAACCGCCGAATTTGACCACCAGGTCGGTAGCTTCCTCCATGAATGAACGCCATTTCCTGATGCCGGGAGCGGTGTAAAGATCGAAATCCACACGGCAGTGGATGCAGCCCTGGCCAAAATGCCCGTAAAGCGCTGGATTGTAGCCATACTTGTCATACAACTGCCGGAGCTCGCGCAGGTAGTTGCCGACCTTTTCAGGCGCTACCGCGGAATCCTCCCATCCTGGCCAGGAATCCGGTTCGCCGGGGACAAAGGCGGTGGCGCCCAGCCCGGATTCGCGAATCTCCCAGATGTAGTGCTGTTCCTCTTTATCCACGAACAGCTTCATGCTGGGCGGGTTGGAACGCTTCTTCAGGTCGTCCATCAATCGGTGGGCCTGCGCGATGGCTTCCGCTTGCGTGTTGTAGCCGATTTCCACCATCAGCCAGCCTTTGCCTTCCGGCAGCATGGGCAGGTACTTGCGGTGCGGGCCCCCCTTCTTCTGGACATTCCCTATGAGGCGGTCATCGAGGCCCTCCAGGGCGATGGGCGAGTACTTCAGCACCTCGGGAATGTCGTCTCCTGCCTGGTAC
>DATEJK010000124.1:0-83395 GCA_035278025.1 Terriglobales bacterium | reverse complement strand
GACAATGTGCTCTATCTGACCAACTACTGGGGCATGAAGGGCTATGACGCGGTAGTGTTTCCCCAGTCAGGCGAGCCTACGCTGATCGCGCTGGAGCCGCAGCAGGCCGATGCCGAGCGCAACTCCTGGACCAAGGACCTGCGCCTGTTCAAGGGCTACGACGAGCGCGATCCCCGCCCGCCGCAGTACCGCGCCCTGGACGTCGCTCTGCAGGTGATCAAGGAGAAGGACTTGGGCGACAAGGTCGGCCTGGAGCTCAACATGGGCACGCAGAGCGCCGACCGCATGGTGGGCGAGCCCACCACGCCTACGCAGACGTTTTTCGATGCTTTCAAGAAAGTGGCCCGCGAGGTCGTGGATGGAACCCCGGTACTGGCGGAGGCCCGCGCCATCAAGACAGCGCAGGAAATTGAGCGCATGCGCCTGGCCAACGAACTGGCCGCGCTGGCCATGGACTATACGCGCGAGCACATGCGCCCCGGCATGAAGGAGAGCGAAGTCGGCGCCATGTACGAGGGCTACGTGCACAGCATCGGCGTCGGCTACCAGGGCAAAGTGGAGATGGCGCGCGCCTTTACCCTGGTGTGGTCGGGGCCGGGGATTCGCACTTTTACCGCCACCGGCGACCGTCCCATCCAGAAGAACGAGCCTACGCTGTTCGAGATTTGGGTGTGCGCCGATGGCTACTGGACTGATTTGACCAAGAATGCCTGCCCGGGCGAGCTGACCAAGGAATATCAGAAGCTGCTCGAACTGCTGCTGAAGGTGTTCCATGAAGCGGTGAGCTACGCCCGCGAGGGCGCCGACTTTCCGGGACTGGACCGGCTGATTCGCGCCCGCATCGCCGAGGGCGGCTATCCCGGGCAGCCTTCCCATCCCATCTGCCACGGCGTGGGAGCGCGGGCACACGAGCCGCCATACGCACATCAGGCAGGCACGGGGACGATGCGCGGGGGCATGGTGCTGGCCATCGAACCGGGGATCTATTGGCCGCAGGGCGGCGGTCTGCGCCTGGAGGACAATTTTCTGATCACAGATAAGGGCAACGAGAAGCTGTGCACGTATCCGGACGATTTTCGGTTGGCAAAATAGAGTCAACTTCGTTCGCCGCAGATTGACGCGGATGAAGGCGGATCTAGCTGAATAGCTGTCTGGCTCAGCTAGTAAGCTAGCCAGCCAGTCAGCTATCCAGCTATACTGCAACGCGCTTCTCAACTGACCAATCTCATGGCAGTCCCGCAAAAGAAGGAATCGGGCATTCCCGCCAAGCTCGCCGAGCGCATTCTGGCCGAGGTGGACGAGCAGCAGATTGTTGCCATGTGCTGCGACGTCATCAACATTCCCAGTCCCACCGGCGAAGAAGGACGCATGGCGGAGTACATGAAGGCGGCCCTGGAAGCGCTCGGCCTGAACGTGACCTGGCAGGAGGTGGAGGAAGGCCGGGCCAACGTGATCGGGCGCTGGGAGGGCGAGGGCGAGGGCAAGAGCCTGATGTTCAATGGCCACATGGATACCTCCAACACCGGCGATGAGCCCTTTCTTACCGGCCTGGGCTACAAGCCCAAGGCCGTGATCAAGAACGGGTTTATCTACGGCCTGGGCATCTACAACATGAAGGGCGCGCTGGTGTGTTACACGCACGCGGTGCGCGCGCTCAAACGGGCTGGGGTAAGGCTGGAGGGCGACCTGCTTATCGGCGCGGTGGCCGGCGAGATCGAAAAGACGCAATGGGGCGAGTACAAGGGCAAGCAGTATCGCGGCTATGGTGTGGGCACGCACTACATGGTGAATCACGGCGTGCTGCCCGATATGTGCATTCTGGGCGAGCCCACGGACATGAACGTGGTGCTGGAGCATTTCGGGTCGCTGTGGGTGCGGATTTCGACGCACGGCATTTATGTGCACAGCGCCTTCGCCGAAGGGCGGGCGCAGCAGACTTCCACGCGACGCATGAAGGACGTTCTGGATGCGGTGGTGAACTGGACAGAGCAGTGGGAGAAGAAGACCGCCTACGGCGGACACCAGGGTGTGGCCAACATTGGCTGCCTGCAGGCGGGGTATCCCTGGCGGGTGAGCCGCACCCCCGACCGCGCCGATCTGTTTCTTGATCTGCGGGTGCCGCCTACGTTGACGCTGCAGCAGGCGCGGCGCGAGGCGCGCGGGCTGTTCCGGGACCTGCAGAAGAAATACCCCGAATACGGCCTGGAATTCGAAACCTTCGTTTCCGTGCCGGGGGCCACCATTGCCGCCGACCATCCCATGGTGAAGGCGATTGAGGCCAACCACCAGCGGGTGACGGGCAAGCCGGCGGGGCACGATACGGTGCTGTGGTGCTCGGACGCGTCGGTGATGACGCGTTTTGCCATTGATACGGTGAACTACGGTCCTTCCAGCGGGCCGCGAGACGCGGAGGGCGAGAAGGTGGAGATCAAGACGCTGGTGGAGATCACCAAGATTTATGCGTTGACCGCCGCCGAACTGTGCGGCGCGCATCTGTGAACTTCGTTCGTCGCCGCCGATGGACGCGGGTGAACGGATATCCTCTGGCATTATCAGAATTGCATTGAGGGAATACTTGCCGAGTCAAAAGGAAATCGCCCGCCGTTATGCCACGCTGCGCTCCGCCATGCAGGCCGAGGGTCTGGACGCGCTCCTCGTCTGCGGCAACCAGTATGCCGGCTTCGAAGGCGCGGTGCTCTACACCTCCGGCTTCGAAATCGTGCACCGCTACGTTTACGTCCTGCTGCCGCTGAGGGGTGAGCCCACGCTGGTGTTTCCGGCGGAGGCGCGCTGGATTGGCGACAAGGCCAAGCCCTGGGTACGCGACCAGGTGTGGCCCGCCATCCCCGGCCAGTGGCTGCGCGAGCGCGCGCAGGACCAGGGCTGGAAACGCGTAGGCGTGTATGGCATGAACTTCATTATGGCGGTGCGCGACTACCGCGAGCTGGCGCAGGGACCGTTTGAGCTGATTTCCTTTGATTTCCAATTCGACATGGCGCGGGCCGTCAAGAGCGAAGAAGAACTGGCGGAAGTGCGAGACGCCATGGATATTATTCTGGACGGCTTTTGGGCACTGGTGGAAGCCTACGAGCCGGGCAAGACCGAGGCCGAAATCATGGCGCCGGCGGTTGAACGCTTTTTCGCCAGAGGAGCAGGGCCGCGCATGATGAACATCCTGCTCTCCGGGGAGCATGGCGAGGCGGAAGCGTCGTTCAAGGTGCCCGGGCACCGGGTGGTTCGCGCCGACGACCTGCTGCTCTATTCCCTGGAGATCACCGGGGCGGGGGGCTACTGGGTGGAGTTTTCACGGGCGCTAATCAGCGGGAACCCCAGTCCGCGCACTCAGGCCATGGCCGATGCGTATCCGGAGGCGCTGGAGGCGGCGCGCAGGCTGATGCGTGAGGGCGAGTTTGCCAGCACCGTGCATCGCGCCGTGGCCGATACCTTTGCTCGCCACGGCTTCACCCTGGGGCATCTTTCCGGACACTCCATTGGCGCGACCATGATTGAGCACCCGGCCATCGGCGCTAAAGCCGAAGTCCAGCTGCGGGAGAACATGATCTTCTCGCTGCACCCCCAGGTGGTGGATAAAGACGGTAAGGTTTGCCTCTATACCCAGGACACCTATCGCATCGGCAAGACCGAAGGCGAGTGCCTGGCGGACGTGCCGTGGAAGTTTTTCAGCGGCAAGGAAACGCGCAGTTCAGCAGGGACGGATGTAGTTGGTAATTAGCTATTGGTAGTTTTTGAAGTTGCCATAGCCGTTGGGACGATCCTCAATTTGGTACGCCGGCTCGTTGCTTCCCACTTTGATTCGATCGCGGCGGTACGGTTTCGTATCAGGGCACGCCTTCAGGCGCGCCGACCTGGTTAGGGTAGAGTGCGGCTTCAGCCGCTGCGGGCAAGTTGATCTAATGCGAATTGCCTCAGCGGCTAAACCCGGTTGAATAAGCGTGCGGGTTCGGCATGGCTGAAGCCATGCCCTGATACGAAGCCCTAAATGCGGTAGCTGGTAGTCACTCGCTGGCAGTTGGTCAAAGCTTAAGTACCAACTACCAGCTACCAACTACTTCTGAGAACTGAGAACCGAGAACTGCATGAAAATCTGCATCGTAGGTTGTGGCGCGGTAGGCAGCCTGTTTGCCGCGCACCTGGCGCGAACCGGGCAGCACGAAATCTGGGCTTATGACTTGTGGAAGCCGCACGTGGAGGCCATGCGCCAGCGCGGCCTGCGGCTTTCCGGCGCCGCGGATTTCACCGTCCGCCTGAACGCCGCCAGCGATCCTGCCGAAATTCCGCGCTGCGACTATGGCATTGTCGCCACCAAAAGCATTCACACGCGCTCGGCCATCGCGCAGGCGGCGCGGGTTTTCGATGAGAAGAGCGCGGTGTGCTCGGTGCAGAATGGAGTGGGCAACGAGGAGATCATCGCCGAGCACGTCAAATACGTGATTCGGGGCACGACCTTTCCCGCCGGTCACCCCATTGAGCCTGGTCATATCGGCTACGACATCAAGGGCGACACCTGGATCGGTCCCTTTGAGCCGACGAATACGCCCATGGAGCGGGTGCAAGAGCTGGCGGCCATGCTCACGAGTTCAGGCATGAACACGATCCCGCTCAAAGACGCGCGCGGCGCGCAGTGGACCAAGCTGATATTCAATGCTTCCACCAACCCCGTGGGGGCGCTCACGCTGCTGCACCATGGCGCGGCCACGTTTCTGCCGCCGACCGGACAGTTGTTCAAAGACTTGATCGAGGAAGGCAAGGGGGTGGCCAGGGCGCTGGGCATCACTCTGCACGGCGAGCCCTGGGACCTGGTCATGAAAGGCGCCAACGCGCCCGGCAAGCACAAGGCCAGCATGCTGCAGGATGTGCTGGCCAGGCGGCAGACGGAGGTGGATTTCATGAACGGCGCCATCGTGCAGTGGGGCCAGAAGACGGGCGTGCCTACGCCGCTGAATCAAGCCATGTGGGCGCTGATCAAGGGCCTGGAGCGGTCGTGGGAGGAAGAGCGGGAGCAAACCCGGGAGTCGGGAGCCGGGAGTCGGTAGTCGGACCGCGGGCAGGCGCACGCACCACAAGGACCCTGTCAAGATCATACGGGCGTTATTTGCCGCGCAATCTGTTGTAGGCAGAACGAAATATATTTTCCGGATAACTGTCCAAAATATACCGCCTGAATTGCTATTCTGAGATTAGAGGGTAAGAAGGGACCCGCATGAGCGTTCCGTTCCGCATTGGAGTGCTGCAGTTGAGCATGGAGCCGCTGGAGGAAACGGTGGGCATGGCCAAGGCCTGCGAAGCGGCCGGTTTTGACGCCTTCTGGCTGGCGGAAGCCTATCCCTGGTGGCGCAAGCACGCCATGGAGGCGCGTTCCTCGACCGCGGTGACCGCCATCATCGCCCGCGAGACCAATCGCATTCCCATCGGCTGGGGCATTATTTCGCCCTACACGCGGCACCCGGTGCAGATCGCCATGGAGGCGCGGGTGATGCAGGAGGCCGCGGGCGAAGGCCGATTCCTGCTCGGCCTGGGCGCTTCCAAAATCTTTATGAAGGAGATCGGGGAAGGCGAGAAGGGAAAGGAGGCGTCCCCGGCGGTGGTGATGCGGGAAAGCGTCGAGATTATCAAAGCGGTGCTGACGGGCAAGGCCCTGGACTACCAGGGCAAGGCCTTCACCGCCATGGTGCCGCCGCTGCAGGATGAGGCGGAGACCCCGCGCTGGATGCCGCCTACCTTCATCGGGGCCACTGGGCCGGTGCTGCAGCGCCTGGCCGGCTCGCATTACGACGGCCTGCTCACCGCCAGCATCACCACGCCGGGATTTGTGCGTTACTCGCGCCAGAACCTGGATGAAGGCGCGAAAAAAGCTGGGCGCGATCCGGAAACGCTGGAGTTGGGCTCGGTGGTGGTGGGCAGCATCGGCAGCGACCGCCAAAAAGGACGCGAAGGGGCGCGCGAGATGGCGGCCATGTACCTGGCCAACAAGGTGCAGAACATTCGCGGCTCCGCGGACATGATCCTGCAGAACGCGAAATTGACCTTCGAGGAAATTCAGCCCATTGCCGATGCCATGGAGCGCTGGGGACGCAATGCCGCGGCTCGGGCGGTGACCGACGACATTCTGCGTAAGGTTTGCCCGATTGCGGGGACGCCGGAGGATTGTATTGCCGCCATCGAGCGATACCGGGAGGCGGGATGCACGCACATCCTGCTGGAGCTTTGGGGCGAGGACCGCGAATTGCAGGCCAAGCTCTTCGGCGAAGCGGTTTTGCCGCATTTCAAAGGCGTGGCCGCTGCGGCGAGAGAATAGCCACAGAGAAGGCGCGGAAGGAGCCGGGGCTAAAGCCCGAATCTGTGTGTGCACGCTTTCGTCCGGCTGAAGCCGGACGCTTCCACGTTAATGGGAATTCAGAATTGGCTGCGGCTTGCGTTCTCGCTTTTGGGTTTCAGTCGTCCCGTCCGGGACTGAACAGATGCGGAGCTTTCCCGCCACTGAAGTGGCGGGCTACTTTCATTTCGTCCCTTCGGGAGGGCTAAAAAGCGCTATCGTGGCCGCGGCGGCCAGGGAATAGCCGCGAAGACACAGAGGCGCGGAGATTGCCGGGAATTCAAGCCGGAAACGCAAGGTCCTTCGACACCCGCTCATCTCGCTACGCCCAACACGCGCTCGCTCAGGATGACATTTTAGTTTTTGTCGCAGCAGTTCCGGCCACGATCTGGCGGAATTCGGCGTCGGTAAGCAGGCCGCGCTTGGCGATGGCGCGCTTCTTAACTTCGGAAAGAATGGCGGGGCGGGCCTCGGTGGGGATTTCCAGGCCCAACTCGCGGGCCTTCAAGTCAACGCTGTCGAGGCCACTCTTCTTGCCAAGCACAATACGGCGCTCGGCCCCGACCAGGGCGGCGGAGTAGGGCTCGATCGCCTCCGGAATGTGGAACTGGCTGGCTACGGCGCCGCTCTCGCGAGTGAACAGGTTTTCGCCCACCAGCGGCTTCCAGGCCTCCAGTTCATAGCCGGCGGCGCGGCATA
Source organism: Terriglobales bacterium (assembly GCA_035278025.1). Lineage (GTDB taxonomy): Bacteria > Acidobacteriota > Terriglobia > Terriglobales > Acidobacteriaceae > JAICWP01. The sequence continues at coordinate 76,362 of DATEJK010000124.1, read as the reverse complement.
CCTCGTCTGAGACCTCGCGTACCTTGGTCAGGTCCATGGCCACGGGTACGTCGTAAAGGCAGCGCAGGGCCAGGGCGATCTCGCAGATATCGGCATTGCCGGCACGTTCGCCCATGCCGTTGATGGTGCCTTGCACCCAGGTGGCGCCGCCGCGCACCGCGGCGATGGCCGAAGCTGTGCCGAGGCCGAAATCGTTGTGCCCATGCCAATGCACCGGCACGCCGGGACCGGCCCACTGGCAGACTTCGCGGGTCAGAAATTCGGCGGCCTCCGGCCCGCAGGCGCCGATTGTGTCCACCACCACCAGTTCGGCGGCGCCAGCTTCGAGCGCGGCCAGGTAAACCTGCTGGAGGAATTCCAGCCCGGTGCGGGTGCCGTCCACAGCGAAGAAGGCGACGGTCATGCTGTTCTGGCGGGCGAAGGCGATGGCCTCGCGCACCCGGCGCAGTACTTCGTCGCGGGCGATGGCATAAGCCTTGAGCTTGATGTCGCTGGTGGGGGCCTCAATGATGGTGGCGTGCACGCCCAGGCGCACCAGTTCTTCCAGGTCGGTCTTGACGGCGCGGGAAAAACCCCAGAGCTCGGCTTTTAGGCCGGCGCGGGACATCAGGCGGATGGCTTCGGCATCGTCGGCCGAAACACGCGGAAAGCCGGCCTCGATGCGGCTGACGCCGAGTTGGTCCAGTTTACGGGCGATCTCCAGCTTCTGCTGGGGGGAGAGTACCACACCCACGGTCTGTTCGCCGTCGCGCAGCGTGGTGTCGTAGAAGCGGATGGGCTGGCGACAGGCAAAGGCGCCGCGAACTTCGGGGCGGGCATTGAGTTCGCTGACCCAGACCTGGTCGTGCCGGTTGTTTTCAGGCATAAGTCAGGCGCTTTCTCGGATGGCGATGGCCGGCTTGCGGCCATAGGCCTCTTCCCAGGAGATAACGGGATTGCGCAGCACGCCAATGCGCTCGATTTCGCACTCCATCACATCGCCGGGTTTAAGGTACCAGGCCTTGGGATCGCCGCTGAAGGCGGCCACGCCGGAAACGGTGCCGGTGGAGAGCACGTCGCCAGCGCTGTAGCCCATGGCGGAATAGTGGGCGATGATTTCCGGAATTTTGACCGACATTTTGCCGGAATGCGACACCTGGCGCCGCTCGCCGTTGACGCGCAGCTCCATGGCCAGGTTGTGGGGGTCGGGGATTTCGTCGGCGGTCACGATGTGCGGTCCCAGGGGACAGAAGCTATCAATGGCCTTGCAGTAGCTGAACACGCCGGACTTCATCTCTTCGCGCTGAATATCGCGGGCGGTGATGTCGTTGAAGATGACATAGCCGCCGATGTAATCATTGGCTTCGGCGGGGGTGAAGTGCTTGCCCGCCTTTTTGAGCACCACCGCCAGCTCCAGTTCGTAGTCCAGTTCCTGGGTGAGGTGCTCGGGGTAGATGACGGGCTCATCGGGGCCGACGATGGCGTCCACATTCTGGAAGAAAACGATCCAGGGGCGCACCGGATGGGAGAATTTGGCGCGCGCGGCTTCTTCATGGTGCTCGCGGAAGTTGCCGGCGGTGTGAAAGAACTTTTTGGGGATGATGGGCGCCTTGAGCTTTACCTCATCGCGGGCATAGATAACCGGCTCACCGTTGACGCCGCGCACCTCGCCAGAGAGGGTAAGGACATGGTCGAGGGATTTGCGCGCAGCTTCCAAACCGGTATCGCCGCCGGCGAACAGTTCGCGCATGTTGGGTGGAACCAGAGCGCGAGCCAGGCGCACGTAGGCGGCTTCGCCTTCCGAATCGCGCAGGTAAAGAGCGCAGGCGGAGTTGAGGTCAACAATGTTGCCGTCCGGGGTGACGGCGCCGGAGCGGCTTTCGCCCCATCCGGTTTGAAAGGTGACGAGTTTCATATGCCAAGGATACGGCAAGAGTGTAGTGAGCGGCGCGGGGCTTGTCCACAGGCGCGGGCGAGGCGGCCGCTTGCATCGGCTATAAAAACCGAGCCCTGGTCACCGGGGGGAGGGCGTCCAGGGCAGGCAAGCATCGTCTTCCAGCGATAGTTGGAACGATTGTGTTTTCGGGGCGGCACAATACAGTTTTTCGCGGCAGGTTGTCAAGCATTTCGAATCTTTACCTTTGGTTGTGTTTTTCTGAAGGCAAAAACGGAGGCCTCAGCTACAATGTGATTGCGGCTGATCCCTCTAACTGGCTGATTCGCTGATAGCGAGGCAAATACGCGCCGGGGGAAATGCCCCGGTGATGGTGCAAATGCAAAAGGCGGAATTCTCCCCAGGAGTTGTGTGCGCGCCGGTTCCGCAGCCGGCTGCCGGCCGCGCCCGGGTGGCGGCGCAGGTGACGGCGTGATCGGCGGGGTGGATATAGGCGGCACCAAGATAGCCGCCGCCGCGGTTGCTTCCGACGGCCGCATTATTTCCCGCGCCGAGTGCGCCACCAACGCGAGCCAGGGATTCGAAAGCGGCATGAAGCGCATTGTGGGCTTGCTGCAGGAGTGCGCGCGCGCCGGCGGGGGCAAGTTCAAAGGCATCGGAGTGGGCACCACCGGGCCCATTGACCCGCAAACTGGGGTTTTCGGCACCGTGGACAACCTGCCGGGCTGGAAGGGGTTCAACCTGAAGCAGCCGCTGGAAGGGGAGTTTGGGGTGCCGGTGGCGATCGAAAACGACGCCGACGCGGCCGCGCTGGGAGAGGCGGCGTGGGGGGCGGGGAGGGGCAAAAGCCGTTTCATTTATGTGACGGTGAGCACCGGCATTGGCGGGGGAATCGTATTCGACGGCGAGCTCTACCGCGGCGTGGGGCAATCGCATCCGGAACTGGGGCACATGGTGGTGGAAGCTTCCGGCCCGCTCTGCTATTGCGGAGCGCACGGGTGTTGGGAATGGATGGCGGCGGGGCCGGCCATGGTCAACTGGGTGCGGGAGAATGCGCCGGCAGGGGCCGCGCTTCCCGCCGATCTCAGCGCCAAGGAAATTTGCCGGCTGGCGGAACAGGGTGATGGGCTCGCCCAAAAGGCAGTGGAGCGCGAAGGCTATTACCTGGGAGTGGGACTGGCTAATCTGGTGACCATGTACTGTCCCGACGCCATCGCGCTGGGCGGAGGGGTGATGGGCAGCGCTCACCTGTTCCTGGACCGCGCTCGGGAAGTGGTGCGCGCCAGTTGTACCCTGGTGCCGGCGGAGAAAACAGAAATCCTGCTGGCGTGCATGGGAGGAGACGCTGGCGTGGCAGGAGCGGCCCTGGCCTGGCACAACCGTTTCGAGAAACAGAAAAGATCATGACCACGAAGGAAGTCGTCGGAAAGGAAACCGTAGTCCGGCCCAAGGTCATCGAAGGACGCTATTTTCACGACCTGATGGGCCAGCCGCAGGCTTTAGAGGAGACGCTGGCGGTGCTGGAGGTTTCCGGCAACCTGCGCCGCCTGACGCCGGTGGAGGGCAAATACCGGCGGGTGGTGCTGACCGGCATGGGCGCGTCGCTGAATGCGCTGCAGCCGCTATACCTCTCCCTGCTGGCGTGCGGGACCAGCGCGCTGCTGGTGGAAACCTCCGAGCTCATTCATTTTCTGCCCCGCCTGCTGGATGAGGGCACGCTGGTGATTGCGGTCTCACAATCGGGCAAAAGCGCGGAGACGGTGCGCCTGCTGGACCTGCCGGGACGCAAGTCGGCGGTGATTGGTGTAACCAACGTGGCCGATTCGCCGCTGGCGGTGCGCGCCGATGCCAGCGTGGTGACCCGCGCCGGGTCCGAGTATTCCGTGTCCTGCAAAACCTACGTTTCCGCAATAGCGGCGCTGGCATGGCTGGGCGATCTCCTTTGCGGGGGAGGTACGGGCAAGGTGAGCGCCGACCTCAAGCAGGCGCCAGGGTTGGTGCGCGATTACCTTAGCCGCTGGCGGAATCACGTAGACGCGCTCATGCCCGAACTGGATGGGGTGAGTGACTTGTTTTTTCTCGGGCGCGGCAGTTCCCTGGCGGCGGCCATGAACAGCGGACTGACCATCAAAGAGTCCACCCGCTTTCATTCCGAGGGCATGAGCAGCGCAGCCTTCCGCCATGGGCCGTTCGAACTGGTCGGGCCGCAGGTTTTTGCGCTGGTATACGCCGGCGATCCGCAGGTGGAGCGGCTCAACCGCGGGCTGGTGGATGACATTCGCCGGGCGGGCGGCCGAGCCTTCCTGTGCGGGCCGCAAGCCAACCTGGAACCGCTGCGCCTGTCGGCGGTGGCGTCCGCTCTGCGCCCTATTCTGGAAACTCTGCCTCCGCAGATGATCTCGCTGGCCCTGGCCGCGCTCACGGGGGTGGAAGCGGGCAAGTTCCGCAAGGCGACCAAGGTGACGGAGAAGGAATAGCCAGTTGACCGTACCAGTGCGCAGGAATTCCTCCCCAAAACTAGAAACGCTACCGGGTGCCACGTACTGAGTACTGAGACCGGCTGTAACCCCGCGCACACCCGCAATGTACACGCATCACAGTGAAGCGCCACCTGGTCCGCCTAGAATTCAGCTAAGGCGAAGGTTGCCATCCAAGGACGAGGGAAGAAACATGTCATTTTCCTACATGGTGCTGGGAGCGGGGCGACAGGGAATAGCCGCGGCTTACGATCTGGCGAGATTTGGCGACGCCAGACAGGTCACGCTGGCGGACGTGAATGGGGAAGAGGCGAAACAAGCCGCGGCGGGAGTGAACAAGCTGTTGGGCCGCCAAGCCGCGGATGCGGTGGTCCTGGATGTGCGCGATGAGGCGGCGGTGGGGCGCGCTCTGAAGGGTTACAACGTGGCGCTGAGCGCGGTGCCTTACTTCTTTAACCTGGGGTTGACGCGCGCAGCCATCGCCAGCGGCGTCTCCTTTTGCGACCTGGGCGGCAACACCGACATAGTCCGCCAGCAGCATGCCCTGGACGCTAAAGCGAGCCGCGCGCGGGTGCGTGTGATTCCCGACTGCGGCATGGGGCCGGGAATGGGCAACACGCTCGCGGTTTATGCCATGAGCCTGCTGGACAGCGCCGACCACGTTTACCTGTACGATGGCGGCCTGCCACGGCGTCCGGCGCGGCCGTGGAATTACCAGCTGACCTTCAGCATCGAGGGGCTGACCAACGAGTATTTCGGGGGGATGACGGTGCTGCGCGGCGGCAAGTTGACGCACATCCCCTGCTTCACCGAACTGGAGATGGTGGAGGTGCCGCCGCTGGGCGAACTGGAGTGCTTTTTTATTGCCGGCGGCGCTTCCACGGCGCCCTGGACCTTTGCCGGCAAGCTGCAGACCTATGAACTCAAAGTGCTGCGCTATCCAGGGAACTTCGCGCAGCTGAAGGCATTTTCCGACCTGGGCCTGTTCGACACCAAGCCGGTGAAAGTGGATGGCGCGGAGGTGGTGCCGCGGCATCTTTTCCACGCTCTGTTCGAGCCCCAGGTGCGGGCGCAGGTAATCAAGGATGTCTGCATCGTGCGCGTGCGGGCGCTGGGGAAGAAGGACGGAGCGGCAGCAGAGGCGACGGTCGAGGTCATTGACTATTACGACGAGGCCACAGGCTTCTCCGCCATGCAACGCACCACCGGCTGGCATCTTTCCATCGTGGCGGCCATGATGGCGCGGGGCGAAACTCCGCTCGGAGCCCAGCCGCTGGAGTTGGCGGTTTCCGGCGAGGCTTTTGTGCGCGAGGCGCGCAAACGCGGGTTCCACATTCGAGAGTCCATCGCCGAAAGCACGAGCGCGGAGATGCTGGCGAGCACAGCCGAGTGACCACAGCTTCGGCCAGCGGCTATGGGCTGTGAGCCGCTTGAGCAAGAATCAAAACTACTTCGAAGCCGTCCGCAAGGGCGGCTTTCTTATTTTCAAAAAGCGCCATGTGCAGGCAAGAGTCGGGGGGAGCAGTTTGCGGGCAGATGAAGCGGGTGAACAATTGCATAAGGCGGCGCTGGAGATTGAAATCCGGCGCGAAATCTACACCGGTAAGTCCACCACGGGACGGCTGTTTGTAAACGGCCATTTCGAGTGCTACACGCTTGAGGATTGCGCCCGGCCCGCGGGTGTAAAAGTTCCGGGGGCTACCTGCATTCCGGCGGGTACCTACGCTCTAGCCATCAATCAGTCCAGCCGGTTCCAGAGACCGATGCCGCAGTTGCTGGAAGTACCCGGGTTCGAAGGGGTCCGCATTCACCCGGGAAACACGAATGCCGACACCGAGGGCTGCATACTGTTAGGTGCAACGCGAAGGGAAGATTTTGTGGGCGGCAGCCGAGGCGCTTTCCGCAAGCTGTTCGGCAAGCTGCAGGCAGCCGAAGCGAGAGGCGCGGAAATCAGGATCACGGTAAAAGATAACGGCCAATCGCAGACGGTGAACGCCTGTTCTTCTCCGGAAAGCCAGCCCGTGTAGCCGAACGCAATTACAATTATCCGCATGCAAGTGGAACGCCGGAACCCAGAGCGCGGCGGCGCCTTGCGCCAACCGGAAGAGGCGGCCCCGCAGTCAGTGGTCAGCCTGGATGCGGAGAGGGCGGGCTGAGGTGCGGGAGCGCATACAGCCTGCGGGATCCCGCCAAGCGCCATCCCCGGTCACTATTCCGCGCGCGCTGACCAGGTGGTGGCGCGAAAACCTGCCGCGCCTGGGACTGAGGCGGGCCGCGGGAATGTTTCTGGGAGAGATGTGGGAGTTTCTGCAAGACTCCACCCCGCAGCGCCGCAAGCAGCGCTACGGCGACGTTGACTTCGACTGGGACTATCGCGTGGACACCACCTCCGCCAACGTGAGCCGCCGCGCCGACCTGCTGGCAGTGTTGACCGGCTGCCGCTACCAGCCCAGCGATCCCGGGCTCTTCCATGAGAGCATCCGCAGTCTGGGAATTGATTACCGCCAGTTCCAGTTCATTGATGTGGGCTCGGGCAAGGGGCGCAGCCTCCTGATGGCCTCGGACTATCCTTTTCAGAAGATTGTTGGGGTGGAGGCGGTGGCCGCGCTGCACCGCGTTGCCCTGAAAAACATCCGCAAGTACAGCAGCGAAAGCCAGAAGTGCTTTGACCTGCAGTCGGTGTGCGGCGATGCCCGTGATTTCCAGTTTCCGGCGGCGGCGCTGGTGGTTTTTCTATTCCATCCTTTGCCCGAAGCCGGCCTGCGCGAGGTAATGTCGAACCTGCTGGCTTCGCTGCGGGAACGACCGCGGCCGGTTTACGTTGTGTATCACAATCCGCTGCTGGAGCACGTGCTCAAGGAGGATGGCGGGCTGCGGCGGGTACGCGGCGATCTGCGGTTTGCAGTTTACGAGTTTTTCATCGCCGGAGGGCAACTCGCGAAGACTTAACCGGAAGCGCACCACATCCGGCGCTGGGTGGCTGTCGCGACATTTCTCGTTTCGTGTTGGCGCGGTTCCGGCACTAGGGGCGTCCTGGGCTAAATGACATCCCAAGTATCCGGAATGGCATCGCATGCTTTGGCTGCGGAGTGACGGACTTCGCGGATCCGGGACCTTACCTGTATATTGTGCCTGTTCGGTTTATGCCTGCTTGCCACTCGTTCACTTTTTAGAGGCGGGAGGGCTTCCATGCCCGGAGACCACAAAACTCTCCTCTGTATTGATGACCATACGCCCTCGCTGGCAGGCTGGTGTCTGTACCTGCAGGGCGCCGGATACCGGGTGGAAACCGCCCATGGAGGGCAAGAAGGGCTGCAGCTATTTGCCACCCATGCCATAGACCTGGTGCTGCTCGATTACGCCATGCCGGAGGTGGACGGAGGCGAGGTGGCAGCCACCATGAAGCAGATTAAGCCGCAAGTGCGCATTGTGATGTTTTCCGGGGTTTCGGAAGTTCCGGAAAATGCCCGGGTTCACGTGGATGCCTTCCTGCAAAAGGGTCAGCCGCCCAGCGTGGTACTTCAGACCATTGAGGAACTGCTGGCGGACACCCAGCACGCCGCTTAAGTCGCGGTCGGGCCACCCGCCGCTCCATCACTCCGCCCCGTGACGTAAATCACAGCCCCATGAGACAAGGTGCCGATAGCATCGCTCTCAGCGCCAATCCGTATGCGCTGCGAGAAAACCCATGAGCGAAGAGCTGTTGCGGGCCATGCGGCAGAGCATTATTGACGGGGCCGCCGATCACGCCAGGGAACTGGCGCAGCGCGCGCTGGCCGCCGGAATGGATCCTTTGCAGGCGGTGAATGGCGGTTTTGTTCCCGGCGTGGATTACGTGGGCGAGCAGTTCGCCGCCCGGCAGATGTTTCTGCCCGACCTGGTGATGGCGGCGGAAGCGATGAAGGCCGGCATCGCGGTGCTGGAACCGGAAATGCGCCGCCGCGGCACGCAGCGCGAATTCCTGGGGCGAGTGGTGCTGGGCACGGTGAAAGGCGACATTCACGAGATCGGCAAAACCCTGGTCGGCATTCTGCTTTCCGCCTCCGGGTTCGAAGTGGTGGACCTGGGAGTGAACGTGACCGCGGAAATGTTCGCCGCCAAGGCACGCGAACTGGAGGCCGATATCGTGGGCGTTTCGTCGCTGCTTACCACCACCATGGCGCTGCAGCGCGGGGTGGTGGAGGCGCTGGACCGGGCGCAGCTGCGTCCACGGGTGAAGATCATCGTGGGCGGAGCGCCCGTGACCCGCAAGTGGGCGGAAGAAATCGGCGCCGATGGGTACGGCAAGGACGCGGTGGGAGCGGTGGCATTAGTCAAGTCGCTGGCCGGCAAATCCAACGTGCAGGCCAGGTAGCAGGAAGGCCGATTCCATGATGCAGCCGAAGATCGAATTGCTCGACAGCCAGTTCATTGAGCGCATTCTCAGCGAAGCCTTTGAGTTGCTGGAGCGGCCAGGAATCAAAGTGCAGGCTCCGGCGGCATTGGAGCTGCTGGCCTCTTCCGGAGCGCGGGTGGAACGCGAAGCGGAAGGCGGCGTGGCGCACATTTCTGAAGGGCTGGCGCGCCGAGCCCTGCAAACTGTGCCAAACGAATTCTTTGTTTACGACCGCACCGGCAAACCAGCCGTGCACTATGGCGGCGACCATGTCCACTTCGATCCCGGCTCTTCCTGCGTTTATGTGGTGGACGCGGAAACGCGGGAGCACCGCCCGGCACGGGCCGCTGATCTGGTACGTCTGCTGCAGACGGCCGAGATGCTGCCGCAATACGCAGCGCAATCCACGGCCATGGTGTGCAGTGACGTCGCAGCGGAGATCGGCGATCTTTACCGGCTTTTCCTGGTGCTGTGGTATTCCAACAAGCCCCTTGTGACCGGCGGTTTCAGCGCCGAGGGTGGCCGGCGCATGCTGGAGCTGCTGGCCGTCGAAGCCGGCGGGCGGCAGCAGATGCGGCAGAGGCCGCGGGCGGTATTCGACGTCTGTCCCTCGCCGCCATTGACCTGGACGGAGTTCGCGGGGCAAAGCCTGATTGACCTGGCGCGCGCGGGCGTGCCCGCCGAGATCATCTCCATGCCGCTGGCGGGAGCGGCCGCGCCGGTCACGCTGGCGGGATCGGTGGTGCAGCATGCAGCCGAGTGCCTGAGCGGAATCACCATCCATCAACTGGCGGCTCCGGGAGCGCCGGTGGTTTGGGGCGGGGCACCGGCCATTTTCGACATGCGCACCGGAAACACGCCCATGGGAGCGATTGAGACGGCGATGATTGACATCGCCTACGCCCAGGTGGGCAAGCGTCTGGGCTTGCCTACCCACACCTACCTGGTAGGAGGGGACGCGAAAACTGTGGATGCGCAGGCGGGGATGGAGTCGGGCATGGCGGCGGTGCTGGGCGCGCTGGCGGGAATCAACATGATTTCCGGCGCCGGCATGCTGAATTTCCTGGCGGCCATGAGCCTGGAAAAGCTGGTGATTGATGCCGAAGCCATCGGCTACGCGCAGCGCCTGCTGGCCGGCATCCAGGCCCGCACACCCACCCTGGCCACGGAGATGTTTGCCGCGCTGGGGCATAGCGGCGATTTCCTGAAACTCAAAGAGACCCGGCAGCTGTTCCGCAGCGAACAGTATCTGCCCTCCTCAGTGATTGACCGCGACTCGTTGCGCGGCTGGCAGGAAGCGGGCTCGCCCGACACGTTTGACCGCGCGCATGCCCGGGTCAACGAACTGGTTGCGGCCTATGAGCGGCCGAAGCTGCCGGCTTCCCTGGAACGCGAGCTGCGCTCCTTTATGGAAAGCGAAGCGCGGCGCGCAGGCATGGACCAGTTGCCCGGAATGGAGGAGCGGGTAGAGGCAGGCGCGGTATCGTGCCGTCCCTGAGGGGACTCGATTCTAGTTGGTCCAGCCCACCCAGGACTGGAGCCCGCCCTGAGCGTCGTCGAAGGGTCCTGGGCTTTACTATGGCGCCCCTTTTTGGAGTTTGCAATTACAGGGGCTGAAGCCCGTTTCGAGTTGGCATTTCCCGCCCGGCTGAAGCCGGGCGCTTCCACGGTGAGGCCAGCATAGATCCACGGTGAGCCCAGCATACATCCACGGGGAGGCCAGCATAGATCCACAGTGACGCCAGCATAGATCCACGGTGACGCCAGCATAGATCCACAGTGACGCCACCATACGTGAAGGCCGATGGGGCTCAGGCCTCACTCCCGACTGTGGCATCAGCGGGAACGGCCAGCGGCAGAGTGAAGAAGAAGGTGGAGCCGTGGCCGAGCGCGCTTTCCACGCGAATCCTGCCGCCGTGCGCGAGCACGACGTGCTTGGCGATGGCCAGACCCAGGCCGGTCCCGCCGGACTCGCGCGAGCGCGCCTTGTCCACCCGGTAGAAGCGCTCGAAGAGACGGGGCAGGTGTTCGGAGGCGATGCCGGCGCCGAAATCGCGCACATAAAATTCCACGCCGCCCTCGACCTCGCGCGCGCCGAGCACAATGCGTCCGCCGGCGGCGCCGTACTTGGCGGCATTGTCAATCAGGTTAGTGAGCACCTGGTGAATTGCGTCGCTGTCCGCCCGCACCGGCGCCGGCGTGCTCTCCGCAATCTCAATCCCCACTCCTGAGGACTTAAGAGTCTCCTGAAAATTCTGCTGCGCCTCACGCAGCAAATCGGCGGCGGAGTGCGGCTGCAGGGAGAATTCGGTTTCGCCGGATTCCACCCGCGCCAGGGTGAGCAAATCCTCGGTCAGGCGGCTCATGCGGGCGGCATTTTTGCGGATGATTTCCAGAAATTCCCGGGTGTTGCCGTTGCCGCCGGAATCGAGCAGCGTTTCCGCGTAGCCCTGGATGGAGGTGAGCGGTGTGCGCAGTTCGTGGGAGACGTTGGCGATGAAATCGCGGCGGGTCTTCTCCACGCGCTCCACTTCGGTGAGATCATGAAGCACCACCACGGCGCCGCCGCCGGGAAGGGGAGCGGCAATCACGTCGAAGCTGCGTCCGGCGCCCAAGGAAGTGGCGCGCGCGGTTTTGACCTGGCGAGTTCGCAAAGCTTCATCCACGGCGCGCAGGAAGTCGGGGTTGCGCATGGTCTCCACCAGGGGCGCACCCACGCGCACATGCCCGCGCGCCAGGCGTTTCATTACTCCATTCGACCATTCCACCTTGCCGGCGGACGAAACCGCGAGCACCGCGTCCTGCATGCTGTTGAGCAAAGTTTCCAGCTGCTTGCGGCCGGTTTCCAGGGCGGCAAAACTTTGTTCCAACTGGCGGGCGGTACGGTCGAGCGCGGCGGCCACGTGGGCAATCTCATCACCGGAAGGTTCCTCGATGCGCGCGGTCAGGTCGCCGGCGGCAATCTGCTCCGCGAAAGTGACAATGCGCTGCAGGCGCCGTGAGATGGCCTGGGAGACCAGGGCGGCCAGGAGCAAGGCCACCAACAACGCCAGCCCGGAAGCAAACAGCAACTGCAGGCGCACGTGCCGCACACGCTGGGCAATGGAGGAAAGAGGATAAGCCAGGCGAACAGCCCCACCCGGCACGGGCGCGGCAACATAAAGGAAGGGAATGCCCACGGTATGGCTCACACGCTGGGCGCTGCCCGTGTTGCCGTGCAGAGCGGCAATAAATTCCGGCCGGGTGGCGTGGTTCTCCATCTCTTCGGGATCGGCGCGGGTATCGGCCAGAACCTTGCCGCTGGATTCAATGATGGTGGCGCGGGCATCCGCAGCCTGGGAAACTTCGTCGGCAATCTGCTGCAGGGGGCGGCGATCGCGCTCGTGTTCCACCTGGCCGGCAAAGAGGCGCGCTTTCTGGGTGAGCGTGGTTTCGAGTTCGCGGCGCAGAGAAGTTTCCCAGGCGCGGCGCACCGCGAAGTCCAGGGTGGCGGTGGCCACGGCAATGACCAGCAGAAACGCTCCCAGCAGCTTGAAGAAAATTCGTTTTCTCACCGTGGCGCCTCGAAGCGATAGCCGGCGCCGCGGACGGTGCGCAGGTAGCGGGGATTTTCCGGATCGCGTTCGATCTTCTCCCGGATGCGGCGCACATAAACGTCCACCGAGCGCGGGGTGACGTAAGCCGTATCGCGCCAGACGGCATCGAGAAGCTGGTCGCGGGTGAAGACCCGCCCGACGTGGCGGGCCAGGTATTCCAGCAGGCGGAACTCGGTGGCGGTGGCGGTCACGGTTTTGCCGCGCACCTTGAGGATCATGGCCCCGGTATCAATCTCCAGATCGTCGAGTTTGACCGTGGCCGGCTGCAGAGGCTGCTCGAAGCGGCGCAGCACCGCCTTTACCCGCGCCACCAGTTCGCGGGGGCTGAAGGGCTTGGTGACGTAGTCGTCGGCGCCCAGTTCCAACCCCAGCACGCGATCGGCTTCCGCCGTGCGGGCGGTCAGAAAGATGACCGGAGTGGCGGCAATGGCTGGCGTTTCCCGCACCTGGCGGCAAAGATCCAACCCGTCGCCTCCTGGAACCATAATATCCAGCAGCAGGAGGGAAGGCCGCTCGCGCTCCGCCTCGGCGAGCACGCCGGAAGCGGAGGCAAACGAGCGCACTGCGAAGCCGGCGGCCTCCAGGTGATGGCGCACCAGGCGCGCGATATCGGCATCGTCCTCCACCAGGAAGATTGTGGATTTCACACGCTTATTGTATGGGAAAGGAGGCCGCAAACAGAGGCACCTTATTTGGCGCCGTGCTGCAGGCCTTGCTCAAAGCATCGCGCATGAGGTGCGACAAATCTCGATCCGGCGGAGAATTCCCTGGAGCGGCGGGTGAGACATGCAGAACGTGGGGCCCTTCGACTGGGGCTTGCGCCCTCGCTCAGGGTTAAAGAAGAACCACGGGGCGGCGCTACGACAACACAAACTGCTCCATGGCCTGGGCGAAGCCTTCTTCCTGGTTGGAAGCGGTGACGTATTTGGCGCCTTTTTTAACCTCGTCGGGGGCGTTGCCCATGGCGATGCTGACGCCGCTGCGCTGAAACATGAGCACGTCATTGGGCCCATCGCCGATGGCGGCGATCTTTTCCGGGGGAATTTGCAGCATCTGCGATAGCGCGGTCACGACCTCGCCCTTATTTGCCTGCGGATGGGTTACGTCCAGGTAGTAGGGCTGAGAGCGGGAGGCGGAAACCTGGGTGCCGCACTGTTTCTGCACGTCCTGCTCGCAGCGGGCCACCGCCGCGTAGTCGTCACTTACCCCCACCAGCTTGGCCGTGCGCGCCAGCAAGCCGTCGTAGTTGGACACCACTTTGGGCGGGAACTTCACCGTCCACTCTTCGCGGTCCACGTGTGGCGCCTGGCGCTTGCGCACAAACCAGTCCTTATCGGTGTAGAGCCAGACGTCGAGGCCGTGCTGGGCGACGATTTCGCAAGCGCTCTGGGCCGCCGCCTGGGGCAGCAAACGCTGCTGGAGCACGGAGAAGTCGGGGCGCACGATCACCCCGCCGTTGAATGCGGCAATGGGGTCCTTCAGCCCCAGGGGCTCGATCAGCATCTTCATGCCCAAGGGCGGGCGGCCGCTGGTGATGGTGAAGGCGATGCCGGCCGTGAGCAACTTGCGGACTGCTTCGCGGGCGCGCTCCGTCAGGATCTTGTCCTGTGTCACCAGGGTGCCGTCCACATCAGCGATTACCAGTTGGACGCGGTCTTTTGCCGGCATGGAGGAGGTTAAGCCGCCTTTTTGCCCAGGCGTTGTTCCAGAAACTGCTTCAAGGCAACGGCATTATTGTGCTCGGTATCATGCGAACTGTAAACCAGAGTGACCCGGCCGCGGCGGGCGGCGGCGACCAGCGGCAGCCAGGCCTGGGGATTGGCCTTGAGTTCCTCGAAGTACCGGCGACGGAATTCCGGCCATTTGGCGGGTTCATGGGAGAACCACTTGCGCAGTTCGGCGCTGGGGGCCACGTCCTTGAGCCAGGCTTCCACCCGCAGCGACTCTTTTTTTACGCCTCGCGGCCACAGGCGCTCCACCAGGTAGCGGGCGCCATCATTCCTGGCCCCGGCATCATAAACGCGCTTGAGTTGAATCATGTTAAGCCTCCTCCGCAGCCTTTGTGTCGGAATGCCCGCGGGCGAGACCTCGCGGTCGGAATGCCCGCGGACGAGACCTCGCGCGCCGCGGGGCTGAGTCAGGAGAACTCCCAGCCAGCCGTATCGTAACACGATAGGTACGCGGCGCCATAGTGCGGCGCGGCCTTGCGATGTATCATAGAGGTTTCGCGATCCTCCGTGGTGGAACGCAGGCAGCGATGGAATTGTGAGTTCGCCGCGGGCACGCGCAAAATGTAACCGCGACGGGGCCAGCTTAATCAAAATATGTTAAGGCAGAAACCGCCGGCGCCACCCCAACTGGCTGCTGCACGGTTGCAAGGAGCAACTCATGCCTGTGTACCAGAGCAAGCTCACATCGCGCGAGCAGATCGCTGAGGGCACCATGGCCTTCCACTTCGAGAAGCCGGCGGGCTTCGATTTCCAGGGGGGGCAGTCGGTGGATATGACCATGCTCAACCCGCCGGAGACCGATGACGAGGGCAACATCCGAACCTTCTCCATCGCCAGCCCGCCCTTTGAAAACGAGCTGGTGTTCGCCACCCGCATGCGCGACAGCGCGTTCAAACGCAGTCTGAAGTCGGTTCCACTGGGCACGGAGCTGAAAATTGACGGTCCCATGGGCTCCTTCACCCTGCACAAGAATGCCAGGAAGCCGGCGGTGTTCCTGGCCGGCGGAATCGGCATCACTCCTTTTATGAGCATGGTCGCCCAGGCCGCGCACGACCGCCTGTCGCATCAGCTCTACCTTTTCTTTTCCAATCACCGGCCGGAAGACGCCCCCTTTCTGGATTTTCTGCGCCGCCTGGAAAAGGACAATCCCAACTATCACTTCATCCCCACCATGACCGCAATGGAAAGATCGCAGCGGCCATGGCAGGGTGAACAAGGCTTCATTGACCGTACCATGCTCATCAAATACCTGAACAATTTGAACGGGCCCATTTATTATTTGGCGGGACCTCCCGCCATGGTTGCCGCCATGCGCAAAACCCTGCTCGAGACAAAGGTGGATGAGGATGACATCCGGACTGAAGAATTTGCCGGCTACTGAGCACGAAGGCGCCATTTCCCAGGGCCAACCCAAAGGCAGCGAACTGGATCGGCTGTGCGTAAACACCATCCGCATGCTGGCGGTGGACGAGGTGGAGAAGGCGCATTCCGGCCACCCCGGATTGCCGCTGGGCGCGGCGCCCATGGCCTACGTGCTCTGGGACCGCTTCCTGCGGCATAATCCGCGCAATCCGCGCTGGTTCAACCGCGACCGCTTTATCCTCTCCGCCGGGCACGGCAGCGCGCTGCTTTATGCCTTGCTGCACCTCTACGGCTACAACATGCCGCTGGAGGAGTTGAAACACTTCCGCCAGTGGGGCAGCGAAACCCCGGGACATCCCGAGTACAACCTGGATCGCGGCATCGAGGCCACCACTGGTCCGCTGGGGCAGGGGTTCGGGATGGGCGTGGGCATGGCGCTGGCCGAGGCGCACCTGGCCGGCTGCTTCAACAAGGAAGAGCTGGGGGTAGTGGACCACTACACCTACGCCATCGTGTCGGATGGCGATCTGATGGAAGGCATTTCTGCGGAGGCAGCCTCGCTGGCCGGCACGCTCAAGCTGGGCAAGCTGATTTATCTCTACGACAACAATCACATCTCCATCGAAGGCTCCACCGACCTGGCGTTTACGGAGAACGTGGTTGAGCGCTTCCGCGGCTATCACTGGCATGTGCAGACGGTGCCCGACGGCAATGATCTGGATGCGGTGGAGGCGGCCATTCGCCTGGCCCAGGCGCACGAAGACCAGCCTTCGCTTATATCGGTTCGCAACCACATTGGTTACGGCAGCCCGCTGCAGGACACCGCCGCGGTGCACGGCGAGGCGCTGGGACCGGAAAACGTAAAAGCCACGAAAGAAAAGCTGGGATGGCCGCTGCAACCGGACTTCTATGTTCCGGAAGCAGCGCTGGCCCACTTCCGTGAAGCTGGACCGCGCGGCGAGGAACTGGAAGCAGAATGGAGAGAGCGAATCGAGGAATACCGCAGCCGCTTTCCCAAGCTGGCGCAAGACCTGCAGCAGATGATCTCCGGCAAGCTGCCGCCGGGATGGGATGCCGACGTGCCCGCGTTTCCGGCTGATCCCAAGGGGATGGCCACGCGCGATGCTTCCGGCAAGGTGATGAACGCGCTTGCCGGGCGGGTGCAGGCGCTGGTGGGCGGTTCCGCCGACCTGGCGCCTTCGACCAAGACCAACCTCACCGCCTACGGCGACATGGGCCTGGGCAGCGATTGCGGGCGCAACATCCATTTCGGCGTGCGCGAACACGGCATGGGCGCCACCGTAAACGGAATGGCGCTGCATGGCGGCATTATTCCTTACGGGTCAACTTTCCTGATTTTTTCCGATTACATGCGCGCCTCCATTCGCCTGGCGGCGCTGATGAACACGCACTCGCTGTTCGTGTTCACCCATGACAGCATCGGGCTGGGCGAGGATGGGCCGACGCACCAGGCGATCGAGCATCTGATGAGCCTGCGGGCCATGCCCAACATGACGGTGATGCGGCCGGCCGACGCCAATGAGACGGCGGAAGCCTGGCGCATCGCCCTGGAGCGGCAGAGGCCCATGTGCATGGCCCTGACCCGGCAGAAGCTCCCGGTGCTCGATGCGCAGCGCTATCCCATTCGTCAAGGAGTAGGCAAGGGCGCATATGTGCTGGCTGAAGCGGAAGGCGGCAAGCCGCAGATTGCACTGATTGCCACCGGTTCGGAAGTGCAACTGGCGCTGGGCGCGCGCGAGCAACTCGGCAAAGAAAAAATCGCCGCCCGTGTGGTTTCCATGCCCTGCTGGGAGCTGTTTGACGAGCAGCCGGCGGAGTACCGCCAGCAGGTGCTGCCCAGGGATGTGCCCAAGCTGGCCATCGAAGCGGGGGCGACGCTGGGCTGGTGCAAATACGTGGGCGACAGCGGCGGCGTGATCGGCATTGACCGCTTCGGCGCCTCCGCTCCCGGCAACGTGGCTATGGAGAAGCTGGGCTTCAACGTGCCCAACGTGGTGGAGCACGCGCGGAAGCTGGTGGAGAAACGATAGCAATCCGCTGATCGCTGAACGCTGATGCGGGCGGTCAGACCAGAGAAGAGGGAGAGCGAAATGAATCGGCTTAAGCAGCTCCAGGAGCAAGGACAATCGGTGTGGCTGGATTACATCCGGCGCGATCTGCTGACCGGCGGCGGCCTGAAGCGGCTGCGCGACGAGGATGGCTTGCGCGGTGTGACCAGCAATCCCACCATCTTTGACAAGGCCATTGCCGGCAGCTCCGATTACGACGAGACGCTTCGGTCGCTGCTGGCCAAAGACCCTCACGCTGCGCCGGAGAAGCTGTTTGACCACCTGGAGATCGAAGATATCCAGATGGCGGCCGACATTCTGCGGCCAATATATGACCAGACCGAAGGGGACGACGGTTTTGTAAGCATGGAAGTGCCGGCTTCCATGGCGCACGACACCGCCGCCACCGTCAGCGAGGGGAAGCGGCTGTGGAAGGCCGTGGTCCGGCCCAACGTCATGATCAAGGTGCCGGCCACGCCCGAGGGCATTCCCGCCATCGAGGCGCTGATCGCCGAAGGCGTTAACGTCAACATCACGCTCATGTTCTCGCTGGGACACTACGAAGCGGTGGCGGCCGCCTATCTGCGCGGGTTACGGCGCAACCAGAATCCCGGCAAAGTGGCCTCGGTGGCGTCCTTCTTTGTGAGCCGTGTGGATACGAAAGTGGACGCAGCTCTGGAAAAAATGGGAACCCCGGAGGCATTGGCCCTGCGCGGCAAAATCGCCATCGCCAACAGCAAGCGGGTTTACCGGCGCTTCAAGGAGATTTTCCTGGGCACGCCCTTCAGCGAGTTCCAGCGGCGCGGGGCGCGCCTGCAGCGGCCGTTGTGGGCCAGCACCAGCACCAAGAATCCGGCTTACCGCGATGTTCTGTATGTGGAAGAGCTCATTGGGCCGCACACGGTGAATACCATAACCCCCGCCACCATTGACGCCTTCCGCGACCACGGGAAAGTCGCGCCGACGCTGGAGGCGGACGAGCAGGAGGCGGAAGCGGCCCTGGCCCGCCTGGCAGGGCTGGGAATTGACCTCAATCAGATCACAGAACAGCTGTCTGTGGATGGCGTGGAAGCTTTTGAAAAGTCCATGCACCAGCTTCTGGACAGCCTGCGCGAAAAGCGCAGCCGGCTGGTGTCCGCCCCAATGGATCGGCAGCAGCTCAGCCTGGGACCGGCGCGAGCCGCCGTGGACGCCCGCCTGGCACAGTGGCAGAAAGACGACTTCAACCGCCGGCTGTGGGCCAAGGACTACACCCTGTGGTCGGCCAAGCCGGTTCCGGAACTTACCGACCGAATGGGCTGGCTCAGCCTGCCTCAGGCCATGCACGAGCACATAGAAGAACTCCAGACCTTCGCGCTGGCCGTTAAAGATGCGGGCATGCAGCACGTGGTGCTGCTGGGCATGGGCGGTTCCAGCCTGGCCCCGGAAGTCTATCAGCGCACCTTCGGCAATCAGAATGGCTTTCCCGAACTGATTGTGCTTGACAGCACCCATCCGGCGGCAGTGCGCGCGGTGGAACGGCGCATTGACCCGCTGCGCACGATCTTCCTCGTCTCCAGCAAGTCAGGCACGACCACGGAAACCCTCTCCTACTTCCACTATTTCTGGAAGCTGGCGAGCGATCGGGGTAAACAGCCGGAGCAGAATTTTGTGGCCATCACCGATCCCGGCACGCCGCTGGAAAAACTGGCGCGGGAGCGAAACTTCCGGCGTGTATTTTCGTCACCGCCCGAAGTGGGCGGCCGTTACGCTGCCCTGACTGTTTTCGGGCTGGTTCCTGCCGCGCTCATCGGCATGGACCTGAAGCGCCTGCTCGATAAAGCCTGGACCATGGCTGAGGCCAGCGCTTTTTGCGTGGACGCCAGGAAATGTCCTGCCCTGGTCCTGGGCGCGGCCATGGGCGAGCTGGCACGCATGCAGCGCGACAAGGTCACCTTCCTGGCTTCGCCCTCGCTGGCCGCCTTCCCCATATGGGTAGAGCAGTTGATTGCTGAAAGCACGGGCAAAGACAACAAGGGCATAGTGCCCATTGCGGATGAGCCCGTCGGTCCGCCCGAGGCATATGGCAAAGACCGCTTTTTTGTCCTTTTGCACATTCCCGGGGAGAACAAGGACCTGGAGGCGAGGGTGGCTGCGCTGGAGCAGGCGGGGCATCCCGTGCTCCGGATCGCGCTGCAGGATAAGTACGACTTGGGGCAGGAATTTTTCCGCTGGGAGATGGCTGTGGCCGCGGCGGGCGCGGTGCTCGAGATTAATCCTTTTAATCAGCCGGACGTGCAGCTGGCCAAGGACCTGGCCAAGAAAGCGATGGAAGGAAAGGCGGGAGGGCAGCAGGCGCCCGAGGTCGCGGCCGCGCAGCGCCAGCAGTTGCAGGGCTCGCTGCAGCAGTGGTTCGGGGAAGCGCAGGCGGGCAATTACATCTCGCTGCACGCGTATGTGGAACCCAATGCGGCTACCGAGGCTGCCCTGGACCAGTTGCGCGTACGGCTGCGGGAAAAATCGCGGCTGGCTACCACCGCCGGCTACGGTCCCCGTTTCCTGCATTCCACCGGGCAATTGCACAAGGGCGGACCCAATACCGGTCTTTTCCTGCAACTGGTGGACCAGCCGGGAGCGGATGTGAGAGTGCCGGAAACCAACTACAGCTTCGGCCAACTCATCAAGGCGCAGGCACAAGGCGACTGGCAGGCGCTGACGCAGCGCGGCCGCCGCGTGGTCCGGGTGCAGCTGGGCGCGGACGCCAGGAAGGGCTTGGAGCAGTTGCTGGAGGTGGCGGGGGAGCTGCGGTCCGATCTGGCTTCCGGGCACCGCGCGGCCTGACTTCCGACGGCGCCTGAAGGCACAGGTAGCATACGAGGAGCGAATGTGGGTGTCCTGACAATGGAAAATCCGCTGCGCGAAGGTATCCGGCTGGAGCACACTCCCGATCCCTGTGTGATGGTCATCTTCGGCGCTTCCGGAGACCTGACCAAACGCAAGCTGATGCCCGCACTCTACAATTTGTGGCGGGAACGCCTTCTGCCCTCCGGCTTCTCGGTGGTGGGATTTTCCCGCACCGATATGAACGACGAGCAATTTCGCGCCGCCATGAAGGATGCGGTGGAGCAATTTGGCGATCAGGGGCCGCTGAACAGGGAAGCCTGGGACAACTTCGCCGAGGGCCTCTTCTACCTGTCGGCGCATCCCGGCCACCCCGAAGCCTACGCCAGCCTGGCCTCCCTGCTGCAGGAGGTGGACCGGCAGCGGGGCACCAATGGCAGCCGGATTTATTACCTGGCGGTGCCGCCCAGTTCCTTTGCCGGCATCGTGCAGCAGCTGGACGCCGCCGGCCTGGCGCAAGGCGAAAAGGGCTGGCACCGGCTGATCATCGAGAAGCCTTTCGGCCATGACCTGCAGAGCGCGCGCGAGCTGAACCAGTCCATTTCCAAGGTTTTTCACGAAGAGCAGATTTACCGTATTGACCACTATCTGGGGAAGGAGACGGTCCAGAACCTGCTGGTGTTCCGTTTTGCCAATGGAATCTTCGAGCCTATCTGGAACCGCCGCTACGTGGACAATGTGCAGATAACCGCCGCCGAGACGGTAGGAGTGGAAAACCGCGCCGCCTATTACGAGGAGTCGGGCGCTCTGCGCGACATGGTGCAGAACCATCTTTCCCAGGTTCTGGCGCTCACCGCCATGGAACCTCCCGCGTCCATGGGGGCCGAGGAGGTGCGTGCGGAGAAGCTCAAGGTGCTGCGCGCCATTCCGCCGGTTACGGGCGACCGCGTCAGTTCCTGCGTTGTGCGCGGCCAGTATGGGCCGGGCTGGGTGGATGGCAAAGAGGTTCCGGGTTACCGCTCCGAGCCCGGAGTCAACCCGAATTCAAAGACCGACACCTATGTCGCCCTTAAGCTGTTCATCGAAAACTGGCGCTGGGCTGGCGTTCCCTTCTACCTGCGCACGGGCAAGCGGCTGCCCAAGCGCCTGAGCGAAATCGCCATCCAGTTCCGCCAGGCGCCGCTGCTGCTGTTCAATCAGACGCCCACGGAGCAGATGTCGCCCAACCTGCTGGTTATCCGCATCCAACCCGATGAGGGCATTTCGCTGAAGTTCACCGCCAAGCAACCGGGGCCGTCGGTGCATGTGCGGCCCGTAAACATGGATTTTCGCTACGCCAGCTCCTTCGGCATGGCTTCGGCCAGCGCTTACGAACGCTTGCTGCTGGATTGCATGCTGGGGGACGCCACGCTGTTCGCTCATCGAGACGCGGTGGAGGCAGCGTGGGGGATTATTACCCCGATCCTGGAAGCCTGGAGCAGCCAGCCAACATCCTCGTTTCCTAACTACGCGGCCGGGACCTGGGGGCCGGCCGAAGCTGACAGCCTGCTGCAGGGCGGCGGTTGCTGGCGTAAACCCTGAGAGAAGGAAGTTACCAGGATGTCTTCCAGCAGTGTTGCGACGGATGCCGGCAAGGTGGAGCAGGAACTGCGCCAACTATGGCGACTGGAGGCGGAGAAGTCCAACGCCGGACCGGTGCTGTGTTCGCGCACTCTGAACCTGATTGTTTATTGCCGCAATTTTGCGGATGTACAGAGAGCTACCGGACTGCTCGACCCCATCGTCAGCCATCATCCCTGCCGCGCCATCGTGGTCTCGCCCGCGGCGCCCCAATCGGAAGAGGAAATCCACACCGAAGTTTCCGCTTCCTGCCTCACCTCCCATGCCGGCAGCCGCTACATCGGCCGTGAACTCATCAGTCTGGCCGCCCAGCCCTCCGCGCAGCGGCGTTTGGCCAGCATCGTTCGCGCCCTAATTCTGCCTGACCTGCCGGTGTTTTTGTGGTGGCGGGACGCGAAGTTGCTGGGCAGCCATCTATTTCAGCAGCTGAGCGAAATAGCGCAGCGGGTCATCGTAGACTCAGCCGGGCTGGAGGACCTGCAGGCTGACTGGCCGCACGTGCAGGCGCTGGTGCAGCGTCCCCGGCTGGCGCTGAGCGATCTGGCGTGGTCGCGTCTGACTTCCTGGCGGCAGCTGATTGCCCAATTGTTCGATGGCCCGGCTCGCGCTTCCTACCTCGGCCAACTGCACAGGATTGTGGTGGAATTTGCCAATGAGGGCAGCCAGCCAAAGGTTCCGGCGGATGCGCTGCTGCTGGGCGCATGGCTGGCGCGGCAGCTCGGATTCAGGAACCCGCAGCCAGTGGCTCCCGCCGATGCTCCGGCCCAGGATGCTGCCTGCGCCTGGGAGCTGCGCAACGGAACAGCAAGATTACTGGTCGAGTTGCGCCATGGCAAACGCCCGGGCACGGGAGTGGCCGCCGTCTTCCTTAGCTGTCAAGGCAACCCACAAGCGGTGTTTGTGGTCAGCCGCACTCAAGATGGCAAGGGTCTGGCCACGCGCGCCGAACTGCCAGGCCAACCTGCCATGCGCCGTCTGGTGCGTACCGGGGATGAATCGGCCACCTGCCTGGTCAGCAGGGAGTTGGAGATCCTGGGGCGGGACGTGGTGTATGAAGAAGTGTTGCGCGTGGCCAGCGAGCTGGCGCCAGCGCTCTCCCCAGCCTGAAACTCTTTATGCGTCGTAAACCGGATCCGCTTCTTCTTCCGCTTCTTCCAAAGAGCGGGTCGCGTACGAAACCTGCAAAGCCCCGTCAATAGCGTCGAGAATGGAATTCAGCATATCGGGACGCTCGCCCAGCGCGGCGAAGCTGGCGCGGTCGAGTACAAGTTCACCCAAGCGGTAGGAAGCGTCCATGTCGCCCGCCGGAGTCTGTGGAGAGGGAACGTGGGTCGGCCGCGACCATTGATAATCCAGGCTGCCGGAGAACATCCAGTGGGAGACGAGTTCCTCCACGTGGGCTGCGGAACACAAGGGGTGCATACCCGGATGTTCCGCCAAGCGGCTGTTCCACTTCAGAATTTGGAGAGTGTTCCGCTCCTGGTCCTCACTCAGAAGGAACCAGTTATCATCCTTCTGCGCAGCGCCGCAAATTTCGCAGCGGTAAATGCCGGCCGGTTTCATGATGCCCCCTCCTGTACCTCTGATGCCGGAGCCTATCTGGCCGATAGCTGCAACATGGGAGCCGGAGACTTAGCGGCACGCGCGCGTGGAGCCGCAGGGCCGATACTCGCCGCGGCTGTTTCCGGGCTCCGCCGTAACCCGTAGCCTGGAGCCGGCACCCGCGTTTCCGCCGGGTCACCATCGCCCGGGTTATCCGCCAGGGATTGCAAGGCAGCGCGGTTGCGGATGAGCAGCGTGGAGCCGTGCACCTCGATGTAGTCCTTGGCCCGGAAACGGGCCAGCATGCGGGTTACCGTCTCCCGGCTGGAGCCGATCATCTGCGCCATTTCCTCGTGGGTGAGGGTCAGCTTGAGCGTGGTCGCGCCATTGCTGTGGGCATGGGATTCCTTCCATCCCAACAGCAGGCGGGCCATCTTTTCGGCCGCCGAATGCGCCAGGCCCAGAGAGCCAATTTCGTTGCAGGCGGCCCGGTATTCGCGGCTGAGGAACTCGGCCACCCGGAACATGGCCTCCGGATGATTGCGGACATAAAGCAGGAAATCATCGCGGCGGATGAAGTTCAGCTGGCAGGGGCTCAGGCTTTCCATCGTGGCCTGATAGGGCTGGCCCAGCAGGCACGAACTCAGGCCCAGAATTTCTCCCGGTTCGGAGATATGCAGAATGAGCGTCTTGCCTTCGCTGGAGACCATGGACAGCTTGGCTTTCCCGCGGCACAGGATGTACACGCCACGCGGCATTTGCCCTTCTACAAACAGCACTGAATTTTCGGGGTAGACGGTGGGATAAGAAATTGCCGCCAAGCCGCGCACTTCATCGCCCCCGAACTGGCAGAAGTAGCCGCGAGCCCGCAACTTGCAATTGATGCAGTTGTCGGACATTTCCAGGTTATATGGTGCGTGCACTGTGGCCATCATTCGCCCCCTCGTTATGAATTTCTACCTGGCCCACAGAGTGGGTAATCTGTTCCACCAAGGCCCGCGTCATCAGCCCGTCACCCGTTAGCCGGGCTCCGGCGCGGCACAGTTTTTCCAGCAGTTGCTTGCCCTGCGAACTGACATATGTGACTTCCTTCAGGTCCACCACCAGTTGACGGTTGCCGTTACCACCGGCGATTTGCCGCCAGCAGTTCTCCAACTCCGACAGACATGGTCCGCTTAACCGGCCCTCGATTCGCAGCGTCACCAGGTCACCGTGGTGCTCAACTGTCGCTCGGAACATGGTTGTCGCCTTCCCTGACTTGCTTAGTGACAGGGCACGTCCCGGGCCAACCGGTCACAACCAACTGTGACCGTGGGCACCGTGCAAATACAGGCAGTTAGGAGAGAGGCTCTGGGAGGCTACGAGGATCTTGTCAGGGGCAGGTGGCAGTATGCGGTCAGACTGTCAGCCATCTGTCACCCCGCGGCGGTCACAGGTCGGCACGGCTGATTCCCAGCTTCTTCATCTTGAAGTGGAGAGTGGTGCGTTTCAAGCCGAGGCGGTTGGCAGCGCCGGTGGCACCGCCAATGACCCCTCCGGACTCGCGCAGAACGCGCAGGATATGCTCGCGCTCGGCATCATCGAGGCGCTGCAGATTGGTGCCATCTCCGTCAGTTGGACGCAACTCCGCGACGGGCACATTCAGAACCGGCCCGGGGGAGAGAATCACAGCACGTTCTACCATGTGCTCGAGTTCGCGGATGTTGCCCGGCCACTCCCAATTCACCAGGGCATCCAGGGTTTCGGTAGGGATGCTTTCAATGCGGCGGTTCATGGTGCGGGAAAATTTCTGCGCGAAATAGCGGACCAGCAGGGGAATGTCTTCGCGTCGTTCGCGCAGCGGCGGGACGCGAACCGGGAAGACATTCAGGCGGTAATAGAGATCGCGACGGAAGCCGCCCTCCTCCACCATCTTGGCCAGATCGCGATTGGTGGCGGCCACGACCCGCGTGTCCACTTGCTGCGTCCGGGTGCTGCCCAGGCGCTCAAACTCCCGCTCCTGCAGGGCGCGCAACAGCTTGGGCTGCAGTTCCAGGGGGATATCGCCCACCTCGTCGAGGAACAGCGTGCCTTTATGGGCCAGTTCGAGGCGCCCGATCTTCTGCACGATGGCGCCGGTGAAGGCTCCCTTTTCATGCCCGAATAGTTCGCTCTCCAGCAGGCCGGTGGGAATGGCGGCGCAGCTCAGCTTGACGAAGGTGTGTTCGCGGCGCGTGCTCAGGTCGTGAATGGCCCGCGCGATCAGTTCCTTTCCCGTCCCGGTTTCGCCCAGGATGAGCACCGTGGCGCCGGTGGGGGCGACCGTTTCCACCTGCTGCAACACCGTTTGCAGGGCGCGGCTTTCCCCCACGATCTCGTCGAAGTTGTACTCGGAGTGGATTTCCTCCTGCAGGTAGAGCTTCTCCTGGGCCAGCTTGTCTTTGAGCTGGGCGATTTCACGGAAGGCGAGCGCGTTTTCCAGGGCGATAGCAATTTGGCTGGCCACCTGGGCCAGCAAGGCTACATCGTCCGCCCTAAAAGCGTGCTCGCGCAGGCTGGCAAGGCTTAATGTGCCCAGTATAGTGTTGCGGGTGATGAGCGGCAGCCAGACGGCACAGCGCACCCCTTCGGAGATCATGCGGGCAGTAATTTCCGCCGGATACTGTTCGCGAGTGAGTGGATCGGCCAGCAAGGGTTGGCGATGGTCCAGGGCCCATCCTCCCGGCGAGCCTTCCTTGGCAAATACCAGCTCCTGGTGTACCAGGCCCTTGCCTTCGGGAAAAACAAGGGCGTGTAACCGCAGCAGCGCGCCCCCAGGCTCCAGCACAGCCAGGCTGGCGTAATCGTGGGCTACCACCTTGCGCAGGCAATCGGAAATGGCGGGAAATAAATCCCGGATCTCGCGGTTGGAAACCAGGACATTGTTGACCTCCAGCAGCAGGCGCAGGCGATCGCGCTCGCTGGCCAGTTGCTGCTGGTAAGTCAGGGCCTGCTGCCGCTGGGCCACGTTATCTACCGCCACCGCGACCTGCTCCGCCACCCGCTTCAGAAATTCCAGATCGGCGTCGCGGTAAGCATTCTCCTGGCGGCTGGCCATGGCCAGAGCTCCCAGGCGGCGTTCCGCCACCGTCATGGGCAGGACGCAGCAGGATTTAAAGCCCGACCCTTGCAGCATCTTCAGCACCGGCCCCAGTCGCTGTTCTTTCTGCAGGTTGGGCATGACCAGCGCTTGCCCAGTTCGCCACACGTGGCCGGAGGCGGAGTCTTCGATGCTCATAGTTGCAGGCAGCGGAAGCTCTTCTCCGAAGGCCTCGGCATGGACCAGGCGCATGAGGTTGGCGGCGGGGTCATGCAGGACAAAGCTGACGGAATCAAAGCGCACAATCTTGCGCAGGCGGTACGCCAGGTCACGCAGCAGCTGGTCAAGATTGTCGTGGGGGACGATCGCGTCCGTTACTTCCAGCAGCGCCCGGTAGCGCTGTTCCGCGGAGGCGTCCGCTGCGGGCTGGGGGGGCTCTGACATCCGACTACTTCCTGAAATTCCAGGACAAGGACGTAACCTAGGCTAGCAAATGATAACACTTACGGATACATTGCTCGTCGGCTAGTGATAACACCATTTCTGCGGGTTGCAAAGGGGAGGATGGAAAATTCCGGCGAGCCGAACATTGTAAAGAGGCTCTGCATTGGTTCTGTCCCGCTTTGCAGACGGGCCGTGGCGGGCGTCGCCTGGTTCATTGCGAAGCGCCGGCTCCGAACTGCGCTACTCCAATTTTGACTACCGTGCGGTGCTGCTCAGCGGCGGTTGCCGGTTTTTCTTTTCCCGCCGGCGGGGGAGGAACCGGCGTGACCTCAGTCCAAATGCCGTAGACACGTCCTTGCCAGGCGGCAATTCCCAGGTAATCGCCGATGAACTGGCGATAGCTGGTAAAAGACTCGCCCGTCCAGACGTAGTTGACGAATGATTTGCCGCCGTCGCCAGAGCTGGCCAGGGTGACCTTGGTCTTGACGTTCTCCGGGTCCTCACGGCGATCGTAGAAGATGACGTTCGCGGCTCCGGTCTCGGGATCCACGGCCAGCCACTGGAAGAACTGGTCAGTGCCGTCGTGAACCGGGTCGGAATTGACCCGCAGGGCCGGGCTCCAGGTGCGGCCGCGGTCGCGCGAGGTGGAGCAGAAGACGTCCACATCGCCGTTGCGGTAGTCACTCCAGGTGACGTAGAGCACGCCGTCCTGGCTACGCGGGTCCATGCCAATTTCAGGGAAGCCGTTGGAGCGCGAGACGCCCTCCACGTCAAAATATGAGGGCGCTGTGTCCAGGATCTTGCGGCTGGGCGAGAAGCTGCGGCCCCCATCGCGGGAGGCGGCGAGAACAATGCTGTTGCCGTCGGCCCACACCACGTAGAGTGTGCCGTCCGCTCCCACCCCGCCGGTAAAGCCTTCGACCGCGCCATTGTCGTCGCGTGGCAGGCCCTCGTGGGTGCTGATCTCGGCAGGCGCGGACCAGGTCTTGCCGGCATCGGTGGAGCGCGAGAACAGGATCACAGATTTGGTCAAGGTGAACTGCGTCCAGCCCACGTAGAGGTTGCCGGAGTAGGGGCTATTCGTGTTGTCGGCAGCGATGTAAGGCTTGTCTTCGAAGGGAATGCCGGGTGTGGTGGCGTGTTCGATCACCGGGATGGCATTCTCCTCCCAGGTCTTGCCGCCATCCAGCGAGCGCTTGATGAAGATGCCATTGCGGGTGGCGTTGTGGCCCCAGTAATTGGTGGTGCCGAGCTTGTCGAAGGCGATGTAGCAGAGGATGGCATGGCCGTGCGCGTCATAGGTGACGGAAACATCGCCCGAAATTTTGTAGTTCTTAGGGGCCACGGCGGGAGCCAGGTTCCAGCTGCCCCCGCCATCCTGCGAGTAGGCGATGTGCGCCGGCACCTGGAAGGCGGCAACGATCTGCTGCGGGTTGCGCGGATTTACCGCGATAGAAGGCTCGTTGAAGTAGCCGGGCTGCGGCGTCAGCGCGAGCACGTGTCCTTCCGGGGCAGGGGCGAGCGTTTGCCCGGCGAGGAAGAGAGAAAATAACAACGGCAAGACTGCCAGGATGGCGCGGCGTAAGCTTTGGATTAGCATTGCAATTTGTAATTTAGCAATTTGTAATTGGTAGTTTGCAAGGGCTCCGAAAAACAAATTAGAAATTACAAATTCCCAAATTACAAATGGGAGGCTCTCATGGCGACCACGGGCATGCCGGCTACCGTCATTGACCACCGCATGGTGACGACCGCCTTTGAACTGGAAGGCTACCGCGTGGTGCGCAATCTGGGCGTGGTGCGCGGCATCACCGTGCGCTCGCGTTCTGTATTGGGAACCATCGGCGCCAGCCTGCAGACGCTGGTGGGCGGCAACATTACCCTGCTGACTAAGCTATGCGAGAAGACGCGCGAGGAGTCCTTCGATCTGATGCTGGAGCACGCCGCCCAGCTGGGCGCAAATGCGGTGGTGGGCGCGCGCTACGACGCTACGGAAATTATGCAGGGCGTGACCGAAGTGCTGGCCTACGGGACGGCGGTGGTGGTGGAAAAGGTGCATTCGTAGAGGCGGGAGTCAGAACCTCGCAACCTACAAGCTATGAATCTCACTAACCATCAATTCCGCCTTGCCGCCCGCCCCGTGGGCATGCCCAAAAGCAGCGATTGGAACTATGCCGAAGAGCCCGTGCGCGAGCCTGGCGGCGGAGAGTTCCTGGTCAAGGTGCTGCAGATTTCGCTCGATCCAGCTATGCGCGGTTGGATGAGCCCCATGCGCTCTTACATGCCGCCGGTGGGAATCGGGGAAGTGATGCGGGCGCTGGCGGCCGGGCGGGTTGTCGAATCGAAGAATCCAAACTTTACGGTGGGTGACCACGTTTATGGCGCATTGGGGGTGCAGGAATACGCTATGTCGAACGGTCAAGGCGTAAGCAAGATAGACACCCGGCTGGCGCCTCTCCCCAAATACCTCAGCGTTTTGGGTATGCCGGGCATGACCGCCTACTTTGGCTTTCTCGATACGGGAGCGCCCCAACCCGGCAACACTGTGGTGGTTTCAGCTGCGGCCGGGGCGGTGGGCTCGGTTGTGGGCCAGATCGCCAAAATCAAGGGCGGCCGCGCGGTGGGCATCGCCGGTGGTGCCGAGAAATGCCGGTACATCACCGGCGAACTGGGATTCGACGCCGCCATTGATTACAAGAGCGAAGACGTCAGCCTGGGGCTGCGCAAGCATTGTCCCCAGGGCATTGACGTTTATTTCGACAATGTCGGCGGCGACATTCTGGATGTGGTGCTAACACAGATCAACCTGGGCGCGCGCATCGTCATCTGCGGCGGCATTTCGCAGTACAACAACACCGGCCCGGTGAAGGGCCCGAGCAACTACCTGTCGCTGCTGGTGAAGCGCGCCACCATGAAGGGCATGCTGGTCACCGATTTCATGGATCGCTATGCGCAGGCGGCGCGCGAGATGGCGGGCTGGATGGCGGCAGGGAAGCTCAAGTCGCGCGAGGATATTGTGGAGGGCCTGCAGAATTTCCCCGAGGCGCTGATCAAGCTGTTTACCGGCGAAAACTTCGGCAAGCTGATCCTGAAAGTGGCGGAGTCCTGACGCGCTTGCGCAGCCCAAGCTCAGCGTGCACAACTGAGGCTCCGGCCCCGCGGGCGGGGCGCCCGCCCCACAACTGCTTAGCGCACCAGGACTTTCCGGGTTTCCGTCCTTAATCCCCATCCCGCAGCTACCACCTTTTCCACACCGGGCCAGCCATTCCTCTGATTCAAAACAGGATCGCGGCACCTGCTGGGCGAGGAATCAACATGGTAAACCGCAATTCCTAGGGGTGCCATTGGTCAAAAACGCAAGCTGTCGGGCTTTTCATTTTGAGATAGAGGGGAAGTCCAAGACCCTCAAATTTCCTGTTGACAGTGAAGAACTTTACAGTAGGATGGTGGTCGAAAGTGGTAGAAAGTGGTAAAGGATGTGGGTCGCTATGGGCAAAGTTGCTGCTTTCAGGAGCGCCAGTGGAATTCAAGGCTGACAGCCCAAACAACAGCCCTAAAGCAAGTGAAAACAAAGAATTAGCGACCTTTTTGACCTCCTCCCTGGCTGCCGCAGTGGCAGCCCACGTAAGAAAAGCCCCGGAACGGGGCCCGAACCATGTTTCGCGGCAATCACCCAACTCGCGTGGACGAAAAAGGGCGGCTCAAGGTGCCCGCGGAATTCAAGCGCGTAATAGACGAGAAGTACGGCTCGCAATTCTACATAACCAGTCTGGACGGCAAAAGTGCCCAGATTTATCCCTTCGAGGAATGGGAGCGTATCGAGCAGAAGCTGGCTGGACTCTCCACCTTCAACCCCACCAAGAAGAAGTTTTTGACCCGCACCAACTACTGGGGACAGGTGGCGGAGATGGACAACCAGGGGCGGCTGCTGCTGCCGCAGTTGCTGCGGGACTCGGCGCAGTTGAAGGGCGAGGTAGCAGTGATGGGCTACCTGAGCCGGTTAGAAGTGCAGAGCATGGAAGGCGTGCGCAAGGAAGTGGAAGAAGCCTTCACCGCCGAGGATGAGAAGAACCTCGACGACCTGGGGATCTAGGCACGAGTTCAGGGGAGTGAGGGGCCCCTCAGTGGGGCGGCATGGTCGAGAGGACAGAAGGTGGCCATGTTTCGGTTCTTTTAAAAGAAGCGATCGACTTTTTGGCCGTTCAGCGTGGCGGGACCTTTATAGATGCCACCGTGGGCCTTGGCGGGCACAGCTGGGAAATCGCAAAACGCCTCGGCGCAGGGGGACATTTGATTGGCGTGGATAAGGACCCCAGCGCGCTGGAGATAGCCAGGCGCCGGCTGCAGCCGCCTCCGCAAGGGGAGTGGCCGCAGGTGACCCTGCTGCAGGGCTCGTTCGCAGAAATCGGAGAGCGGGTAAAGGCGGCTTCGGCCGACGGACTGCTGGCCGACCTGGGGGTGAGCAGCCTGCAACTGGAGGAGGCGGCGCGGGGATTCAGTTTTCAGGCGGAAGGAGGGCTCGACATGCGGATGGACCCGCAAGCCGAGCTGACCGCCGATCAAGTGGTAAATCGCCTCGACGAGAAAGCACTCGCCGACGTGATTTACGAATTCGGTGAGGAAAGGAGGTCGCGGAGAATCGCCAGAGCCATTGTCCGGTCGCGGCCGATACACTCCACCAAGCAATTGGCGGATGTGGTATGGGCCGCGGCCCGGCCAATGAAACACGAGCGCATCCATCCCGCGACACGCACTTTCCAGGCCATCCGAATTTTCGTAAACCGCGAATTGGACGATTTGCGGGGGCTGCTGAGTGAAGGCGCGGCGCCCCGCGTGCTCAAACCGGGCGGGAGGCTGGTGGTGATCAGCTTCCACTCGCTGGAAGACCGCATCGTGAAGGATGCCCTGCGCGAGGGGGCCGGCAACAGAATTTACCGGCTGCTGACAAAAAAGCCACTGGGAGCAACGGCAGAGGAGATCGCTTCCAACCCGCGTTCGCGCAGCGCCAAGCTGCGAGCCGCGGAGAGGATTTAAGGCCGCGGGCGGGGGCGCCCGCGCCACAAAAGAGATTTCAGGCTGAGGGTAGGGCAGGAGGAAGAGATGTTCAACGGAACAATCATTGACGAACTGATGGCGGCGGTGGCCAGGGCGGAAGAGACGGCCGAAGCGGAATTAAAGGTAGCGGACGAAGTCTTGGCCATGCCCTTTGCGGAATACTGCGGGGAATTTGCCCTCGCCGGGGTGGCGTAATGGCGGCCGCGGCGATGGCATCGGCTTCGGTGCGAGGGCGGCGCAAGCCCTGCTGGACGGGCACGCCGGAAGTGTACTTCGCCAAGAGCATAGACAATTCGCGGGTGGTGCGGGTGGCCGATCCCAAGCGCACGCGCGAAATGGCCATGTTTCTGGCGGCGGTGTGCTGCCTGTTCGTGCTGGTCATGACCTACGCGTGGCAGCACTTCAGCGCCATCGAGTATGGCTATCGCATTGAAGCGCTGCAGTCGCAGAAAGCCGGACTGGTGGAGGTGAACCGGGCGCTGCGCCTGGAGGATGCCTCGCTGCGCGATCCTGGGCGCATTGACCAACTGGCGCGGCAAATGGGCCTGCAGTCGCCGACGGCCGGACAAATCATCATGCTGGACACCGCGTCGCCCGATCCTAGTGCGCCGCAGATGGCCAGCGTGGCGAATCCAGTTTCGGTGGTGTCAGCGCGTTAGGCCGGGCGCGATATTTCGGGAAAGAGTTTGGCGGCCTGGTCGGTGGGCCGCCATTCTTGTCTCAGGCGAGGTTTGTTTGAGCGGGATTCCTCGCGGACTGAAGTCCGCTCGGAATAGAAAAATGGAGAGCGCTCTACAGCGCGGCTGAAACCGCGCCTTCCGAAAGCGGCCGGATAAGAGCCCTTCCGGGAGGCGCAACTCTTCGTATCCGGTAACGCACGGTTCTATCAGAGGGCGGCGTGGCGGCGAATTTGGGCAAGGACGCACAGAGGCGCATCTACATCCTGGCGGGATTTTTCCTTTTCTGGGCGGTGGTCATCTGCGGCCGCCTGGTCCAGTTGCAGGTTTTCGATTATGGCGAACTGGAGCAACATGCACTGCGCCAGCAGCAGCGCACCATCGAGGTGGCGCCACGCCGGGGCATCATCTTCGACCGCAGCGGTCACGATCTGGCCATGTCTATTGCGGTGGACTCGATTTTCGCGGTGCCCAGCGAGATCCCCGATCCGGCGACCGCGGCCACGCTGCTGGCGCACATCCTGAAACTGGATGCGGCGGAGCTGCGCGCCCGCTTTCATGCCTCGCGCACCTTCTGCTGGGTGGCGCGTAAAGTGGACGCCGATGCCAGCGAGCGCGTACGCGCCCTCAACCTGCGCGGCATTTACTTCCAGAAGGAATCCAAGCGCTTTTATCCCAAACGTGAACTGGCGGCGCAGGTGCTGGGCTACGTGGGTATGGACGATGAAGGCCTGAGCGGAATTGAGCGCGAGTTTGATGACCAGCTCCGTGGTCAACCTGGACGCATGCTCATCAATGTGGACGCGCGCAAACGCTGGTTTGGCCGGGTAGAACGCCAGCCTGAACCGGGCGAGAACGTGGTCCTTACCATTGACCAAGCCATCCAGTACATCGCTGAGCGTGAACTGGACAAGGCAGTGCGGGAGAACGGCGCGGCCGCCGGCACCGTGGTCGTGGAGAATCCGCATACCGGTGAAATTCTGGCGCTGGCCAACCGCCCCACCTTCAATCCCAACCTGAGCAAGAAAATCCGCCCGCAGGAACTCAACAATCGGGCCATCAGCGATATCTACGAACCGGGCTCGACGTTCAAGCTGGTAACGCTGTCAGCCGCCATAGACCAGCGGCTGACCAATCCCAACGAACTGGTGGACTGCCAGATGGGCTCCATCGTGGTGGGCGGCCGGCGGATTCACGACTGGCATCCCTATGGCGTAATGAGCGTGGCCAACATTCTGGCGCATTCCAGCGACGTGGGCACCATCAAGATCGGCCTGCGCCTGGGCGATGAGCGGCTGTACCACTACATCCGGAGCTACGGCTTTGGCTCCCAGACCGGAATTGACCTGCCGGGTGAAACGCGCGGTCTGACCAAGCCGGTAAGCCGCTGGTCGAAAGTTTCGATCGGCGCCATCTCCATGGGGCAGGAGATCGGGGTTTCGCCCATCCAGTTGGCCGCCATGGTCTCCAGCATCGCCAATGATGGCGTGTGGATCGCGCCGCGAATCGTGGCTGGCACCATCGAGCCGCGCAGCACACCGCAAACGGTGGTGTTTCATTCCGGGGCGGAGCACCGGGTAATTTCCCGCCTGACCGCGGCGGAGATGAAGCAGATGATGGAAGGCGTGGTGCTGCGCGGCACTGGCCGCAAAGCCCTGCTCGAAGGCTATACCACCGCTGGAAAAACGGGAACGGCGCAAAAGGTGGACCCGGTTACGCACGCCTACTCGCATACCAAGTATGTGACCTCGTTCGCGGGATTCGCGCCGGTGAATAATCCGGCGGTGGTCGTGGTGGTCATTCTGGATTCACCCATCACGCATGGGCACGAGGGGGGCATGGTGGGGGCGCCCCTTTTCCAGAGAATCGCCCAGCAGGTGCTGGAATACCTGCACGTGCCGCACGACGTGGATATTCCCTCGGAGCGGCAGTTGCTGCTGGCCAGCAAGTCGGTTCCGGCAAAGGATCTGGAGGAAGGTTCGCCCGACCGGCTGGGAGCGCCTCTGGACATTCCTTCTGACGATCCGGGGCCGGTTCCGCCACCCGCGACTGCAACTGCCGCCTCGGGGGAAGGCCGACAGAGCGATTTCGCCGTCCATCCGGCTGCGGCAGTAAGCGCCGAAGCGGTGGCCGCGCCCGTCGGCAAGAGTGAGACCAAACCGCCCGAGACGCCGGCTCCTCTTCCCAGTTCTGGAACCGTGGTTCTGGACGTGGAGCAGGGAGGCATCGTGGTGCCCTCATTTCTGGGTAAGCCGCTGCGCGCCGCCATCGAGACGGCACAAAACAGCGGAGTCGAAATTGACGCCATCGGAGACGGCGTGGCCCGGGACCAATCGCCGCCGGCAGGTTCGCGCGTGCCCGCGGGCGCCCGCGTGGAGGTCAGGTTCGAGCAGTAGGGGAAGTGCCTGGAGGGTCTGCCCTGTTCAGGCAGGGGCAAGCCCCGCCTCCACATGACCCGGCTGAGAGTATGCTCATTCCTTTACCGACTTTCCCCGGGAGTGTGCCATGACGCTGGAAGAACGGCTGTCGAAACTGGAAAGGCAGAACCGCTGGTTCAAGCGCGGGGCCGCGGCCGGGTTGGTTGT
Source organism: Terriglobales bacterium (assembly GCA_035278025.1). Taxonomy (GTDB): domain Bacteria; phylum Acidobacteriota; class Terriglobia; order Terriglobales; family Acidobacteriaceae; genus JAICWP01. The sequence goes on along the minus strand of DATEJK010000124.1, from coordinate 41,079 downwards.
GGTTGTGGCGCTGCTGTGCATGGCGCAGGCGCGGCCTTCGCCGCCAGCGCTGGAAGCCTCGCAACTCGTCCTGCGCGACGCCCAGGGGCGGGCGCGGCTCCGCATTGAGGTGGCGAGCGATGGCAATCCCACCATCAATATTCTCGACCAGGAGGGGAGGCTGCGTTCTTCCCTGGGGCCGCACGGCCTGAGCTTTTACGACGAGACAGGCCGCATGCGCACCACGCTGATGAGCGACTTACTCTACATGTCAGACGAGCGGGCGCATGAGATTGCCCATCTGCAAGGCGACATGCATGGCGTCGAGTTGCTGCTGTTCAGCGGGCTGGGCTCGGGCTCGACAGTGTTGCGCGCGGATCCTTCTGGCTCGCGGCTGAAGCTGACCGGCAGCGGCCAGCAGAAGGTGCTGCGGCCAGGGGACTAAAAAGGGCGGACCGTAGGGCGTCAGCCGCCGGGTGTCGGCGCTTTATAATGAGCTTAAGGGATGACCTTCCAACAACTTCTGGACGGGGTGGAAGTCCTGGCGCAGGCCGGAGACGCCGAGGTCAGCGGTGTGGAATACGATTCCCGCCGCGTGCAGCCAGGGTGTCTGTTCGTGGCCATGCAGGGGGAGAGCAGCGACGGCAACAAATTTATTGCCGCAGCGGTGGCCGCCGGGGCTGTAGCCGTGGTCAGCGACGCTCCCGCTTTCGCAGCGCCCGCAGGCGTTGCTGCCTGGGCTCGGGTGGCGCATGGCCGGCGGGCTCTGGCTCGATTGAGCGCTAATTTTTACCATCGCCCGGCGGAGAAGCTGGCCATCACCGGCATTACCGGCACCAATGGCAAGAGCACCAGCGCGTTCCTTATCGAGTCCATTTTGCGAGCGGCGGGCCGAAGCACGGCGCTGGTGGGGACCATCGAGTACCACGTGGCCGGCAAAGTTCTGCCGGCGCCGCACACCACACCGGAATCGCTGGAGCTGAACCGCATGTTCGCGGAGGCGCGGCAGGCCGGCGCCTCCGAAGTGGTGATGGAGGTCTCATCCCATGCGCTGGCCCAGGAGCGCACTTTCGGCATTCCCTTCGACGTGGCCGTATTCACCAATTTGACGCGCGATCACCTGGATTACCACCACACCTTCGAAGAGTATTTCGCGGCCAAGAAGAAATTGTTTGAGGGCTGCGGCACGGAGCCGCCACGGGTCGCGGTACTTAACCTGGATGACGAATACGGCGGTCGCCTGGTAACGCTGAGCAGAAAGAAAAAATCTCAGGTGGTGGGCTACGGGCTGTCGCGGGGCGAATTCTCCGCCCGCGACCTGGAGATCACGCCGCGAGGCACGCGCTTGCGGATGATTACTCCCCTGGGTGACTTGCCCATTTTCTCGCCGCTCATTGGCAAGGTAAACGTCTATAACGTTCTGGCCGCGGCTGCCGGCGGCTGGGCACGTGGCTGCAACCTGGATGCCATAGCCCGGGGAGTGGGCGCGCTGGCGCGAGTGCCCGGAAGGTTTGAGCTGGTGGACTGCGGCCAGCCTTTCACCGTGGTGGTGGATTACGCGCACACCGACGACGCCCTGCGCAACCTGACCGCGCTGGCGCGCGAGTTCGTCTCGCGCGGGCCGCGTCCGGCGCGGGTCATTACCCTGTTCGGCTGCGGCGGCGACCGTGACCGCGCCAAGCGGCCGCTGATGGGCGAGGCGGCCGGAGAAGGCAGTGATTTCGTGGTGCTCACTTCCGACAATCCGCGCACCGAGGACCCGCTCACAATCATCAACGATGCGCTCACCGGACTGCAGCGCACAGAAACGCGCTACGTCACCGAGCCTGACCGCCGCAAAGCCATCCTACTGGCTCTGGGGGAGGCGCACGCCGGCGACATGGTGCTGATTGCGGGCAAAGGCCACGAAAAGGTGCAGATAACACGCGCCGGCACCGCGCCGTTTGACGATGTGGAGATGGCGCGGGCCGCGCTGGTTACGCTGGGCTATTGCGAAGAGGCCAAGCCGGTTTCCCAGGCCGCGGGGAGCGAATCTTGAAACTGCCGCTGGCCCGCATGGCAGAATTGATTTCCGGGGCCGGGGAATTTGACCCGGCGGCTGTTGCCCAGGGCTACTCCATTGATTCACGCACTCTGGGTGCGGGCGAGCTGTTCTTTGCGGTAAAAGGCGAGCGGCTGGACGGGCACGACTTTGTGGCCCAGGCCCTGGAACGGGGCGCGGCGGCAGCGGTGGTGCGCGCTGACCGGCTGGCAAGCTTTCCTTCTCGCGTTCGCCTCATCGCCGTGGAGGACACGCTGGCGGCCCTGCAGCAGCTGGCGGCCGCTGTGCGCCGCGCCTGGGGCAAGCCGGTGGTGGGCATTACCGGCTCGGCGGGCAAGACCACCACCAAGGAAGCCATCGCTCACCTTCTGGCCACGCGCCTTCGCGTGCACAAATCCGAAGGTAATTTGAACAACCACTTCGGGCTGCCGCTGATGCTGCTGCGGCTGGAGCCGGAGCACGATGTGGCCGTGGTCGAGATGGGCATGTCGCACCTGGGCGAAATTCGCGAACTGGCCCGCATTGCCCAGCCGGAAATCGGAGTGGTGACCTGCGTTGCTCCTGTACACCTGGAATTTTTCAAGTCGGTGGCGGAGATTGCGCGGGCCAAATACGAACTGGTGGAAGCGCTGCCGCCGGGTGGAACGGCGGTGCTCAATGCCGACGACGAATATGTCTCGCAATTTGGGCGCGACTTTCCCGGCAGGGTGGTGACCTTCGGAGTGCGGAATCCGGCCAGCGTGCGGGCGGAAGGCATAGAACTTCGAGGTGCGCAGGGTTCAGCGTTCGATATTGTTGCCGGCGGCAGCCGCGAGCCCGCGGTTCTGCCCCTGGTAGGGGCGCATAACATTCCCAATGCATTGGCGGCGGTAGCGGTAGCGATGGAACGGGGTATTCCCCTGGTGGAGGCGGCAGCCGCTCTGGGCGGCTTGGCCCCGGCGGACAAACGCGGCCAGGTGATCGAAGTAGGCGGAGTGACCGTCATCAATGATTGTTACAATTCGAATCCCAAAGCCCTCGACGCCATGGTGGATGCTCTGCTGGCCCTGCCGGCGCAGCGCCACATTGTAGTCGCGGGAGAGATGCTGGAGTTGGGTCCGACCGGCCCCGAACTGCACGCCGAGTGCGGCCAGCGCATGGCTACGCGCGGCGTGAATGTGCTGGTGGGAGTGAGAGGCGCGGCCGGGCACATGGTGGAAGGGGCGCGCAAAGCGGGGATGCGGGCGGAATTTATAGTCGCGCCCGAAGATGCGGGCGAGTGGCTGGCCCGGGAAGCGCGCCCGGGGGATGCGGTGCTGCTCAAGGCTTCGCGGGGCGTGCGTCTGGAAAGAGCTCTGGAACGCTGGCGGGAACGGACGGCGCCACACGAGAGCAAAAAAGTTGTGGCCCCGGGCCGCTAGGATTTGATCCTGAACGGGAGGACGATTGCTCTACTGGTTGCTGTACCTGAAACTATTTCATTACTTTTCGCCCTTCCGCATCTTCCGTTTTTTGACCTTTCGCACCGCCTTCGCCAGCCTGACGGCGCTGTTCACAGGGTTGATTATCGGGCCGCTGGTCATCAAACGTCTGCGCGAGTTTCAGATCGGGCAGTTCATCCGCGAAGAGGGCCCGCAGGCGCACCAGAAGAAAGCCGGCACCCCCACCATGGGCGGAGTGCTGATTGCCATCTCCATTGTGGTGCCCACGCTTTTGTGGGCTGACCTGAGCAATAAATTCATCTGGGTGGCGGTGCTCTCCACCATTGCGTTTGCCGGCATCGGCTTCGCCGACGACTACCTGAAAACGGTGCACCGGCGGAACCTGGGTCTGACCGGGCGCACCAAGCTGCTGCTGCAGATCACCACCAGCGTGCTGATCGCCATCGCGCTGATCGGGCTGCAGACGCAGGGTCTGTACTCCACCAGGCTGATCATGCCCTTCGTGAAGACTTTCCGGCCCGACCTGGTGGTGGACCGCTGGCTGATGATTCCTCACATGTGGCTGTTCGCCTTCCTGCCCTTCATTGGTTTTGTGGTGCTGGTGATTGTGGGGTCGAGCAACGCGGTGAACCTGACCGACGGTCTGGACGGGCTCGCCATTGGCTGCACCATTATTGCCGCCGGCGCCCTGGCGGTGCTGACTTACATCAGCGGCCATGCCACCTTCGCCAACTACCTGGAACTGCAGCGCATGCCCCAGGTGGGCGAGTTGACCATTTTCTGTGGCGCCATGGTGGGCGGGGCCATCGGCTTCCTCTGGTATAACGCGCACCCGGCGGAAGTGTTCATGGGCGACGTGGGCTCGCTGGCCCTGGGCGGCGCCATAGGGACGGTGGCGGTCATTATCAAGCAGGAGCTGCTGCTGCCCTTTATTGGCGGGATTTTTGTGATTGAGGCGGTGTCGGTGATTCTGCAGGTGGCCTCGTACAAGCTGCGCCACAAGCGCATTTTCAAGATGGCGCCGCTGCACCATCATTTCGAGCTGCTGGGCTGGTCGGAGTCGAAGATCATTGTGCGCTTCTGGATCGCGTCGCTGGTGTTTGCGCTTTTTGCGCTGACCACGCTGAAGCTGAGGTAGCGTGGGCGAGGCAAATGGCAGAATGGCGGGACGGGTGGTTGGTAGTTAGTAGCTGGTAATTGGTCGTTGGATTTCGGCGACAACGGGCTAATGGCCAAAAGCCAAAAGCCAAAAGCCAACGGCCAAGAGTTGAAGCTAGTAGCTAGAAGCTAGAAGCTGTTTTGAACCTGAAAAACCAACGCGTGCTGGTGGTGGGGCTGGGCAAGTCGGGGGTGGCCTCGGCGCTATTCCTCAAGTCCCAGGGAGCTCGGGTCACCGTCTCCGACACCAAGAGCCAGGACGAATTGCGCGGCGAGATTCCCAAGTTGCTCGACGCCGGCGTTACGCTGGAAACCGGAGGTCACGGGGAGCGCACTTTCGGCGGCCAGGACCTGATCGTGGTCAGCCCAGGCGTGCCGGTGGACGTGCCGCTGCTGGAGCAGGCGCGCGAGCAGGGCATCCCTGTAATCGGCGAAATCGAGCTCGCGGCGCGCTTCCTGAAGGGCCGCCTCGTGGCTATCACCGGCTCGAACGGCAAGACCACCACCACCGCGCTCACCGGAGAAGTCATTTCCATGGGCGGGCGGGAATCGCTGGTGGGCGGCAACATTGGAACCGCTGCCATCTCCCTGGTGGACCAGAGCACGGACGACAGCTACGTGGTTCTGGAGGTTTCCAGCTTCCAGCTTGAGACCATTGAGAGTTTCCATCCTTTTATTGCTGTCGTACTCAACATCACCCCCGATCACCTCGACCGGCACAGCACCTTCCAGGCCTACGTGGACGCCAAGGCGCGCATATTTGAGAATCAGACGGGCGAGGACTTTGCCGTGCTCAATGCCGACGACCCCACCTGCGTGGGTTTGGCCGGGCGGAGCAAGGCACGGAAGATCTGGTTCAGCCGCAAAAAGGAAGTGGAGGCGGGCGCGTTCCTCCGTAATGGCACGATCGTATGGCGTGATGGCGACGAGCGCGAGATCATGCCGGTGAGCGAAATCAAGCTCAAGGGCGCGCACAACCTGGAGAACGTGCTGGCGGCGGTGTGTGCGGGCATGCTAACCCAGACCGAGCCGTCTCGCATCCGGCGCGCGGTGCAGGAATTCAAGGCGGTGGAACATCGCCTGGAGTACGTGGCCACGGTGCGCGGGGTGGAGTTCTATAACGACTCCAAAGCCACCAACGTGGACGCCACCATCAAGGCGCTGGAATCATTTCCGGCCAATATTCACCTGATCCTGGGCGGCAAGGATAAAGGCAGCGACTACACCGTGCTCAAGCCGCTGCTCAAGGAGCGGGCGCGGCGGGTGTACACCATCGGGGCGGCGGCGGAGAAAATCGAGTCGCATCTCGGCGGGGTCGTGGAAGTGGTACGCGCGGGGACGCTGGAAGCGGCGGTGAAGCGCGCGGCGGCTTCAGCCGAGAGCGGCGACGTGGTTCTGCTGGCTCCGGCCTGCGCCAGCTTTGACCAGTTCGAGAATTACGAGCATCGCGGGCGAGTGTTCAAGCGGACGGTGCAGGCCTTAGCGGAGCAGGGATAGAACGCACTGAATCAGGTTTCAAAGTTTCACAGGTTTCAAGGTTTCTGATCGGCAGGTTTGGTGCCGCCCCGCCGGGGTTCACAACGGACTGGCCCTTATGTGGGCAGCACTGGGTGTGCCGAAAGCGCAAGGTCCCTCGACTCGCGCTTCCTCGCGTCCGCTCAGTCGCGCTCGCTCGGGATGACAATGGAAATTGGAAACGCGAAACTTGAACCTTGAAACCTCCTTAACCTTGAAACCTCTGAAATCTTGAAACTTGAAACCCAGAAACCTTGAAATCCAGAAACCTTGAAACCTTGAAACCCTTTCCTAGGGTTTACTCCCAAGGAGCCCCGTCCACAGCTTTTTCTCGAATCCTCTGTGACTCTGTGCCTCTGTGGTGAGAAATTCTTTTCAAGGGTTATGGCTAGACGGGTCAGTGTTGACAGGACGCTGTTCACGGTCACGGTGCTGCTGGTGTTCATCGGGCTGGTGATGGTGTTCAGCGCTTCGGCGGTGATGGCCAAGGACCGTTACGGTTCGCCTTACACCTTTCTGATCCGGCAGGTGGCGTGGGCGGCGGCGGGCCTGGCGGCCATGTTCGCAACCATGAAGATTGACTACCGGCGCTACCGGCAGCCGGCCGTGGTCTTCTCCGTGCTCAGCGTAACCACGCTGCTGCTGATTGCGGTGTTTTTTCTCGACCGCTCGCACAACACCCACCGCTGGATTCACGCTGGGTGGTTCTCGCTGCAACCTTCGGAAATCGCCAAGCCCGCCCTCATTCTCTTTCTCGCCTATTTCCTGGAAAACCGCACCCGGCAGATGGACGATTGGCGCAACACCCTGCTGCCGGCCATCGTGCCCACCGTGGTTTTTCTGGGGCTGATCGTCAAGGAACCGGACCTGGGCACAGCCATCGCCTGCGCCGGCATCACCGGCACGGTGCTGTTTGTAGCCGGCATGCGTCTGCGCTACTTCGGCTATGGGCTGGCCGCATCGGCTCCAGTCCTCTATGCCCTCATTTTTCGTGTCAAGTGGCGTTATGAGCGAATCCTGGCGTTCCTGAATCCCTGGGCTGACCCCCAGGGCCACGGCTTCCACATCATTCAGTCCATGATTGCGGTGGGCACGGGCGGGTTGATGGGCGTGGGCCTGATGGAAGGCAAGGAGAAGCTGTTCTACTTGCCGGAGCCGCACACTGACTTTATTTTTGCCGCTACGGCCGAGGAAGTGGGGCTGGCAGGCTCGCTGGTGATCGTGGGCCTGTTTCTGCTCTTCCTCTACCGTGGCATCCGCGCCGCCGTGCTCATCCAGGACACCTTTGGCAAGCTGCTGGCCGTGGGCATTACCAGCATGGTGGTGTTGCAGGCGCTGTTCAATATCAGCGTGGTGCTGGGAATTCTTCCTACCAAGGGCATCCCCCTGCCCTTTATTTCCTACGGCGGTACATCGCTGTTCGTCACCTTGGCTTGCGTGGGCGTTTTGCTCAATATTACTCAGCAGGTGGACTAGCGCGGCGCGAAGCGCCGCGCCCAGTGAGAAATTTTGTGATTGCGTAATCGGGTAGATTGACTGCCGCGTCCCGAGTGGGGTTTTCAATTACACAATTACTCAATTACACAATTACTCAATTTTCTTCATGTCTTCAGCCGTTGAAACACCGAAATCCCGTCCCGAAGCCCCCGCTGCCCGCGCCCGCATAGCGTATCCTTCTACATCCATGCGGGCAGTTATAGCGGGGGGAGGGACGGGCGGGCACGTGATTCCGGCGCTGGCCATCGCGCGGGAATTGCGGGAGCGCTTCCGCGCCGAGGTGCTGTTTGTGGGCACGGCTCGCGGCCTGGAGAACCGCCTGGTTCCGGCGGCAGGATTTGAATTGCTCCTGATTGAGGTTGGAGCGCTGAACCGGGTCAGCCTGGCCACGAAACTGCGCACGTTGACCGCTCTGCCCAGGGCGATTGTGGCCTCATCGCAGATCTTGGGGCACTACCGTCCGGACGTGGTGGTAGGTGTGGGCGGCTATGCCTCCGGCCCGGCCATGCTGGCCGCCGCTCTCCGCAGCATGCCCACCCTGGTTTTTGAACCCAACGTGGTGCCCGGATTCGCCAATCGCGTGGTGGCGCCCATGGTGACCCTGGCGGCAGTGCACTTCGAGCAGACCGCCCGCTATTTCAGGCGGGCCATAGTCACGGGCGTGCCAGTGCGCCAGGAGTTCTTTCTGGTGCCTCCGTATTCCCCATGCGGCCGTCCCCCCACGCTGCTAGTGTTCGGCGGCAGCCAGGGAGCCAGTGCCTTGAACCGGGTCATGGTCGAATCGCTCGCCGCCCTGCAGCGGCACATACCCGGGCTGCACATCATCCACCAGACCGGCGAGCGCGATTATAATGACGCGCAAGGGGCGTATCTGCGTGCTGGAATTTCCGCGGAAGTGTATCCGTTTATAGACGATATGCCGGGTGTATTTGCCCGCGCTGACCTGCTGGTTTGCCGCTCCGGCGCGAGCACGGTGGCGGAAATAACGGCGGCGGGAAGGCCAGCTGTTTTTGTACCCTTCCCTAAAGCCGCGGATGATCACCAGTTGCGCAACGCGGAAGCGCTGGCGGCCGCCGGGGCCGCCGAACTGATCGCGGAAGCCGAGTTGAGCGGCGAGCGCCTGGTACGCAGCGTGCAAGCACTGCTGAACGACCGGGCGCGGCTGGCGCGCATGGCGCAGGCAGCATGTTCTTTGGCGCATCCGCGGGCGGCGCTGGAGATTGCGGAAATGGCGGCGCGCCTGGCGGGGGTGAGAAGTTAGCCACAAAGGAAACCAAGGCTGTCCTTTGTGTGCCTTCGTGTCCTCTGTGGTGGATGTGAATTGAATGTTTGCCAAGATCCAACACGTGCATTTTGTGGGTATCGGCGGCATCGGCATGAGCGGCATCGCCGAAGTGCTGCTGACCCTGGGCTTCAAGGTGTCCGGCTCCGACCTGAAGCTTTCGCCGGTCACGCAGCGGCTGGCCAGCCTGGGCGCCACCATTTTTGAAGGCCATTCCATCGCCAACGTAGCCGGCGCCGAGGTGGTGGTCACCAGTTCCGCCATTTCCCCGGACAATCCAGAGGTGCGCGAGGCGCAGCGGCTGGTGATTCCCGTAATCCGCCGCGCGGAAATGCTGGCCGAACTGATGCGCCTGAAGTACGGCATCGCCATTGCCGGCATGCATGGCAAGACCACCACCACCTCCATGGTAGCGGCGGTGCTGGCCGCCGGCGGGCTCGATCCCACGGTGGTGGTGGGCGGGCGGGTGGATGCCATGGGTTCTAATGCGCGCCTGGGAAAGTCGCAGTACCTGGTGGCGGAAGCGGATGAGAGCGACCGCTCCTTCCTGACCTTGTCCCCAATTCTGACCGTGGTCACCAACATTGACCGCGAGCACATGGATTGCTACCGCGACCTGCGCGACGTGAAGCGCACCTTTCTGGAATTCATGGACCGGGTGCCCTTCTACGGGATGGTGGTGATGTGCAATGACGATGCGCCGCTGCGCTCACTGCTGCCGCAATTGCGCCGCCGGGCACTCACCTACGGGCGGCGGCCCGATTCCGACTTCCGCATCATGAGCTCGCAGGTGGAATTTGATGATGGCGCCACCGGCAGCCGCTTCCAGGTGCGCTACCGGGGCGAGGACCTGGGGGAATTTCGCCTGCGCGTGCCCGGCGCGCACAATATCCTCAATGCCACCGCCGCCATTGCCGTGGGGGTAGGGCTGGATGTTCCCGTGGAGCAGATTCGCCAGGCGCTGGACAACTTTCACGGGGTGGACCGCCGCTTCCAGCTGCGCGGCAAGGCGGCCGGGGTGAGTGTGGTGGATGATTACGGCCATCATCCCACGGAGATTCGCGCCACCCTGGCGGCTGCCCGCGAGTGCGGCTACCGCCGCATTCACGTGGTGTTTCAACCGCACCGCTACACTCGAACCCAGGCGCTGATGGACCAGTTCGCCACCGCCTTCGCCGATGCCGATTCGGTTTTTGTGCTCGACATTTATCCCGCCAGCGAGCAGCCCATCCCCGGCGTCACCGGGGAGGAGCTGGCCCAGCAGGTAATCAAGCTGGGAGGGAAGACCGCCGTCTACCTGGGCTCTTTTGGCGAAGCCGCCGGCGCCGCGGCCGCGGTGGCCGAAGAGGGCGACCTGGTGATCACTTTGGGCGCTGGCAATATTTCTCAGCTCGGCCCGCAAATCCTGCAGCAACTGCAAGCCCGTCCCCACGCTGTTAAAATCACCGCCGGCTAACTCTCAGTCCAATCCCGGTTCTGAATCTGGAGGGCTCATGGTCTCTCGCCGCAAGTTTCTTTACGGCAGCGCGCTGGCTGCCGGAGCCGCCGCGCTGCCTGCGCACGCCGCACCGCAGACCGTGGACAGCGATTGTCGTCCGCTGCCGCCTTCCATAGCGGCGCTCAAATCCATGAAGGATCAGGCCCACCCCATCACCAATGATGAGCGCCAGGCGCGCCTGGCAAAAGCACACGAGCTCATGGCGAGCAACCAACTGGATGCCATTATGCTCACGGCCGGCACGTCGCTGGATTACTTCACCGGCATCAACTGGTGGGGAGGCGAGCGCCTGTTGGCATTTCTTCTGCCGGCCAAGGGCACGGCCTTCTTTGTGTGTCCTTACTTTGAAACTGACCGCTCGCACGAGCAGATCGCCAAAGGTCCGCTGGCTGAGGCCGAAGTGCGCTACTGGAATGAAGATGAGAGCCCCTACCGGCTGGTGGCACAGGGCCTGAAGGACCGCGGTCTCAGCACCGGGACACTTGGAATTGATGAGTCCACGCGCTTCGTGTTCAGCCATGGCGTGGGACTGGCAGCCTCGCAGGTTCACATTACCAGCGCTACCCCGGTCACGGCGGGCTGCCGCATGGTGAAGAGCGGGCACGAGATCGAGCTTATGCGCCTGGCCGCGAAAGTCACACTCAGCGCCTACGCCGCCGCCTACAACGCGCTGCGCGAGGGCATGACCCAGCACGATTTTGAAGACCTGGTGGCGGCCGCGCACCGCCAGTTGGGATTCGAAGGTGAGGCCGAAATCCAGGTGGGCGAATACTCGGCCCTGCCGCATGGCTCCATCACGCCGCAGGTGATTCGCGACGGAACCATCCTGCTGATGGACGGAGGCTGCAAGGTCGAAGGTTACGTTTCCGACATCAGCCGCACGTTTGTTCTGGGCAAGCCCACCGACAAGATGAGGAAGGTGTTCGACATCGTGCATGGCGCGCAAACCGCAGCTTTGGGCGCCGCCCGGCCGGGAGTGCCCGCGCAGGAGGTGGACGCGGCCGCGCGCAAAGTGATTACCGATGCCGGCTACGGACCCGGATACAAGTACTTCACTCACCGGCTAGGCCATGGCATGGGCATGGACGGGCATGAGTGGCCTTACCTGGTGCATGGCGATACGCTGCCGTTGCGTCCGGATATGACCTTCAGCGACGAGCCCGGAATCTACATTCGGGGCGAGTTTGGCGTGCGCCTGGAAGACGACATGCACATCACCGAAAACGGCGCCGAGCTGTTTACGCCCCAAAGCCCGTCGCTGGAGCACCCCTTCGGCAACGTAGCTTGATTTCGGTCAAACCCGGATTCATCGCCGCGGATTCACCCGGATGACCGCAGATTTTTCAAAATCTTGTGGCGCGGGCGCCCTCGCCCGCGTCAGGCCACAGCGACGATCCTCGTTGATCTGCGTTCATCCGCGGCGAACGGATCTGGCGGCCGCTCCGGCGCTCTGTTGTCATACTTGATTCCCCAATATTGGTCCGCGTTCACCCGCGTTTATCAGCGGCGATGAATCTGAGCGCCTGTGGAAAAATACCTGTCTCAAATTTGAACCAAAGCAGCTATAGTTACTGCGGCGATTCTCGACGACAACTGAATACGGCTGATGGCGCGTAGAAACGTTCCACCTGCCCAGGACGACCTGGAGCTCACGCCCAGTGCGGAGTACATTCCCGCCACGCTGGATGATGCCCGCCTGGTTGACTTGGAATCCGAGCAAGAATCGCCGTTTTTGCGCGCGCAGAAGCGTGTCTCTGTCCGTCGAGGGTCCCTTCCCAGAAAAGCCGCCCACCGGCTGAAACGGGCCGCTGTCGTAGCTGCTCTCCTCATCCTGATCGCCATAGTTGCCGGCGTAGCCATGCAGTACGGCGCCCACTCCTGGCGCTTCACCATTGAGTCCAGCGACGACATTGGGCTTTCCGGCAATCACAACGTCAGCCGCGCCCAGGTGATGGAAGTGATGGGCGGCGACATTGGCCGCAACACTTTTTTTATTCCTCTAGCCCAGCGCCAGAAGCAACTGGAGCGGATTCCGTGGGTGAAATCGGCGGCGGTCATGCGCTTCCTGCCCAACCGGCTGGAGGTGCAGATTCAGGAGCGCACGCCGGTGGCTTTCGCCCGCATCGGCTCCCATATTTCCCTGATTGACGCCGATGGCGTGGTCATGGACCTGCCCGTGGGCGGTCACCAGCAATACTCGTTTCCCGTGATTGTGGGCATGGGCGAAGCGGAACCGCTCTCCACCCGCGCCGCGCGCATGGATATTTATAGCCAGCTCATTCAGGACCTGGATTCCAGCGGCGCGCATTATTCCCAGGACCTCAGCGAAGTGGACCTGTCGGACCCCGATGATGTGAAGGTCATGGTCAACGATCCTTCGGGGGCGGTATTGGTGCATCTGGGAGCGGGAAATTTTCTGCAGCGCTACAAGATTTACGTGACCCACGTGGCGGAATGGCGGCAGCAGTTTCAGAAACTGGATTCGGTGGATTTGCGCTACGACCGGCAGATCATCGTGAATCCGGATACGAGCTTGCTGGCGCAAAAGCCGCTGAGCGGACCGGCGGCGCGCGCCGCCATTGCCGCGGGAGTGAAGCCGGCGGCTTTGACCACCACCGACTTGAAGCGGGCCAGCAGCCCGTTGGGGCACGGCGGGCGAAAGCCGGACCGGATAGCGAAGCTGCCGGCACGTGTGGCGAGGGCGGGCAAGCATAAAAAAGTGGCGAAACACCGCCGCCCGCGGCACGTGAAACGAGCTGGCTAGCTTTCTGTCTGGCTAGCCGGCCAGTCAGCAAGCGAGCTTAGCCGCCGGCTTCAAACCGGGTGACAGTGAAACGAGATCATGGCAAACAACAACCCGCATCTCCTGACCGCAATTGACGTAGGCAGCGCCAAGACTTGCGCGCTGGTGGCCGAAATTACCGAAGCCGGGCTGCGCTACCGCAGTCACGGCGTGGCTGATTCGCTGGGCTCGCGCAAGGGGGTCATCATGGACCTGGAGCGGGCCGTGGCTTCCGTGCAGCAAGCGGTGGAGCAGGCGGAAGACGGAATATCCGCCCCCATCGAACGCGCCATCGTGGGCGTGGGGGGGTCTCACGTGCGCGGGGTGAACAGCGTAGGCGGCATCAGTTTGGGCCAGCGTCCTCGCGAAATTACGCGCGATGAAATCCGCTCCGCCGTGGAAAAGGCCAAGGCCATTTCGTTGCCCAACGACCGCGACTTTCTCCACCTGCTGCCGCAGGAGTTCATCCTCGACCACCAGCCCGGCATTCGCGATCCTCTGGGCATGATGGGCAGCAAGCTGGAAGTGAAAGTGCACGTTGTGACCGCCGCCAACAGCGCCACACAGAATGTGGTCACCGTGCTCAACCGCGCCGGGGTGCACGTGAGCGACACGGTGTTTGAGCCGCTGGCTTGCGCCGACGCCGTGCTGCGCCCTGAAGAGCGCGAATTGGGCGTGTGCCTGGTGGATGTTGGCGCCGGTTCCACCGAGGTGGTCGGTTTTCAGGATGGCGCAGTGGCTTATACCGCCGTGCTGCCCGTGGGCGGCGACCACTTTACCAGCGACATTTCCGTCGGTTTGCGAACTCCGCTGGTGGAAGCGGAGAAGCTGAAACGAAGTTACGGCTGTGCCGTGGTCACCCGCATTCCCGAGGGTCATGAGGTGGAGGTGCCTTCGGTGGGAGATCGGCCTTCGCGCATGATCGCACAGCGGGTACTGGGAGAAATTCTGGAGCCGAGGGCCCGCGAACTGTTTGAGATGCTGCGCGACGGACTGCGGCACGGCGGGCTGCTGGAGAGTTGCGGCGCCGGCGTGGTGCTCACCGGCGGCGGGGCGCGGCTGAGCGGGATGTTGGAGATTGCCGAATCGGTGCTGCGCAAGCAGGTGCGCCTGGGATGGCCGTCGCCGCTGGCCAAAATGCCGGCCCTGCTGGCCGAGCCCGAATTCACCACCGTAATTGGCATGATTTTTTACGGCCACCGCGCCCGCCTCGTCCGCGGCAACCATGACGAGAGATGGGGCGTAGGCAAGCTGAAGGCGCTGTTCAGCAAAGGCCAGGCAGCGCAGGGGATACGGCTGTAGGTATTGGGCACGAGATCAGAAGTGGAAATCAGGCAGTTGAAGCAAATTTCGGTATGAGGAGCGGAGAGCGCAAGTCATGACGCCAAAAAAGGAAAACACATTGAACCCGGCGGAGCCCAAAAGCGGCATCCGCATCAGCTTTCACGAAGAAGCCAAGAACGACGCCAATATCAAGGTGATCGGCGTGGGCGGCGGCGGCACCAATGCCGTCAACCGCATGATTGATGCCGGGGTGGAAGGGGTGGAGTTCATCGTAGCCAACACCGACCTGCAGGCGCTGCGCCTTTCGCGCGCTCCGGTAAAGATCCAGCTTGGCGTCAAACTCACCAATGGGCTGGGTGCCGGCGCCAACCCGGAAGTGGGGCGCAAGGCGGCGCTGGAGGATTCCGACAAAATCATCGAGGCGCTGGAGGGTGCGGATATGGTGTTCGTCACCGCCGGCATGGGCGGCGGCACCGGCACCGGCGCGGCTCCCATCATCGCCTCCCTGGCCAGCGAAATGGGCGCGCTCACGGTGGGCGTGGTCACCAAGCCCTTCGGCTTTGAAGGCAAACGCCGCATGATGCAGGCCTCCAACGGCCTGTCCGAACTGATTGACTCGGTGGACACCACCATCGTCATCCCCAACGAAAAACTGCTGGCGGTGGCGGAGAACGCCGGCTTCTTCGAGTCGTTCAAGGTGGCCGACGATATTCTGCGCCAGGCGGTCCAGGGCATTTCCGACATCATCACCATTCCCGGCATCATCAACCGCGACTTCGCCGACGTGAAGGCCATCATGGCCGGCATGGGCTACGCGGTGATGGGCACGGCCACCGCCACCGGCGAACGCCGGGCCACGGAAGCGGCCCAACGCGCCATCGCCTCGCCCTTGCTGGAAGCGGGAGCCATTGACGGGGCGCGCGGCATCCTCATCAACATCACCGGCTCCAGTTCGCTGAAGCTGAGCGAGGTGAATGAAGCCTCCAGCATTATCCAGAGCGCCGCCCATGAAGATGCCAACATCATCTTCGGCGCCGTGCTGGATGACAAAGCCAAAGACACGGTAAAGATCACCGTAATCGCCACCGGCTTCAAGAGCGACGCGCCGCAGCGCCGTGAACGCGGCATTTCCTCTTCGGCGCAGGCCATCTCGCGGCAGCGCGTGACCTCCGGGTTTTCCATCCCGGATGCGCCGCCGCCGGTGGTCAACCAGGTGGAGGAACCGCCACGAGCCGCCATGCCAGCGCCCGCTCCGGTGGTGCCCACGTTCGAGCATGATGATCTCGACGTGCCCACCTTCATCCGGAAGAGAACGGAAGTGAACTGAATCTGAGTGGGCCCCACCCTTGCAAAGAGCGCAAGGGTGGGGCACCCCTGCTCTCGCCGTTTTCTGTCATTCCACTGACCGCCACGGTCAAAAATGCAAAACTTTGCGCCTGATGGGGGCCGACAAGGGCGTGAAGACCCGGAGTCAATCCTCGCTGTATTTGTACTTAGGTCCAGTATCAGGGAAGTAAATGCCCTGCCTATTACGGAAGGCATCCTCACATGAGTAACTCTCGCCTAAGTAGCTGTATCTGAGTCGCTTAATGATTCGACTCCGAGGTCACCGATAGAGCCTTTTTTCCATTGCGGCGAAACAGCAACTCTCATACTATCTAAGCGTTAGTACAAGTAGGCCACCGGCATTCCAGAGTGGCAGGTTTCGTGCACATGACAGTGTTGGCAACGGCCCCGGGGATGGTCAGGGAGTGATGAAAAAGAGTTTGCGAGCCACCCAAATCGCCCTTCTGCTTTTGGCGTTCCTTGCTCTCGAGATCTCCGCCCTGGCGGCGACCATCAGCACGCACCGCAGCACCCGCGCCAAATCCAAGCACAGAATTACGGAGAACGCCCGCGCCCGGCGGCGGATGAGCCGTCTGCGCCGTACCCGCGCGCTGCACGCACGCCGGACGCGCCGCTCCCGCCGTTATGCCCGTCGTCATCGCTATTACGAGCGCTTTTACACCAGTTCGTTCAGCGATGATGTAGCCGACGGAGACATCACCGCCGGCGAGGACCCGATCGTCCGCGCGGCGGCGGTGGATGCCCTGGGCAACATGAACGGCACGGTAGTAGCTATTGAGCCCACCAGCGGCCGCATTCTGGCCATGGTCAACCAGAAGCTGGCCCTTTCCAGCGGCGCGATGCCCTGCTCCACCATCAAGTTGTCGGTGGCCTTGGCAGCGCTCAGTGAAGGGGTAATTGACAAGGACACCCGGATCCGCCTGGGCCGCCGCTCCCGCCTCAACCTGACGCAGGCTCTGGCCCACTCCAACAACGCTTATTTTGAAGCGCTAGGACGCAAGCTGGGATTTGAGAAGGTGGCCTATTACGCGCATCAGTTCGGCCTGGGTGAGTTGGCGGGTTACAACATCCCCGGAGAGCAACTGGGCGAGTATCCCGACCACGTGATTCCCGCCAAAGACGGCGGAGTAGGCAGGATGTGCTCCTTCGGCGAAGGCGTTTCCATGACCCCGCTGCAACTGGGCGCCATGGTCTCGGCCATTGCCAACGGCGGCACGCTTTATTACCTGCAGCATCCGACAACGCCCGAGCAAGTGGCCAACTTTGAACCGCGCATCAAGCGCCAGTTGAACATTGCGCCGGCGATTCCCGAAATTTCTGACGGCATGGCGGGCGCGGTGGAGTACGGCACGGCCCGCAGCGTGCGCGTGAACTTCAATGAAGAAGAAATTTTAGGCAAGACCGGCACCTGCTCGAAAGATGGCACTCGCTTTGGCTGGTTCGCCTCCTACGCTAACACTAACGTAGGACGCGTGGTGGTGGTGGTTTTCCTGGAGGGCGGGCGGCCCACCTTTGGTCCCAAGGCGGCGGAGATTGCCGGCCGCATGTACCGCGACCTCTATGACCACAGTTTCTTCATGGTGAAAAACCCGGGCGTGCCCGAATCCACCTCCAGCGTGCAGACCACGGGCGCCACGCAGTAAGCTCTCAGCCATCAACTTTCAGTTTTCAGCAAGGCCTCCCGCGAGGAGGCCTTTTGATTTACTAACAAATGACCGCTGATAACTGACAACCGGTTTTCAAAACCCCATGATGTTGTACCCGCAGTCCACGTAGATGGTTTCGCCGGTAATGCCGGAGCTGGCGTCAGAGGCAAGAAACACGCCGGTGGCGCCGACTTCGTTGACATCCACATTGCGCTGCAGGGGAGCGCGCTCGGCGTGTGCCTTCAGCATGTCGCCCAGGCCGGAGATGCCGCGCGCGGCCAGGGTTTTGATGGGCCCGGCGGAAATGGCATTGATGCGGATGCGGCGTTTGCCCAGGTCAGCCGCCAGATAGCGTACCGAGGCTTCCAGCGCCGCCTTGGCCACGCCCATCACGTTGTAGCGCGGCACCACCTTTTCGGCGCCGTAATAGGTCATGGTGATAATGCTGCCGCCATCTTCCATGAGGGGGGCCGCGGCGCGTGCCAGCGCGATCAAGGAGTAAACGCTGACATCGTGGGCAATGCGAAAGCCCTCGCGCGTGGTGCTGAGGAATTCGCCCTTCAATTCCTCGGCCGGCGCATAAGCGATGCTGTGCACCAGCACGTGCAGCTTGCCATAGCGGGCGCGCAGTTCGGAGAACAGACGGTCCAGTTCCTGGTCCTGGCTGACGTCGCAGCGAAACGCTTCCGCGCCGGGCAGGGAGAGGATAAGGTCCTTGGCTTCCTGCTCCAGACGCTCGTTCTGATAGGTAATGGCCAGGCGCGCTCCGGCGGCGTGCAGTCCCTGGGCAATGGACCAGGCGATGCTGCGCTTGTTGGCCACTCCAAAAACAACGGCATTACGACCGGCAAGGGTGTCGCTCATGGGCGTCTCCAGTGAAGGGCACAGGATAACAGAGGAGGAGGCGGGACTCGGTAGTCAGGAGTGAGCGGTGGATTCCTAACTCCCGACTACATGCTTTGCCTAATCTCCGGCCGCTTCGCCCGGGGCGAGCGTGGGCACGGTTTCCAACGGCCAGGCCGAGGTGAGGAAGGCCACGAAGTACACCCCTGCAATCAGGGCAAAGCCCAGAGCCAGTCCGACGTGGTGCGCCGCCGCGCCCACAATCAGACTCAGGCACACCTGCAGCAGGGTACCGGCAAAATAGAAGGCGTTCTGCACTCTTCCCATGAAGCGTTGCGGTACATGCTCCATCATGCTGCTGGAAATGGCGATGCCGCCCACGCCGCGTGCCGAGCCCATGAGCGCGTAAAGCCCGACCGCCAGCGCCAGCAGGCGAGAATAGGGCGCGATGAAGATGCTGGCCGCCAGCAGGCCCATGGCAACGGCCACGGTGTGGCGCCCTTCCAGACGGCGAATGACTTGAGGAGCGTAAAGCACGCTCAGAAATGCGCCAATGCCCCAGCCCGCATTCAGCCAGCCGTAACCGACGGCGCCGGCGTGCAACAGGCGGTCGCTGAGCGGAGCGGTGACCACGCTCTGCGTGGACATAGCGCCGATGAACATGGCCCAGCTGGCGCCCAGCAACACCACGTAGCGGTTGCCGCGCAGGTAGCTGATGCCTTCTCTCATCTCCTGCCAGTAACGAGACCACGAGCTGTGCGTGGCGGGTGCGTTGACCGGCAGTTCCCTCGCCGCCACGGTGTGCTTGCCCTTGCGCAAGGCCAGATAGCAGCCGAAGGAAACCACGTAGGTGGCAAAGTCAATCAGCAGCACGCCGCCCAGGCCGATGTGGTTGTACATGAATCCCACCAGGGCGCCGGCAATCAACCAGCCGCCCTGCACCCCGGCGAGAAGGAAGGTGTTGGCATGCACGAACTGCGAGTCCGGCGTCAGCTCCTGGATGAGGGCGGTGATGGTCGGCCAGAACATCCAGAAGCCCGCCGACACCAGCATGTTCATCAGGTAAAGCTCCCACACGTGCGCGCGGTGCATAAAGGCCAGCGTGGCCACGCCTACCACCATGAGAGCGCGAATGGCATCCAGCGCCATCACCAGATGGCGGCGGTCCTCACGGTCAATGATGACGCCGGTGAAGGGCAGCATCACCATGGCGGGCAGGGTCTGCAGCACCACCAGCGTGCCCAGCGCCATCTCCGAGTGTGTGGCCTGAAGGATGAACCAGGTCACGGCGGCGGAGTTCATCCCGCTCCCCAACATGGAGATCAGGTTGGCGGTGAACACGTAGCGCAGCTCGCGCTTTTGCAGAATGGTGCGCATGCAGGATGAGTGTTAGATGGATTTTCGGGTGGGGAAGCCGCGAATATTTATTAAAACCGGAAAAGCGAATTTGCGCAATTAACGGAGCGGCTTCGTACCAAAGTAATCTTGAGGCGCTTAGCGGGCGTGAGCGAAGCGGGAGCCCGCTGCCGAAATCCTGAGCGGTAGCGAAGGATCTGGGGCGTTCGCTGCGTTCACTAGCTCAGGGCAGGCTCTGAGCGAAGTAGCGAAGAATCGGCGGCAAAACGGAAGCTATCTCTTACCCCCTGGCTAGCGGGCCGTGGGCCAGTGCACGGCGCGGCCGCGGGCCAGCCACAGGGCGTAAATAACAAGCAACAGCATTTCCGGTTCGATGGCGTGGCGGTAGCGCGGGGCAGGGAAGGCGATGTAGTAAGGGATGGGATAAACCAGCAGCGAACAGGCGAGCAAAAAGCTGCCACGCACACGGTGGCGAAAGCAAAGCCACAGCCCGGCAAAAGCGGCGAAGGCGGAGATAAGGAAGGCAACATGGCGGGCAGGCGCCATGCTCCAGCTGCGCACCAGCGTCATCTGGGGATTGCCGCCCCAAAAATAAAAAATGCGTTCCGCGAAGAAGCCGAGGAACTCGCCAGGATGATGGCGAATAAAGTTAAAGGCAGCGCGTTGTTGCGCTTTCATATACGGCAGCTCGCCCATGGCGGCAAATTTCTGCATGGCCTGCGGATCGTTGCCCGGATGCTCGGACCGGGTCCATAACCCGCCCGACTCCGGGTTGTTGGCCGTGTGTACTTCCAGTCCGAAGTTATCGCGAATAAAGACGAACTGGTTGAAGACGCGGTAGTTGCGCGCCAGCCAGGGGGCGACCATCGAGCTGCAGAGTGCGAGGCATAGCGCCATATTGGCCAGCACGGCGGCGGAGCGCCCGCGCAGGCGCCACCACAGCCAGGCCAGCGAAAATGGCAGAAACGACAAAAGCGTGGGATTGGTGAGGGCGATCACGCCCCACAGCAAGCCCAGCAAAAGCCAATCGCGACGGCGCGGACGGTCGTCCACCCGCAAAGGCAGCAGGATTGCCAGGCTCAGCAGCAGCGCGGAGAGGCTGGTTTCCCATACGATCCGTACCGGCCAGTAGATGGCATAGGGGAACAGGGCCCAGGTCCAGGCTGCCCAGCGAGCAGGCTGGGAAGCGAACAGGCGTTCGCCGATGCGGTAAATCGTCAGACAGGTGAGCGCCGAAAACAGGCTGTTGAGAGCGAGGATGACCCAGGCGGCCGCGTGGGTGTAAATACCGAACACCTGGAAGACTCCCGCCAGCAAAAAAGGATAGAGCGGCGCCTCCCAGGCCGTAGGCCCGGTTTCCAGATCGGTAGGATTTGCGAAGCCGTGGCCGGCGGCCAGGGAGCGGGCGATGCGCCCCATCTCCCAGCCGAACTGAAAATGGTCGCGCCGGGGAGTAATGCGGTAGGTGTGGCCTGCGGTTATGACCAGCAGGCGTAGCAGCAGAGCGACCACAACGATGAAAGCCGGTGAGCGGAACAGCTTCCGCCGGGGAGAAACTTCAGGGGGAGACGGGGTGCCGGCTGCCGCCTCGGGGGAATAGTTCGCCTCAGCCGCATCCAGACTCATTTGTGCTCGGAGCTCCCGGCTCAGTCTACCACCCTGTGATTTGCGGGTTACAATCGAGCCCAGCCGTCCACATCATCCTATGGAGCACCTGATCTACCTGGCCTGCGGGCAGCGCAACATATGGGTGCAGGCCTTGTATGCGGCGTACTCGGCGCTGGCCTGGAAGGGAGTGCTGGAGCTGAAGGTGCACATGTACACGGATGCGCCCGGCGTCTTCCAGCCGCTCGCTGGTCGCGTGCAGGTGCACGAATTGAGCGCGGAAAAGATGCGGGCCTGGCGCGGCCCGGGAAACTACCTTTTTCGCATCAAGATTGCCGCTCTGGCGGAGGCTGCGCGCGAACATGCGGAGGAGCGCGTCCTGTTTGCCGACTCTGACACTTTCTTCACCGCCGATCTGGCGGCGATTTTCGCCCGCATCGGCCCGGGAAGTGCCGTGCTGCACCGCAAGGAGTATCCGGTGCTCACCCATCCCACCGGGCAACTGCAGCGCTTCCGCAAGCGCATGAGCAAGTCTTATTTTCGCGGCAGCGCCATTGACCTGAATGCCGAAATGTGGAACTCGGGCGCCATCGGCCTGCATCCCTCGCAGTTCCACCTGCTGCATACCGTGCTGGCGTTTATTGACGCGATTTCGCCGCAGTACAAAAAACAGCTGGTCGAGCAATACGCCGTGGCCTACTTCCTGCAGAAGAATGCGCAGGTACACGCCTGCGACGATGTGCTGTTTCATTATTGGCCGCAAAAACCGGAATACCAGGCGGAGATCGAGCCGCGCCTCGAAAGATGGAAATCCATGCCGCTGGCGGAGGCGCTGGCGGAGTTGCGCGGCAGCCGAATTGGGCTGCCCCCGTTTCAGCCCCGGCACGGCTGGGTGCGCCGGCTGAGCGACCGGGTGCTGGGACCCGAGTAAGCACTCATCATTCAGCAGCCAGCAATTCAGCACTCAGCCCCGAAGCCTGGAGCCTGGTACTTTATGCTGTCCCGGTTTTGCTGCGTGTCCTTTGTGGTAAAAACCGGCGGGCGAAAAGAATTTGCCCCCGAGCGAAAAGGGCGCTAGCATGGCGCACTCCGGAGTTGTGGGCCGTTCAGCAGCGCTGCTTTCCCGCCGCCGCCCGCTCCTCTGGTACCGGCATTTGCGGAGGTGCGAAATGGTTCGCGTTCGCTGGTCGGCCCTGCTGATTCCCGTCCTGCTGGCGGCATTGGCGCACGCCCAAATCGAAAAAATTGTGATTCCTGCGGGCACGCCGGAAGACCAGGCGCTGCAGGCCATCAGCAACCAGACTGATGCCCAGAAGCGCATCACCATGCTGCAGGATTTTGTGCAGAAGTTTTCCTCCAACCCGCAGGCGGTGGCTTATGGAAACTGGCAGCTCTCGCAGGCCTATTCCACAGCGGGCGACAATGGCAAAGCGCTGGAGGCCGGGGATAAGGCGCTGACGGCCGCGCCCCACAATCTCGACATCCTGGTCTCGCAGGCGGGCGTGGCGCAGCAGCTGAAGAACTGGGGCAAGGTGCTGGATTACGCCGCGCAGGGAGGGGAACTCTACAACGCCAGCTTTGGCAAGACCAAGCTGACCAACACTGCAGCGACTTCCAGCGAAAGCCCCAGCGATACCGATAAACAATCCTACGAGTTCCTGGAGGCGGCGGGCTATAACGCCATCGCCGCCGAGCAGGACCCGAAGACGCGCATGGCCTACATCGAGCGCTACACGCCGGCGTTTCCCAGTTCCAAGTTTGCCGAGCCGGTTTCGCAGTACGCGATCTACAGCCTGCAGCAGTTGAACGAACCGGAGCGACTGGTGGCCTACGGGGAAAAATCACTGGCCACCGATCCCAACAGCCTGCCTACGCTGATCCTTTTGGCCAACGCTTATTCCGAGGAGCCCAAAGGCGCGGACCTGGGCAAGGCCATCGCCTATTCCCGCAAGGCCATCGGACTGGCCAAAGCGGATTCCCCCGATGCCACTCGGCAGCAGAAACTTTCGGCGGGAGTGGCGCATTCGGCTATGGGCTACGCCCTGATGCGCCAGGACAAAACGCCCGCTGCCATCACCGAATTCAAGTCGGCCACTTCGCTGCTGAAAGAGGATCCCGCGTCCTACCAGATGGCGCTTTACCGCCTGGGCTACGCCTATGCCAAGCTGGGCCGCCTGCCCGAGGCTCGCACCACCTTGACGGAAGCCGCGGGCATCGAGGGCGCCTACCAGCAGCCGGCGAAAGATTTGCTCGTGAAGGTGAACAGCGCGAAACCAAGGAGAAGATAGATGCCACTGGAGCTGCAAGATCGCCAGTTGGGCAGAGTTGTGGTGGTGAAGGCTGAAGGACGCATCGTGGCCGGCCCGGAAGCGCAGAAGGTCGAGTCGCACGTGAATAAGTTATGCGCGGACTGCCGCGACCTGGTGCTGGACGTGGCGGCGGTCAACTTTATTGACAGCAGCGGGCTGGGCACGCTGGTGAGGCTGGTAGCCAGGGTCCGCCGCTCCGGCGGCGACCTCAAACTGTGCGCCGCTCCGCCTCCCGTCCACCAGCTTCTGAAGATGACCAACCTGCTACAGGTATTCGATGTGCACGAGTCGGAGGTGGGCGCGGTTTCGGCTTTCTATGGCCGCAGCCGCCCGGCGGAAGCCAAGGCGGGTGCACCCGCCTGCCGGGTACTGTGCATCCATCCCAGCGTGGACACCCTGGTATACCTGCGCGAAGTGCTGCGCCGCTCCGGCTACGACGCAGTCACCACCGGCAATTTGCCGGATGCGGTGGTGTTATTGAAGGCCACTTCTCCTGCCCTGGTAATTCTTGCCCATGAAATGCAATCGGCGCGCGGCCGGGCTACGGCTGCCATGCTGCAGGAGGTGCGGCCCAGTGTGCCGGTAATTCCGCTGCATCAGGATTTCTCGCGTCAGGACGCGGGCGAAGCGGGCAGCTGGCTACTGGAAGCGGTTCGTACACACCTAAAAGCTGCCGGCGCCGCTCAGTAAGTTATTGGCGGGCCAGCGCGTCGCACAACTGTTGCGCCTTGACGGCCAGGTTGCGGGCGCGCCCCAGGTCGCCTTCCTTGTTCGCGGAACGCGACTGCTCCATGTAAAACGTGATCTGGCGCACCATGTCCTGCTGGTCGGGAGTCAGCTTGCGCTGGCTGATTTTCTTCAGGCTGGCGCCGGTGTCTTCCAGGAGTTGATCGGTGCTCTGGCGCTGGTGGTCGGCTTCGGATACGGGAACGCCGGGTTCGAGTTGGCCGCCGGTCTCGCTGGTGCCGCCACGGCGCACTACAATGCGCCGCGGACCGGGGTCGGCCGCGGTCTCCGGCGTTTTCTCGGATGCAGCCTTCTTGTGTCTCTTCCGGGTCTTCTTTCGAGAAGTTTTCTTCTTGCGGATTTTCGTCTTCGCCGTTTTTTCGCATGATGCCGGAGCCTTTGTGGCCGGCGCCTGCTGCGCGCCGGCAGGCGTGGAAGGCGGTGCCGGGGCCTGCGACGACGGAGGTGGAGCCGTCGTCGGCGCAGTTTGAGATTGATCCTGCTGGGCGGGGGCAGTTTGCACGGGCGGAGGTTGCGCGGGAGGAGTTTGCTGCTGATCCTGCCGGGCAAGAGCCGGCCAGCTCAAAGCCGCAAAAAGAAAAAGGAGAAGTGCGCGCCGCATCACTTCCTATTGTAAACACTTCACGAGTTCGAAGGTTGTTGTGCAAATGGTTAGTCTCTTTAAAACCTGGGCAATTGCGGGGGCCACAATTCAGGCTTCCGAAACCACTTCGGGGGCCGGTTCGGGCGCCGCCTGCAGCAGGGGAAAAGTGAGGTGGAAGGTGGTGCCCTGGTTTTCCGTCGAGTCAAACTCAATATCGCCGTGGTGCAGTTGCATGATGCGGTAAGTCATGGGCAGACCGATGCCGCTGCCCGACTTCTTGGTAGTGAAGTAAAGATTGAAGATCTTGTCGCGCACATCGGCGGGAATGCCGGGGCCCTGGTCGCGAATGTCCACTGCGGCAGAGCCGTTGGCGCGGGTGGCGGTAACGGTGAGCGTGCCGCCATCCGGCATCGCCTGCACGCCGTTGATGACCACGTTCAGCAGCGCCTGCTTGACCAGGTCGGAGTCCACGCTGACCGACAGTTCCTCCGGGGGCAGGTCGCGGACGATGATCACACCATGGCGCTCGGCCTCGGGGGCGGCCAGCACCGCCACATCCTCCAGCAGCTTGCGCAGATCCAATTCACCCAGGCGTAATTCCACCGGGCGGGTGAAGTCCACCAGTGTCTGCACCACGCGGTCGAGGCGCTGGATTTCGCTGCCGATCACGTCCATGTGGCGCTTGGTGTCAGGGTCAATCTGCTGCATCTTCTGGCGCAGCACCTCCAGGTGCACCACGATGGCGTTAATGGGATTCTTCACCTCGTGGGCCACGCCCGAGGTGAGGCGGCCAATGGCGGAGAGGCGGCGGGAAAGCTCGATTTCATCTTCGATGCGGCGCACCGATTCGGCATCGCGCATCACCAGCAGGGCGCCGATCTGCTCGCCGCCTTCCTGGATGAAGTCCACCGAAACCTGGATACGGCGGCCGTTTTCCCCCTCCACTTCGCCCTGGTTGAGCGGGCGGCGGGAGCGGAAGGACTCCAGCACCACGTGGCCCAGGCGGGTGGACTCGGCAAACACGTCGTTCAGGTTGCGGCCCAGGATTTCGCTGCGTGGCCGGCCCACAAAGCGCTCCGCCGAAGCGCTCACCAGCACCACGCGCGAGTCGCGGGTGAACAGCATCAGGCCGTCCTGCAGGGTGGCCATGATCTGGTCCAGATTGTCCTTGAGGGCGGAGAAAACTTCTTTGACGTCCCGCATCTGCCGGCCCAAATGCGCGATTTTGAGGGTGACCAGCCCGTATTCATCCTGCCGCTGTTCGTCTTCGTGCAGTGCTTCGGTCTCGCCGGCGCTGACGCTGTCCAGGCGCTGGCTGATGCGGACCAGGGGCGAGAGCGCCAGGTTGGACAAGCCGGCGGCCAGAATCAGGGAAATCAGAATGGCGCTGACCGAGATCACAATGGCGCGGTGCAGGTGCGGCTGGATCTCATTTTTCAAAAACACCGTGGAAACACCCACCCGGGTGCTGCCGAAAGCCGCCCCATTCAGCTGCAGGGGCATGCGCACCTCGTACACCCGGGGCGCGCTGAAGACCAGACGAATTTGCCGGCGAAAGCTGGCGTCGCGCACCTGCGCCAGGTCGGGACGGTCGGACAAAGGCCTGCCGATCAGATTGGGGTCGGTATCGAGGATTGCCTGGTTGTCCTGGCCGGCGATGGCCGCGTCGTAAATGATGGGCGAGTTGGCCACAATGGAGTCGAGAAAGGTGTTGAGGTTGGGATCGGTCTGCAGAGTTTCAATCAGCGCCGCCCGCACCGCGTCGGGATTGCTGGTGTCCACGCGCGTGTCGC
Source organism: Terriglobales bacterium (assembly GCA_035278025.1). Lineage (GTDB taxonomy): Bacteria > Acidobacteriota > Terriglobia > Terriglobales > Acidobacteriaceae > JAICWP01. The sequence goes on along the minus strand of DATEJK010000124.1, from coordinate 14,393 downwards.
TGAAGTCGGGTTGGGCATCGGTGGCCGCATCCTGCAGTTCGCGGCTGAGCAGGGTGGCGGTATCGTAGGCGGCGATAATGCGCTGGTGCAGAAGCTGGGAGATGTAGATATAGGAGAACAGCACCACCAGGGCCACGATCATGCCGGTGATGGCCAGCACCAGTTTGGTCTTGAGACGCATGAAAGTTATTCTGTCTGGCCGGCGACGCCAGCAAGACGCCCGCGCGACGGCCGGCGGGACGCCGGCGCTACCCTGTCAGACATTGCTCTCCGCGGCCGTGCCCGCCGTGGCCGCAGCCCCATATTCCTTGAGCTTATTATGCAGGGTTTTCAGGCTGATGCCGAGAATTTCAGCGGCGCGGGTTTTGTTGTTGTTGGTGGATTCCAGCGTCTTCATGATTAGCTGCCGTTCGGCTTCTTCCACCGTGGTCCCCACTCCCAGATGCAGGGCGTTGGGGTCCATGGCGGCGGCGCGCGCCGGAGCATGGCCGAAACCCGGGGGCAGGTGCTTGGTCTCAATGACCGAAGCCTCGCAGACAATGACCGCGCGCTCCAGGGTATTGCGCAACTCGCGCACGTTTCCCGGCCAGGAATATCCCTGGAACAGGTTCATGACCGCATCGCTGAGCATCTGCACGTTGCGGTTGTGCTTGGAGTTCATGTCGCCGATCAGCGACTGCACCAGGTCGGGCAGATCCTCCTTGTGCTCGCGCAGCGGCGGCATGTGAATATTGAAAACGTTCAGGCGGTAGTAAAGGTCATTGCGCAGCTGGCCGCTGGCCACCGCCTCTTCCGGCACCTTATTGGTGGCGGCGAGCACGCGCACATCCACCGTGGTTTCCACCTTGCTGCCCAGGCGGCGCAGCTTGCGGTCTTCCAGCACGCGCAGCAGCTTGGCTTGTGTGGCTACCGGCATCTCACCGATTTCGTCCAGCAGCAGGGTGCCGCCTTCAGCCAGCTCGAAGCAGCCTACGCGGCGTTCCATGGCTCCGGTAAAGGCTCCTTTTTCGTGGCCGAAAATTTCGCTTTCAATCAGGGTCTCAGGAATGGCCGCGCAGTTGATGGCGATGAAAGGCTTGTTCTTGCGCGGGCTGAGGTCGTGAATGGTGCGCGCCACCAGTTCCTTGCCGGTGCCGCTTTCGCCGGTGATGAGCACGGAGGCGGTGCTGGGCGAAACCATCTCCACCAGGTGAAACACCTCCTGCATTTTCTTTGAACTGCCCACCAGCGAACCTAAAGCGCCCTTGTTGCGCAACTGGCGGCGGGTGACCTCCAGTTCCGTGCGCGTGCGGCGCAGTTCGGCGGCGTTCTGCAGAATGCTGCGCAGGCGATTGAAATCAATAGGCTTCTGGATGTAGTTGAAGGCGCCAATCTGCATCGCCTGCACCGCGCTCTCGATGGTGCCCTGCGCGGTCACCACAATCACGGCAATGCTCTCGGTGCGCTCCGCCAGCTTGGCAAGCAGTTCCATGCCGTCCATGCGCGGCATCTTGAGGTCGGTGAGAACGATGCCAGGGGAGAACAGTTCCACACTCTCCAGGCCTTCCAGGCCGTCACGGGCCGTCTCCGTGCGGTAGCCCCACCCGGAAATGAGTTCGGCCAGACCGACTCGCTCGTTTTCTTCATCCTCGACGATAAGTACCTTTTCCGGCGTCATAGCTATCCTTCCATTATTCCGGGTTTTACGCCGGGCCTGCAAGAAGGCCGGCACCAGTCAGGTTGCGCAGGGCCCGAAACGTGGGCTTTGCAGGAGAGTAAATTGGGCGGCTCAGGGCTACAGCGTAGCAGAGGATACGCGCATCTCAGGATGAAAGTCTCGAGGAGGATGTTTATGCAAAGAAGCTTGATGTATGCGCTGGCGGCGATGCTGCTGACGTGGGCGGTGGCGCTGGCGCAGCAGGCTCCGCCTGCAGCCCAGGCGGCGCCACAAGCCGAACCGACGCTGGCACCTGGAACCGTGCTGGGCGCGGAATTGAGCAAAGGCATTGATGCCAAGAAGGCCAAGGTAGGCCAGGAAGTAGTGGCTAAATCGCTGGCCGATCTACGCGACAATAACGGCAACATTGTGATTCCCCGGGGAGCCAAGCTGGTTGGCCGTGTCACCCAAGTGAAGGCGGCCACGAAACAGGAGCCGCAATCCACCCTGGGCGTAATTTTCGACAGAGTGGAAGCCAAACACGGCAAGGAAAGCAAGGAAATCGGAATACACGCCGCCATCCAGGCGCTGGCCAAGCCACAACCTTCGGCCATGATGGACCAGTCCGGCGGTGCCCCTGAAGCCCAGGGAGGAGAGCCTGGAGGCGGCACCATGGGCGGGGCGCAGCCTGGCATGGGCCCGGGCGGCAGCGGTGGCAGGACCATGGGTGGCGCATCTCCCGGACGAACCGGGGACATGGGAGGCGGCAACATGGGCGGGCCCGCCGAGCAGCAGGGGGGAGGGGGAGCACCGGCGATCAACGCCAATTCCCGCGGCGCAATTGGCCTTCCCAATCTGACTCTCAGCCCGCAAGCCTCACCGACCGAGGGTTCGGTCATTAGTTCCTCCAAAGGAAACGTGAAACTGGATGGAGGGACGCTGCTGGTGCTGCGAGTTATGGGCCAGTAGAAGCGCCAATCCATTTATCAGAAAAAAGGCCGGTCGGGAGAACGAGTCCCACCGGCCTTAAGTGTCTTTATCCAAAGTAACTTGCCGATCATGGCCACAGCTGTCAGGCTGGATTCCTCATCCGCCAGGCCGTTAATGAGGCAACTCCACGTTCCCGGCTTTGGAAAAGTGGCGGAACAGATTGTAAGTAGCTGATTTTGTTGCCAGGTGGCAATTCAGGTGCCCGGAAAAATGGGCAGTCTGGGTATTTCCTGAGGGAGGTTCAAGCAGATGAAGAAGTTGGTGATAACGATTATTCCGGTGTTGTTGGCGCTGGCTTTGGCCGTGGGCTGCAGCAAGGCGCCCTCCGCCAATGCGGATAACAGTGACAACGGTGCCGGCAACAGCAGCAGCAATGACGGCAGCAGCAGCGCAAGTGACAGCAGCAGCGCCATGCCAAGCCGTTACCTGGCGCCGGCCAGACTCGTTATTCCCGCGGGAACGCCGCTTACGGTACGCCTGCAATCGGAAGTGAGCAGCGCCAGCGCGCAATCCGGCGATACCTTTGACGCGGTAGTGGATGAGCCCGTAGTGGTGAAAGGCGAAACCATGATTCCCCGCGGCGCCAATGTGACGGGACGAGTGGTTGCCGCCAATAAGGGCGGACGCCTGCACAAGCCGGCATACCTGCGCATCACCCTGGCTTCGGTGCACATGCACGGCAAGAACATGCCGGTTGACACTTCCAGCATCTCTTTGGCTGGGAAGTCACACAAAAAGCGCAACCTGGAAATGATCGGCGGCGGCGCGGGCGCGGGCGCGTTAATTGGCGCCTTGGCCGGCGGCGGCAAAGGGGCCCTTATCGGCAGTGCCGTGGGCGCGGGCGCAGGCACGGGCGCGGCTTATGCCACGGGCAAGCAGGATGTTGGCTTTGGCCCGGAGCGCCGGTTGACGTTCCGCCTGAATCAGTCGCTCACCACCAGCAAGAGCTAGGAGATCCCAAAGAGTAGGACATAGGCGCGGCTCTTTGCCGCGCCTTTTTTGTTTACCCCGGCTATTCTCTCGCCTGAAGCTAACACCAGACCGGCATATGACACCTCTCCGCCAGTGTCACAGAGTGGGGTGAGAGGAATCACTTACCCGAAACGGGAAACATGACACAAAGGAATTGCAAGGGCGTGCTGGAGGCACTAGGCCAAGTCTAACGTTTCTAATATCTTCCAATTTTGGGAGAAATAAATTTTTAGAACTCTTCCGGAGCTGACCGAGTTTCATACTGCTCCCGTACTGGCATCATGCTGAACAAGCGAGGCTTGGAAGCACTCGCCGGGTGAAAGACCGATTCGCTGGCTTTCCATTTTGGGAACATCACCTGACCCGGTTTTGTTGATGGTCCGCTGTTAGCCCCTCAAGCGCCTGCCCTGGCAAGCATTACCGGAGTGTTTCAAAACGGAATGCTGAATGCATCCGGGTAGCTGCATGAGTACGGCCCCTGAATCCGTTTGCGAATTGTTGCCGGCCGCCGGCCGTTGCATGAGTGCTGCTTTGGCCGCGTGCCCGGAGGCGGTCTGCATTGTGGAAGCGGGCAAAATCATCTGGTGCAATTCCGCCCACACCCGCCTATTCGGTTACGCCGCCAACCGTGAACTGGAGGGGCGGCCGCTTGCCGATCTCTTGCCCAAACATCGTCCCTGCACCAGCTGTCAGGAGAGGAATCCGGTTCTCAACTGCGGTTTCCCGGCATGCCAGTTCCGGGGCCGGCGCAAGGACAATTCGTACTTGCAGATGGAGAGTTCCTGCCGGGAATTCTGGATGGACCAGCGGCGGTTTCTGGTCATTACCACCCGCGATATAAGCCAGGCGGAGCGGCGGCGAGTGTCGCGCGAGGGCGAAGCCCGTTTTCGCGCCATCTTTGAGGCCGCGGCCATTGGCATTGGCCACTTCACCCTGAAGGGCAATCTGGCGGAGAGCAACCGCGCCCTGGAGGAGATGCTGGGCTACAGCCACCAGGAGCTGCAGGGCATGCCCTTCGCCTCCATCACCCATCCCGATGATGTGGCGGAGGATACGCGGCTGTTCGGAGAAATGACCAGCGGCCGTCGTGACGGTTACCAATTGGAAAAGCGTTACCTTCGCCGGAATGGCGAGACCGTGTGGGCGCGGCTGAATGTGTCGCTGGTGCGCGGTCCAGGCGGAGAGCCGCAGTTCGCGATCAAGATGGTGGAGGACATCACCGAGCGCAAGCGCGCCGAGGAGGCGCTGCGCGAGTCACAAAAAACCGAGGCGGTGGGCCGGCTGGTGGCCGGCCTAGCGCACGATTTTGCCAATCTACTGACCGGCATTGGCATTCTTTCCGACCTGCTGGCCGTGGAACTCAGATCGCAGCCTGGTGGGCAGCGGGCGCGGGAAATCCAGCTGGCCAGCGAACACGGTTGCGACCTCATCCGCAAGCTGCTCTTCGTGGCGCGGCAGCACGTGAGCGACAGCAAGGTGCTCTCCCTGGAGACGGTGGTGGGGGATATGCGCGACCTGCTGGCCAGGCTAGTGGAGGAACGGATTGAGCTTACCGTCCACAGCGCGCCCGGTCTGGGGCACGTCAAGGCCGATCCTGCGGAAATGCAGCAGGTGATCCTCAACCTGGTGCTCAACGCGCGCGACGCTCTGCCCGAAGGCGGGCGTGTCAGCCTCAAGCTGAGCAACTGCGCCCTGGATGCGACCGCGGCCAAGTCCGCCCGAGTGCCGGCTGGAGACTACGTGGTTCTAGAGGTCGCCGATAACGGCACCGGGATGGACGAGAATACCCGCGCTCACCTGTTCGAAGCATTTTTCACCACCAAGCAACCGGGACAGGGCACGGGACTGGGCCTGGCCACGGTGAAGGCGATCGTTACTCAGGCGCGGGGAGGCATTGTGGTGGAGAGCGCGCTGGGCCAGGGGACGCGCCTGCGGGTACTCCTGCCGCGGGTGCAGGCGGAACTGGAGTGGCGAGGATCAGAGGCACCCAACCATCCTTCGCTGGAGGGCCGGGAGACGGTGCTGCTGGTGGAGGATGACGAACGCGTGCGCACCTCGGTGGAACAAGTGTTGGCCCACTGCGGTTATCAAGTGCTGGTGGCAGCGGATGGGGCAGAAGCCCTGCGGTTGGCCCGGGGGCACGAGGGTGCAATTCATCTGCTCCTGCTGGACATGGTGATGCCGGGCAAAAACGGTCAGGAGGTGGCGCAGCAAATCGCACCTCTGCACCCACAAGCCAAGGTGCTGTTCATTTCCGGCTACGGGCCGCGGGGCCAGGAAGAGACGCCGGACAGCAGGATATTTCGCAAGCCGTTTACGGGAGGCGCACTGGCGCGCAAAGTGCGCGAGACGCTGGACGCGGGGCCGCGTCCGGCGGAAGGGTGCGGAGAAGGGAACCGTCGGGTAACAGAGAAACCGGGCAAATGCAGCCCCAGGAGGAAGTCATGCTGACAGCGGAAGCGGCAACGCCGGCTCCGGCGCAGATCGAGAAGGCAAATTTTCTCAATCTGCTGATTGTGGATGATGAGCGTTCCGTGCGGGAAGCTTGCCGGGAAGTGGGCCAGATACTTGGGTTCAACACGTTCGTGGCCGATTCTGCCGAGCATGCCTATCGGGCCATGGAGGCGCAACCCATGGACGTGGTGCTGCTCGACTTGCGCCTGCCCGGGGCGGGAGGACTGGAAGCCCTGCACCACATTAAGAGCCAGCGGCCCGATGCGGTGGTGGTGCTGGTGACCGGCTATGGCACAGTGCAGTCGGCGGTGCAGGCCATGAAAGATGGCGCTTACGACTATGTGACCAAGCCTTTCAGCCTGGACGAATTGAAGCTCCTGCTGGATCGGGTGAGCACCCATCTGAAGCTGAAGAGCGAGAACCGGATGTTGCGGGAGAAGATCAAGTCCAAGCAGGGTTTTGGCAACATAGTGGGACGGGCGCCGGAGATGGAGAAAATCTATCGCATCATCTCCAAGGCGGCGCACAGCACCCATCCGGTGCTGATTTTGGGAGAGAGCGGCACGGGAAAAGAACTGGTAGCCCGTACCATTCATTTTTCAGGTCCCTTGCGCGACCGGCCCTTCATCCCGGTGGATTGCGGCTCGCTTGTGCCCACCCTGATCGAGAGCGAACTATTCGGCTATGTGAAGGGAGCATTCACCGGGGCACAGCATTCCAAGGAAGGCTTACTGGCCATCGCCGACGGAGGAACGGTTTTTCTGGACGAGATCGCGGAACTGTCGGTGGATTTGCAGGCCAAGTTGCTGCGCGCCATTCAGGAAAAGGAGATTCGAGCGGTAGGCAGCACCAAAAGCACCGCCATCAACGTGCGCATCCTGGCAGCGACCAATCGCGACCTGGAGCACGCCGTAGCCCAGGGCAGCTTTCGCCGGGATTTGTATTTTCGCCTCAACGTCCTGACCCTGCGCATTCCTCCCTTGCGCGAGCGGCGGCAAGACATTCCTTTGCTGGCCAATTATTTTCTGGAGCGCCTGTCGCGGGATGGCGGCAGCACTCGAATCCTGAACGATGACGCTTTGAAGCTGATGCTGGCTTACGATTGGCCAGGTAATGTGCGGGAATTGGAGAACTGCCTGGAACGGGCCTGCGCCCTGAGTTCGGGGCCGGTGTTGTATGTATTCGATTTACCCAGCCCTATCCGCAGCGCGCAACAGGCCGCCTCCAGCACCGAGGTGCGGGACAAAATCATCCCAATGCTCGAGGTGGAGAAAAAGACCATCTTGAGCACCATCGAGCAACTGAATGGTGACAAGTTGATGGCGGCCAAGCTTTTGGGCATCGGCAAGACCACGCTCTACCGCAAGCTCAAGGAATACGCTTCCCAAGAGTGAGCCGGAGTACCAGCGTCCCGTTCCAGAGTGGGAATGGAAGCAGAGCGTGACTCGCTAAGGCCAGTGTTTACAAGCAGGAGTCATTGGCGAGGGACGTGCAAGGGAAAGGGCATGATACTGCTGATTACTCCATCGCCGCGCGCCGCAGAATGTGCCGCGGCGATTCAACAGGCTACAGGTGAAGGTACGGAGTGCGTTGAAAGTGTGCGCCGGGCCAGCAAATTGCTGCGGGGAGGGGAATACTCCGCGCTAGTGATTGATCAATATCTGGTGGAATGCGATCCGGACGGCGCGGAAGTTTTACTGCAACATGCGGGTACCGCGGTGCCGGTGTATGTGAACCTGGCCATCAGCGGCTGCCAACGGGTGATGCGGGAGTTGAAGCAGGCGCTGCGGCGCAGCCAAAAGGAACGGGAGGCGGCGTGCCGTCAAGCGGAACTGGGCCTGCGTAACCAGTTGAAGGATAGCCTTACCGCCCTGCTGCTCTCCTGTGAACTGGCGCTGGCCGTCCCCAACCTGCCACCCATAGCCCAGGCCAAGATTGGGTCGGCATGCGAACTCGCCAAGGAGATTCGCTCGCGCCTGGAATTGCAGAAGAGCGTGAGTGTAGCCGGAGGCGATGGCGGAACCAACTCCTGAAGCCGCACCCGCGGCCGGCGGGAGCCATCGCCCTCCTCACCGCGCAGAGAGACCCCTTTCCGCGTAAGAGACACCAACCCTCACAATTGCTATATCTTTAGCCGCATGGGGCCGGTGCCCTAATGTGAGCGTAAGATTTTCTGGAACTATTCTCCCGATTTCAAGGAATCTCTAACAGTTGGCGCGGCGGTTCGTCCAAACTGCAAAATGCACCTTGAGCCCAATGACGGCGACCTGCTGCGGCGCATGACGGCGGGGGATGAAGCGGCCTTCACCACCCTTTACAAAAGGTACCAGAGCGGCATTTACCGCTTTGCCCGGCAGATGACGGGAGAAGCCGGGCTGGCGGAAGAGGTGACGCAGGAAGTGTTCCTTACCCTGATGCGGGAGGGCAGGTCGTTTAATGCCGGCCGCGGCACCTTGCGCGCCTGGCTATATGGTGTCGCGCGCAATTGCACTCTCCGCTGCCTGGAACGGGAACGGCCGTACGTAGGGTTGGAAGACGAGGCGGGCGAGGAGAACGCGGCTGAGCTCGTTGCCGATCCTTGCGTCCCTGAAGATGGGCTGGGGGGACTGGGCAGCCGGGAAACGGTAGAGCAGGTTCGGCGTGCCGTGCTGGCCCTGCCCGCAAGCTACCGCGAGGTGGTGGTTGTTTGCGAATTGCATGAACTTGGCTATGTCGAAGCGGCGCAAATTCTGGGGTGCCCGGTGGGGACTGTGCGTTCCCGTCTCCACCGCGCCCGGGAGTTGCTGGCCATGCGATTGGAAGCGCTGCGAGCAAGGCCGGACCGCGCGGTTGCGGTTGCAAAGCCGTGCCACAGGTGTTGAATATGGATTGCAATCATTTTGAAAGGCTGCTGGAAAACCTTGAGCGCGATGCGCCCATGGCGGCGGACCTGCGCGCTGCGGGGTTGCAACACGCAGAAAGCTGCGCCGAGTGCCGGGCACGCCTGGCGGCCACCCGCCTGCTCCGCCTGGAACTGCAGACCCTGGCCAGGGAGGATGAGAATCTGCGGGCATCGGCGCGGGTGGAGGCCAACCTGCTAGCGGCGTTTCGCCACAGGAGTTTGCACTCCTCACGGGTGCGGAGGAGCGTGAGTTGGGCCAGCGTGGCCGCGGCTGTTGCGGTGGGCATGTGGTTTCTGGCGGAGCACCCCTGGCAGCAAGCGGGTTCTCCGCCTCCTTTGGTCAAAACTCAGGCAGCGCGTCCCGCTTTCTTGCCGCAAATCGCATCTGTCGCGAGCACCGTTAAGACCCGAAACAAGATTGCCGGCAAAAACAGTATCCACAGGCGATCTCGTCCCACCGGCAGCCGGACAGCAGCTTCGACCGCCGACGAGTTCATTGCGCTTTCCTCCGGGGGCAGTTGGTATCCCGTGGGAGATGGCGTGGTGGTGCGAGTTCAGGTGCCCCGTACTGCTCCGGTGCTGGTGGGCTTGCCGATGAGCGGGGGCGACGTGTCCGGCACAGTGACCGCTGATGTGGTGCTGGGCGAGGACGGCGTGGCCCGCGCCATCCGTTTCGTCCAGCCCAGTGAAGGGAAGAGCAGGACTCAGAATTCTGACTTCGCTCAGAACTAATCAAGGAGAGTGTCATGAGGTTGAGAGCCCCTGTGTACAGCTTGCTGGTCACAGCTTGTGTGGTGCTGGCGGGAACGGTTGGAGCGAACGCGCAGATGCAGATGCCGGTTCCGCCCCCGCCTCCAGGACCGGGCCAGAACATGTTTTACGTCCGGACTTTCCGTCTTCAGGACAATAAGGTGGTGAGCGGGCAACCTTACTCCGCGAGTGCGACCACGGAGACCACGCAAACCCTGAGCGATGGTAACCGAATTGTGAGGAAGGAGACGGCAAAGGTGTACCGCGACAGCATGGGACGGATGCGCCGCGACCTGGCCGTAAGCGCCATCGGGCCTTGGTCGTCCACCGGCGGTCCCATGCAGATGGTAAGCATCTTTGACCCGGTGGCGGGGGCGAATTACATGCTGAATGTGCAGGAGAAGAAGGCCTTCAAGATGATTCCGCCGCCCAAACCTCCGGCGGGGACGGCTACCGTGGAGCGGGGCGACAGAGTGTTCGTGGGCGGGGGCCCCGGTATGGCCGCGGCCGGGCCGACGGTTGCCTTCATGGAGAAGGACGCCGGTTCCGGCACCCGCTCGCAGGAATCCTTGGGCACGCAGGAGATTGAGGGTGTTCAGGCTCAGGGCACGCGAGTGACGGAGACTATTCCCGCGGGCAAAATTGGCAACGAGAAGCCCATCGTGATTACCGATGAGCGCTGGTACTCGCCTGAGCTGCAGCTTGACGTGCTGGTGAAGCATAGCGATCCGCGCATGGGTGAGGTGGTGTATCGGCTCTCCGAGATCAATCGGGAAGAACCTGATGCGTCGTTATTCCAGGTCCCGTCGGATTACACGGTGGAGAACGGGCCCATGGTGTTCAAGAAACGGCTGCAGTGAAACGGTAGAGGTTAGAGATTCCGATTGTGAGAGTAGCCCGCCTGCCGGCCTTTTTTTTAATCTGTCGTCTCGGAGGCGTAACGGTTCAGGCGCGCGAGTGATGCAGCAGGCATCTCGAGTGGCGAGCGCGCATCTAATCTGGCCCAGAGGAGCGGTGCTGGATTCGTAACCGGCGCCTCTTCGCTGCCACCCATGTCTATCGGCAATCTGCAGCAGACAACGGACGCACACAAACCCGGGTACCCTCCGCTTGACCGCGAAGCGCTCGCCCGCCGCATTGACGAACTGGGCGAGTGGTTCCACAACCTTGATTTGTACGGTGTGCCTACCGCGCCCAATCACTTTCTGGGCGATTTTCCCAATATCAAGTGGAGACACATTGCCGCCGCTATCCCGCAGGATCTGAGCGGGGCGACCGTGCTCGATATCGGCTGCAACGGGGGTTTCTACTCCATTGAGATGAAAAAGCGGGGAGCGGGGCGCGTGCTGGGAATAGACGTGGACGACCGCTATCTGAACCAGGCGCGCTTTGCCGCCGAAACCCTGGGTTTGGAAATTGAGTTTGAAAAACGCTCTGTCTACGAGGTGGACCAAATCTCGGGCCAGTTTGATTACGTCCTATTTATGGGCGTGTTTTACCACCTGCGTTATCCGCTGTTCGCGCTCGATAAGGTGGTAAAGAAGGTTGGCGGGAAGCTGCTGTTCCAGACCATGATCCGGGGTTCGGAGCAGGCGCGGGCGTGGGAAAAGAACTACCACTTCTGGAATAAGGAGGTATTCACGAATCTGGATTTTCCCTGCATGTACTTTGTCGAAAACAGTTATGCGAATGATCCGACCAACTGGTGGCTTCCCAACCGGGGGGCAGCGGAAGGCATGTTGCGCAGTTCCGGACTGGAAATTGCCGCTCATCCCGAGCCGGAAACCTGGCTTTGTGTTATCCGAGACGTGGCCCGCCAGGGCCAGTACATCCTGGATATGGAACTGGCCGGCACCCTGTAGTCCTTGAGCTTCGGGCGCGGGATTATGCGAGGAGAAACATGGTTGAAGCGGTAATGCTCTGGAACGAGCCCAACAACCTTTCCCACTGGGACTTCAAAATAGACCAGGACTGGAAGCTGTTCGCCGATATGGCCATCCAGGCGGCGCAAGTCGTACGCCAGGTGAATCCGGAGCTGAAAATCGTGCTCGGTGGCATTTCTCCCATTGACCCCAATTTTATTCAGCTCATGAAGTCGCATGGCGTGCTGGAGGCGGTGGACATCGTGGCCGTGCACGGCTTCCCATTGGATTGGAATCACTGGAGTATTCATGCCTGGCCGGACAAGATTGAAGAGGTCCGGGCGGTCACCAGCAAGCCGGTATGGGTCTCGGAGGCCGGGGCCTCTTCCTTCGGAGCGGAAGAGGTACAGGTGTTCGGATTACAGAAAACTGCCGAATTATTGCTGCCCCGTGTGGAGCGAATTCACTGGTACAGTCTTTTCGACCTGCCTGCCACCTGGACGGCGACCACCCGCCATAAAGAATCGGAAGGCAGCGCCTACTACCGCCACTACTACATGGGGCTGGTGAGGGAAGACGGGATGCCGAAGCTTGCAGCTTCCCATTTTCCGCAGGGGCTGGGCATCTGCCAATGGTTTCATTTCGAAGATCCGCGCCTTGATTCAGGAGTGGAGTGGCTGCGGCGCCTGGGAGTGCGTTATCTGCGCACCGGGATCAGTTGGGCGGACTCCTTCCGTCCGGCAGCCCAGGATTGGTTTGACCGGCAGATGCGAGCCTTGCAGGAATTCGACACCACCTTAACTCTTTGTTTCACTCCTGAACATCTGGGTGTGCAGCCCCACTACACCAGCCCGCCGCGACATAATCGGGACTTTGCAGAGTTCACGGCATGGGCCGTGGAGCGCTATGCCGCCCGAGGCAGCCGGCCTGCCCTTGTGGAGCACCACAGACGCTCATCTCTGAACGAGGTCAGCAGTCCTTGTCTGGACTAATCTGCTGCGGCAGTCTGGACTAAGCACCTCGCAATTGTGCTCAGTGAACAGCGGAGACTTGCCGGCCCGAAATCCGCGGCAGAGCGAACCCATAATTCTCTCGTACGCCGGATGGCATCTCAGAAAAGTACATACCCATCCAAGGAACAGTTGCGGCGGAGCAATCTGGCCGGTTGTGAATCTCTTCCTGGGCTGCCTTCGTCGCACATTACTAAACAGAAAATGAGCAATAAACGGATCTTGGTCACAGGTGGCGCGGGCTTTGTTGGTTCTCACCTGGTGGATGCCTTATTAAAACGCGGCCATCAAGTGCGAGTTTTCGATAATCTCACGCCCCAGGTTCATGGCGATGGCGTGCCCGCATATTTTCCGCGGGAAGTGGAGTTCGTTCAAAGAGACATGCGCCAACAGGAGCACCTGCGCGACGCACTGCGCAATATAGATGTAGTCTTCCACCTTGCCGCCGCCGTGGGCGTGGGCCAGTCCATGTATGAGATTGCGCACTACATGGGCGCGAATACCCAGGGCACGGCCAACCTTCTGCAGGCTCTCCTGGATACCCGCTGCCGGGTGGAGAAGCTGATTGTGGCTTCCTCCATGTCCATCTATGGAGAGGGTCAATATGCTTGCCCGGCTTGCGGCAAGATGGCTCCGCAACCCCGCCCCCTATCCCAGCTCAAGCGGAAGACCTGGGAAGTGTTATGCCCCCGCTGTGGATCTGAGCTGCAGCCGGTGCCCACCGATGAGTCCAAACCGCTGCAGGCCACTTCCATCTACGCCCTTTCTAAGAAGGACCAGGAGGAGATGGTGCTTCTGTTCGGGCGCACCTATCAGGTGCCGGCGGTGGCCTTGCGTTATTTCAACATTTACGGGTCGCGGCAGTCGCTCTCCAACCCCTACACCGGGGTGGCGGCGATATTCGCCTCGCGACTGATGAACGGCCAGCCCCCGCTGGTATTCGAAGATGGCATGCAGAAGCGCGATTTCGTCAGCGTGCACGATGTGGTCGCAGCCAACCTGCTGGCCATGGAACGTACCCAGGCTGACGGCATGGCATTGAATATCGGCTCCGGCAAGCCCATCACTATCCGCGATGTGGCTGCGGAGTTGGCCCGGGCGCTGGGTACGGAAACCGCTCCCCAGATTACGGGAAAGTACCGCGCCGGGGACATTCGGCATTGTTTCGCGGACATAGCCGCGGCGGAGCAGATGCTGGGCTATCACCCGGAGATAAAGTTTGGCGAAGGGATTCAGGAACTGGTGCAGTGGCTGGGTTCACAGAAGGCGGTGGACCGCTCCGCAGAAGCGGTGGAGCGGCTCACCTCTTACGGCCTGGCCGCCTGACTGGCGCCTGGAATTTGGGTCCCTATGTTATCGGCTTGTCCGACAACCCTGAATAGCGGGACCAGGAACAAGAGTAAAGACATGAGGAAACAACAGTCATTTCGTTCGGTCCTGATCTTCGGCGGAGCCGGCTTCATTGGCTCCAACTGGGCACGCTACTTGCTGGAAAACACGGACGCCAAGGTGCATATCTACGACAATGTCTCCCGCGGGGGCGTCCGCCACAACCTGGAGGAGCTGCAACGGATAGCCGGGCGCTCGGGACGGCTGCAGATTACGATCGGCGATGTGCGCGAAAGCGCCATGGTGCAGCGGGCCGTGCGCACTGCCACGGAGGTGTACCACTTTGCCGCCCAGGTGGCAGTCACGACTTCCGTGTCCGAACCGCGCCCTGACTTCGAGGTGAACGTTGGCGGCACCTTCAATATTCTGGAAGCGGTACGCAAAAGCGGCCGCCGTCCCTTCCTGCTGTTCACTTCAACCAACAAAGTTTACGGGGAACTGAACTCGCA
>DATEJK010000123.1:0-39418 GCA_035278025.1 Terriglobales bacterium | reverse complement strand
GTGTGGATGATCAGTGAAATCAGCAAGGCCCAGTTGCTCATCCTGCAAGTGGGCCGCCTGAAGGACCAGGAGCGCTGCGAGCACCAGCACATCTCTATGGCCAAGCGCAACAACGTGTGGATGGCGCTGGAGTGCGCCCGCATGGCGCGCGACATCCTGGGCGCCAACGGGATCGCCGATGAGTACCCCATCTTCCGCCACATGGCCAATCTGGAGTCAGTGAAGACCTACGAGGGCACGCACGACATTCACACGCTCATCATAGGCTCTGCGATTACCGGCCAGGACGCGTACTGACCTGGGGGCGAGCGTCCTACCAGGACACTGTGCGGGCGGGACGTCCTCACGACAGCCGCCGCCCACGACAGCCGCCGCCATGGCGGCGCTACGAGTACAGCTCTTCCAGCAGCGCGTAGGCCCGGCGGAGGTGGGGAATCACGATGCTGCCTCCCACCACCAGGGCCACGTTCAGCGCTTCTTCCTGCTCGGCGCGGGTGGCCTCCAGGCGATACGACTGGATGATGTGGTAGTTGATGCAGTCGCCGCAGCGCAGGCCCGCCGAGACCACCAACCCCATCAGTTCCTTGTACTTGGCCGGAATGGCCCCTTCCAGATAGGTATTGTGGTCAAGGTTGTAGAAGCGCTTGACCAGGTAGTTGTCGGCCTTCTCCACGTTGGCGTTCAGCTTCTGCCTGGTTTCGATAAACTGCCGCGCCAGGGGGCTCCGGGCTGCGACTTGCTGTTCGGTGAACTTATAAGTGGGTTCGCGTCGCTCGGTCATAGGGCAAAAAGATATCAAAACCACCCCACTACCCGGTCGGCACGTTTCATTCAGACATGCTGTATGAACAAAAATCCCACCTTCCCAGTTTGGGAATGGACATCCAGAACCCTCCCCGCCGAATCTCTCGCCTGGCTTGACCAAACTGAATGTAAAGGGCATGATGCGCGATTGTCTTGCGGCGGCAGCCCAGCCAAAGCTGGGGGCGGCAGTGCGCGGCAAGTTTCTCAGGGCCCTGGATTTCTGAACGGGAGGACTCATATATGGCTACCGAGGTCAGAACCGAGGCCAAGGCATTGGCTAAGAATTTCGGGCAGAACATCGAGACCGACCTGGCGCTGGAGTTCCTGCGGGTAGTGGAAAACGCTGCCATCGCCTCTGCCCATACCATGGGTCAGGGGGAACGCAAACTGGCCGATGAGGCCGCCACCCAGGCCATGCGCAAGACCATGGACACGGTGCCCATGCGGGGAACCATCGTCATCGGCGAGGGCGAGCGCGATGAGGCCCCCATGCTCTTTATCGGCGAACAGGTAGGCGCCTCGTTTCCTGATGGCACCAAGGTCCCCGAAATTGACATTGCCGTAGACCCGCTGGAGGGCACCAACTTGTGCGCCACCGGCGCTCCCGGCTCCATCACCGTGCTGGCCGCATCCGAAAAGGGTGGTTTGCTGAACGCGCCCGACTGCTACATGGAGAAGATCGTAGTGGGCCCTTCCTGCCACGGCGCCGTGGACCTGGACGCGCCTGTGAGGGATAACCTGAAAGCCATTGCCCGGCGGCTGGGCCGCGATGTGGATGACCTGGTGGTGGTGGTGCTGGATCGGCCGCGACACGAAAAGCTGATCAGCGAGATTCGCAAGGCGGGGGCACGCATCCGTCTGATTGGTGATGGCGACCTTTCCGCTGGGATTGCCGCCGCCGTCATCGGCACCGGCGTGCATGTGGTGATGGGCTCCGGCGGCGCGCCGGAAGGTGTGCTAACGGCTGCAGCCATGCGCTGCCTGAACGGCTACATGCTGGGACGCCTGGTGGTAGATAAGCCAGAACTGGAAGAGCGCATTCACCGCATGGGAATCAAGGACAAGAACCGGGTCTATAAGGCGGAAGATCTGGCGCCGGGCAAGCAGATCATCTTCGCCGCAACCGGCGTCACTGACGGCGCGCTCATGCGCGGCGTGCGCTTCTTCGGCGAGGGGACACGCACTTCTTCCGTGATTATGACCAAGGCCACCGGCAAAGTGCGCTTTGTGGACAGCATTCACCTGGAGAACCGGCCGGATATACGGATTCGCTTCGCGTAAGGCGGGGAGTCGGTAGGCAATTGCCCCTCACCACCTGCCGACTACCGGCTTATCATTCCCGCGACCCTAGGTTTAATACGCCGTCCCCTTCGGCATGGGCGGCCACTCCCGCGAATAGCCTTCCAACAGCGCCACCGTCTGCTCCAGGCGGCGAGTGCCATCATGGATGGAGAATTTGTGCGGCTTGCCCGCCTCGTAGCCGGTCCACAGGGACACTCCTGCATAGGCGCCGTCCTTGCGCAGGATGTAATAAGTCATGTCAATGTAGCGCAGGCGGGCCATGTCGTTCTTGTAGTTGTGGGCGATGCGTCGCAGCACATCCATGCCGGCTTCCTGCGGGCTCATTCCATGGCGCATGTTCTCGATAATGGACTTGGCGCCGCACACCTTGATGTTCTCTTCTCCGCTGCCCGTGGCTCCGGCGGAGCCCACTTCCTGGTCGGTATAGCACCCGGCGCCGATGATGGGCGAATCGCCGACGCGCCCGGGCACCTTCCAGGCCAGCCCGCTGGTGGTGGTGGTGCCAGCCATCTCACCTTGAGCGCTGAGCACGGAGCAATGAATTGTTCCGGTAGGCGGATAGAACACATTGCGGATGGCTTGCTGCCGCAGTTCGGGCGAAATCCCCAGGCGCGTAGCCAGCGCTTCCAGTTTGCCCAGGCGGCGCTGCCAATACTCGGAAGTGTGGGTGGGCTGCTCCTCTTCCGGCACGTGCCAGCGCGGGTCATCCGGGCCGGGCCCCCACCAGTCGCGGTCGGAGTTGGATTCCTTCCACAGCAGCCACATCTTGCGGGCCGGCTCGGTGAGCAGGTTTTCCCGAGGAAAGCCAACTTCCAGGCCAAACTTAGTGGCATTGTCGCCCACCAGCATGACGTGGCCGGTGTGCTCCATGACGGCGCGAGCGAGCAGCGACACGTTCTTGATGTCATGCACTCCACCCACCGCGCCGGCGCGCTGCGAAGGCCCATGCATGCAGCAGGAATCGAGTTCGACCACGCCCTCTTCGTTGGGCAGTCCGCCCAGGCCGACGCTGTGGTCGTTGGGGTCATCTTCCGGGCCGCGCACCACGCTTAGGCCGGCTTCCAGCGGATCCCCACCGCCGTTCAAAGTACCGTAGCCGCGCTCTATGTAGTTGTACCCGTTATAGGCGCAGATCAGCACCGGCTTGCGCGCCATCTTCACGTGCCCTGAGGATTTGTTTTCCTGCGCCTCCACTCCCAGGGCGAGCGAACTCAAGGCGGCGGCGGTAATGAACTGCCGGCGGGATACGGACATGTCTCCTCCTGGCGCAAATAGCCGGAAAGAATAACATGTCGTGGAGCGAGGGAGTCACTCGCGGGATGGAGCGGGTGCGGTTCCCGAAACACAAGGTCCCTCGACTCAGGCTTGTCTCGCAAGCTCGACGCGCCCTTCGCTCGGGATGACAGGCCGATACGGATGACGCATCAGGGACCAACCCCGACTCCTAAATTCTTATCCCGCCTGTTTCATGGGGGTGTTCTGGTCGGAGCGGAACCGCAGCAGGGCGCCGATATGGCCGACCTTTTCCAGTTCCTCATTCTGTTCCACATAGATGATTTCAATACCCTTGCGCAACGCCGCCGCGATAAGGGCGTCGGCCATGTCGTTGAGCTGGCGAACCGTGTGGCCGCAAACGGCGCAGCTCTCGCCCATATGGAAATCGAGGTGGCCGCAGTTGGGGCACTCCACTCCCGGAGCTTCGAATTTATCTCCCAGCAGTAGCGCCTGGACTTCGCCGGTCTCCAGAGAACGCAACACCCGGCGCAGCCCCACGGCCCCGCGCCCATTGCGTTGCGCCTGGCCCAGCACCTCACGCAGCACAGCCTCGCAGCGGGTGGCGCGCGCTTCGGTGAGCACGCGCAGGCCCTGTTCGCGTACTTGCTCGGGAGTGGCGGTTGCCGCATCCAGGTTTACCCGTCCCAGCAGATGTTGCCGCACGTAAGAGTGCAGATGAGGTTCGAACTCGGGCCAGGTTTCGTCGCGGCAGCCGACAATGAAGTTGGCGGAAACGCCGCTGTCATACAGTTCTTTCATGCGCTCGGCCACGGCTTTGAAGTGGTGCATGGCCTCGTGCTCCACGTGGCGCTGGGCGTGGCCGGCATCGTAGCCGGCAAAGCCGTCGCTGCGCCCGCGCCGCGGCAACTCCGCCTTGATCTCCTCACGCGGCACAATTTCGTCCAGGGTCAGAGCGAAGCGGCGCATCTGCTTACGGTCCACCAAAACCACGGAGGCACTGTACATGGTGCTCAGGATGGCGGCCAGGGGGCGCAGATGAAAACGCTGGTTGACGGCAACACTGCTGCCGGAAAGGCGCGGCGGCAGGTCGTACTCGCGCCAGAATCCCTGCTGCGAGCAGGCGAAAATCGCCTTGGCGCGGGTCTGGTTGCCGTGCAACCGCTCGGCGATTTCCAGAATGCGGTCCAGGTCGGCGCGTGCGCTCTTCCCCTTGCCGTTTTTATCCACCTCGCGCAAAGCGGAGCGCACCAGGTCTTTAGCCAGGATGGCCTCTTCGCGATGGGATTTGTTGAGTGGTGTCCGCGGCTGGAAATAAAAGCTCAGGGCAGAACCTTCCCCGCATTCAAACTGAGCCAGTTCGCGGATGTCTTGGCGACGGATCATTCCCCACCTCCTGCGGTCTCAGGGTCAAGCAGTCCTGGTATGCTGCAACAGCTTGTCACGGAATTCATTGGGGATGGGCAGGGCTTTGCGCAGGTGGTCGCGGGCGGCATTCACCGAGACGCGCACCTGCTCCGGTTTGCGGTCGGTGATAACGGCGATCTCCTGAACCGTAAAGCCTTCAATGGCGTTAAGTATGAAGGCTTCGCGGTCTTCGCGGGGGGCGCTGAGCAGGGCCGCCTCGACCAAAGTGATCATCTCATCGGAAGCGGCAATGTCCTCGGGGGTGGCCGTGCCGCGGTCGGGAATGACGTCCTGGGCGATCAACTGCTCGTCGGGCTGATGATATTGCAACTGCGGTTCGTCGCTGGCGCGCACGTTGGGAGCGCGCTGGTTGCGCTGCAGGGGAACGTCCTCTGGCCCCTCGCCGGCGCGCGCGGAAAGATCATCAATGGCGCGCATGGAAAGGCGATAAAGCCAGGGCTCCAGGGAAAGACGCTCGGGCTTGTCCAGACCGTCGCCCAGGGCATTAGCCACGGCTTCATTGATGATTTCCGAGGAGGTCAGAGTCTCCGCGGCCAACTGGTCCATGCTCTCGCGGTAGCGCAGCTCGCGTTCCACAAAGCGCTGCAGCCGGTTGAGATTGGCGTTCACATAGATGCTGATGTCCTCGCTGGAAACCGTGGGCGGCTGTACCGCCGCGACGGTCTCTTCAAACGGCACCTGAGCCTGGGGCCGGGAGCGCCCTCCGCGTCGCCAGCGCGGCCACTTGTGGGTATTTCGCAAGTGGTCTTTATGCTTGATCAGCTGTTCCAGCAGATCCTCGAATGCGCCTTTGATGGCGGTGGTGGGGTTGGGGGAACGCTCCTGGGCCGCCATTTGCCCCGAGGGCAGGCGCAGGTTCAGCGAGACCAGGAAGCCTTCGCGGGCCGAATTCTGCTCCACAATGCCCTTCAGGTGTATCAGTTCCGGGCGGAAGACCTGCAGGCGCTTACGAATCTTCTCTATTTGCTGGTTGATTTCTTTTTCTATGTCGGGAGTCTTATTAACTTTGTAGCTAAAATGGACGTTCATGCAAGCCTCGGAAGCCGGGTGGAGAACCCGTCCTGCTGAAGTCCCTACAAATGGATTTTACACCTCCCCCAGTAGAAGCACTCGAGAATTGAGAAGTTGCTTTCCCGGCTTGGGAAAAGGGACGGTTTTGGCCCTTCTGGGCTGGCCGCCAGAGCCGGCTGTTATTCTGTTCTTCAAGCTTCCCTGCCGTGCTACAAGGGAGGAAAATCACATCTGGGCCCCAGCCCTGGAACCGGAGTACCGGAGCCGAAGTGAATCACTATCTTCTTTCCTTGCTTTTAGGAATCATTGAAGGCCTGACCGAATTCCTGCCTGTCAGTTCGACCGCCCACCTGCGGCTCTCCGAGGCCTTCTTGGGCGTGGATCTTTCCAGCGGCTATTGGAAGATGTATTCCATCGTCATCCAGTTGGGCGCCATCCTCTGCCTGCCCATCTACTTCCGCGAGCGCATCCGCGAATTTGTGGCCACCTTTCCCCACGGGCGCGACGGCAAACACACCATCTGGACTCACCCCCTCAGCCTGACTGCGGTTGCTTTTGTGTTCACCGCCGTGCCTGCAGTGCTGTTGGAAAAGGAGATTGGCAAGAACCTGGAGGACGTGCATGTAATGGCCTCCTCCCTGGTCGTGGGCGGCCTGATCATGTGGATTGTGGACGCCATGTACGGCCCTCCTCGCCTGCTGCCCGCCCGTTCCCTGGGCGCCGCTGTCGGAGCCGGCACCCGGATGCTGGGTTACAAAACCGAGCACGTGGAGCAGATGACGCTGGGCCAGGCGATTTGGATCGGTATTTGTCAGATCTTTTCTGCCGTCTTCCCTGGAACCTCGCGGTCCATGGCCACCATTGCCGCAGGCCAGGTCACCGGCATGTCGCGTCCGGCGGCGCTGGAGTTCTCGTTTTTTCTCTCCATTCCCACCATGGTGGCGGCCACCGGCTACGATCTGTTCAAGTCGTTTCACCACAAGACAGGCACGGGCAATATCGGCATTGGACCGCACACCGGCCAGGAGTGGGTGGTGCTGGCCATCGGCTTTGTGGTTTCCTTCCTGGTGGCCTACGGGGTGGTGGCTTGGTTCATGAATTGGGTGAGGAAGCGCGGTTTCGTGCCCTTCGCCGTCTACCGCATCATTTTGGGGATTGTGGTTTTCGCCTGGGCCGCCAGGATGGCAGTGCACTGAGATTGATGTAGCGCTGGGTCTTGGCACCCGAGGCAGCTGAAAGGCAATGGGTTACCTCTCCTCTGGCGGCGCATCTTCATGCAGGTAGAGATATTACTTGTAACGTCCCACATTTTCCGTGTCCATCGCCAATCCGCGCGCGCATGAGAACTAACTCGGCACACTCCCTTCAACTTTCCCATTTCCCACCGCCGGCTTTCTGGCATAATTCTCCTGCTCTGGCGTATTTCGTGCACCGAAGGCGGTTAAGTGTGTCTGTGTGCTCGGCGCGGGACCGCTAGCGGTGAATACGCGCATGAAGTATTTCTCCAGTGCATTCGTTCCGACCAGCAACCGGCGGCTCAACGAGCTGATCGGTTTCTTGCTGTTCGTCTCCGCGATCCTCCTTTTCCTTGCGCTGGCTTCCTACTCCCCCCTCGACCCTTCCTTTAACAGCGCTTCTACGCTGACCGGCGCGCATGCGGCGCGCAATTGGGTGGGATTAGTGGGGGCTATTGCTTCCGACCTGCTGTTGCAGTTCTTCGGAATTGGCGTTTTCCTGGCGCCCTTTCTGCTGGCCCTGCTGGGGGCGCGCTGGTTCCGCTCCCGCCGCACCGCATCGCCGGTGGCCAAGTCCCTGGGCGCAATTTGGCTGCAGATCTTTGTGCCCGCGCTGCTGGCATTGTTGCCGGGTCACCTGCGCTGGCGGCATGTGATTCCCATCGAGGGTCTGATGGGCAGGATTGTCGGCGATTTCCTCATCCACTACTTGAACCTGCTGGGTGCCTACATCGTGTGCGCCAGCGTGATCGCGGTGGCGCTGTACTTCTCTACCGCTTTCTCGTTTGGCACCGCCAAGGCTTGGGCGGCGGCGCATTGCGGTTTCATTATTGCGCTTATGGAGCGGTGGCGGGATTGGCGTGTCACGCGGGAGAAAGAACGGCTGCAGAAGGAACTGGATAAGCGCCGTTCGGTCAAGCCCGTGGTAACCGCCCAGCTGGTGCCCGCCAAGCAATCGCCGGTGCTGCCTCGCACGGGTATTGAGAAGGTGGACCAGGAACGCATGGAGGCGCTCTCTCGCGAAGCCGCCAAGGTACTGGGGACGGAGGCGCCCGAACCGGAGGCGGTGCCGGAGCCGGAAGTGGCGGAGCGCGCCGAGACCGGCGCCAAGCATAAGACCACAATGCCCAAAATTGCCGGCGGATACAAGCTGCCTTCCAGCAGCCTGCTGCACCGCCCCGACGAGGCCCACCGGGTTGACCAGGAAGAATTACGTTCGCTGGCCCAGGTCATCACGCAGAAATACGCCGAGTTCGAGGTTCACGGCTCGGTTACGCAGATCAATCCCGGCCCCGTGGTCACAACTTTTGAGTACAAGCCGGAAGCGGGCATCAAGTACAGCCGCATCACCGGCCTCACTGACGACCTGTGCCTGGCCTTGCGGGCGGAAAGCATCCTCATCGAACGCATGCCCGGCAAGTCCACGGTGGGGCTGCAGGTGCCCAACCGCGAGCGCGAAACCATCTGGCTGCGGGAGGTCATCGAGTCGCAGGAGTACGCCAGCGAAAAATCCAAGCTGACCCTGGCTTTGGGCAAGGACATCAACGGCCGCATCGTGGTGGCCAACCTGGCGGGCATGCCCCACCTGCTCATCGCCGGTTCCACCGGCGCCGGCAAGAGCGTGGCCATCAACGCCATGATTATGTCCATGCTCTACAAGGCCACGCCCGAGCAGGTGCGATTTATCCTGGTGGACCCCAAGCGCCTGGAGCTTGGCGTCTATGAAGGCGTGCCTCATCTCTACACGCCCATCATCACCGAGCCCAAACTGGCGGCCAATGCGCTGCGCAACGCGGTACGCGAAATGGAGCGCCGCCTCAAGCTGCTGGCGGAAAAGGGCGTGCGCAACATTGACCAGTACAACCAGCTTTTCGAAGATGAAATGCCGACCCTGTTTGAAAGCGGCGGCGAGGAGCAGGAGCGGCCCTTGCCGTACCTGGTCATCATCATTGACGAATTGGCCGACCTGATGATGCTCGATTCCGGCAACGTGGAGGAATCCATCACCCGCCTGGCGCAGATGGCGCGCGCCGTGGGCATCCATTTGATTCTGGCTACGCAGCGCCCCTCGGTGGACGTAATTACCGGCCTGATCAAGGCCAACTTCCCCGCCCGCATTTCGTTCCGCGTGGCCACCAAGGTGGATTCGCGCACCATTCTGGACGCCAACGGAGCCGAGTCTCTGCTGGGACGCGGCGACATGCTCTACCTGCCCTCCGGCTCCGCCCGGGTGCAGCGTCTGCACGCCCCGTTTATTACGGAAAAGGAAATTGCCGCCGCGGTGGAGTTCTGGCGATCCCAGGGCACGGCCGAATACCAGCAGCATTTCCTGGAGGCGCCCAAGGAGGAAGGCTCAGGGGCTTCCGGCGGCGGCGATGGCGAGGAGGGCGACGAGAACGATCCTTTGTTCGAAGATGCCGTGCGCCTGGTAATCGAGTTCGGCAAAGCTTCCACTTCACTGCTGCAGCGGCGACTGCGGATTGGCTACGGGCGCGCCGCTCACCTGATTGACCTGATGGAGAAAGATGGCATCGTCGGCGCCGCCGACGGCCCCAAACCCCGCGAAGTCCTCAAACGCCCCGGCTGGCTGAATGAAGTGGAAGAATCCATGCGCTAGAAACACCCTCGACACCCTTCTCTGAGTTGAGGATTGTTAAGAGTGACAACGCCTGTCTGCCGGCGGTGTATCCAAAAAGATAGATCGGACTATCCGCCTCGTTAGCTTGGAATAAATCCGCCCGCCCGAAATTGCTAGGAAATGAGTTCGTATCCTTCCGTGAGGATGAGTCCTTCACCTCCAAACAGTGTCGCCCCTATGTTGCGTGTATCGCGGCACCCAAATTGCTCCCTGTGTAGCCGCTGTATGGCTCTCCAGTCGTGATGGGTTTCAGTCCGAGGGAGGTCGCTATGTTGCGCAACGTCGCCATTTCAGCGGTAGCTTTGGCAATGTTAATAGGTGCTTTCGGGTGCGGTGGTGGGAGTTCTTCCGGCGGCAACGTTACCGATACCCAGAGCACGGATCTGACGCTCTCGTCAGTATCGCCCAGCAGCGCAACGGCCGGCAGTCCTGATTTAAAGCTGTCGGTAACCGGATCGAACTTCGATCCAGGCGCACACCGGGTAAACCAAATCATGTGGACCGCGGCAGGAGTCTCTACCCCGATTACCGCAACTTTCCTGAACACCACCCAGCTCACAGCTGTATTGCCGGCAAAGTTGTTGGCCGCGCCCATAACCGCGACGTTGACCGTCGAGGTATGGGACTCCACAAATGATGCTCCCGTTGCCACGTCCAATGCGCTGAAGTTCGCAGTAAACCAGCCTGCGATTACCATTTCGCCCACAACTGCTACGGCTGGTAGCCCCGACCTGGTCCTGACCATCACGGCGGGCACGTTTACCTTTTCTAGTGGTCACCATAAGTTCAGCCAGGCGGTCTGGTATGCAAACGGCCAGCGTACCGTATTGAACACAACCTTCGTGAGCACAACCCAGCTGAATGCAACCGTTCCCGCTGCTTTCCTCACGAAGCCTGGAACGACGAAGATTACGGTCGAAATCTGGGATTCTCAGGGTGACGCCGCCGAGGCAATCTCTCCGTCTGTCCCCTTTACGATCACGTCCTCGTCCACTTGGGACTATTGACCTGTTCCTGCAAATCAAGGCTGCCACCCGCAATGAATTACGTCTCTGCCGAACTTTTCCGTGGCGGCGGCCCTGTGCGCGACAGCTTCAGCCAATCCCGCTGATACGCGAACGATACCGCCAGCAGCAGCACTCCCAGGAACACAAAACTGATAATGCGGTATCCGCGGCTCAGATTCCAGATGTCGTACGCGAACACTTTGAGCGTGGTGGCGGCAATCAGCGCCAACGCGAGCCAGCGCACAAACGCCGAGTTGCGCCAGAATCCCGCCGCCATCAGCAGCGCCGCCTCCACGAACCAGCCCAGGCTGATCCACACCTCGTGGAGGCGCAAGGCGAGGGCCAGCGTCACAAAGGCGACGGCCAGCGCGAGGTGGGTGCCGCGCAAGCGGGATGGCGAGCGCCCTTGCCGCGCCAGCATGAGATACACAATAGCCAGCACCGCGGCTAACCAGGCGCGGTTCGCCTCCGTTTCCAGCATCAGGTAGCCTTGCAGAAAATAGGCCACGCCGTTGAACGCGGCGGCCGCAAGCAGGACGCGCGGAAATTGGCCTTCCGAGCCGCCGCGGCCGAGCATGGTCGCGATCGCAAAGATGGCGAAGAACAGCGTGGCGAAAGCAAAGGCGGACCCGAACTGCCCGCGCGAGTAAAACTCCGCATACCAGCCGAAGTAGAGCGCCGCGGTTCCACTAAAGCTGAGAAGGAGCAGGCGAGGCCAGCCGCGTGATAGGAACATGGCCAGCGTGGCCGCATCGAGCAGCGCAAGATAGGCAAAAAGCTGCACTTCGCGGTTGTGGCCGGTGGCGAGCAACACCGGGGTGGCAAATCCACCGGCCAGCGAAAGCGCCGCCAGAATTTCGGCGTTCTGCAACAGCGCGAAAGTTGCTGTCGCCGCCGTTACC
This sequence comes from Terriglobales bacterium, assembly GCA_035278025.1. Taxonomy (GTDB): domain Bacteria; phylum Acidobacteriota; class Terriglobia; order Terriglobales; family Acidobacteriaceae; genus JAICWP01. The sequence goes on along the minus strand of DATEJK010000123.1, from coordinate 27,858 downwards.
ACCACCATGCCGGAAAACGCCACGCCCACGGAGAGCAGGCTGTAGACCTGAACAGCCGCCCACAGCGACAGGTACAGCGCTCCAATGCCTACCGCCTTTAGAGAGTAGGAAAATGTCTGGTAGCCGCGAATGCGAAACCGTTCGCTCCACACCACCAATGCCACGCCCGCGAATATGCCCGTGAGGATCTGCGCCGCCGGACCAATCCAATTGTTCTCGAAGGCGTATTTCAGGAAATAGGAAATCCCGATCAGGAGTGCGGCAATGCCAATGCGGTTCAGCCACTGCGAACCGATGCGCGCCTCCAGGTCGGCGCGCGGCCTCCGCGGCTGAGAGTGCAGCGGCTCGCCGTGCGATGGCACGACTTGTAGCCGCGCGGGACCGGGATCTTTGTCCCTAGTGCCGGGCGCATTCCCAGCCAAACCGGCCATTTGCTCCAGCCGCAACACGCGGGCCACCAGTTCCTGTACCAACTGCTTCAGTTCGCGGATTTCCGCCTGGCTGTCGTCCATGGCTAATATGGATGCGGGCTGACCGCCAGACTATGGTGTGCCCGGCTTGTTTTCAAGGATGGAACCATGAAATTCCACACCGAATACCTGACCTTTAATACCAAGAAGCACCGCGAGTACGTCCACTTGACGCCGACCATCGAAGGCATCGTCAAAAAGAGCGGGGTGCGGGAAGGCATGGTGCTGGTCTCTGCCATGCATATAACTGCGGCCATATACGTGAACGACAACGAATCCGGCCTCATTCAGGACATAGACCAGTGGCTGGAGGGCTTGGCGCCGTTTCGAGAAGACTACCGCCATCATCAGACCGGCGAAAGCAATGGCGACTCGCACCTCAAGTCCCTGCTCATTCATCATGAAGTCATCCTGCCCATCACCGCAGGCAAGCTCGATCTCGGCACCTGGCAGCGCGTTTTTTACGCCGAATTTGACGGGCAGCGCAGCAAGCGGGTAATTGTGAAGGTGATGGGAGAGTAAATCGTCGGCGGCCTATAGTCGACGGCTGACGGTCATTTTTCACCCGTCCTTAGTCCGTGGTTGTTGCTGGCTAAGCCTCGCCGGACCGCGCCAACACGAATGACTGACTACGAGAATGGCCGTCGACCATGGACCGCCGACCGTCAGCAGTTTCTCCCCGTGCTACATTAGCCTCACAAGCTCATGCGTCCCGAGATCACCCAGGCTGTCGAACTGCTGCAGCAGAACGATGCTGCCTCGCTGGAGCAAGCGCTGGCCCTGCTGCAGGAAACGGTGTTTTCCTTCAGTATGAAGGTCTGCGGACAGCGCCAGGACGCGGAAGACACCATGCAGGAGGTGCTGCTGAAATCGTTGCCCTACCTGCCGCGCTTCAGCAGCCCGCAGGCGCTGAGCGTATGGCTGTACAAAGTGGCCAAGAACCGCTGTCTGATGAGCCGGCGCAAGAGTAAATTCGCTCCGCAGCGCGAGTTGGCGCTGGACGAGTTGATGCCGGATCGCCAGGAACTGGAAAGCCTGGCCGGCGGCGGCCCCGGCGGGGACAACGCCGATAGTCCGGAAGCGAGCCTGCTGCGTAGCGAACGGGCACAATGGCTGCGCGAAGCCATCCTGCGGCTTCCGCCCGCGTATCGTCTGGTGCTGGTCCTGCACGACATGGAAGAACTTTCCGACCAGGAAATCGCCAACATCGCCGGCCTGCGCGCCGGCACTGTGCGCGTGCGCCTGCACCGCGCGCGGCTTTATCTGCGCAACGAACTGGCACGCCGGGGCGCTTTCCGGGCTGGCCGGGGGCGGCGCGCGAAGGTCGCACCCGCGGTAGAGGAAAAGTCGCGCCGTTGCCGCGAGCTGTTTGCCGCTCTTTCCGACTACCTGGATGAGAAGCTCGACGATTCCATGTGCGAAAAAATGGAAGCGCACATGGGCGACTGCCGCCCCTGTCAGGCATTTCTCGCCACTCTCGAGCAGACCATCGCACAATGCAGGAGAACCCCGAGCGCCTGTCCCGACCGGCGCAAAGCGGAAAAGATCCGCCGCGCCCTGCTGGCGCAATTCCAGAGCACAGCTGGCGGCAAGACGCGGGGCTGAGAGTTTCAACTTCGCCCCACGAGGATTTCTCTTCCCCCCAACGCCCGGGGCTATATTCTCCGGCCCTCGGCGAGGGGCTTACTCTGGAGACCCCCGGTCCACATTCTTGCGTCGCTCGGCGGCTGACTGACCGGGAAGTTTATCGTCTTGGGCCGCTTGCAAGCCCGGCCCTGAACCCGCAAACTAATAGGGTGAAGGTTTTTGCGCAGTTTATGGCCGCGGCAACCGATGTCTCCCATTTCCCCGCACCCGGACCGCCGGAGATCGCGTTCCTGGGCCGCTCCAATGTGGGCAAATCCAGCGTCATCAATTCCCTTCTCGGACACAAGGTGGCGCGCACCAGCTCCACTCCCGGGCGCACGCGGGGCATCAACTTCTATGCCATCCGCTGGCCTGGACGGCCACGCCCCGACCTCTATTTCACCGATCTGCCCGGCTACGGCTACGCCAAGGTGCCGCACGAGCTTTCTGCGGGCTGGCACAAGTTCATCGAACCCTATCTCAAGGATCGGCCCAACTTGGCACTGTGTATTTCTCTGGTGGATCCCAATATTCCTCCCCAGCCTGGGGACCAGCAGTTATGCGAATTCCTGCGCAGCGTCGGCCGACCTCACCTGGTGGTAGCCACCAAGGCGGACCGAATTTCTAGCAATCAGCTGCAGCCATCCTTGCTGAAGCTGAAAGAGACGCTGGGTACGGCAAACCTTCTGAGCTACTCTGCCCGCACCGGACTGGGACGTGATGAACTGTGGAAAGCAATTCGCCGGGCTATTGGTGGCGAAGGGGCAATCCCGGAGCCGGCCCTCGCCTGAAGGTAATCCCGTAAGGCGCACGCAGAGTCCTTCGTAATCTGCTGCCCTTTCCTCGACAAGTAGCAACATTTCCCTGAGCAACTCTGCGTTAGTCCGCGCCTCTACATGGATTCACCAACAGAACAACGCCTGGAAATCGAGGGCCTTCCGGTCAAGGTATGGGGCATGAGCGCGGAGGGACGGCCTTTCGTTTTCAATTCGCTGGCTCACGAAGTCAGCTATCGTGGCGCCCGCCTCGACGGCATTACCTGTAAGATTGCCCTGGGCGAAACCATAGGCGTGCAGTATGGCAGCCAGAAAGGCCGTTTTCGGGTGGTATGGATTGCCGATTCCGCCTCCGAAAAAGCCGGCCAGCTGGGTATCCGCAGCCTCGAAGATGCCTGCATCTGGGAGGCCGAGCTGGCCTATTTCTCCCTGGAATCCAGTTCTGACAAATCAGATCCGCTGGCCGCCGCCCGCCGCGACCGCCGCCAATATCCCCGCTTCCGTTGTCCGGGCAATGTGCAGGTAAGCCGGGCGGAATCTGCGAACCACGTTTGGGCCAAACTGGGCGACCTCAGCCTGGGCGGCTGCTACATTGATACACCGGTACCCGAGCCTGTTGGCAGCAAGCTGCGGCTGGTGGTTCACATCCAGGAAAACAAGATTTCCGCGAGCGGCGAAGTTCGCACCTGCGTCCCCGCTCTGGGCATGGGAGTTCAATTCACCAGCTTCGAGAGCGGCTCGCGGGAACTCCTGAAGCAGGTGATTGACCGCCTCAGTCCCCCGAAGCTGGCTGGCCGTCCGCAAGCCTCGCTGCCAGAAACGCTGAGCAGCGTGCAAGCTCTGCTGGCTGCGGTGCGCGACTTCTTCGAAGGTCACAACGTATTAACCAGCCAGGAGTTCGAAGGTATTGTGAAAGCCATGGGCGAGAAGAAGATCGCGCCCCAAGCCGCTCAAGCGCCCACGGCGAGGCCCGCCTAATTGGCTACATCTGAATTTGTAAATGACTTTCCAGCAACCGCTTTGCGGAAATAATCCAAGGACAACCTTAAGCCGGATTCCAGATTAATCTTGGGTTCCCAGCCCAGGACAGTCCGCGCCTTGGTGATGTCGGGACACCTTTGCTTGGGATCATCCGTCGGCAGCGGCATAAATTTGAGCCGGCTTCTGGAGCCAGTGACCTGCAGCACCTTTTGCGCGCACTCCAGGATAGTAAACTCGCCGGGGTTGCCGATGTTGACGGGGCCGGGCTCTTGCGACCACGCCAGGCGCAGCAAGCCATCAACCTCGTCGGAGACGTAACAGAAACTGCGCGTCTGCATCCCGTCGCCATACACGGTCAGCTCCTCTCCGCGCAAGGCTTGCTTCATGAAATTGGGAACCACGCGGCCATCGTTGATCTGCATCCGCGGACCGTAGGTGTTGAAGATGCGCACAATGCGTGTCTCCAGTTTGTGATAGCGCCGGTAGGCTACCGTGGCGGCCTCGGAAAAGCGTTTGGCCTCGTCGTACACCGAGCGCGGGCCAATAGGATTCACGCGGCCCCAGTACGTTTCTTTTTGCGGATGCTCTTCCGGGTCGCCGTAACATTCGGAGGTGGAGGATAGAAAAAACTTGGCCCCGTATTTCTTTGCCACTTCGAGCGCATTAAATGTGCCCAGGGAGCCCACTCTCAAAGTAGGAATCCCGTGAATGCTGTAGTCCACCGGGCTGGCGGGTGAAGCCAGGTGAAAGACGTAATCCACCTGGCCGCAATCGAAGGGCTCACAGATGTCCAGTTGGAGCAGTTCGAAGCGCGGCTCGCGGCGCAGGTGTTCAAGGTTGGCGGCGTTGCCGGTAAGCAGGTTATCCACTGCCACCACGGAGTGTCCCTCCGCCAGCAGGGCATCGCACAAATGAGAGCCTAGAAATCCGGCGCCCCCGGTGACTATGGCACGTAGTTTGTTCATGAGAACTTAGCGGGATCCTGGGGAGCTGCCGGCGTTGGCCGGTTGCGATTTGGGTGCGGCTTGGGGACGGCCCACACTGTAGTAATGGAAACCGTGCGCCGCCATCAGGTCCGGTTTGTACAAATTCCGCCCGTCTATCACGATGGGATAGCGCAACTTCTCGCGCAAGCGTTCCAAATCCAAGGAAGCGAATTCCTCCCAGTCGGTAAGCACCAGGAGCGCATCGGCGCCGCTGGCCGCGTCATAAGCATTGGCCGCGAAGGTGATCCGATTGCCCAAGGTTTCCCGGGCCCGTTCGGTAGCCGCGGGATCGTAAGCCGCCACCTGGCTGCCTTCCTTGAGCAGCGACTCAACCAGGGCCAGGGCCGGCGATTCGCGCACGTCGTCTGTGCCTCCCTTGAAAGCCAATCCCAGCACCGCCAAGCGCTTGCCTTTCAGCGTCCACAGGGCATGCCGCACCTTGCGGAGGAATCGCTGCCGCATGTCTTCGTTGATGCGGATGACTTCGTCCAGCAGGCCGAAATCGTACCCGCAGTCGCGCGCCACAGCGCGAAACGCCATCAGGTCTTTGGGAAAGCAGGAGCCGCCATAGCCCACGCCCGGGCTGAGAAAGCGGCGCCCAATGCGCGAATCGGTGCCCATCCCCTCGCACACCTGGGAAACGTCCGCTCCTACACTCTCGCAAACGCTGGCCACCGCGTTAATGAAGGAAATCTTCATAGCCAGGAAGGCGTTGGAAGCGTGCTTGATCAGCTCCGCGCTTTTCGTGCTGGTCACGATCAGCCGGGGCGGCATCTTAGCTCCGTCGGGCCCGGGGACAACAATTTTGCCGCGGTAATAGCTGCCATCGGTCATGGGCCGGTAAATCTCACGCAGCACCGCGGCGCAGCGCTCATTATCGGCACCCACGACAACGCGGTCGGGATAGAGAAAATCGGTGACCGCCGTACCTTCGCGCAGAAATTCAGGGTTGGAGGCCACGTCGAAGGAACTTTCCTGGGCCCCATTGAGCATCATGACCTTACGCACCCAGGTGCTGGTATAGACCGGGACCGTGCTCTTCTCCACCACAATCTTGTAGCCGCCATTCACCGCGCCCGCCACCTGGCGCGCCACCGATTCCACGTAGGAGAGGTCAGCTTCGCCCTCCTCGGTGGGTGGCGTGCCGACGGCAATAAAGATAACCGCGCTGTCCATGGCGGCCTTCCCCAAATCACCGGAAAAGGTCAGCCGCGAGCCCCGGTGCCGCTGCAGAAGTTCCGGCAGGAAGCGTTCGTGAATCGGCACTTCCCCCTTCTGCAGAGCAGCCAGCTTAGCGGCGTCATTATCCACCAGGATGATTTCGTGTCCCAGTTCCGCGAAACAGGCGCCGGCCACCAGGCCAACGTATCCTGAACCCACAACCGCGATTCGCATCAACTTACCTCGACCTAATAGGAGCAAAGTGGGTAGTGCAAAGTTGCCTTGCTTGAGTGCATGGCGCTACAGGACCATTGTTCTCGCCTCCCCGGAGGCGCTGGCCAATCCAGTTGGCAGACAAGCGCTACTACTCTAGCAGCTTCGGTGTTGCCGCAAAAGATAACCTTCCCAGGCTGCGAAAGCGGGCAGTGAGTCTTCCGGATGTGCGTGCTGGCATCGGCCATACGTGCTATTACTTCGGTTATCTTCGGCCCTTCCCCTGCTCCGCATACCATGCCAAACAGCTATGACACTCGAATCGATCGTGGTCTGCAATGACTGGCAGTCGATCAGTGTTTTGGGGGGTGTCCTGGGTAACCTCCGTATTGGGGTGCACGTAGATTCGGAACCGGATAGCGCGCGCGATCGCCTGACCCGCTCCAAGTTTGACGCCATTATCGTGGACTGCGAATTGAATGGCGCCACCGATTTCCTGCGTAATCTGCGCGCCCACCCTGCTGGCCGCACCTCCGTGCCTCTAGCCATAGCTTCGCGGGGTATAGGCCTGCCGGAATTATCGGAACTGGGCGCCCGATTTGTGTTCGAGAAACCCATTTCCATGGAGCAGGCGGTACGCACGCTATCCGCCGCCCGCAACCTTATGCTGCGCGGACGTCTGCGTTATTTCCGCCAGGAAGTTGAGATTCCCGTTAGCCTTACCTTCGCCAATAAGCGCCGGCTGACGGCCAATATCACCAATCTCAGCCAGGGCGGCATCGCTATCGCCACCGCGGACGCGCTCGATCCCGCCGAGCCTCTGCGCCTGCGTTTTGACCTGCCCGAAACCGATAGTTTCGTGGAGGCCCGCGGCGAAGTGGCCTGGACGGATGAGCACGGCCATGCCGGAATTCGCTTCACCGAAGTTTCCGAGCGTCTGCAGAACAACCTGGAGCAGTGGCTGGCAGGGAAATACTTCGCCGACCTGACCTCATAGGCAAATAGCTGCCGGCTGCACCGCCACTTCCGATCTCGTCCATTCAGATTGTTTGGGGAAGGCCAGGCCGGGGCCTGTCTACGCGGGTTTTTCTTCGCTTAGCGCTTTGATGCGCGCCGCACGGTCGCGGGCGATCAACTCGTGGAGATCGTAGCTGTAGGAACCATATCCATGAAAGGTTTCTTCATCGAACAGGCGCTTGATGCCGCAACCCAGGCAAACCTGGTAAGAATAACCTTCCACCCGGATGGGCCAGCTCATCTTGCGGTGCCAGCAGCCGCGCAGCACCACTACCGCCGCTCCCGCGATGCCGGTCGTCATCAGGCCTACCGGCCAGAACCAGCGGGGCATGCCTTTGCGCGCCTTTTTCTCTTTCCCTTGTTCGGCCACGGCTATTCTGTGCTTCTGTAACACTCCCACCATATCACCATTCCAGCGATTTTCATCCTACCCAAATTGGCTACACAGGGAACTTTCCCACCCTGGTAATACCTACCCCTGGATTGTGGAAAAAACGGAATTGACACTTGCCTGCAACTGCAATAAGTTGCAGTTTGCGTCTCCCGATGACAACTTTACTGTTTCATTATCCGGACGCTTCCACCCGGCCCGGCCGCCCACGCTGTGCGCTGATTCTCCTGCTTGCTTGCCTGCTCCCCGCCAGCCAACTCGCGGCTCAAACTTCCGGCCCCATGCTCTACCCCAAAGGCAAGGTTCTGGTGGATGGCAGAGACGTAAGCCGCCCAATCGCTCTGTTTGCCGGAGACAAAGTTGAGACTAGCGACTCCGCCAGCGCCAGCCTGGCTGCGGTGGGCTCCACCGTACTGCTCTCACCCAACACCGTACTGACATTCAATCCAAAAGGACTGGAAATGGGTTGCGGACACCTGCTGGTAACCACGGTGGTTAACCGCATGTCATCGCGCGTGGCCAACCTCACGGTTACCCCCCAGGGTGACGTCGCCAAGTACGAGATCACGCGCGCCAGCGGCAAGCTGGAAATCGCCACTCGGGAAGGCAGTATCAACGTAAACGATGGGGTGCAAACTACCAGCGTACACGCCGGCAACCTCATCAGCTTCAACTCCACCAACGATTGCCCTATGCCCGCCGCCGCTGATCAACCTCCGGTGCCTGCTTCCAAGCCCGTTAGCCTGAGTAAAGGAAAGATCGCGGCAATCGCGTTGGGAGCGGCTGCGGCAGGCGGTGTGGGTCTTGCTCTGGCGCTCTCCCGCGGAGGCAGCAAGGCTCCGATCAGTCCCAGCGTGCCCTAGACCAATACAGTTGATTACGGTTGGGATGTGATTTTGACCGCCGAACGCTGGTGGAGGTGGGTTTGCCGCCAAGCGGAAGCGAGTTGTTCGGCCTCGGAGATTTGGGCGGCGGTCATGCGAGCGCGCAGAATGGCCAGCCGATATTTGCTGGCTTCGTCGCCTCCCTCTTTTGCAATCGCGGACCACATGTAAGCGGTGATGTCGTCCTGAGCTACTCCTCGCCCTGCCCAGTAATAAGCTCCCAGAGTGGCCGCCGCCAGCACCTGGCCGCCGTTGGCGGCGTGGGTAAACCACTTCACCGCCTCGGCGTAATTCTGCGGCGCGTCCTCTCCACTGGCGTAGCGGGCTCCCAGTTCGAATGCCGCTTCCGAGTCCCCGGCTACCGCTTGCCGGCGCAGGTGCTGCACGGAAGCGGGCAACTCGGGCGTGCCTGAAGCCGCCGCCAGGCCGGAATTATCCTGACCCGCCTGCGCCGCCTGCTGTGGTGCTGGGGTGACCGCAGGCGGCGTTTCTGCCGCATCCACGTCCTTAGTTCCCGCTGTTCCCCTGCCCAGCAGGAACCACAAACCCAGAATCGTAAGCACCGCCAATAAGGCCACCAGAACCACACGTTCTCCGCCGCCACTGGGTGAGTTGTCTTCCGCGGGTGCGGTGCTGCTGGCCGGCACGGCTGGTATTGCGTCAAGACTTTGGTTGGCCGCGGTTGACGCAGCCGGAGCGATGATTGGCGCAGGCGCCGCCGGCTGTTCCTTGGTTTCCGGCGCCTTAGCCGGGGGCGCAACTTTGACAGGTTCCGGCCGCAGCCATTGCGCCACCGTTTTCGCCAATTCCAGCAATGCGGAGCAATGCTCTTCCTTGAAAGCGTAAGGCGAGCGGGAGAAAACTTCAATCAGCCCCAGAATTTCTCCCCGTTCGCCAATAGGAACGGCTAACACGGAATTGATGCCCAGTGCCTGGCAACTCTCGCGGTCAACATGCGGATCCAGCCGGGGGTCGTCGCAGCGCAACCAGCGGCCGCTGCGCACACAAGCTCCAGAAATGCCTGATTGCGTGTCCAGCCTGGCTCCCGGTGGCGGCGCTATTTCTCCCGCCGTTGCTCGGCAAACGATGGCCTCGCCGTCGGCCAGCGCCAGGGCCGCTCCATGCCCTTCCGTACAGGCCAGGGCGCGCTCGGCAACCTGCCGAAAAACGGAGTCGCCGTCCGCCGCCGCTGTGGGCGGCTCCGGCACAACTGGCCCGGCCTGCTTCAAGCGAACGGCGTTTTCGGTGGCCAGCAGCGCGTTCAGCAACAGCCACTGCTGCAACTGGCGGCGGGATTCGCCGGTCAGGTTCAGAAACTCCAGCCCAAGCCGGCCGCTCTCGTCGCACCACGCCACCCGCGCTGGCGTGACCGCGGAACCGTGCGTGTCCAGTAGATCCAGGCGCAGATCAACGAAGGAGTGGGGCAGGAGGCGGGCAACGCTCTCAATGGCTGCGCCAGTATCATTCGCGTCCAGCACCACGCCCCCGACTCCGCTGCCGATGCTGGCGTAGGCAGGGCTGTGCGCTTTGTGGCGTAAACGACGGCGCCGTTCCACAAGCATGAACTTGAACCTGAGCTCTCGCTTACATCTTACGATTTTTTGACGCCGGGACCCAAGCGCAAATCTTTATGGCCGGCACAATGCTTTCCGGTGCGCGGAACTGATCCTTTCCTGGTTGGTTGCTGAGCCCGGGCACGATGTGAAGGTTCACGTTGCAGCGGGCAAGAGCCTGTATGGGGGCGGGGCGCCCGCCACATCATCTGCGGTCTTGGCAGCTAGAGCTGCTTTCTCATCGCCGGCATGCCCGCGGCCCGGGCGATGGCAGCCACCATGAATCCTGCCAGCATTTGCAGGTTGGCTACCGCCAGGTCGTCGAAGGCGAAAGCCTCGGTGGAGAGCACTTCAAAGATGCCCAAGGTCCTGCGGAAATGCTGCAGCGGGGCTACCAGAATGGAGCGCACGCCCAGCCGCCGGGCCACGCTGCGTTCCACGTTGGGATGGTCTTCGGTATCGTCGCAGCGCAGGATTTGGCCGCTGCGCAGGCATTCGCCCGACAAGCCGGAATCGGCTTGCAGGCGCACTCCCAGGTCCGGCGCGGTGCGGCCGGCGCGCGCGCTGCACACCACTTCCTGGCCCCATTGCAGGCCGATGGCGCTGCCGCTCGCTCCGGTCAGGGATTGTGCCCTTTCAGCGATTACCGAGATGGCCGGCTCCAGGTCCAGTTGTGCGGGCGCCAAGGGCAACTCCAATGCCGCCACCTGCTCCTCCTGACCGCTGCAGGCGGCAATTGGCAATTGCTGCGCCAGTTCCGGCGATGGCGGTACCGATTCTATAAGCTCCCGCACCAGGCGCTCCATGGCCGCATCCTGTAGCAGAGTGGCGCGAGGCTGCCGTCCCAGTTCTCCTCCGAAGATTCGGGACACGCTGAGCAAGGCGCTGCTGCCGCAGGCCAGGCAGTTCGCCGTATTATTTTCGTGGATCAGCTCGCACTCAGCGCAAAACACCGCTTTCTGCAGGCGCAGGAAACTCAGCTCCGGGCGAGGCTTGAACAGTCCCATACTTGACTCCTTAACTGATGGCCCCAATCTGTTGTTCGGAAGAACCGCAGATGCTGGGAAGCGTGAAAGTAAACTTCCCTGCTGTGGAAGGGTAAGTGACATTGCTGGTTCCAGGGTACGATTATGCGGGTGCGGGAAATTGCGCACGGAGGTTGGGACCGAATGCGCGACTGCGGCGTCGCTTCCTTCAGCGCTCAGCCAGGAACTTGTATTGCGCCTCGCTAAGCGGCACCACCGAGAGCCTGCCCTGGCGCAGCAGGGGCGAATCCCCGAAGAGCTGGTTAGCCTTGATCTCCGCCAGCGTGGCCGGATTCAGCTTTTTGCCGGCGCGAATCGTAACTCGTGGATTCTTGGAATCCGCGGTATCTACCGAGACCACCATCGCCGTGCCCACTGTACGCCGCTCCTCGCCCGTGTGATAGATGATCAACCTGTCTCCGGGCTTCATGCCGCGCAGGTTTTTCAGGGCCACGGGATTTGTCACGCCATCCCAAACCGTGGATTGGTCGTGCTCCAGGTTAGCGAAGGAATATTCCGAAGGCTCCGTTTTCAGCAAATATGGCATAGGCATTCATCCTCGTAGATTAAGCACTCAGCATTCAGCCAGGAACAGCTTGTCCCGTCAGCCTGCTACTGACAGCCTGTCACCGGCCGCACGCACTTTCCTTCACCGCAGGCAGCAGGCGGTCAACTAAATCCTTGGTCGGAGCCGGATCTTTGAGAATCTCCCACCCGGTGAAAACAGCGATCAGATCCTCCTCCGGGAAAACCATCAGCCTTTGGCCGCCGAACCCTTGCGCCATCCATACAAACTTCCCTTTCAGCGGATACAGCCACCACTTAAACCCATACTGGAAGTTCTCCTCCGCCTTGATGTAAGGAGTAAGCGATTCCATGACCCACTCTTTGGAGACGATTTGTTTGCCGTCCCACAATCCTCCGTGCAGATAGAGGTAGCCGATCTTCGCCAGATCCTCTCCATTCAGATAAAGCCCGCCTTCAGTATCCACCACTCCCAGGTAAGTTCGTTTCCAGTGATGCTTTATCCCCAGCGGAGCGAACAGATACTTCTGCCCGTAGGCATCGATATCCTGCCCGGTCTCTTTCTGGAAGATGTAGGCCAGCAGCTCCGTAGCTCCGCTGCTGTAGTTGAAAACCTTCCCCGGCTCCTCCGCCATGGGCTTATCAATCACGTATTGCACCCAGTCATCGGTAGCCTCCATCAGGCTTGAGTCGCTGCGCGGGTCGTCGTAGGGGACCTCCTCATTCCACTTCAGGCCCGTGGTCATGGTGAGAACGTCCTTGAGCGTCATCCGCCGCTTGCGGTCATCCACGTTCTTCACCTTCGCCACATTGAAGAACTTCAGCGCAGGAGTGTCCAACCCGGCTTTGAAATCGCCGCGCGTGATGGCCACGCCGAAGATCGCGGACGTAATTGTTTTGCTGACCGATTGCATGCTGTGCAGGTCACTGCCGTGGTAGTAAGGGTGCCAGTTGGGATCAAAATAGTTGTAGCGCCCGGTCAGGCGTGCGTTCAGCGGCCCTTTGCTCCTGGCTTCTTTACCGTAGATTTGGCCGTAGTCGTGAGCATATTTGCGCGCGTAGACTTCCTCTCCACAGCGAAACACCTGGAAGCTGTCAACCAGCATGTACTTGCCGCGTGCCAAGTCCGCATCAAAACTCGCCAGGGCCTTTTCGTCGAGGCCGGCGCTGGCCGGCGTTGCCTTCTGCCAACCCCTCGTTGGCCAGGTCATTGTCGTAGCCGTATCTTTTCCCGCGCCTTCGGCGGGTAATAACCCGATTGGGAACAAGGCCAGGACTCCAACCACCAGAGCCCGCAAAACCATCTCTCTCATCATTTTCTCTCCGCCGCGAGTGCTTCCTGGTTAATTCCTGACTGCTATTTGTAATGCCACGCCGTCGTATCCTCTCCCTTGGCGGCGTGCTTCGCGATGTAGCTGGCCATGGCGCGCACCAGCTGCGCGTTGTCCAAGGGCGACCAGCCGTGCCCCTTCATGGGCCGTCCATAAACGAATGACCCGGCGTAATAGGGGTTCTTGGTGCCCTTCAGGAAGTCCTCCATTTTGTAGACCGCTAGGTTCAAGTAATAGTTGTCCATGTCGCCGACATAGATATGAATCTTCCCCGCCAGCTGGGGCCCGAGTTTGGCCCAGTTTCTCTGCAGGTAGTAGCGCAGGTCGTAACCGTGGTCCCGCATGTAATCGGCTGCGTTATGGTCAATCTCGCCGGTAAGCTTGTTCCACAGTGGCGTGGGATAACCGTCGTCCCCCACCGGCCCGTAAACCGCCTCCCAGGCCTCCAGCTGCTGCCCGGAGCGCCCGTGCGTGCCCAGCACTTCTTCCATCAGGCTCATCTCCCGGTTGGTAAAGGTCACCTGTCCTTCGACGGTGCGCTCCAGCGGCCTCTCCGGCATCGGCGGGTCGAAGCCCGGCACCAGGAAGGCATTGTCATCCTGGTAGATGTTCACCAGCTGATAGCGGTGGAAATCAATGGGATCGGGATAAAAAGTCCAAGTGCCGCCAAAGAAATCAGGGTGAAATACCTGCAGAGCGAGCGACTCCCATCCCCCGGTGGAACCGCCCGTCAGCACCCGCTCATTTGGCTTGCGCGACAGGCGGAAGTGCTCCTCCAGATACGGAACCAGTTCCTTGAGCAGTGCGTCGCCGTAGGGACCGTTGTTGACCGAATTCACCGCGTAGGAGTCGTCAAAATAGGGCGTGGGATGCTGGAAGGTGACCGCGATCATGCGCGGAAAGTCGGGTGAGTTCCACGCCTTCTGAAAATCGTAGCCGTTCAGCCAGTGGGTTACCCCGACGGATTGGAGATAAGCCACAATTCCGGCGTCATGACCGCTGGGCGTGGTGCTGAAATAAAACGGCGGCTGCAGGTTGAAGTGGTCCTGGATGTAAATGACGGGATAACGCACATCAGGATGACTTTCATAGCCTTTGGGCAGCAGCACCGTAGCGCCAATATAGAACGGGTGCCCCCAGAACCGGGTCAGCAACTGGCTCTGCAGCTTGATGTGCTTCACCTGCGGGGTGTCGGGCGGCATGTGCACGGGTGGGATCACATGGTCGAGGCTGAGCTTCACATCGAATCCGGCTGCCGGATCAATGTGAACCTTCTGCACGTCGCTGTATAAGTTGCCCGGCGAGCGATTGAACTGCTGCCCTTCCCACTGATCCATGTGCGCCCAGATGGTGTGCCCATCGGCGCGCTGGAATTCCGTGTACACGTTCAACAGGGCCTCAATGTAATAATCGCCGGGGGCAACTCCGCACACGCTCTTAAAAGGAAAACCTAGAGTGCCCGCGTTGATAACCGCCGCGTCCCCGGGCGCGAGTTCGCGGACGTCCTCGCCAAAGTAGGGCGTGCGTTCCGTCCAGGAGCCGATCTGAAGCCGCGGGTCTGGATCAGGTTGCCGCGCCAGCACCACAAACACCCGGCCGGTGATGGCGCCGGAATGGGCTGATGCCGGGAAGGAAATTTCAAACCTGTCCGGCTTGCCCGCCTGCTGGGCGGCGCAACTGATCTCCTGCGCCGGCGACACCTGTCCCTCGGCACCGCCGCAAACCACCAGCAACACTGCCAGCAACTCCGCAAGTTTTATTTTCATGCTCATCCGCACCGTTCCTGCAAGCGTTTCTTTCAAAACGCCGATTGTACACTCAGCTTCGTTCCTGACGTGGAACGTAACTTGTTCTTCTGCCCGGTAATGCCTGTCAAGGTAAAAAGAATTATCCACAGGGTCGGTGGACAACTTGTGCCCGCCATCCCCTTCTCAAATTAACGGGTGCGTTCTGCGTCCCAAGTTGAATGACCTCTGCCCCCAGTCTATAAAGGGAATTATCCCAACAAAAAAATCCAACTAGGAGGTTCGTTATGGCAATGTTGACTCGCTGGGATCCATTCCGGGAGCTCTCGACAATCCAGGACCGGATGAACCGGCTTTTTCAGGATGCCTACTCTCCCACACGCGAAGAGGGGCTCTCGACCGGCGCTTTCGCTCCTCTTGCGGACGTTTACGAAGACGAAAACCACGTTACCCTGAAACTCGAAGTTCCCGGCATTGACGAAAAAGACCTCGACATCCGGGTGGAAAACAACAACCTGATTATCAAAGGCGAGCGTAAATTCGAGAAGGAAGAAAAAGAAGAGAATTTCCGTCGCGTCGAGCGGCAGTACGGCACCTTCGTCCGCTCTTTCGCGCTGCCCAGTATTGTGGACACCGACAACATCAACGCGAACTACGACAAAGGCGTGCTGACCATCTCCATGCCCAAGCGCGCGGAAGCCAAGCCGAAGCAGATTCAGGTAGGTGCTGGCAGACGAGCCATCGAGGGTAAAACCAGCGAGACCAGGGCGGGCAAAGCAGCCTGAAGCCATGCTTTAAGGTGAAACGGGAGCCGTTGCGGCTCCCGTTTTTAACTGCGCTTCAGATTCCTCGTCGCCGCAAGCCAGATCCCGCGGGACGACTCCTGGACAAGGACAGCCCCGGCTACGTAGCTCCACCCTTGGAGAGAGTTTCATAGCGGTCATCGGGAGCGCTCTCGTGGCTCACAGGCAACCCGCGCGGGGCCCACCCGGGGAAAACCAGGTGGCCGCTCGCGTCGCTTTCCCCGCCGAACCCGCCGCGCATTTCCAGCACCCGGGTGAAGCCGGCGTTCTGCAGCATCTCCGCCGCTTTGAGCGACCGTCCTCCCACTTGGCAGCCAACGATCATCTTCGCGTTTTTGCCGAAGTTGGCCTCTACGATTTCCACGAACTGCGGATTCAAGTGCATGCGCCCCATCGCCGGTTCCATCAGCGGGATGTTCTTGGCTCCGGGAACGTGGCCGGCATCGAATTCCTGCACCGTGCGCACATCCAGGTAGATGTACTCGGGATCTTTCTCCAGCAGTTGCTGGGTTTCTTCCGGACTGATGCGTTTTACGCTCATGACCGCACTTTGCTGCGTCAGCGATTGAACCCCTTTCAAGTCTTGGGGCCGCCCTACACTACACTGCCCGCGCCAGCCGGGCAACTGGAAGAGGCTTACGCCTCCACGCCGGAACGGCGTGGAAGTCGCGCCGCGAAGGGAAAGGCTGTCGCCTGCCGTTCAAACCGGCTCCTCCATCTTCCCGGAATGGAGATACCGCACTGGGGGCAAGAGCCTTCGGCAGTAAGATGATACCCGCGGATAAGGTAGCCGTAGCGCTCCACCAGCAGCTTGCCGCAGTTATGGCAGCACGTGTTTTCCAGGCCGCCGACTGCCCCCGGCAGATTGCCGGCGTAAATATACCGCAGGCCCGCCCTTCTGCCGATTTCTGCCGCTCGCAGCAAGTCTTCCGCCGTGGTATTGCGCGGGTCCTCCATTTTGTAGTCCTGGTGAAAGGCCGTTACATGCCAGGGTATATAGGGGGAAATTCCGGCCAAAAACTCGCTTAAGTGCGTCAATTCATCCTCGGAATCGTTGAAACCGGGGATGAGCAGGGTGACAATTTCCACCCACAGACCCATTTCATACAGCCGCTGGATGGTCTCCAGGATAGGCCCAATCCGGCCACCGAGTTCGTGGTAGTGACGGTCATTGAAGCTCTTCAGGTCAACCTTGTATAGATCCACCCAAAGCCGAAGGTATTCCAGCACTTGCGAGGTGCCATTTCCGTTGGAGACAAAACCGGTCATCAGTCCAGCCGCACGCGCCTCCCGGAATACGGCTACCGCCCATTCCGAAGTGATCAGGGGCTCGTTGTAGGTGCTGACCAGGGCCTTGGCGCCGTAACGAAGCGCTTCCTCCACCAGCATTTGGGGAGTCGCGCCCAGGGGCGCGCTGACCGCCTCCGGATCGCGCAGGGCCTGCGAGGTCACCCAGTTCTGACAGTAAGAGCAGTGCAGGTCGCAGCCCAGCATGCCGAAGCTATAAGCCAGGGCGCCGGGGGCAACGTGGAAAAACGGCTTCTTCTCAATGGGATCGCACTGCACACAGCCCACGTAGCCCCAGGGCACGTAGAGTTTGCCGGCGCGATTGAACCGTACCTTGCAAACGCCCCGCTGGCCCTCCGGAATGGGGCAGCAGTGTCCGCAGGAGAAACATCGCACCCGGTCGCGATCGAGCTTTTCATAGAGTTCGGGGGCGGCTTCAGCGACGTTCCGGTCCACAATGTCGCGCAATGCAGGCATATATCCCCCAAGGCTTGTACGACCATTTTAGTCGCTTTCAGAGTGGATTTCGCGCACCATAGGACTCGCCGATCCATGCCCGCTGGCTACATTTATTTTCACAAGCGCCATCACTTGCATTTTGCAAGTTATCTTGCTATGGTGTCCGCAAGGTGGGTGGCAAGCCTAAGCTAAGACGTCGTTCCGGTTGCCCGGTAAGCATCTCCCTGGAAATTTTTGGAGACCGCTGGTCGCTGCTGATCATCCGTGACCTTATGGTTCGCGGCCTTCGCACGTTCAAGGATTTCGAGGGTTCAGGCGAAGGTATTGCCACCAATATACTAGCCGACCGCCTGCACAAGCTGGAAGCAGCCGGGATTATCAGCGAGGAAAGGGAAAAAGAGGACCGGCGGCGCGTGAACTACCGCCTTACCGAAAAAGGCATTGACCTGGCTGCGGTGCTGCTGGATTTGCTCATTTGGGGCTCGCGGCACGCAGAAGCGGACGCGCCCTGCGCCATTATCGAAGATATGGCCGCCCATCGCGAGCAAATCCTGATCGAGGTGCGGCGGCGCTGGGAACAGAGGGATCTGACTCCGCTTTTGCCCTGGCTTTCAGGGAGTTCCGCCGGCGCGGTCCGCCCTAGGCCAAAAAGAGAAACCTGAACCGCAAGAAGCGGCAGCACTTAACTGGAGACCAAGGCGAAGATGTCTGAACTCGACCGGCGAAACTTCCTGAAAACCGCGGCTGCTTCCGCGACGTTGCTGGGGCCGGCGAGTATGGCCGGCGGCACGGCACCGAGGCTGTCGAAAATTTCACACCAGGGGGCAACGAAGAAGGCAGCCATGAGCGGGGGAGGATTTTCGCAGGCACGATTGGACAGAATGCACGAAGTCCTGAACGGGTACGTTGAGCGCAAGGAAATACCCGGCATGGTGGCGCTGGTGAGCCGAAGGGGCGAGGTACACTGCGACGCTCTGGGCGCAACCGCCTTCGGGGGCAGTATCTCCGTCCAGCGCGATACCATTTTCCGCATTGCCTCGATGAGCAAGCCGGTCACCGCCGCCGCCACCATGATTCTGGTGGAAGCTTGCAAGCTGCGGCTGGACGAACCGGTTGACCGACTGTTGCCCGAGCTGGCCAATCGCAAGGTGCTGAAGCGGCCGGATGGGCCGCTCGATGACACTGTGCCCGCCAAGCGCCCTATCACCGTGCGCGACCTGCTCACCTTCCGCCTGGGATGGGGTATCGTTATGGCACCGCCGGGAACCTACCCCATTCAACAGGCGATGGACAAACTGCAACTCGGTCAGGGGCCGCCAAATCCCGCGCTCATGCCCGCGCCCGATGAATGGATGCGCCGCCTGGGAACGCTGCCCCTGATGCACCAGCCGGGCGAGCGGTGGATGTACAACACCGGCGCAGATGTGTTGAGCGTGCTGGTGGCTCGCGCCTCCAGCCAGCCTTTCGAAGCCTTCCTGCGCGAACGCATCTTTGAACCACTGGGCATGAAAGATACCGGCTTCCACGTGCCGGCGGAAAAGCTGAGTCGTTTCACAACCAGCTACTGGACCGGTTTTGGGAGCCGGAACCTTGAAGTCTATGACCAGGCCAAAGGAGGCCAGTGGAGCCGTCCGCCGGCTTTCCCCTCGGGCGCTGGAGGTATGGTCTCTACCGCCGACGATTACCTTGCCTTCGGCCAGATGATGCTGAACCGGGGCACCTACGGGAAGCAGCGCATTCTCTCCCGGCCTTCGGTGGAGCTCATGACCAGCGACCAGCTCACGAACCGGGAGAAGGCCGTATCCGGCTTGGTCGCCGGCTATTTTGACAATCATGGCTGGGGATTCTGCATGTCGGTGGTAACCAAGCAGGAGGATTTCCGCTCGGTGGGCACATTTGGCTGGGATGGAGGTCTGGGCACTTCCTGGTATTCCGATCCCAAGAAAGAATTGGCAGGTATCCTGTTAACCCAGCGCGCGTGGACTTCGCCCAGTCCTCCTGATGTTTGCCTGGATTTTTGGACCTCGGCCTATCAGGCCATTGATGACTAAACCGGATTCAGCGCGCAATGCTCTGATCACCAACTAAGAAGGAGAGAAGGATGAGTAAAGTACGAGTGCTGGTGGGGACACGCAAGGGCGGATTTACCCTGACGGCGGATGGCAAGCGCGATAAATGGGAGGTCAGCGGCCCACACTTCGCGGGCTGGGAGGTTTATCACATGAAAGGATCGCCCGCCGACCCCAACCGGCTTTATGCCTCGCAGACCAGTGGCTGGTTCGGGCAGGTGATCCAGCGTTCCAACGATGGCGGTAAGACCTGGGAGACGCCGGGCGGTGGCGTCACCAAAGACGCGAGAGGCTGGCCGCAGGGGGAGAGCAACAAATTCGTCTACGACACCTCTCCAGCCGGCAAACCGCTCACCACCCACCAATGGTATGACGGCACGCAACATCCATGGGAGTTCAAACGGGTGTGGCACCTGGAGCCTTCCTACAGCGATCCGGACATGGTTTACGCGGGGGTGGAAGACGCCGCGATTTTCCGCACTACGGACGGAGCGCATAGCTGGCAGGAGCTTCCCGGCCTGCGCGGCCACGGCACCGGCCCCAAGTGGCAGCCCGGCGCGGGCGGAATGTGCTTACACACCATCCTTCTGGACAAGAAAGACCCGAAACGGATTTATATTGCCATCTCGGCGGCTGGAGCTTTCCGAACCGACGATGGCGGCAAAACCTGGAAGCCCATCAACCGCGGTCTGCGCTCGCAATTTTTGCCCGACCAGGATGCCGAGATCGGCCACTGCGTCCATCACGTGGCCATGAATCCCTCGCGACCCAACACGCTGTTCATGCAGAAGCACTGGGACGTGATGCGCAGTGACGATGCCGGCGAGAACTGGCGGGAGGTTAGCGGCAACCTGCCCACTGATTTCGGCTTCGTTATTGACGTGCACGCGCACGAGCCGGAAACCATCTACGTGGTGCCCATCAAGAGTGATTCCGAACACTACCCGCCCGAGGGCAAGCTGCGCGTTTATCGCAGTCGTAGCGGTGGCAACGAATGGGAAGCATTGACGAAAGGCTTGCCGCAGAGCAACTGCTACCTGAACGTGCTGCGCGATGCCATGGCGGTGGATTCGCTCGATAAATGCGGGATTTATTTCGGCACCACCGGCGGGCAGGTGTACTGTTCGGCTGACGCGGGCGACACCTGGGCGCCTATTGTGCGCGACCTGCCGCCCGTGCTCTCCGTGGAGGTGCAGACGCTATCATGATCCGGGTTGTGCTTCCGCAGCATTTACGCACCATGGCCAAAGTGGGTTACGAGGTGGAGCTTGAAGTCGCTGCACCGGTGACGCAGCGCTCCATTCTGGACGCGCTGGAAACCCGCTTTCCCATGCTGTGCGGCACTATCCGGGACCACGTGACCCAGCAGCGGCGTCCCTTCCTGCGCTTTTTTGCCTGCCAGGAAGATTGGTCGCTCGAGTCCCCGGACGCGCCGCTGCCCGAGGCGATTGTCTCCGGCAAGGAGCCCTTCTACGTGATCGGCGCCATAGCAGGAGGCTAGCTCGAAGCGTGCGGCTTCAGCCGCACAAAGCAGCTACTAAGGAAGATCGGGCTTCAGCCCGAGAATATTTTTCGCGGACTGAAGCCCGTTGGGAAAATGAGAGAAGGAGCCCGATATTACCCGGCTAAAGCCGGGTGCCTCCAAGTAACTTTGAACTCCTTGGACCTCAATAATATTACTGACGCACGAAGAGAAGGAACCCTATGCAACTGAATTCTTACCTGCACTTCAATGGGCAATGCGAAGAAGCATTCAAGTTTTACGAGAAGGTTCTAGGCGGCAAAATTGAAGCGATTTTTCCGCACGAAGGCACGCCCGCCGCCGAACATGTGCCGCCGGAATGGCGCAAAAAAATCATGCACGTCCGCATGTCCGTTGGCGACCAGGTGCTGATGGGCAGCGACGTGCCTCCGGGCCACTACAATCAGCCCCAGGGGTTTCGTGTAAACATCAGCATCAAAGATCCCGCCGAGGCCGAGCGCGTATTCAAGGCGCTCGCCGACAAGGGAAAAGTGACCATGCCTCTGGAAAAAACCTTCTGGGCGCAGCGTTTCGGCATGCTCTCAGATCAGTTCGGCACCCCCTGGATGATCAACTGCGAGTAAGCCGCCGTGCCTATTAGACTCACGCTGGCGGCAGCAGTTCTAGTCTTCAGTTCCGCTGCCTTAGGACAGGGTGCGGCGCCGGTTCTGCAGGGCGCCTTTACCGCCTCTGCCGGACCGGTCCTTTACCGCGGGAAGTGGAGCGCGCGCGTTTCCTCGCGCACGCCCAACACGGCCGCGGGTTCATGGATCCTGCTCAACGAGCGCAACGACGTCGTGCTGCAGGGGACCTGGTCGGCGCAGAAAAGCGGCGCGGGATGGAAGGGAACGTGGCACGCGCGTATTCTTCGCGGCCGGGCTTATTCAGGAACCTGGGCTGCCACCCAGCCGGGACTGGACAGCAAGAGCTTCAGCGAAATGCTGCGGGCGGCGACCACGAACGGAACGTCCGGCACCTGGCGCGCTGGAGACTTCGGCGGCGACTGGAGACTCGCACCAGCACCCTGAAGGGTGGGGCGACAAGGGAGCCCGCTTCGCCGTCTAGAGCTTAAATCGCGGCCAGCGCCTGCTCCAGGTCGGCAATGATGTCGTCCACGTCTTCAATACCCACCGAGATGCGCACCATGCCGTCGGTGATTCCAATGGCCTTTCTTCCCTTCTCTCCCAGGGCGGCATGGGTCATGGTGGCGGGATGGGAAATGAGGGTTTCCACTCCGCCCAGCGATTCGCCCAGCGAACACACCCGCACCTTGCGCAACATTTTCTTGGCATTGCCCAGGGAGCCGGTTTCGAAGGTGATCATGGAGCCAAAACCCGACATCTGCCGCTTGGCCAATTCATGTTGCGGATGGTCGGGAAGGCCGGGATAGAAGACCGCTTTGACCTTTTTGTGGCCGGCGAGGAATTCCGCCACCACACCGCCGTTGCGGTCGTGCTGCTCCATGCGCACCGCTAAAGTCTTCACGCCGCGCAGCACCAGCCAGCATTCGAAGGGGGACATGATCGCTCCCGCCGATTTTTGGATGAAGGCCAGCCGCTCGGCCTGCTCCTTGCGCGTGCACACCACCACCCCGCCCAGTCCGTCGCTGTGACCGTTCAGAAATTTGGTGGTGGAGTGCACCACCATATCCGCCCCCAGGGCGATGGGCTGCTGGAAGTAAGGCGACATAAAGGTGTTGTCCACCACCAACTGGGGCCCGCGCTTGCGGCAGATGCGGCTGATGGCGGCGATGTCGGTCAGACTCATCAGCGGGTTGGTGGGCGTTTCCACGTACACCAGCTTCGTGTTCCTGCGGATGGCCTTGTCCACCGCTTCCGGCCGCGAGGTATCCACGTAAGTGAACTCCAGGCCGTAGTTGGTCAGAATCTGGTTGAAGAGCCGGGGTACGCCGCCGTATAGGTTGTGGCCGCAAACCACATGGTCGCCGGCCTTGAGCAAGGTGGCGAGGGCGTTGATGGCGGCCATTCCACTGGCGAATACTCGCGAGGCCATGCCGCCCTCCAGCGAGGCCAGATTTTCCTCCAGGCGGTCACGCGTGGGATTGGTGACCCGGGCATATTCATATCCCTGGCGCGGCTTGCCCAGTTCGTCCTGCACGTAGGTGGATGTGGCGTAGATGGGCACGCTGACCGCGCCGGTCAGCGGCTCCGGCTCTTGGCCGTCATGGATGGCGCGGGTGGCAAAACCTGTTTTGTGGTTAGGCATGAGGCTTTCCATTAGAACTACAAAACTATTCCGATGTCATCCTGAGAGCTGCAAACCGATGCGCTTGCGAATCGGTCTGCGGAGTCGAAGGACCGCTATGAACTTCGCAACGGCACAATCGTCCCAGAGATTTTCCCCCAAATGCGTCGCCTCG
Source organism: Terriglobales bacterium (assembly GCA_035278025.1). Taxonomy (GTDB): domain Bacteria; phylum Acidobacteriota; class Terriglobia; order Terriglobales; family Acidobacteriaceae; genus JAICWP01. Next base: position 4,654 of record DATEJK010000123.1, on the reverse strand, counting down.
CGGTGGTGATATTGAGCGGTGGAAACTCCCTTATGCCGCTCGGCCGCTCCAGTGGCGCAGGGGTGTTTCGACTCGGCACGCGCCCTCGCTCAACATGACAAGCAACTCGCGGCGACCTGCACCGCAAATTTACATCTCCTGCTCGAAGATCTTCTTCGACATATAGCGCTCGGCGGAATCGGGAATGATGGTGGCCACGCGTTTGCCCGAGCCCAGCCGGCCTGCGACTTCCACCGCGGCATGAACCGCGGCGCCGCCGCTGGAGCCTGCCAGCACGCCCTCCTCGCGGGCCAGACGGCGCACCATGGCGAAGGCCTGGGGATCGCGCACCATGATGACCTCATCGGCCAGACGGCCGTCAAAGGTCTTGGGAAGGAAGCTGGCGCCGATGCCCTCCACCTTGTGCGATTCGCCTGCTGCACCGCCGCCCAGCACCGAACCCTGGCTTTCCACTGCATAGGCGCGGAGATCCGGCAGGCGCTCCTTGAGAAAACGCGCCACCCCGGTGAAGGTTCCACCCGTCCCCGCGCCGAGCACGATGGCATCAAGCCGGCCTTCCATCTGTTCGAAGATTTCGCGCGCCGTGGTCTGGTAGTGGTAATCGGGATTGGCTTGATTTTCGAATTGGCCGGCAAGAAAGGAATTAGGAGTCTGGGCCGCCAGTGCGCGGGCGCGGCGAATGGCGCCTTCCATGCCCTCGGCGTCGGGAGTGCGAGTGACCTCGGCGCCGAGGGCGCGCATGAGCACCACTTTTTCCTCCGAGAAATGTTGGGGCACGAACAAGGCCACGCGATATCCGCGGTTAACCCCAATGAGCGCCAATCCGATCCCGGTATTTCCCGCCGTCGCCTCAATGATGGTGGCGCCACGCTGCAGCAGTCCCTGCTCCTCCGCCCGCCGGATCATGCCGATGGCGGCGCGGTCCTTCACGCTGCCCCCCGGATTCAGATACTCCAGCTTGGCATAGACCTCGGCCGCGCCTCGGGGCAGGAGGCGGCGCAGGCGAAGCATGGGGGTTTCGCCGACGAGTTTGGTGATGTCATCGGCCACACGCAGACGGGTGGTGGTTTCAGCGGTTTTCATGGATACGCTACAGAGTATGAGAGCGGCGGAATGGCGTCAATGACCAGCCGGGCATAGCGCCTCATGTCGTAATGGAGATCACACTGGGGTGGCGCGTTCCTACCGTGCGGTGGAGGCCCGCTCGCTGCCGGCATAGTAACCGGTGCGGGTGCGCACCTGCAGCTTCTTGTAGCCGTGGGCGTGCGCCACCACCTTGATGGACCGGTACCCGCCCTGGCTTTGAGGCCGTGTCGGCCGGTAGCCAATGGTGTACTGGTTGCGAATATCGTGGGCCACTTCCTGGGTGATGCGGTCCACCTCGCTCAGGTCCTTGGGGAAAAAGGACACGCCTCCGGTATCCTCAGCGACGGTGGCCAGGGCACGGCGGGCGCGGCGCTGCCTTTCCCCGCCCAGCAAACCAATGGTGTAAACCGTGGGCCCATTCTCGGCCTGCAGCCGGCGCACTGCCTGTTCCAGCGACTCGCGGCTGGCGTTATCTTCCCCGTCAGTCACCACCAGCAGAACCTTCTTCTCCAGACGCGCGTTTTTCTTCAGGTGGTCGGCGGAGGCTACAATGGCGTCGTAGAGTGCAGTTCCCCCCCGCGCCTCGATTTTTTCCAGGGCATCCCTCAGCCTGGGGACATTGGAGGTAAAGTCCTGGTCCAGGTAGTACTCGTCATTGAAGTTGACAACGAAAACCTCGTCCTGTGGGTTGCTGGAGCGCACAAAATTCAGCGCCGCCTGGTTCACCGCCGGACGCTTGTCGCGCATGGACCCGGAATTGTCAATTACAATGCCCACGGCCACCGGGATGTCTTCGCGCCGGAAGGAGGTGATTTTCTGCAGCACCCCATCCTCATAAATCTCAAACGCGCTCTTATCCAGAGTGGTAACCATATGGTCGTGGTCGTCATAAACCGTGGCGTGGAGAATGACCTCTTCCACCTGGCTGCGGAACACGTAAACACCGTTGTTCTCACCCTCGGGCGACTGCCCTGAGGGCGCTTGCCCGGACGGCTGGCCCTGCTGTTGCTGACCGGCCGTGCCTCCCTGTTGTGCCTGCGGCTGAGCCTGCGAGGGCGGCGGGGCGGGAGGTGTAGAGCTCGGAGGCGGAGCCGTGTTGGGGGCGGCCTGGGCCCACGTCCAAAGGCTCAGGCAAAGCACCAACAGGGGCAGAATGAAGTAGTTACTCCGACGGCGCATAGTATCCCGTTTTGGCATACACGTGCAGAGGCGGCAATCCTTTAGGCGGAACCAGCTTGACCTTTATCTTATGCCATTTGCCATCGTGCACTGGTTTGGTTGGACGGTATCCCAGCACATATTGGTTGCGCAGCTCTATGCCGATTTTGGTGGCGACATCCGGCAGCTCATTAGGATTATCAATGGTAAATGTCCGCCCACCAGTCACATCCGTGACCTCCGCCAACAGGGCCGGGCCCACCCGTTCCTCCTCGGTTCGGGCGACCTGGTCGAACAGACCGATGGCATAAATCTGTACGTCGGCCTCCTTGATCAAGGAACTAATTTCTCCTTCGGTATAGCGGCTGTGGTTGTCGCCTCCGTCGGAGATAATCAGCAAAGCCTTACGGTCATATTTGGCGTTGCGTAACTTGGCCACCGCCAGATAGATGGCGTCCAGCAGCGCTGTACGCCCTTTGGGCGCCGCCAGCACCAGCCGGCTCTGGATATCCTCCACCGAACTGGTGAAATCAGAGAGCAGCTCGGGCTCATCAGAAAAACTCACCACGAAAAACTCGTCCTGAGGGTTGGCGGTCTTAAAGAACTCCACTACCGCTTCCTTAGAGCGGTCAATTTTGTTGCTCATGCTCCCGCTGACATCAAAAATCACCCCCAGAGAAATGGGAGCATCCTCGCTGGAAAAATGGCGGATTGCCTGCCGCTCCTTATTTTCAAAGACTTGGAAGTTATCCTTCTCCAAGCCCGTGACCAGTCGGTTCATGGGGTCAGTAATGGTGACCGGAACCAAGACCAGATCCACGCGGGCGTGAAAAGGCCGGGTGTGCGTATCCAGGGACGGATTGACGAGCGGCTTCTTGGGTTCGGCCGGCGGCTTGACCCGGGGCACAACATGAACATCGTCCGCGGTTCCGGTCTGAGCCCTCAGGCCGGGCGCGGAAAAGAACAGGACAAGAAAGACGGCAGCCACAGCGGCAAGCAGGCGCAGTTCCTTACGCTGGTGGGAAGCATCACGATGAACGGCAGGCAGGTTCAAAACTCCACCCGGGGAATGTTGCGCCCACAGCCCGCTGATCAGAGGGCGGGCCATACGAAGCCTCTTTTGAGCCGATACTACCATAGGTCGGCTCCCGTTTGACGACAGGTGGCCGCTCTCTTTGAGATGTAGAAAGTGGGGGAAGGTTCTGCCTCTTTTCTCTTGTTACAATTCCAAGCACCACAACATTCTCATGGCAAAAATCTTTCCTTTTCGGGCATTGCGTTATGACCCGGCTCGCGTTTCCTTGTCTCAGGTTGTGACCCAACCCTATGACAAGATCACGCCCTCCATGCAAGCGCGCTATTACGACGCCAGTGCCTACAACCTGGTGCGAATTATCCTGGGCAAACGCGAATCCGCTGACGGCCAGGGAAATAACGTCTACACCCGCGCCGCACGCGATTTTTCCGAGTGGCGCCGTCAGGGCATCCTGCGCCACGATTCGCAGCCCTCCCTTTATGCTTACTCGCAGGAGTTCACCGCACCTGGGGTGTCCGGCCGCCGCTACGAACGCCGTAGCTTTATCGCCTTAGCCCAGATTGAGGACTACTCGGCGGGCGTGGTCTTCCGCCACGAGCAGACGCTTTCCAAGCCCAAGGCCGACCGCCTTGACCTGCTCCGGGCCACTGGCGCCCACTTTGGGCAAATCTTCGTGCTGTATAACGATCCCGGCAGCCAGGTGGAAGTTACGCTTTTTCCGCAGCGCGAACCTGAAATCTGCGTCAACGACGAATACGGGGTGGCGCATAAACTCTGGCCAATTTCGAACCCGGAAATTATTGAGCAGGTCAGGCGCAAAATGGCCGAGCAGAAGCTGATTATCGCCGATGGCCACCATCGCTATGAGACCGCGCTCAACTACCGGAATGAACGCCGCGCTGCCGCCGGCAAGCAGCCACCCGATGCCGCCTACGAGCGGGTGATGATGACCTTTGTGAACGCCCATTCCCCGGGAATGCTCATCCTGCCTACTCACCGCCTGGTATTCGGCTTGTCCAACTTCGAGCCGGGCCCTATGGTGGCGGCAGCCCGCTATTTTTACGGGGTTCGCGACGTAAGCCGGGAGTTCGACCCCGGCCACCCCCTGGCTTTGCTTCCCCGCACCTCGCCCGGCGAAACCGCCATGCTGGCGGTTACTGAACGGCAAGCATTCCTTTTTCTTGCCCACCCCGGGGCCCAGCACCCCGCCCTGGAAACCGTATCGCCGCGCCAGGCGGAACTGGATGTCGTGCGCCTGCACAAAGTAGTGCTGGGAAGCGTGCTGAACATCAGCGAGGAAGCCATCCGGGAGCAGCGCAATCTCGAGTACCTGCGCGACGCCCGAGAAGCGGTGCAACGGGTACGCAGCGGCGG
>DATEJK010000122.1:0-5328 GCA_035278025.1 Terriglobales bacterium | reverse complement strand
TTCTGGTTGCGGGCCGCTTCCAGCGCCTTGAGTACCTCATCGCGGACTGCCCGCAGCAGGGTCCAGTCGGAACGAAGCTGCTCCTCATTGGATTCACCGTTGCGGCTTGGCGTCGCAGGTCCAAGGATTTCCTGCTGGCCGAGAAACAGCGCCAGGTGCACGCTTTCGCGCCGATCCGGCAGCTTGGGCATGTGTTCCCAGACCTCCTCGGCGGTAAAGCTGAGAATGGGGGCGAGCAGCCGAACCAGGGCCTCGCCGATGCGCCAGATGGCGGTCTGGGCGGAGCGCCGCCCGCGCGAGTTGGGCGCGTAGGTATACAGGCGGTCCTTGAGCACGTCGAAGTAAAAGGCGCTCAAGTCCACCACGCAGAACTGGTTCACGCGCTGGTAGATCTTATGGAATTCGAAGCGCTCGTACCAGGCGCGCACCTGGTGATTAAGTTCCGCGGCTTGCAGCAGCATGTAACGGTCCAGTGCTTCCATTTGCTCGTAAGGAACCGAATGCTGCGCCGGGTCGAAGCCGTGCAGGTTCCCAAGGATATAGCGGAAGGTGTTACGCAGTTTGCGGTAATTCTCCGCTACCCGCTGCATCAGTTGCTCGGAATCAACCACGTCCTCACGGAAATCCACCGAGGCCACCCAGAGGCGCACGATTTCGCCTCCCAGGCGGTCCGCGATCTCCACCGGATCCACGTCATTGCCCAACGACTTATGCATGGCGCGGCCCTGCTCATCGAGGGTCCAGCCATTGGTGGCCACGGCGCGGTAGGGCGCCGAATTGCGCGCTCCGATGGCGCATAGCAGGGAAGAGTGGAACCAGCCGCGATGCTGGTCGCCACCCTCCAGATAAAGATCGGCAGGCCAGGGATAGGACTCCTTCTCCTGCACCACCAGGTAGCTGGAGCCGGATTCGAACCACACATCAATAATGTCCATCTCCCGGGTGAACTTGGAACCGCCGCAGCCGGGACAGTGCGTTCCCGGCGGCACGACAGCATCGGCTTCGTCGGTGTACCAGGCATCCACACCCTTTTGCGCCACCATCCGCGCCACCGCCCGATTGACCTCGGGCGAATTCAGCGCCTGGCCGCAGCCGGAACAGAGAAATACAGCAATGGGTACACCCCACACGCGCTGGCGGGAGATGCACCAGTCCGGCCGCGTGGCGATCATGTTGGAAATGCGCTCTTCGCCCCAGGCGGGGTCCCATCGCACTTTCTTGATCTCGTCCAGCGCGCGCGCGCGCAGGGTGTCGCCTTCCATCGGCGTTTCCATGGAGATGAACCACTGCTCGGTGGCGCGGAAGATTACGGGATTATGGCAGCGCCAGCAGTGGGGATAGGAGTGCTCCAGCTTCTCCGTGTGCAACAATGCTGCCCGGGACTTCAGCAGTTCGATGATGGGCTGGTTAGCTTCAAATACGGTCTTGCCGTCGTATTCCGGCAGGCCGTTATGGAGGCGGCCTTCGCCATCCACATTGCAGGTCTGGTCGAGCTTGTACTTCTGGCCGGTATAAAAGTCCTCAGCGCCATGCGAGGGTGCGGTATGGACCACGCCCGTCCCCTGGTCCATGGTGACGTAGTCGGCTAGCACGCCTAGGATTTTGCGCCGCTCCCACGGCAGGAAGGGATGGTAGAAGTAGAGATGCTCCAGTTTTTCGCCGGGAAATTTGGCGACAATTTTCCAATCCTGAAAGCCGCACTTTTCGGCGGTGACTTGGGCCAGCCTCTCGGCCACGATATAGATTTCGCCGCCCGCCTCGATCGCGACATATTCCTCATGAGGATGGAACGCCACCGCCATAGAGGCCGGCAGGGTCCAGGGGGTAGTGGTCCAGATGATGGTGAAAACCGGCTTGCCCTCGAAAATGCGCTTAGCCGCGAGCCCGGGATCGAGGTCGCGCGGGTCGGACTGCATGCGGTATTTCACCCACACGCTGGGACTGGTGTGGTCTTTATACTCAACCTCCGCCTCGGCCAGCGCGGTCTCATCGAAGATGCACCAGTAAACCGGGCGCAAGCCTTTGTAGACAAAGCCATTCTCGAAGAATTTATAAAAAGTGGCTAGAACCACCGACTCATACTCCGGAGTCATGGTGGAGTAAGGCTGTTCAAACCGGCCGAAAATCCCAAGGCGCTTAAACTGACTGCGCTGTAAATCCAAATACTTATCAGCGTACTTACGGCACTCGCGGCGGACCGCCAGGGGCGGCATAGTCAACTTCTTACCGCCCAGCTCGGCATCTACTTTAATTTCAATGGGCAGGCCATGGCAGTCCCACCCGGGGACGTAAGGAGCATCGAATCCCGCCATGTTTTTGGACTTCACGATGAAGTCCTTCAGCAACTTGTTGAGGGCCGTACCTAAGTGGATGGGTCCGTTGGCATAGGGAGGCCCATCGTGGAGAATGTAAAGAGGAGTGCCGGCGTGGGCCTGCCGCAGGCGTTGATACACCCTCATCTCTTGCCAGCGGGAGAGCATTTTAGGCTCGTTCTGGGGCAGGTTCGCCTTCATGGCGAAATTGGTCTTCGGCAAGTTGAGGGTAGCTTTCAGCTCCAGGGCCACGCGTGCTTGACTCTCCGTGTTAAAGTGCTTTCATTATAGGGAGCAGGGAAACGGCAGTCCAACGCCTCCCGACACCTTCCCAAAATGGACCCCAATCGGTTATCCGTGGTAATAGGGTAGGTTTTTCTTTTTGAGTGACGTTTTGGGTATACCGGCATCTAATTGTGGGTATTCAAAGTACATCTGGGTGGCGTAGGCGTGCCAAGCTGTGGGTAAATAACGGCAAGCAAGAGGGAAGCGCGCAGAATCGCGAAAGCAACTTGGCACTCCATGTGCTCATCTCGTTTAATGGTGGCAGTGAGCCTGCCCATCTGAGAGGTACCCAGCCGGGACGAACATATGGCAAATGACGTAATGGTCCCCCCAACGCAGGAGACGCAGGCAGAGCCGGAACTCAACCTGCTTCTAAGATCGGAAACGCTTGACCGGCCGTGGTGGAAAACCCTGCGGGAGAGCGTCCACGAGTGGCGGCATCCGACCAAGCTTCCGCCCTTGCAATTGACCTCCAAACCAGTGCCTGTAAAGGAGATCTGGGGCGAGTACAACTACAAGAAAAAGAGCGCGATCGGCTCGGTGTTCTTGCATGCCCTGGCGATCGGCGGCATTGTGGCCGTTTCGATTGTCGGCGCCCGAGTGGTTAAGCAGGCGGAAAAGCATGAAACCGTTACCTTGATCGCACCCACCCTCTCGCCTTATACCCCGATGTCGAGCAAGAAGAACGATACCATCGGTGGTGGTGGCGGTGGCGGAGATAGAGACAAGTTTCAGGCGCCGAAAGGCAAGCTGCCGAAGCTGGCGATGGAGCAGATTACTCCGCCGGCCATGGTTGTGCGCAATGACCATCCCAAGCTGACCATGGAACCAACGGTAGTGGTTCCGCCGCAGGTGCACCTGGCAGCGAACAACTTGCCCAACTTCGGCGATCCTAAGGCTGTTATTCCGGCAGGCCCACCTTCCAACGGCACGGGTTCTGGCGGCGGTATCGGCTCTGGTTCGGGCGGCGGCGTAGGTTCGGGCACCGGGCCGGGAGTTGGTCCGGGCAGGGGGGGTGGCATCGGTGGCGGCGTTTTCCGCGTAGGCGGCGGTGTTTCCGCTCCGCGCGCGGTCTATACGCCTGATCCGGAGTACTCCGAAGAGGCGCGCAAGGCCAAATATCAGGGCACCTGCGTGCTGTGGCTGATTGTGGGTCCGGATGGCCGGCCGCACGACATCAAGGTGGCGCGCTCGCTGGGCATGGGCCTCGACCAGAAAGCCATCGAGGCGGTTCGCAACTGGAAATTTGAACCCGCCATGAAGGATGGGCAGCCGGTAGCGGTGCAGATCAACGTGGAAGTGAATTTCCGACTGTACTAAGGGTTTCAGTTGTGAAACAGGGGGGGCACCTGCCTCCCTTTTTCTTTTTGCCTGAAGCGGCGGTAGCACTCAGCATTCAGCCTGCTGCACACCCGAGATGCCCCTTGACAGCATTCAGCGCCACAAGCTATTTCCGAGACATCACAGTCTGTGATTAGGCAGATTTGGGAAATTTTGATTGGTTATTCCCAGCGCAGTGCGGAGGCGGGATCAACGTGAGCGGCGCGCCGGGCGGGCACATAAGCGGCGATTAGTGCCGCAACCAGCAGCAGCAGCAGGGAGGTTGCGAAGGCGACGGGATCGCGCGGCTGAATGCCATAAAGAAAGGCGCCGAGCATCGAAGCCGCGGCTAAGGCGGCGGCGAAGCCAAGGACCAGGCCAAGCAGGGCCGGTGTGATTCCCTGGCGCACCACCAGCAGCAGGACGTTACCCGTTTCCGCGCCCAGTGCCATGCGGATGCCGATTTCGCGGGTGCGCTGGTGTACCGCGAAGGAGACTACGCCGTAGATTCCAATGGCTGCCAGAGCCAGTGCCAACAGCCCCAGGCTTCCCAGCAGGATAGCTGCCAGCCGGGCGGGCAAGAGCGCGACACTCAGAAAGTCATTCAGGGCGCGAACGCCGGTGATAGAAAGATTTGGGTCGAGCGCGGCCACCATCTTGCGAATGGCGCCGGCAGAAGCGAGGGGCGGCCCGGCCGTGCGCAGCAGCAGGTTAATGTGCGGCCAGTAATACTGAGTCGCAGGCTGGTAAATAAACCCGGTAGCATCCTCGCCCAGGGTCTCGTACTTTCCGTCGGCGGCTACGCCCACCACGCGACAATCGTGTCCCGGCGCACCATTCAGGTGGGCAATCTTGCCGATCGGGTTCTCTCCCGGCCACAACTCACGCGCCAGGTAACGATTGACGATTACGACCGGGGTGGAACTCTTCTGGTCGGTGGAGTCGAAGTCGCGGCCCGCAAGCAGGGGAATGTCCATGGTGTGGAAGTAACCGGGCGCAATGGGGCTGACGATGCTGACTACCGGCTTGGGCCGGCCGGCGGTCTGGATTTCGGTATCGCTTTCGTCAGTGTCGCTGAGAGGAAGATAACCGGCGAGGCTGACGCGTTCTACTCCTGGCAGATGGGAAGCTTCGCGCAGCAGGGCAGCTTGAAACCGGCGGCCCCTGGTTTCGTTATAGCCCTGCTGGCCGAGATCGAAGGTGACTGCAAGAACGTGTCCAGCATTGAATCCCGGGCCCACAGCCTGCACGCGCCACAAGGAACGCACCATCAGCACAGCGGCCACCAGCGCGAGCAGAGAAAGCGCGGCTTGGGCGCAGACCAAGGCGTGCTTAAGCGCATAACGGCGAGGTTCACCCACGGAGGTAGCGGATTTTAAAGCCGGCGCGGGATCGGCGTGCGCCGCCTGCA
>DATEJK010000121.1:0-6804 GCA_035278025.1 Terriglobales bacterium | reverse complement strand
GTCGGCAAAGTATATCTTCGTGACCGGCGGGGTGGTGTCTTCACTGGGCAAAGGCCTGGCGGCTGCCTCCATCGGCTGCCTGCTGGAAAGCCGCGGGCTCAAAGTCAACATGCAGAAGATGGACCCGTATCTGAACGTGGATCCGGGCACCATGTCGCCCTTCCAGCACGGCGAAGTCTTTGTTACTGACGATGGCGCCGAAACCGACCTCGACCTGGGTCACTACGAGCGCTTCACCCACGCCCGCCTCAGCCGCGATAACAACTGGACCACCGGCCGTATTTACGAGCAGATTATTGCCAAGGAGCGCCGCGGCGACTACCTGGGCAAGACGGTGCAGGTAATTCCCCACGTCACCAACGAGATCAAGGCGGCCATGAAGAAGATCTCGCAAGACGTGGATGTGGCCATTATCGAGATTGGCGGCACGGTGGGCGATATCGAATCCCTGCCCTTCATCGAGGCCATCCGCCAGATGCGCCAGGAACTGGGCCGCGAGAACACGCTGTTCGTGCACACCACTCTGGTTCCGTTCATTGCCGCCGCCGGCGAGCTCAAGACCAAACCTACGCAGCACTCGGTGAAGGAACTGCTGAGCGTGGGCATCCAGCCCGACATTCTGCTATGCCGCACTGACCGCTTCCTATCCAAAGAAATCAAATCCAAGATCGCGCTCTTCTGCAACGTGGAGGAAGAGGCGGTGATTACCGCCAAGGACGTGGCCTCCATTTATGAAGTGCCGCTGGTGTTCGCGCGCGAGGAAGTGGACACGCTGGCGCTTAAATACCTGCACATTAGCGCGCGCGAGCGCGACCTGCGCCCCTGGGAAGAGCTGGTGCACCGGGTTTACAACCCCAAGGACGAGGTCACCATTGGGATTGTGGGCAAGTACGTGGAGTACGAGGATTCCTACAAGTCGCTGAAGGAAGCGCTGGTGCATGGAGCGCTGGCTCACAACTTGAAGATCAATGTGAACTGGATTGAAGCCGAGGGCCTGGAAAACAAGGACAAAGACGACCGCAGCTACGAGGCGCAACTGGAGTACTACGACGGCATCCTGGTGCCCGGGGGCTTCGGCAAGCGCGGCATTGCCGGCATGCTGAACGGAATCCGCTACGCACGGGAGAAGAAGGTGCCGTATTTCGGCATCTGCCTGGGCATGCAGACGGCATGCATCGAGTACGCGCGCAACGTTTGCGGGCTGGAGGACGCCAACTCCAGCGAATTTGATCCCGCCACGCCCCACCGCGTCATTTATAAGCTGCGCGAACTGCGCGGGGTGGAGGAACTGGGCGGCACCATGCGCCTGGGCGCGTGGCCGTGCAAAATCGAGCCCGGCACGCTGGCGCACAAAGTATATGGGCAGCTGGAAATCAGCGAGCGCCACCGCCACCGCTACGAATTCAACCGCGAATATGAAGGCCCGCTGACCGCCGCTGGACTGCGCATTTCCGGCTCCACCCCGGACGGCACCTACGTGGAGATGGTGGAAATACCCGGCCATCCGTATTTCCTGGGCTGCCAGTTCCATCCCGAGTTCAAGTCCAAGCCGCTGGAGCCGCATCCGCTGTTTAAGGCATTCGTGGGAGCGGCCTATCAGCATGGCGTGCAGCGGCGGGAGCAGAAGGAGCGTACGGAAGTGGAGCTGTTCCTGCGGCCGGAGAAAGTGGGCCGGCGATAAGATCCACCACAGAGGACACGAAGGTTCACGAAGGAGAATCTCTACCCTTGATTTCTTCCTTCGTGTCCTTTGTGGTTAAAGGTTTTTTGGTTGCTAGCGGATGAAATCTCCGTTCATAGTCGGTGATGTGCCGGTCGGCGGGGGCGAGCTCTTCCTCATCGCCGGACCGTGCGTTATTGAAAGCGAAGAACACGCCATTAAAATGGCGGAGTCCATCGCCGGCGTGGCCCGTGCCCTGCGGCTTCCTTATATCTTCAAAGCTTCCTACGACAAGGCTAACCGCACCTCGGGGAAGAGTTACCGCGGGCCGGGCCTGGACGAGGGTCTCCGCATTCTCAACAAAATTACGCGCACGGTCCATGTGCCGGTGTTGACCGATGTTCACGAAGCAGTGGACGTGCAGCGGGTGGCGGAGGTTGCCGACGTCATCCAGATTCCCGCTTTCCTTTGCCGCCAGACTGACCTGCTGGTGGCGGCCGCCCGGACCGGCCGCGCGGTAAATGTCAAGAAGGGCCAGTTCGTTTCGCCCTGGGACATGCGGCATGCGGTGGAGAAATGCCGCGCCGCCGGAAATGAGCAGGTAATTGTGACCGAACGCGGCTCATCATTCGGCTATAACAACCTGGTGGTAGACATGCGCTCGCTGGCCGTGATGCGCGAGTTTGCGCCGGTGGTGTTCGACGCCACCCATTCGGTGCAACTGCCTTCCGCCGCCAGCAACGGCGAGGGCGCGGTCAGCGGCGGGCAACCCGAGTTCATCCCCCTCCTGGCGCGCGCCGCCGTAGCTGCCGGAGTGGACGGCGTCTTTCTGGAAGTGCACGACAACCCGAAGATGGCGAAGTCCGACGGCGCCAACGCCCTGCAGTTGACGCGTCTGCGTACTGTGCTGCAGGAGATGTTAGCGGTGCAGAAGGCAGTCAGGCAGGGCCACAGCGTGATGCCGGTGTGATTCCAACCTTCATTCATCCCACAACGAAATCGGCGGCCAACCGGAAAGTCCTTCCCCGATGGGCGTAAATCCTTTAATTTCAGTGGACATGGAACTCCCCTACACCTTCGGGAAATTAGAGGAGTACACGTCGGTAACTTGGGCTTTTAGCGCTCCTAAGGTTCAATCATGACCTATAAGTAGGGTCCAGAAAGCGCTGAGCGGCCGATGAGCTCAGCATGGACAGGGTGTGCTTTGAAGCAGGGCAGACGGGAAACGCGGTCCCAGGTGCGGTTCAAGGTCGAAGTGTGCGGAAGAGATGCGCAGGGACATCCCTTTGTACAGACGGCTTACGCGAGAGATACTAGCTTTTATGGGGCGCGTGTGGATGGTATCGAATGTCTGAAGGGGCCGGGCGAGATCCTTCAAATCACCTACAAACGCAAGACGGCCAAATTTCGCGTTATGTGGGTGGGAGCGCCGGGAAGCAAAGAGCACGGACACATCGGGGTGCGCACCCTGGAGCCCCGAAAAAACATCTGGAGCATTAAACCGGTCCCTGATGCTGCGAAATCCCAGATTTTCAGCGAACCTTCGCCCCCGGCTGGGGCGGGAGCAGCACCTTCTCCTCCTCAGTCCAGCAATGCCGAGCCCATTACTCAGCCGGAGAAGCGCCGCTATACCCGCCATCGTTGTCTGGGAAGTGTGGAGTTTCGCATAGCGGGCAACTGCACAACCATGTCAGGAAAGCTTACGAACATCAGCCTGGGCGGCTGTCACATTCAGGCTCCAGGGATATGCCTGCCGGGAACTCTCCTGGAACTGGCTCTGGACGCTTGTAACCAGCGTATCCACCTTGATGGCCGCGTGATGATAGGCAATCCAGCCAACGGGATGGGGGTAGAGTTCGTGTCCGGCTGTGAAGGACTAAAGCATCTACCGAGATTCATCGAAGTTGTTCGCCGGCACGCCACAGCGCTCCCCGTCCACTCCAGGAGAGTACCCAAGCCGGCCCAGCGAACCAGCCATCAAAGCAGCTAGCTTTGAGCCCCGTGACATGTAGCGTGCGGAGGGCGTGGGCGGCCTGACATCGTTCTGCTTCAGCCGCGCCCAAGCCAGGGAAACGATAAAAACCTGGCTCCGCCACCCCGCCTCTGCTGGCCCAAATATCTGACGGTCAGATGCACATCGCGCGACCCACGGCTGCCTGGAGCGACTGCGGTTCTGAGCCTTGGCAGTTGCTCTCTGCTTCAGTAATAGTCCGAGCAGCTGAGAAAGAAGCCGCACTTGGGGCAACTCAGCTTGCAGCGTACCTCCTGCAATTCTGCCGAGCAGTTCGGGCAAACGCGCATGACCCGCGCTTCGGCCTGGGCTGCCGACACCGGCCGCTCTCTCGGGAGCCCGGAAGGGCCTTTCCCCGGCTCATCCTGGTCCGGCTTCTTCATGGCTTCCGCATCATGCTGATTCTCGCTCACTTCTGCCCGGCCATGTACTTGGCCATCCGCTTCTTCATCTCCTCCGGAGACACATCTTCCTTGTGGGTGGCGACGGTCCACATGTGTCCAAAAGGATCGTAGAAGGTGCCGCTGCGGTCGCCGTAGAACTGGTCCTGGACTTCCTTGTCCACCCGCCCGCCGGCGGCGATGGCCTGCTTGAAAACGCGATCCACGTCGTCCACGTAGAGCATGAGGCCGACGGGCGCGCTGCCCTGAGGTGCGCGGTAGCCCATCTCCGGCATCTCATCTCCCATCATGAAGATGGAATCTCCAATCTTCAGCTCGGCGTGTCCGACTGTGCCATCGGGACCGGCCATGCGCATGATTTCGGTCGCTCCAAACGCCTTCTTGTAGTAGTCAATGGCTTTGGCCGCTCCCTTGATGATCAGGTAAGGGGTGATGCTGTGGTATCCGTCGGGGATGGGCTTCACTTTCGCCATGGGTCCGCCTCCTTTGCGAGGTGAAATTGGTTCAGGATAACGCAGTTTGGCAGTTGGTAGTTGGCCAGTCACCCTTGCCGTGAAGCTGCTCGTGGGCCAGCTGCCGCTTCTTGTATATTGTCCCCTGCAATCCCAGGAGACAGCCATGAAACCAGTCATCGCAGTGGTGATCGCGGTTGCCATTTTTGCGGGTATAGGCACGGCGCAACACAAGAAGAATGCCCCGGAGACAAGCACCCCGGTTCAGGGCAATGTAGCCGAGCAACTGGAGCAGATTGAGCACAAGTGGGCGGAGTCGGAGGTGAAGGCCGATCCGGCCATGATTGCGCCTTACCTGGACGACACCATGATGCAAACCAATCCCGATGGCAGCGTCAGCCCCCGCAAAGAGGTGCTGGACGGGATTGGCAAGGGCGATCCCACGCTCAAGGCGGTGGACCTGGACGACTTGAAAACCCAGAGCTATGGCGATGCCGCCGTCATCATGGGACGCTACACAGAAAAGCGCGAAACCAATGGCAAGCACGTGATGACTGCCGGCCGCTTTACCGATACTTACGTGAAGCGCGGCGGGAAATGGAAGTGCGTAGCCTCGCACGATTCGGTGGCGGTGAAGGAGTAAGGTTGCGAAGGTTTCAAGTTTCGGGTTCCAAGTTTCAAGGAAGCGGCGCGAGTTGCCTTGGCTGGGCGCCAACTGACCACTGGCCACGGACAACTGGTTCTACGCGTCTGCCGGCCTGGTAAGGGCGTCCAGCGCGTCCTGGATGTTATCGAACATGAGGAACAGCCGTTCGACTCCGGTGATGTGGAACAGGCGCTCCACCCGGGGCTGCACACCGCTGAGCACCAGCTGGCGTCCGGCCTTGTTGCAGGAAACGCAGGCGGTGACCAGGGAACCCAGGCCTGCCGAATCTATATAGGGCACGTCGGTGAGGTCGAGGAAAAGGCAGTTGGCAGTCTCCACCCGCAGAGCGTTCTGCAGGGGGGGGAGGGTTTCGAAAGTCAGCGGTCCGCTCAGGCGAAATACACGCTGCGTGTCCAGAGACCCGTGGTATTTTTCCACCACCAAAGAGTCATCCATAAAGCCGGCTCAACCCGTCGAAAGCCTACCACACGCGGCCAATTGGGGGCGAGTCCTGCCCGGCAAAAAATGCGGGCGCAATCGGATCAAAGGATTGCAGGCGGTGGTCGGACCACCATATCGCTTGAAGCGCGTGCCACCCACCCCCGCCTGCGGAGGGGAATCTTTGCTTTCATCCAGTTAGGCTGAGGGCGGCCGTCTAAGATTCTCATCCTAAAGAATTTGCCCGCAAAATCTTTAGAACCAGGAATTTACCCGCCGAACTCCGCCGCGGCGGCGCGGGTTCCGAGTGTTCTATTTCCATCATAGCGAAGTGAAGCGGTATTCCGGACACTGCCAGGAAACAACTTTTCAGGCGGGAGCCGCGGCGGCCACAGGCTGCCGCTCCTTGGCGCCCATGATGATGAGCCAGAGCATGATGGCCAGTTCTGCGAGCAGGAGAGGGAAAGAGTAGTTCCCGACCACGTCTTCGTATTGCGGCCACATTATGCCGGTGACGCTCTGCGCCAGGTAGGCGAAGCAGTTGAGCACCAGCCAGACGCCCAGGAATCGGGGCAGGAAGCGCGACTTGTACACCAGCAGGCCGAAGGGCAACAGCCACAGTCCCCAGAAAACCTCGTTCACCACCACGCCATGGTGATGCAGGCGGAGGAAGAGCATGGCCAGGGCTTCGCGCTGCGATTTGTCGAAGGCGGAGAGGAAGTCGGCGCCGCGCACCAGCAGCAGGGCGGCCGCGTCGTTGAGCGTGTTGAGGAAGTAGATGGGGGTGACCATCAGGGCGCCGAGGACCACCATCATGGCGGCCAGAAACTGGTCCACACCCTTGAACAGGCGGTAAAGCGCGAGGGTGAGGAAGATGCCCATGACCGCGGTAAAGAGGTCGGTGAGAATGCCCAGACGGAAGAGCGTCTGGTGGGCGCCGATGTTGCTGGCGGTGGCGGCGGCGTTGCCGCTCACGATCAGCTTGCTGGGGATGTAGATGAGGCGCAAAGGCGCCGTCAGGAGTGTGAGGTAGAGGAGCCCGGCGATTCTGGCATTGCGGCTGAGCGTGGTCATAGTGCCACCCCCTGAGGCGGGATTGTAAAGGAATACGGGGGAGGGGGAGGAAAAGTTTCTGAAGGGTAAATGAAGGTTGACAACGTGGGCTATTTTGGCATCAAATCTGGATTCCAAAGGAG
>DATEJK010000120.1:0-48074 GCA_035278025.1 Terriglobales bacterium | reverse complement strand
GCCACCAGGTAATAGGAGGACTCGAAATAGATGGGGTCCACCTCGTCAGACTTCACGAACTCCAGAATCTCCATGGTCTTGGCAGTCTTGGGCTCAATTTTCTTGATCTCGTCCGGCTCGATAATGACGTACTCGCCTTTGCGGTACTCGTAGCCCTTCACGATCTCATTGCGGTCCAGCACCTTGCCATCGGCGGAGCAGGTGAGCTGCTGCTTCACGCGGGCGTGATCGTCTCGGTGCAACATGTTGAAAGAAATGCCACTGCTGCGCGCGCCGGAAAACAACTTCACCGGCATGGAAATGAGACCAAAGGTCAAATAGCCCGACCACACCGAAGCCGCCATATCTTGCTCCCCGTCGCCTGCGGAGTGCAGGGGACAGCAGTTTACACTGCCCCACAGCTGAGGCAAATACTCGCTCGTGGGTGTCCTTCGAGGTACGGGTGTAACCGCCTTGAGGACTTCTGATAGGATGCGCAGCGCCGCAACGCTTATGGCCGGATCTTCCGACAGGGCATCCGCGCACTGAGGTATGTAGTTGACTGCACAGTATTTATCGTTAATTTCATGGGCTGTTGCCAGCCCGCTGGCTGCCCTTGAACCGCGTTTCCTGCCAGCTCTGGCGATTACGGTTGGCTTCGGGGTTCTGGCCCGGCTTCTACGGGCGGTGGACCTTTCCGGAGCGGTCGCCGGGGTAATCGCCACTTGGGTGATCTTCGTTACGGCAGGCCCAGGAGCGTTCGCTGCAGTGGCGGCGGTATTCGTATTGGCTTTTATCACCACGCGCCTGGGTTACCGGCAGAAGCAGTTCCTGGGCACGGCGGAACGCCGGGGAGGGCGTACCGCCTCCCAGGTGCTGGCCAACCTGGGGACGGCCGCAGGGTGCGGCGCAGCCTCAGTGCTGACGCGCCAGCCGGAATTGTGGCTGCTGGGACTGTCGGCAGCCCTGGCGGAGGCAGCTGCGGACACAGTTTCCAGCGAATATGGCCAGGCTAGCGGAAGCAGCGCCTATCTGATTACCACCTGGGAAATAGTGCCCGGCGGCACCGATGGCGGCATCAGCCTGCCGGGCACCCTGGCAGGCATTGCCGCTTCCGTCTTGCTGTCGTTGATCTGTGCCGCCGCCCACCTCGTGCCCCGCCGCTGGATAGCTATCACGCTGGCTGCGGGTGTCCTGGGCATGTTCGCGGACAGCTACCTGGGAGCGCTGCTGGAGCGGCGCCGGCGCTTGAGCAATGATCAGGTCAACTTCCTGAGCACTATGATCGCGGCGCTTCTGGCGGCGTTGCTGGCGCGTTTGCTTTAGCAGCTTCCACGCGTCAACTATTGCCGGCACCGCAGCCGAATCGCGCCTGCACTCGGGCGCCGGCATGATAAAAAGAAAAAAACCATGGCGGGACACAAGAGCGCTTCGCGCCGCTTGCGTCAAGCAGCATAACAGCGGAACAGAGTTTCTGTTCGGGCAACCCGGAGCATGGAACCGGGGATGTTGCGGAAGTGGAACTCTCCTTAGACACTGTGCCGTACTTTTGTTTACTCGTAAGTGCATGTCCCACTGTTCCTTGCCTCACCATCGCTGCGGACCGCAAAATTGATCAAACTTGGCGATAGGACTCGCATCCAATGAAAGAGCCGCTTCCCGCGGCAGCCCAGTGCGCGAGTTCTCCCAGTCCCGAGTTGCAGGCCGAATTGCATGATGAAGTGGAAAACTTTTGTGATTGGTTACGCGCTGGCGCTGGCGCTGCTTTTGTTCGCCCAGCACCGCCCAGAGCAATCGCGGCAATCGTCAACTTTCGCACACATTGTCGATTTAACGCACAGCATCAGCGCCAGCAGCACGCCGCGTTCGCCGGCCAGCCAGACTCTTCTGCCGCGGCCCATCTCGGCGGTGGTTCGCTATGGTAGCCGGGGAAAAGCGGCCACCAAGTTCGCCACCCGCCTGGAGGCGCCGGCACACTATGCTCCGGCTTTATGGAGTGTGGCCCAGATACCGCCGGAACGGCTGTTCGCACCCCTGGCAGTGATTGACGTACGCGCGCAGGTGCGCCGTAATCAGGATTACCAACTCACCGTTACCGATATCGCTGAATGGGAAAGGATTCATGGCCAGATTCCACAGGGAGCGGTGGTGATGGCGCGCACGGGATGGGACACGCGCTGGGCCTCGCCAGGCTCCTATCGCAACAACGACGGCGGCGGCGTTCCGCACTT
The DNA here is from genome assembly GCA_035278025.1 of Terriglobales bacterium. Lineage (GTDB taxonomy): Bacteria > Acidobacteriota > Terriglobia > Terriglobales > Acidobacteriaceae > JAICWP01. Next base: position 45,864 of record DATEJK010000120.1, on the reverse strand, counting down.
TCCCGGATTCTCGCTGCAGGCTGCGCGCTTCCTGGTAGAGGGTCGCAACGTAGTCGGCCTGGGAATTGATACCGCCAGCATAAGTTCCGGCGATACATCCAACTCGTTTTCGACGGTCCGCAATTACACCCTCAGTCACAGTGTGTATCAGATTGCGAACGTCGCTAATCTGGGCCAAGCCCCGCCCAGCGGAGGTTTGGTGCTGGTGGCTCCCGCCAAACTGCAGGATAGCTCGCAAGCTCCAGCGCGCGTGCTGGCGCTGGCGAGATAGCTATCAGCTCTCACCTCTCAGCACTCAGCGTTCAACCCAACCAGAGCAGTGAGCCATTAGCAGTTAGCATTTAGCCAGTCCACATTGGTGGCAAAGCGAAAGACGCCCCGCACTAAGTGCTAACTGGCCGGGCTTAATCAGTCGCTGGACTCATCCGTACTCGCCGACTGCTGTTCGCGAATACCCTCGAAGCGGTAAAAGCGCGGCTTGCCTTTGCGCTTCCAGTAATGTGAGTCGTAGTAATCCACGCCCAAACCGGAGTTCAGCGAACTGTAAAACGAGCGCTGCTCGGGATCTACCACTATGCCAGAGTGGGTGCGCCACACTATCAAATCTCCGGGCTGCGGGTTTTTGACGGCCTTAAAGCCGGGCGCCCCGCGATAGAGGTCGAGAGAGTCCACGTAGGAATAGGACAGACCGGCTTCGGCGTAAATTTCGTGCACCAGGTGCGAGCAATCGGGACGGGCGCGATGAGTGCGCGGAAAATCGAGGGCGGCGGCAATGATGGCCATGCCCTCCCTGGCCGGCGCTTTTTCTGAGCGCTTGTGACCGCGGTGCGCCCCCCAGCCCGGCACCGCCGGGCCCAGAAGCGCCACGGTCATGATTCCTACCGCTACTCTGCTGGTCACGATTTCCATTTTGATGCTGAAATCGCCTTCCGGGGGTGGTTACTCCGGTTCCGGGCTGCCGGATGTCGGCCAGCCGTCCTGGTGAGTTCCAGAGTATGGAAAACAAAGGAGTTCAACCCCCCAGTAGCGGCGCTGTGTGGTGGTCCGCGGCCGCTGGCCCTAAACCTTGAATCCCACTCGCCACAGCATATAGCTGATGGCCTCGCGGGCCACCAGGAAAGAGCGTTCCCAGAAGGCGTGGGGCAGGGAATCGGGCCGGGGCGTGGCATAGGCAGTCACGCCTTCACCCTCCAGCATCTGCTTCACACGAAAAACGTGGTAGGCGTCGCTGACCGCAAGGCAGGTGCGCAGGCCATTGGTCTTCATGATCACGGCCACGCGCTGGGCGGACTGCACGGTATCAGAGCTTTGCGTCTCCGCGATCAAATCGCTGTCGGGAATGCCCCGCGAGCGCAGGTAATCGCGCCCCACTCCGCCTTCGCTATAGGTAGGATCGTAGCCGTAGCCGCCGGTGGTGATGACCACCGCGGCCAGACCTTTATGAAACAGCTCATAGGCGTGGTCGAGCCGGGCACGGTAGATGGGAGAAGGACGGCCGGCATACTCGGCCGCGCCAAAAACCACGATGGCGGAGGCGGAACGGGCTTCGTCGTTTTGGGCCTGCCGCAGAATGCGGCCGCAGGTAATGCCGAACCAGGCTGCCAGAAAAGCGAAAACGAGCGCCGCGATCCAGACTACAGAGTGCTTGCGGCGAGTCCGGCCAGCAAAATCAGCATTCATCCTTCGGCAAAAAACTTGGAAATTTCCTGGCTGGGAATAGCGCCTTCGCGCAGAACTTTCCAACGGGCATCGGAATCGGTCAAGTCCACGATGGTGGAAGCCACTTCGCGCGGCGAAGTTCCGCCGTCAATAATAATGCCAATGCGGTTCTGCAACTGGTCGCGAACCTCGACCGCGGTGGTGCACTCGGCGGCGCCGCTCAGGTTGGCGGAGGTGGCGGTCATGGGGATGCCGGCCGCCTTGATCACCGCCACCGGAATGGCAGCTGCGGGAATGCGCAGCGCCACGTTGCCCGTATTGGCTGTGACTTTGAGGGGCAGCTTGGAGGCGGCGCGCACGATGATGGTGAGGGGGCCGGGCCAGAAGCGCCTGGACAGGGCATAAAATTCCGGGGGCAGCGGCCGCGCCAACTCCTCCGCCTGCTCGATGTTCTCAATCAGCAACGAGAGCGGCTTGTGCCGGGAGCGGGTTTTGATTTCGTAGACCCTGTCCACCGCGCGCAAGTTGAAAGGATCGGCGGCCAAGCCGTAAAAAGTATCAGTGGGCATGCCCAGAACTTCGCCTTTGCGGATCTGCTGTGCGGCGTAGCTCACCAGCGACGGTTCAGGACGTTCCTGGCTGATTTTTATGATTTCCGGACGCAATCGGGTCCTTCCCTGGTAGCAGCTTGAAAACGCGAACGCTAACACAAGCCCGCTTCCACCCGCAACTTGCAGGCCGCGAGCGTATGATGCATGCGAGCCTTCTATTAACAGCTTAGCAGGATAGCATTCCCGTGAAGAACACGCAGGAGGAGCGGTTGCGGCCCGTCACCGGGCGACACAACGCGTTGCTCAAAATCGTGCGCCGGGCTTTTGCCCGGGATGAACTCACCCCCGAGGGCGAATGCGCGGTGGAAGGCATGCGCATTGTGGAAGAAGCCATTCGCAGCGGGCTGCACCTGCGGGCGGTGTTGTTTAGTGAGTCCGGCCAGGCCCGCGCCGGGCGCCTTCTGCCACAAGTGGCCCATCAGGTCGAGACCCTGCTTCTGCCGGATAAGCTGTTTACCAGCGTGGTTCCCAGCGAGACCCCGCAGGGAGTAGCCGCGCTGGTGCGGGTGAAATCGTACACTCTGGAGGATTTGCTGGGCGCGGGGGAGGACGGTCCCGCCCTGGCGGTAGCGGTTGCCGGGGTCCAGGATCCGGGAAACCTGGGCACCATTTTGCGCTCGGCCGAGGCTTTTGGCGCCAGTGGTGTGCTGTTGGGGGAAAATACGGTTAGCGCGTATAACTCCAAGGCGGTTCGGGCATCGGCCGGCTCAATTTTCCGCGTGCCCCTTCTCAGGCAGGAACTAAAGACGGCGTTACCGGCTTTGCGTGAGCGTGGGTTGCGCTTGCTGGCCACGTCGTCGCATAAGGGCACGGCGGTGAACGATGCCCAGTTGACTCTTCCCTTGGCGCTGTTGGTGGGAAGCGAAGGGGCTGGGTTGGCGCGTGAAGTCATGGCCCAGGTGGATGAGGTGGTCGCCATTCCTCATTCCCCCAGGGTGGAATCGTTGAACGTGGGCATGGCCGCATCTATTGCGCTTTACGAAGCGGGGAGGCAGCGAGGCCGTTTTCACCACAGAGACACAGAAGTACAGTAGTGGGTAGTTGGGTCATGTGGATGGTTTATGAGCTACTAACTAACATCTGCAAAATACTAACTGCCTGAGTTCATGAATCTATTTCAGCCAATCCCGGCGGATGAAAGCGGCGACCGCACGCGGCCGCTGGCTGACCGCATGCGCCCGCGGACGCTGGAAGAGTTTATTGGCCAGGAGCACCTGGTCGGGGCGGGCAAACCGCTGCGCACCCAAATTGACCGCGATGATACCGGTTCCATCATCTTCTGGGGGCCGCCGGGCGTGGGCAAAACCACGCTGGCCAAGGTGATTGCCCGGCTCACCCGGGCGGAGTTCATCGAGTTTTCCGCCGTGCTCGCGGGCATCAAGGAAATCAAGCAGGTCATGGCCGACGCCGACAAGGCGCGCCAGTATGGTACCCGCACCATTGTTTTCATTGATGAAATTCACCGCTTCAACAAGGCGCAGCAGGACGCCTTCCTGCCCTATGTGGAAAGCGGCGCCATCCGCCTGATTGGCGCTACCACGGAGAACCCGTCGTTCGAAATCATCTCCGCGTTGCTTTCCCGCAGCCGCGTTTACGTGCTCAACCCGCTAACCGAGGAGCAGGTGGTGACCCTGCTGCGCCGGGCGATGGCCGACAAGGAGCGGGGCCTGGGCGAAATGGAACTGCAGGCCGGCGACGAGGCACTGGCTCGCATTGCCGCGTATTCCAGCGGCGACGCGCGCAGCGCCTACAACGCGCTCGAAATCGCGGCCGGACTCGCGATGCAGCAGCAGGGCGGCAAACCGGGCGCGGAAATCACCAGCGACATCGTGCAGGACGCGCTGCAGAAACGAGTGCTGCTTTACGATAAGGCGGGCGAGGAGCACTACAACATCATTTCCGCGCTGCATAAATCCGTGCGCAACAGCGATCCGGACGCAACGCTTTACTGGCTGGGGCGAATGCTGGAGGCGGGCGAAGACCCGCTTTATGTGGCGCGTCGCCTAGTGCGCATGGCGGTGGAGGACATCGGTCTGGCCGATCCTCAGGCGCTGGCGCTCACGGTAGCGGCACGCGACGCGGTAGACTTTATTGGCATGCCGGAAGGCAACCTGGCCCTGGCGGAGGCGGCGGTATACCTGGCGCTGGCGCCTAAATCCAACGCGCTTTACACAGCGTATGGCGCGGTACAGCAGGACGTAGAGCGCACCGTCGCCGAGCCTGTTCCTCTCCACCTGCGCAACGCGCCTACCGGCCTGATGAAATCCATGGGCTACGGCAAGGATTACCAGTACGCCCATAACCTCGAAGGCAAGGTGGCGGATATGCAGTGCCTGCCTGATAATTTGTGTGGCCGCGTCTATTACCAGCCCACCGCCGAGGGCGTGGAGCGGCGCATCCGCGAGCGCATGGAGGAGATCCGAAAACGCCGCGCGCAAGCTGCCGCCCGCAGCCCAGAGCGGTATAAAAAAGAATCGTGATTGCGGCGGCGCAAATCCAAACTCGTGAGCGGGGCTTGCCGATTTCCGGCTACTGACTGGCAGCTACCTGTTTTCCTTGGAGGCGCACGATGGCCACCCATCCCAGAGCGAGCGTGGCGCTGACCCCGGCGCCCTTTTCTTCCGACGACAGCGAAGGTCTGCTTCTGCTGCACCGCGCGGCCAGGGAAATGGGCTCGATTCTCGACCTCGAGCTGCTGATCGAGCGTATCGTGCACGACGTTTCCCGCTGGTTCGGCATTCTGGAAGCCAACATCTACCTCCGGGAGGGCAGGGACATGACCCTGGCGGCGGTGCATGGTTGCTCCCTCCATCACAAGGGTCATCAGTTGCAGCTCGGAGAAGGAATCGTAGGCCATGTGGCGCTCACGGGACGCATGCATTACGCGCCGGATGTGGGCGTTGATCCCTATTACGTGCCCTGCGAAGCGAACACCCGTTCCGAAGTCGGATTTCCCCTGAAAGTGAACGGCGAAGTGATCGGCGTTTTCACCGCGGCGCATCCCGATGTAGACGGTTTTTGCCAGGAGAAGCTGCAGTTGCTGCAGGCGCTCGGCTGCCACATTGAAGTGGCGGTGCAGAACGCACGGCTGTTTCGCGAGCAGCGCCTGGAGCGCCAGCGCATGGACCGCGAGGCGCAGGAGGCGCGGCAGATCCAGGAGGCGCTATTTCCCAAGAGTTCCCCACTGGTTCCCGGCTACAAAATCAGCGGCTTCTCGGTTCCGGCGGGCGCGGTGGGTGGTGACTGGTACGACTTTATCCCCCTGAGCCGGGGCCGCTGGGGATTGGTTCTGGCGGACGCCTCCGGCAAGGGTACGGCGGCGGCGCTCATGATGTCAGCGGCGCGCGGCATTCTGCGCTCCCTGGCGGAGAACTGCGCCGCTCCCGGGGAGGTGCTCGACTGCCTGAACCGGTTACTGCTGAACGATTTTCCCATTGGGCGCTTTGTGACCATGTTATATGCGGTGCTCGATCCGGCCGCGCGAACGCTCACCATTGCCAATGCCGGTCATCCCTGGCCGCTGCTGGCCAATGGCAACGCCGCACACCCGGTAAGCGGGGCCAACGGTTTGCCCATCGGATTTGCCCAGGAGAATTTCGCCCACACCTGTGTTGAACTGGCGCCGGGCGCGCGCGTGCTCTTCTACAGTGACGGCATCAGCGAAGCGGAAGACAGCCGCGGCGAGGACTACGGCAGCCGCCGTCTGCTGCAGGTGCTGAATTCAGCACCGGAGATTTGTGCGGAAGAAGTTCTGGATGATGTCCGCGCCTTCGCCGCCGGCCGGGGCCTGCAGGATGATGCCACGGTGATTCTGGTGCAGGCGGAGTGAGAGCGCATCAGCAATTTGTAATTGAGTAATTAGTAATTTGGAGGTGGGTATGAGGCTCCAGAACTTCTCCCCCGTGGTCATTCCAATCGTATTTCTGACACTGGCGCTGCCGGCCTCGGCCAAGAAGATGGTCGAATTGAAAGACGCCCAGGGCAAGAGCGTGGGCACGGCCGTAATATGGGAGTCCAATCCCGGGATTGGAATGGAACTGAATCTCAAAAACCTGCCGCCTGGCGAGCACGCTCTGCATTTTCACCAGAACGCGAAATGTGAGGCGCCGGATTTCAAGTCGGCCGGCCCGCATTTCAATCCTGGGGCGAAGAAGCACGGCTTGGAGAATCCGGAAGGCCACCACGCGGGCGATATGGCGAACTTCACCGTGGACAAAAACGGTACCGCGAAGTTCGGAGTCGTCAATAAGGATGTGATTCTAGGACCCGGCAGTCACTCCCTGTACGCCAATGGCGGAACCGCGCTGGTGATTCACGCCCAGCCGGACGACATGAAAACCGATCCCGCAGGCAACGCCGGGGACCGCATCGCCTGCGGCGTGATAACCCAGGCTGCGGAATAGCGGAGGCGGGCGCTTCAACCGGCCAGCAGGTCTTCCTTCGTTTTTTCCTCGTTCACCCGCTCCCAGTTGCCGTCCCCGGTGCGCCAAAAGAGAACCAGCGGAGTGGCGCCCCCATAGTGTTCTTCGCCGCAGACGCAGGTTACATAACCACGTACCGGCGGACCGGGCGTACTATCGGTAAGCAACAGCAACTCTCGCCCACAATGATTGCAGCGCCAAGGTCCAACCGGGACCACGTTTGCGCCTAATTCCACCATGCTCGTCTCCCTATCGAAAGCGGGCGCGGTGCTCCTTGAGGATGCACCGATCCATGATCACGAAGAGGCCGGCTTGCCGGGCTCTGGCCGCCGCCGCTTCGTGAATTACGCCCTCTTGCATCCAGATGGCGGGAACTCCCAGTTGGATGGCCTGCTCCACTATTTCAGGAACAAATTCGGAACGGCGGAACACATTCACAATGTCAATGGGAACCGCTATTTCCCGCAGCGAGGCGCAGGGCTTCTCCCCCAGCACCGGCTCGCGCAGTTTGGGGTTGACGGGAATAATGCTGTAGCCCTGGCCCTGCATGTAGGCGGAAACACCGAAGCTGGGGCGCAGAGGACTATTGGAGAGGCCTACCACGGCGATGGTCTTGGCGCTTTTCAGCAACTCGGTAATGGGATCGGCGGCGCACATGGGCTCTCTCCCAGTCACAAAATAGATTCTACAGAGATGCCGGCGAAGCACGCCACCTTAGGGAATTAAAGCCGCTACCATGCCTTGCCTTATTTATTTCTTGCGGGTATCGGACTTCTGCACGAACAGCCGCAGCGCCGCTTTGCGTACCGTGTCCGGAACTTCCTTGTTGATGGAGAGACCCTTGAGGTCGCTGAGCAGGAGATTGTTGATCAGGCCGAGGGCCAGATCTATGGGCACCTTGGGATTGAAGGCCAGGTTGCGCTGGACGCGGTAGTTCTTGGCGAATTTGCGCTTGCTGGAGAGGCCGCGGAACACCACTTCCTGCACATTTTTCATGCCGGCGAACATTTCCGCTTCCGTATCGGTCAGCTTAGGCGATTCCAGCACCGCCTGGGGTACCACCCGCGCCCCGTCGCGGATGAGCAGGAAGCGTTCGTCTTTGTTGCCCTTCATGGCCAACTGCACCCGCTCGCCCACGGTCAAAGCGGCGATCTTCTGCAACACGCTCTTGTTCTTCTTAGGCTCTTCCTGGGCGGGAGCGGCGGCAGCTGCCGCGGGACCAGGCGAGGTAACGACCGCCGATGGCGGCGCCTCGGGGAGAATCCCCGTTTCCTCAACCCCGCCGATCACGTGGAAGGGCTTGCCTTCTTCGGCGGCGATTTCCGCGGCGTGCTCAGCCAGGAAAGCTTTGACTTCTTCATCGCTGGGCTCGGGCCCTGAAGGTACAGGGGGTCCGCTGCCGGCACACGCTTCCGCAGGAGGGTTCGCCAGGAGGTGGCTGATGCGGGCTGCTTCCGATTCCCGCAATTCGCGATTGGAGGCCAACGCTTGCAAGATGCAGCGAGAACCATGAACCCGCGGGCTGGCCAGAATTTGTTCAATCAACTCGCGCCCGGCGGTAGCGGCATTCTCCGCCAGCTTCAAGTCGGGCACGGAAGGATTCTCCAGCAGCGCGGAGAAAAGGCTGGGGCGGCGATTGCGCGGGTCCACAAAGTACTCCAAGACTTCGCGCGGGGTGTGCGGATCGGAAGCCGCCTCCCGGCAAGCCGCGGCGTCCCAGCTGGCCAGGGTCAGTCGCGCCTGCTCGCCAAAAACCGGATTCTGGGTCAGCAGAACCAGAATTTCGATCATCTCCGCCGCAGGCACGGAGAGTGCGCCCTTGGCAGCCGCGCGCAGCAGATTCGGCGGCACCGCCGATTGCCGTATCATGTCCACCATTCGCGACATGGCAATTAACTCATTGTCCTAAAGAACAGGGTAATACAGTGGTGGAACCAGAAGCGCGTCCGCTCTGATTACGGAGGTAATGGTGGCCTTTAGTCGCAGCAGCGTTCGCCGCGAAGGCCCTCCACGCCCTCCCGGGCAATGAGGGGAACCATGACCAGGGCGGCCACGGGATCAGCCCACCACCAGCCCAGCAGACCGTTCAGGACCAGGCCGGCCAGGAGGATAGCGGAGAGATAAAAGCAGAAGTCGGTCTGGCGCGAATCGGCATGCATGGCGTTGCTGTTGAGCTGGCGCGCCACTTGGCGCTTGGCCCGAGCCAGCAGGGGCATGGCGATCAGGGACGCGATGGCCACGCCGATTCCAAAAAGGCTTGGGTGGGGAACTTCGCGCTGCACCAGTCCGCGGATGGCATCAAAGGCGACGTAGGCCGCCAGGGCGAGAAAGCAGACTCCCACCAGCCGCAAGGCGCGATGCTCGGCGCGCTCCCGGCGATGCGGGTCGGACTCCGCGTGCAAACGCCACAGCAGCACCGCTCCGGAGGAGACCTCAATCACAGAGTCCAGCCCGAAACCGACCAGGGCAATGCTGCCGGCGAGCAGGCCCGCGGCCAGCGATGCGATAGCTTCCGCCGAGTTCCAGGCAATGGTGAAATATTCCAGGCGCCGGCCTAGGCGGGCAGCGTGGGTTCGGGTAATTGAGTAATCCGGCAATTGAATAGTTGGATTCGGCGGTTGCGAGGAAGCAGCCATAATGCAGAGGTCCTTCGGTCGCGCTCATATCCCTGCGCTCAACTCGCGCTCTTTCAGGATGACATCATATTTTGAAAGAATGCGGTTGCACAGAGAGAGTCGTTTCAGATCACACAATTACCCAATTACTCAATTTTTTTCTCCTCGCCGCATGCGCAGATAGGCGCGTATGAACGGGTCAAGGTCGCCATCGAGCACGCGGTCCACGTCTCCGACTTCCTCCTTGGTGCGATGGTCTTTGATGAGCCGGTAGGGGGCCAGCACATAGGAGCGGATCTGGGAGCCGAAATCAATGTCCAGCTTGGATTCCTCCAGCTTCTTGGAAATCTCCCGCTTCTTCTCCAGTTCATGCTCGTAGAGCTTGGAGCGCAGAATGCTCATGGCGCGTTCCCGGTTTTTGTGCTGCGAGCGTTCGTTCTGGCAGCTGACTACGATTCCGGTAGGAAGGTGAGTAATGCGCACCGCTGAATCGGTCGTGTTCACGTGCTGCCCGCCCTTACCGCTAGAGCGGTAGGTATCCACCCGCAGGTCTTCCGGTTTGACGACGATCTCAATGCTCTCGTCAATCTCCGGCGAAACAAACACGCTGGCAAATGACGTATGCCGGCGCTTGGCCTGGTCGAAGGGTGAAATGCGCACCAGGCGGTGTACGCCGATTTCGCTGGTCAGCAGCCCGTAGGCGTACTGCCCGTTCACGCTGAAGGTGGCAGACTTGATGCCCGCTTCTTCCCCCGGCTGGTAGTCGTTGAGCACGGTCTCAAAGCCGTGGCGCTCTCCCCAGCGCAGGTACATGCGCAGCAGCATGTCCGCCCAGTCCTGCGATTCGGTACCGCCGGCGCCGGGGTGGATGGTCACAATAGCGTTGCGGGCGTCGTTTTCCCCGGAGAGCAGGGTCTCGGTCTCGATGCGGTCCACCACCTGGCGGAGGGCTTCGAGTTCGCGTTTGACGTCGGCGGCAACGTCTTCGCCTTCCCGCGCCAGTTCCAGATAGGTAGCAATATCGCCGCTGCGGCGGGCCAGGTCGGATTCAGTAGCTAACACCTCTTCCAGGCGCTTGCGTTCCCGCATCACCCTTTGTGATTCCTGGGGATTGGACCAGAGGTTCGGGTCGGCAGCTTTCTTCTCAATTTCGCTTAGTTGCTGGCGGAGACGGTCCGCGTCAAAGATACTCCCGAAGGTCGCGCACCTTGTCCTTTAGCGCCCCGTACTCTTGCTCTAGCTCTTCAGCCATTAGGAGGAAACCATCCTGGAGGGAACTCGGTAGCGCCACAACAGCGCTGCCACAGAAATTATCGCACACAGCCAGGCGAACCAGTCGCCGTGGCGTGTGTAGAAGGTGGTTCCGCTGACCAGGCCATAGGGCGCTTCCAGTGCGGTACGCACCTTGCGGGGCAGGCTGGCCACGACGCGGCCATAGGGGTCAATGGAAGCGGTCATACCGGTGTTGGTGTCGCGCAGCAGCCAGCGGCCGTTCTCCACCGCCCGCATGCGCGCCTGGTTCAGGTGCTGTGCCCAGGCGCCGGTGTCGCCATACCATCCATCGTTGGAAATATTGACGAATACCTGGCCGCCGTTGCCTGCGAATTGCCGCACCTCGTCGGGGAAAACCGCCTCGTAGCAGATAAAAACCCCGATCTTGTAGTCATCCACCGCCAGGGGCTCGCGCGATGAGCCGCGACTGAACTCGCCTACCTCCTGGGTCAGCCCTCCGGCAAAACCGAGCAGAGACTTGAAGGGCACGTATTCGCCGAAGGGCACCAGGTGAACCTTGTCATAGCGTGCCACCCATTGCCCTCCAGGAGACATCAGCGCCGCCGAGTTGTAGATGTGGCCGCTGCCGGCGGGCTCTGCCCCGGCCTCTTCGCCCAGGCTGCCCGCCACCACGTAGGCGTGGTCCCGTTCGGCAACCGCGGCAATCACGTTGCGAAAACGGGAATCGTTCACATAGAACGGGGCCGGCGATTCCGGCCAGACCACCAGTTCGGGCTTGGGCGCACCCGGCACCTCTGGCGGGGTGCTAAGGCGGCTGAGGTCCTCGACCGTACTCTGAAAGTACTGAGCCGTCCATCTCTCCGGGGGCAGAATAGGAATGTTTTCCTGCACCAGCAGGGCGGTGTGATCGGTGCGCAGGGTCGCGGGATGGATCAGAGCCAGCAACTGCAGCGCCGCAGCCACCACCACGGCTTCGATCAGGATGACCTTGCGCTTTTCCCGTCCCACCAGGAACGCGGCGGCAAATACCGTGTTCACCAGCATGATCTCGAACGAGAGCCCGTACACGCCGGTGATAGTAGCCAGCCGGTTCAGGGAAATGTTGTTCACCTGCGCCGTGCCCAGCAGGTCCCAGGGAAAGCCGCTGATGCGGGTGCGGGCGAACTCCAGCGCTACCCACACGAAGGGGCTGAGAAACAGAGCACGGCGCGGGCCTCCCTGCCTGCCCCCGGCCAGAAGCGCCACCGCCAGGCCGAACAGGCCTTCGTAGAGCCCCAGATAGAGGCAGAACAGCACCAGAATGCCGAAGGCAGCCGCCGCGCTCAACCCCCCGTATTGGTGCATGGTGTGGTACACCCAGTAGCAGGTGCCGGCATACCAGACGATGCCGCTCGCGTAACCGAGCAGAAAACCCTGTGCCGCCGTTGCCGGAATCAGCTTTTGCGCCAGGCTGGGGGGCAGATGGATGTCTTCCGGTTCACGGGCGCGCAATACCGCCACCAGCAGCGGCGCAACGGCCACCCAACTCAGCGGGTATATGTTGGGCAGGGGAAACGCCAGGATCTGCAGGATGCCGGATATTGCCGCCAGCAGCCAGGCGTCGCGGTGAATTTGCCTCACCTTTGAAGCATAACAAAAGCAGCTGAGTGCAGTTTCGAGTTTCAAGTTTCGAGAGAATCATTCTGGAGACTTGCAACTGCAAACTCGAAACTAGCGTTTCCGGCGATACCGGTTGAATTCGTGATCTCCCACCTTGCGGCAGCTGATCCAGTTCCACCAGGGTGCCTTGTCCGCCGTAAACCCGGGAGCGCTGAAAGTGGTGGGACGCAGGCGGGCTGGCCCCTCCAGCATTCCCACCTCCTGCTCCTGAGGAATGATCTGCCCGGCTTCCACGGGCGAGATGGTCAGAAACTTTTCGTCAATGAGACCGGCGCGTGACATGTAGCCGTAGAGGGTGGGTCCGCCCTCGCAGAGCAGCAGATTAATTCTCAGCTCTCGCCTGAGAAGTTGCATGGCGGCGGAGAGGTCAACCACGTTGCCCTCGCCGGCCACCAGCACGCGAACGTGAGGATGACTTCCCTGCTGCGGGGCAAGCTTGGCGGCGCCCGCGCGGGCGGTAAGCACCACAGCATCAACCTGATCCCCGTCAAAGACCGCGTATTCGGAAAAATTGAGCGCGGCGGAACCCGTCACAAAGATGATGGTTTGGCGCCTCCGGCCCAGGAGAGCGCGCAACTCGCGCAACTCGGCGTCTTCTATGGCATAAGTGGCGCCGCGGCTGTGGGGGCCAAGCACGGTCCTCTCGACGGCCAGCGTCTTGCTGCCCAGCAGGACCGCATCGGCTTGGGCGCGCAGCAGGTCCATCAGCCATCGGTCTTCGGCGGAGTGAGAAATGTCGCTGCCCAGGGCGTGCTCGCCTTTCCAGGAAGTAATGCCATCCAGCGTCTGCACAAAATTGGCGAATATCCACGGGCGGTCCGCTGGCGGCGCCGGGAAGCCCAGCTTGCCGTAGCGGGCATAAGCGGGGTGCTGTAGTGGACTCTCTTCGCCGTGGTCGAACAGGACTTCAAACTTGCGCATGCCCCGGCTCAATCTTCTGGCGTACGAAGTCCACAATCTCAGGGGTGATGTAAGGGGGCGGGACGATGTAGAACATGCGTTTGTCGGCCAATTGCGCGCGCGAAACATGTGTCCAAGCGGGCTCTTTATGGCTGTTGGCGGCGGGATCGTGCAGCACCACTGCATCCGCCCGGTCGAGATAGCGGCGGGCGGATTCTTTGAAATCAGCCACCGCGAAATCGAGCACGGTGAGATAAACGTCCGGCTGCAGAAACCCGATCACGCTGTTGGATTCGATGATTACGTTTTCATCAAGGGCAATGCGCTCGCGGAACGCCGGCATAGCATCTTCCAGGCGCCCTTGCTTGGCGCGCACCCAGAGCCCCTTGGCTGCTCCCGCAGCCAGAAAACGGGAGGTATCGGAATCGCCTTCGCGGTCATAGACCTGCGTAATTGCCCACGGATGCTCGTCTACCGCGCAATTGCAGGTTTTGCCGTTCACCGAACACACCCCGTGGCCGTACTGACTGATCTTGACTGCGGTCCAGTTGCGCTCGCGCAGGGCCAAGATCAGGCCCGCCATCAGGCTGGTTTTGCCTACATTCCGCGTGTGCCCGCCGATGACGATGAGGGACATAGCTCTTGGCTCTTGGCTCTTGGCTCTTGGGTACTATGTGCTTTTCTTCCCCAACCTAGCCAATACCGCCAGTTCCTTCAAATACCCCCGCAGCGGCCGCGCTGGCGTGCCCCAGAACACCACCCCTGGCCCGCGCACCACCTTTTTGGGCAGCACCCCGCACTGCGAGCCCAGGACTACTCCCTGTTCGATGCGAGCATGGTCTCCGATGCCCACCTGCCCTCCAATCACGGCGCCGTTCTCCACCGTAATGCTGCCGGAGAAGCCCGTCTGGGCGGCGATTACCACATCTTCTCCGATGCGCACGTTATGGCCCACGTGCACCAGGTTATCCAGTTTGGTGCCCCGGCCGATGAAGGTCAAATCCAGGGCCCCCCGGTCTACGGTGGTATTGGCGCCGATTTCCACGTCGTCGCCGATTTCGAGGCCGCCGATCTGGGGAAACTTTTCGTAGCGGCCGGTGGCGGGATCGCGCACATAGCCGAAGCCGTCGCTGCCCAGCACCGCGCCGCTGTGCACGATAACGCGGTTGCCCAGTCGCACACCGGGATAGGTGGTAACGTTGGGAGCGATATTGCAATCGCTGCCGATGCGGGCTTCGGCACCGATGACGCTGCCGGCGCCGATGCGTGTGCGGTCGCCAATTACAGCTTTCTCGCCAATCACCACGCCCGGCTCAATGGCAACATGGCGCCCCAGACGCGCCGAGTCCTCGATCACGGCGGAGGAGTGAATGCCCGGTTCGAAAGAACGCGGCGGACACAGCAGCCGGGCTGCCCGGGCAAATGCCAGCTTGGGGAGAGGCGCAATCAGCAGCGGCTTGGGCGCTCTGCCGCTGGCGGCAAACTCGCCGGCTATTACGGCTGTGGCACCTGAATCCAGGGCCCGGACCAGAGCCGCCTCGTCCTCGGCAAACACCAGGTCGCCCGGTTTGGCCGACTCGATGCTGAATACGTTCTCCACCTCAACCGAGCCATCGCCTACCAGCCGTGCTGCAATCTTTTGCGCCAGCGTCGCCAGAGTAGTTTTCATGCCAGTGTTTTATACAGGCGGCACGCGGAAGGCAAATCGGCGGTCGGTAATGTACCGACCCACCGCGTATCCAGACCACCTATTACAAGCCGCGCGGCAGGGCAAGCGTGGCTAAAGCAACGCGCCGGTTCGATTGAATCACGGCAGCGGCTTTGCCACTGACGGGGCCTGCGCGGCTTCATTACGGTCGCCGAAGCCGTGCTTGTGCCGGCAAAGTTTGCAGTAGCGCGCCAGTTCGGTATTGTCTACACGATGCTGTACCGGCTTGATGGTGCGCAGGTAAGCATATATGGCCTTCACATCCTGGTCAGTGAGATTGCGGAAGACTGCCCAAGGCATGATGTTGGCAAGCTGCCGCGCCTCCACTTGCCCGCTACGGATGGTCTTGATGAACATCGCTTCGTTCATGTAGGAGAGCCCGGACGGGTCGGGCGTGAGGTTGAGCGAGTTCACGGTGATGATCTTCGTAGGGTGCGGTCCCCAGGGGCCGATCAGCGGCTCGCCACCAGCCAGGTACATACCAGGGATAGGCTGGCCGGTGGCGTCCTCGTGAGGCGTATGGCACGCATCACAATGGCCTGCGTTGACCAGGTACTTACCGCGCGCAACCGGATTAGATGCACTGACCACCGCGACGTGTTCCAGCGGCGGGAGGGGCTGAATCATGCTCTTTACCGCCGGTGTGAGCACGGTCTTGGGCCGCTCGATGTGAACCGGCGGGATGGAGCGGATATAAACGATCACGGACGCCAGGTCTTCGTCCGAGAGGCCGCGAAAATACTGGTACGGCATCAGCGAATAGAGCGTCCGCCCATCATGTCCAATGCCCTGGCGCAGCGCGCGGACGAAAACGGCATCCTTCCACTTACCGGCGCCGTATTCGGGATCGGGCGAGATATTTGGGGCAACAACGCGGTTACCTGCCGGCAAACCCAGTTCATAGTTTGGGAATTGATGCCCGCCACCCCTCTTGCCGGGAACGGGCCGCGCCGGCCGGCGGGTGAAGTCCACCTCGGAATGACAGAAGAAACACTGCAGGATGCCGTTAACAAGATAACTTCCGCGCGCCAGCCGTGTGGGAGTGCGCGGGATGGTTTGCAGTTCGAGCACCGAAGTGCGGTGGGGTGCCGCGTTGGTTTCGGCCAGGCTGTTGGATATCAGAGCAAGCAGCAGAAGGAAGAACAGGAGCACAAGTGTACGGCGAACGGCGACGTGCATAGCTTTCACCCAGGGCGGCGGAATAGCGCGGCGCCCATATTAGCGGCAGGAACTGTACCTTGCTCCCTGCAAACCGTCAATAACAAACGACATACACATGACAAACAACTCCCGCCGGCTGCCACATCCCTGCCGTTGGCCCACTCTGGTCGCGTGTAGAATGTGCCCGGCACAACTGTGGAAAAGAAACTCTTCTGGATCATCTTTCTCGGGCTGAGCCTGCTAGCGGACGTTTTCCTGCCCTTCTTCTGGGGAATGGCCGCGACCCTGCCTATCGTCGTGCTCAGTTGGTGGTTGGTTTACCGCAGCGGCTGGCTGGTTTGAACAGCAGTTCTCAGTTCTCAGTTCTCAGGCGTCAGACATCAAGGCTCTGGATATCTTTCGGAAGAGCGCGGCTTCAGCCGCGCTCACCTCGCCGTACCGGTACTTGTCATCCTGAAGGAGCGTGACCGAGCGCAGCGAAGAAGCGCGACCGAGGGACCTGCTTTTCGCACTTTCTCAGCGGGCGTCATTTCTGACAACTGACAATTTAGTAAATCCCCGCTTCCCCTTCCGGCCGCGTCTTCCAGCGCCGATGCACCCATAGCCATTGATCTGGATGCTGCCGCACGTACCCCTCGATCGCCTTGGTGAACTTGGCCGTGTTCGCCACTACATCCGCGGTATCGTCTGCAGTACGCACCAGTTCCAGCATAGGGTCAAAACGAATGCGGTACTTCCGCAGTCTATCGTCCCAAATAGTGAACGCCGGCACCACCGCGGCATCGGTGCGCAGGGCCACGCGCGCGACGCCGCTGGCCGTGCAGGCCAGGTGGCCGAAGTAGTCCACAAATACGCCCTGCGGCGGGGTCATATTGGTGTCCATGAGGATGCCGACCGTCTCACCCGCCTTCATTGCTCCCAGCAGCCCGCGGGCGAAGTCCTGCTTGTCAAAGGTGGTGTTGCCGTGCAGCGTGCGATAGCGCCGCACCAGAGCGTCCAGGTAAGGATTATCCAGCGGCCGGACCACGATGTGCAGCTTGTGCCCGTACAGCGAGTGCGCAAAGGAACCCACTTCCCAGCCGCCCAGGTGCGCGGTCAGGAAGAGGACGCCTTTGCCACGCCTCTCCGCCTCCAGGAAATTCTCCAGGCCGTCGTAAACCGCAACCTGGGAGACGTTCCCGGCGGTATATCGCGGGAACTTGCAGACTTCGGCCAGCAGGCGGCCCAGGGAGGTGAACACACCGCGAACAATGCGCCGGCGCTCGGGTTCCGGCATTTCCGGAAAGGCCAGCTGCAGGTTGCGCATGGCCACCCGGCTTAAGCGAGGATGCAGCAGGCGAACGGCATGGCCCAGTGCAATGCCCATCGCCCGTGCCGGTCGGCGGGGTAACACTCCCAGTATCCGAACCAGCACCCACACCGGCGCGTACTCGAGGCGATGCCGCATTCAGGAAAGCGTGACGGTAACATCGGGCATCATTTTTTTCAAACGGGAAGCTCGCGCTGCCGGCCGTCGCCTCTCAGCTTCTGGCGCTTGGCTTTGGCGATTGGCGATTGGTTCTTCACCCCTCCGATCCCCATCCAGTCCTATAATTGCATTACCGGAGCGCACATGAGCAAACGAACCAAGTTGGGGAAATCGGTCTGTCAAGCCACGAAAATCTGCCTGTTGCCTGCCCTGGCTGTCGGTAGTTGTCTTGTGCTGTTGGCCTGTTCAGCCAGCAGTCCGGGGAGTATCGAGACCATGGTGGCGCGGGAAGCCAAGCGGGTGGCTATCGCCGGCAAAAATCTGAAGAACCCGCTGCCCGATACTCCTGAGGTGGTGAAAACCGGCCAGGAACATTTCGGGCATCATTGCCAGGTTTGCCACGGACTGGACGGGCACAACACCGGCGTGCCATTCGCCAACAAGATGTCCCCGAATATTCCCGAACTTAGCGACCACAGCGTGCAGGAATTCACCGATGGCCAACTGAAGATGATCATCCAGAACGGCATCCGTTTCAGCGGCATGCCCGGCTGGCAAGGCATTTTGGATGACAATGAGATGTGGGCCATTGTGCGCTTTATTCGCCATCTGCCGCCCAAGGGCAGTCTGGGCGTTCCGGCGGTGTTCCAGGAATCAGAAGAGGAGCACCATCACGCGGAAGGAGAGGAGCACCACCACTAATTGACGCCTGAAGAATGAAGAACGACACCCTTGAACATCATCCCGAAGAGAAGCTCTCATCATTCTTCATCGAAAATCATCCTTCATCAATCACTTAGCCGCTTCGGTGGCGAACTTGCTCAGCGAAACCATCAGAGGACGCCCGCCTTCGGGCGATTCGATTTCGCCGGTCAGCGAAGTACGAAACGGCACCATCCGTCCGTAGAACTCGCGTGTGCTGGACTTGTCCTGTTTGACCACAGCGCCGTTGAGGCTCACCCCGGCAAAGATTCCCCGTGCCCGCGAGTAAGTGAGAATTTCCGCCCGCATCTTCCAGTCAGTGGAGCCTTCGGCATGGCGGCCCACTGGGCCCGCTGCCGCGGAAGCATCAGCCCCAACCTGAAACTTGCTGGAGAGCAGGTTGCGCATGCCTTTCTCATTCATCACCAGCATGATCAGGTCCACCGCCTGGCCGCCAATCTGGAAGCCAAAGCTGCCGCCCTTGATAGTGAAGAAAGCGGGCGCGCTCCAACCCTTGGGGGTGCGGCAGCTGGCAACGCCACGGCCGTAACGGGCTCCAACGATGAATCCGCCTTTCAGCATGGAGGGCACCACCGCCACGCACTGCGCTGAGCCCATCACTTCCATGGGGATTCCCTTGTCGGGGGCGGACATGATGTCGTTAATGACCTGGGAAGCAGCTTGCACTCGATCGACGGCCTTGCTCTGGTCGGCGTTTTCACTGGCCGCGGTCTGGGCGAACGCGAATGTGGCAGCGCAAATCACTACGGCAGCGACAAATGTCCTCATCCTTTACCTCCACCGGAACTGCCCGCGCACAGGCCGTCGAGCAGGCAATACATAGGAAATACCCCAAGTGGCCGGCAGGTCAAGGGCCCGGGCAAAATAGCGGTGAAAAAACACCTTCTCAGAAAACACTCAACCAGTTTTAACCACAGAGGACGCAGAGATCACAGAGCAAATTGTTTAATACGATTCACTGTTACTCGACCTTCCGTCTCAAGGATGAAGAAGTTGTAACCCAACAATAGCGGAGTGAAATTCTAAGAACCTCTGTGTCCTTTGTGTCCTCTGTGGTTCAGGTTTTGAGGTTGGGCGAAAAAAAGCGGGGCCGAGATTGTGACCCTTCATCAATCCCGACCCCGTCTCCCAGGTTCTGTGGTAGGTGAGTGCAGTATGGGGTCGGGAGGAAAAAGCGACAAGGTTACCAAGGGGAGGTGTCCTTGGTAATCCCCGCTATTTCGCGGTCACCAGCGAATGCGTGATGGCGTGCACCGAGAGCGCAATGCGGTTTTGTACCCCCACTTTACGCATCAGCTTGGCCACGTGCGCCTTTACGGTGCGCTCTTCAATGCCCAGCGCCGCCCCGATCTCCTTGTTGGAGCGCCCCGCCACCAGCATCTCCAGCACCTCTTTTTCACGGTCGGTAAAGGTGACCCGGCCGGCGGGGAAAATACGTCCCGGGGAAGAACTGACGCGCTCAATGAACATGGAGAGTACGCGGCGCGGCGCCCACACCGAGCCCTGGTTGACGATGCGGATGGCCTGCGTGAATTCCGCCGGCGCTGCCGCTTCATCCACATAGCCCTTGGCGCCCGCGGCTATGGCCTTGAGAATGGTTTCCTCATCCGCTCCCGAACCGGTCACGATAATGCGCAGGTCGGGGCGGGCGGCCTTCAGGCTGGCCATCACGTCGAACAGGTTAGGTCCGCCGCGGCTGCCCAGCAAAACCAGGTCAATTCCCTCCTGGTGGGCCAACTCGGCCACGCTGGAGGAGACCAGTTCAAAATCCGGCTCGGAATCGAACAGGGCGCGGAAGCCTACAAAGCGCAGGGGATCGCTTTCCACCACGGCGATGCGTATGTGCGGTTTCTTCGCCGGTTTTGCCGCCGGTTTCATAGTTTATCCTTCTGGGGGTTGGCGCTAGCATAGCTGTATTTGTTGAACTTGGAAAGAGGACGGAACTCCCTCGGGCAATATACGCGGCATCAAAATGGTAGGAGGATGGAATTGGGGAAGAAAACCATGAACCGAGGTCCCAAACCAGTTTTCGCGATTTTTCTCGGCCTTCTGGCCGCCAGCCTGGTGAACCTGGCTGCTGGAGCCCAGACCGAAGCGCCGGCCACACCCGCCGCCCAGGCTGCCTATCAGCCCAAGTTCCGTGGCGACCCCGCCAAGTCGGAGGCGGAATACCTGACCCTGGGCTACCTGCGCACGGTTACCCGGGCGGAAAAAGTCTACTTCAAACGGCATAACCAGTACGCCCCCTCGCTGCTCACGCTGGCCGGCACCGCCTCGTTCACCAGGCGCATGGCCCACGACACCCAGCGCGGCGACTACACCATCCATTACCGAGCCAAGAAGGATGGCTATGCGCTCTCGGCGGTTCCCCAGCAGTATGGTCCTGACCACCGGGCCTTCTACGCCGATGAGGATGGCAAGCTCCGGGTGGAAGAGGATAAGCCGGCAGGACCCAAGTCGCCACTCCTGAAGTAAGCGCTCAGCTGGCGCCGCCGGGACGGATAGCCACCGCCCGGCCCTTGCGGAAGGTAATTTCCACGGGCTTGCCGCCGTTGGGGAATTGCACCGTCTTCATATCGGAATCCTCGGAAGGCTGCGGCACGCCCATGCCCAGGGCAAAGCTTACCTGAATCTCATCCATGCCCGGCTTGGCCTGGTGCTGGTCAATGGCCTGCCACACCTCCTGGGGCCAAACGTTATAAAGCTGGTGCGGGTCCTGGATGAAGAACATCTCGTCAGAGTAAATCCGGTAGTTGCCTTCCTTGAGCACTCCGATGGGGACGGCATAGCTCTTCCCGCCTTTGTCGAACACGGCCAGTACCTGGCGCTGGTCACGCGCGCCTGGGGTGACGTCGGTGACCACGTCGCGGATGTTGAGCTTCTCAATGGGGCCGAGCAGGCCCGCGTCATGGGCAAAATCCGCACGGTGCCGAACCGGATCGTAGGGGTAGTAGTAGTACTTGTAGCCCTCCTTCACCCAAGCCGGCTGCTGCGTAAGTTGCCGCGCCGATTTCAGATCATAGGGATAGAGCTTCTTGGGGACCACGTAGTAAGTGGGATCAAGAGGGGGCGCAGTTTTTGCCTTGGCCTGCTGCGCCGACTCATGGCGCTCACGAAAGATGATGACCAGACGAACCGCGGCCGCGATGAGTGCCACCGCCAGGAACACCTGGAAGTATTTGCGGGTTTCGGCTTTCATGGAAGCTGGAAAATCCCCTACACCAGCGACCAGCTACAGGGGTTAAGGTCTTATTCCCACCCACCTAGGACATTTCCTTAATTCACCTTGGGCTCGGGTAGGGGCAGAATAACCTCACTTTTGCCCCAAAATCCAATCTAATCCGTTCCCGCTTTTGCACAAAATCCTGGGGGAAACGATGCAAGGGAGGGAGCGTGGGTTGGGAACACTCCCCGGCGGCCGCGAGCTGCCGGGGAGTTTGTTTTTGGGACTGTAAGCCTGTGGCCTTTAGCTTTGATGCCTGCCTCCGGTACCCGCCCGAAACCTTCGGGACTAACAAGTGAAGCCAAGAGCCAGGAAGTGGAAGCTACTCCGTCACCATCTCGCGCCAGGCTCGGCCGCCGCTGCGCGCCGCCTCCTCTGCCACCCGTTCACCAATGGCCGATAATGCCGAGAAGATCCGTACCCCGCGGTCAATGTAGACCGGCGCGTCCTGCCAGATCGTTTCAAAGGCCTCCGGGTGCTCCGAGGCCAGGACTGCCAGTCCGGCCGCCGCCACGATCATGCCTGGGGCTTTGCGCCCACCCAATAAGAGCAGAGCGCCTGCTCCCAGGGAACCGAAAATCACTGCCCGCTTCCAGCCTTGCATTCCAGCCTCCAGCCCCGCCCGACTCCACCGCTAATGGATAGCCGAGAGGATATCATGGCTTCTCTCGAAAAAGTCCTGCACTGGTTAGAGCCGTACGGCTGCACAGCTGTTGCTCGGCGCCTGCCCGCAGCCGCTCTTTACAGGGCATGTAAACTGAAGCGCTTTATCCCGGGAGGAACCTTGTCACGAAAAGCTCGTAGTGCAGCTTGCCTCATGTCGCTTGTCGTTCTCTTTGCCCCTGCCGTTGCGCTCGCCCAGAACCCGTCCCGGGCACGGGATCTAGGTGTTCCCTTCGACGGCACCTCGGGGCCGCTCAACGCCATTACCGACGTTGCCGGGGTGCAGGTGGGCAACACCACCCTGACTTCCGGCAGCGGGCCCCTGAAGGTGGGCGTGGGGCCGGTGCGCACCGGCGTGACCGCCGTCCTGCCTCGCGGGCGCGATAACAGTGACCCGGTTTTCGCCGGATGGTTTACCGAAAACGGCAACGGAGAGATGACCGGCACCACCTGGGTGGAAGAATCCGGCTTCCTTGAGGGACCGGTGATGATCACCAATACCCACAGCGTGGGCGTGGTGCGCGATGCCGTTATCGCCTGGCGGGTGAAGCATGGCCAGCCCAAAGAATCGGAGTACTGGTGGTCGCTTCCGGTGGTGGCGGAAACATGGGACGGCTGGCTGAACGATACCAACGGCTTCCACGTCCACCCCGAAGACGTGTTTCACGCCATTGAGAGCGCGCGTGGCGGACCCGTGCCCGAGGGCAACGTGGGCGGGGGCACGGGCATGATCTGCTACGAATTCAAAGGCGGCATCGGCACCGCCTCCCGGCGCCTACCGGCCAAGGAGGGCGGCTACACCGTGGGCGTGCTGCTGCAGTGCAACCACGGCGGCCGTGAGCAGTTGCGCATTGCTGGAGTGCCTGTGGGCAAAGAGATCACCCAGAATCCGGTGTGGGCCAGCGCTGGCCAGCCTGCACGCGACATGGGTTCCATAATTGTCGTGGTGGCCACCGATGCCCCCCTCTTGCCCCATCAACTCAAGCGCATCGCCAAGCGGGTCACCCTGGGGCTGGGGCGCAACGGAGCCATCGCCGGCAACGGCTCGGGAGACATTTTCATTGCCTTCTCCACCGCCAACCCCGGCGCCTTCAACTATTCCAAAATCACTCACCCCGCCATGATGGCCAATGACCAACTGGATCCCCTGTTTGAAGCCACGGTGCAGGCGGTGGAGGAGGCCGAAGTCAATGCCATGGTCGCCGCCCAAACCATGGTCGGCCGCGACGGCCACACGGCCATTGCCCTGCCCCATGACCAACTGCGCGCAGTATTGAAGAATTACAACCGGCTGGCAAAATGACAGCGTAGAAGAGCGAGCCGCGTCGCAGCCCTTGGCTGCAGATATGAGGAAAAGCATGGGAAAAAAATCAGTGACCACCCCGAAATCTTCGGTCACAGTCGGCCTGCCTCACTTGCCCTCTCACTATGGTCTGAAACCGCGCAAGCAATATCTGCCCTGGGAACACGCGGAATCACGGCTGGCTAAATCGCGCAATTATTGGATCTGCACCACCCGCCCGGACGGCCGCCCGCACTCCATTCCTGTGTGGGGCTCCTGGGCTGACGGGGCTTTCTATTTTGGAACGGCGCGCACATCCCGCAAGGCGCTCAACCTTGCGCGCAATCCCGCGCTGTCCGTGCACCTGGAATCGGGAGACGACGTGGTCATCCTGGAGGGAACCGCCGTAGAGGTCAGCGACCCGGCCACTTTTCGCAAAATTGATAAAGCCTATCGGGCAAAGTACAAAACGCCCTTGCACCCGGAAGCTGTCCTGTATTGCGTTCGCCCGCGGGTAGCTCTGGCTTGGACCGAAAAAGGATTTATCACCGATGCCACCCGCTGGGAGTTCCGCGGCTGAGCGGCACGGCACAGGTTACGATGCCGCTCTCACCCGCTTGCCAGAGATTTCCGCGAACGCCTGCTCCAGTACGTCCAGCGCTTTGTCCAGTTGCTGGCGGGAGATGACCAGCGGCGGCTGCATGCGCACTACGTTGCCGTAAACTCCTCCTACGCCAATCAGCACGCCCTCCCTCAAGCAGAACTCACGCACCGCTTCGGCTTCGGCAGCCGCGGGCGTAAGCGCCGCGTCTTTCACCAGTTCGATGCCGATCATCAGCCCCAGACCGCGCAAATCTCCGATGAGCGGTGTGTGCTTCTGGACGGCCTTCAGGCGCTCCAACGCGTAAGCGCCGCTCTCCTGTGAGCGCTGGCACAGCTTCTCCTCTTCCATCACCTGAATATTGGCCAGGGCAGCAGCGCAAGACACAGGATTCCCGCCGAAGGTGGAAAGATGGTCGCCGGGAGTAAAGGCGGCGGCAATTTCCGGGCGGGTGGTGAAGGCGCTGAGCGGGAAACCATCGGCGATGCCCTTGGCAGTCACCAGGATGTCGGGGGGGACGCCGTAGTGCTCGATGGCGAACATCTTTCCCGTGCGGGCAAAGCCGCTCTGCACCTCGTCGGCAATGAAGAGAATTTTGTGCGCGTCCAGCACCTTTTTGACTTCGCGGAAATAATTCGCCGGCGGCACGATGATGCCGCCTTCGCCCATCACCGGCTCGGCAATGAATGCGGCCACGTCATTGGACGTGCCGTAGCGGATAGTGTCATCGAGCATCTGCACCCACTGCCGCACGGCTTCATCGGGACTATCCCGCCAGGGCGAGCGGAACAGGTACGGCGCGGGCAGGAAAGCCACGCCCGGCGCATAGGGACCGCCGCGCTTCTTGCGGCCGTAGTTCCCGGTCACGCTGAGGGCGCCCCAACTGCGGCCGTGGAAGCTCATCTGCAGCGAAAGATACTCGTGCTTTGCGGTGAAAAGGCGAGCCAGTTTGAGCGCGCCTTCAATCGCTTCCGCGCCACCATTGCCGAAGAAGGTCTTGGTCAGACCGCGCGGCATGATCTGCGCCATCTTTTCCGCCAGGTCGGCGGTTGGTTGTGAGTGGTAGATGTAGGAGGCGCAGTGCACCAGCTTCTCCATCTGCGCCTTGGCGGCAGCAATCACCTTGGGATGGTTGTGCCCGGCGTTGACCACGCTAATGCCGGCGAAGCAGTCCACGTACTCGCGCCCCTTCACATCGGTCACGGTCGCGCCGGATGCGCGCTCCACAACCACCGGCTGAACGGCTTTCATGAAGCTGGTGATGACGTAGTCGGAATACTTCTGGATGGTATTGGACATGATCTTTTTGGTCGATGGTCTACGGTCGACGGCGAAACCAAAAACCCGATCGACCGTCGACGTTTTTAGAACTTCCTGCTGTGCTCTTTAGCCCAGCGCTCAATCACGATCTTCTTGTCGGTGTAGAACTCGATGGCATCGTTGCCCTGGGCGTGCACCGTGCCGAAGAAGCTCTCTTTCCAGCCGCTGAAAGCAAAATAGGCCATGGGTGCAGCCACGCCGATGTTGATGCCGATGTTCCCGGCCGGCGCCTCGTAGCGGAATTTGCGCGCCGCCGCGCCGCTGGAGGTGAACAGCGATGCCTGGTTGCCGTAAGGGCTGCGCGCCAGGAATGCGAGCGCTTCGTCAATATCGTTGGCCGGGACCAGGCTGAGCACAGGACCGAAAATCTCCGTATCCGCCAGCGAACTGTCAGGGCGCACGCTGTCGAGCACTGTGGGGCGCACAAAATTCCCTGATTCGTATTTTGCAATGCGCGGATTACGGCCATCCACCAGAACCTTGGCGCCCTCTCCCGCTCCCTTCGCAATCAGCGACTCGATCCGCGCCTTGCTGTCTTTGGTGATCACCGGCCCCATTTGCACGCCCGAATCCAGGCCGAAGCCCACGCGTAGCGAAGCGGCGTGGTCGGCGATGGCCTCGCGGAAGCTTCTCTGGGCCTCCCCTACGGTGACGGCGACCGACACCGCCAGGCAGCGCTGCCCGGCGCAGCCAAAGGCGCTGTCGCTGATAATGTTCGTGGCCTGCTGCATATCGGCATCCGGCAGCACGATCACGTGGTTTTTCGCTCCCCCCTGGCACTGCAGCCGTTTGCCCGCCTGCGCCCCTCGTGCGTAAATGTATCTCGCCACTGGCGTGGAACCGACAAAGCTGATGGCGCGCACCGTGGGATGGTCCAGAAGCGCGTCCACCGCCTCTTTGCCGCCATTCACCAGGTTCAGTACCCCGGCAGGCAACCCCAGCGCTTCCATCATCTCAAACGTGCGCTGGCTGCTGAGCGGCACCCGCTCCGAAGGCTTGAGCACGAAGGTGTTGCCGCACGCAATCGCGTAGGGCAGAAACCAGAACGGAATCATCAATGGAAAATTAAAAGGCGCGATGGCCGCTACCACCCCCAGCGGTTGCCGGATCATGGTCTCGTCTATGCCGCGGGCCACATCTTCCAGCATGCGGCCCTGCATCATGGTGGGAATGCCGCAGGCCACTTCTACGTTTTCGATGGCGCGCCGCAACTCGCCCTTGGCTTCGCCAACCGTCTTGCCGTTCTCCAGGGTGATGGTGCGGGCCAGGTCGTCAACATGTTCTTCCAGCAGATTTTTCAGCTTGAACAGGTACTGGATGCGGTCTTCCGGCGGAGTGCGCCGCCATTCGGGAAACGCGCGCGCTGCCGCCTGCACCGCCGCATCCACCTCCGCTGCCGTCGAGAGCGGCACCTGGCCGAGAACTTCGTTGTTCGCGGGGTTAATGATGTCCCGATGCTCGCTGGACGTGGAAGCTTGCCATTGGCCATTGATGTAGTTGCGAACCGTGGTTTGGGTTGGTGCTGCGATGCTCATAATCTCTCGCTTCTACGAAGATCTCTCGCCACTACCAGGCGGGGTTGAGACGTTGCGCGCAACGCTTCCGGACCGATGCGGAAAAATACGCAACCACTTACGTCTGTAACGATGAACCAGCAACCCGCGAACGGCAGCAATACACGGGAGATCGGCTCACACCGCCTGCACGGCCACCCCTCGTGACTGTAGCACTGCCTGCAGCGCCGCTTCCAGCACACCCAGAGCCTCGTCAAACTGCCCGTCAGTGATGACCAGGGGCATGAGCAGGCGGATCACATTGTTGTAGGAGCCAGCTGAGAGCACGATCAAGCCGTGTTCATAGCAGTAGCGCACAATTTGCTTGGTTTCGATGGCCGCCGGTTCCCGCGATTCTCGGGAGCGCACCAGTTCCA
Organism: Terriglobales bacterium; assembly: GCA_035278025.1. GTDB lineage: Bacteria > Acidobacteriota > Terriglobia > Terriglobales > Acidobacteriaceae > JAICWP01. Next base: position 18,687 of record DATEJK010000120.1, on the reverse strand, counting down.
TAGCCTGCATGCCGCCCAGGCCGCGCACTTCGCCGATTTGCGGCCACTGCTGCTGCCAGCGGCGGGCGCGCTGGACAAAGCGCTCGCCTAGTTCATTGGCGCGCGCGCAGAGGGTGTCCTGTTCGAAGGCGTCCAGCACCGCCAGCCCGGCTTCCACGCACACGGGATTCCCGCCAAAGGTGCCGCCCAGCCCGCCCTCACCGGCGGCATCCATGATCTCGGCCCGGCCGGTGACCGCCCCCAGGGGCAGGCCGCCGCCCAGCGACTTGGCCGTAACCAGCAGGTCAGGCTCGATTCCGTAGCGCTCGCAGGCAAACAGCGCGCCGGTACGCCCAAAGCCTGTCTGCACCTCGTCGGCAATGAACAGGATGTCGTGCTTGCGGCAGATCTCCACTATGGTGCGGAAAAATTCGGGCGGCGGGGTTATGAAGCCCCCTTCTCCCAGCACCGGCTCGGCAATCACCGCCGCGACAGATTCAGCCGCCACCACCCGTTTGAATGTGTCCTCCAGGTGGTGAGCGCAATATACGCCGCACTCTGGATACTTGAGGGAATACGAGCAGCGATAACAGTAAGCGAATGGAACGCGGTACACGTCACCGGGAAACGGCTCGAAGCCTGCCTTGTAGGGATGGGTCTTGCTGGTTAGCGCCATGGTCATCATGGTGCGTCCATGGAAAGCATCCTCAAAAGCAACGATCGCCGGACGCCTGGTGTAGGCGCGAGCCACCTTGACCGCATTCTCCACCGCTTCCGCGCCGCTGTTAACGAAAAAAGTCTTCTTGGAGTATTTGCCCGGCGCCAGTTCGTTCATTCGTTCCGCCAGGCGAACATAGCTCTCGTACGGCAGCACCTGAAAGCAGGTGTGCATGTGGCGGTCCACCTGGGCGTGAATGGCCTGGACAACGCCGGGCGAGCGGTGCCCCACGTTGAGGCAGCCAATGCCTCCGGCCAAGTCCAGATAGCGATTGCCGTCCACATCCTCGAGCAATGCGCCCTCGGCCCTCGCTACATAGATCGGCGTGCCCAGGTAAATGCCGCGCGGAACCGCCGCCGCCCGCCGTCCCATCAATTCCCGCGAGCGTGGGCCCGGAACTGCCGTTCGTAACTGAATTGCCCCCATTTCAGCTGTACCATCCTATTGGCTGTTCGTTCAAGTTGATGTGGACTTGCTTGGTCTCCAGGTACTCCTCGATGCCCCACGGCCCCAGTTCGCGCCCGAAGCCCGACTGCTTGTAACCGCCCCAGGGCGCTTCCACGTAGGTAGGCTGCATGTGGTTCACCCACACGATGCCCGCGCGCAGGGCTTTGACCGCGCGCATGGCCTTGAAGATGTCGCGCGTCCATACGGCCGCCGCCAGTCCGTAAGGCGTATCGTTGGCGATCTTCATAGCTTCGGCTTCATCCTTGAAGGGAATGACCGCTGCCACCGGACCAAAGATTTCCTCGCGCGCAATTTTGGCGCTGTTGTTCACGTCGTAAAAGATGGTCGGCTCGACGTAGTAGCCCTTGCCGATGCCCGCCGGACGGCCGCCCCCGGCCGCCAGCTTGGCCTCTTTCTTGCCCGCCTCCTGGTAGCCGCGCACGCGGTCATATTGCTCTTTGCTGACCAGCGGGCCCATCTTGGTTTCGCGTTCCAGCGGCGGCCCCAGGCGGATTGCTTTTGCCTTCGCCGCCATGGCGTCCACGAACTTCGAGTAGATGGACTTTTCCACCAGAATGCGGCTGCCGGCGGAACAGACTTCTCCCTGGTTAACGAAGACGCCGAACAGCGCTCCGTCAATGGCGGCCTCGAAGTCCGCGTCAGCGAAAAAGACGTTTGGCGATTTGCCGCCCAGTTCCAGCGTGACCCGCTTCACGGTGTCGGCGGCCATTTTCACGATCAGCTTGCCGACAGCGGCGCTTCCGGTGAAGGCAATCTTGTCCACATCGGCATGGGTAACCAGCGGCGCGCCCGCAGTCTCCCCGAAGCCGGTCACGATGTTGACCACGCCGGGAGGCAGGCCAATATCGGCGAACCAGTCAGCCATCTCCAAAACAGTCAGCGGCGTCTGTTCGGCGGGCTTGAGCACGCAGGCGCAGCCAGCAGCCAGCGCCGGCGCCAGCTTCCATGCTGCCATCAACAGCGGGTAGTTCCAGGGGATGATCTGCCCGGCCACGCCCACCGGCTCCTTCATGGAGAGGCTGAGCGCGTTATCCGGTACCGGGTTCACGTAGCCGACCACCTTGGTGGCCAAGCCGCCGTAATACTCGAAGCAGGTGGCCACATCGGCGATGTCGTATTCGGCTTCCACGATGGGCTTGCCGGTGTTGCGGCACTCCAGTTCCGCCAGCATCGCGGCTTCCCTGCGCACACGTTCCGCCAGGCGAAATAGGACGCGGCCGCGCTCCTGGGCGGTGGTGCCGCGCCAGGGACCATTGTCAAAAGCGTCGCGTGCGGCCTTGACCGCGCGGTCTACGTCCTTGCTGTTGGCGTCGGGAGCGTAGGCGATTACCTCTTCGGTGGAAGGATCGTAAACCGGAAACGTCTTTCCGCTGGCGCTGTCTACCCACTCGCCGTTGATGTACATCTGGTAAGTGCGAACATTAGGTCTGATTGCGGTTGCCATAAGAACCTCCTGCGACCCCCTCAAGGGCTAAAGCCGCTTGATCAGGCGCGTCTACGGTACGGCTGAAGCCGTGCCCTTACGAAACGTACACTACACGCCGGCCGCCTGGCGCAGCGCTTTGCGCCGCCCGTATACATAAAAAAAGAACGCCGCCAGGCCGATGAAGAACAGCGTTCCGCCGAACATCCATATTTCATACGACCACAGCGAAGTGATCTGCTGCGCGGGGAAAAACACCATCACGATACCCAGGGTGGTGGTCAGCAGCCCGCTTAGTCCAGCCGCCACCAGCGTGGTGCGGCTGTAATAAGTCCTGGAGCCGCGATTGGCGGCAATTTTGAGCAGTGCGCCAAAGACGTACAAAAACGGAATCAGCTGCAGCACTACTGCCAGGGAGAGCAGCTTCTGAAAGCTCTCCTGCACACCGGAACTGGAGAAGGTCAACACTACCAGCACGGCCGATACTGACGCGTGCACGATCAGCGCGGCGTAGGGAGTGTGATACCGGGGGTGAACTTTTCCCAGCCAGGAAGGCAAGTAGGAATCCAGGCCAGCTACGAACGGAATACGCGCCGAACCCGCCAGCCACGCCGAACCGATGCCGGCGATAGAAATGCTCAGCATCAGCGCGAAAGCGGGAATAATCCAGCTTACGCCTACCCGCTCCGCCAGATGGCTCACTGCCTGCACAATGCCCTGGAGCACGTTGATGTCGCGTTTGTCCACGGCGATCAGCAGGGTCAGCGTGGCCCCGATATACAGCGCGCCGGAGATAATACCTCCCCAGGCCACGGCTCCCGGCATGGTGCGCCGTGGCTCGTGAATTTCGTCGCCCATTACCGAAGCCAGTTCCAGTCCCACCAGACCAAAGCAAATCACCCCGAAGGCGTTCATTACAAAGCGGGGGTTGGCGGGAATGCGGAAATCCGCCGCGCTCACCGTGGTTCCGAAGTGCAGGAAAACCACTGCGCCCAAGCCGATCAGGGTGGCGGCGGCCACGAACGTCCCCACCGCGCCAATATTGTTGATCCACTTCCCTACCCCGAGGCCAATAATGTTCAGCACCACCAGCATGGCAAAGAGCGCCAGAGAGGCGCCCAGCGCGAACAGCTTGCTGTCGGCCAGTCCGGCGTGGCCCGGCCCCAGCACGTACACCGATACGCCCACGAAGTACAGCATCACCGTGGGCACGTACATCATGTTGTTGGTCCAATAGCACCAGCCGGAGAGGAAACCATGGAAGTCGCCAAAAATTTCCTTGGCCCACAGATAGACTCCGCCCTCGCCCGGAAAGTGCTGCGACAGTTCAATAACGGCGATCCCCTGCGGCCAGAAGAAAAGCAGCAGCGAAATTACCCACAGCCACACTGTAACCCCGCCGTTCGCGGCGATGGAGGGCACCACGTTGAGGTTAAAGACCGCCACCACGAACAGCAACACAAGGTCCCAGCGCCCCAGCACCCGTTTCAGGTGCGGGGCGCCGGCCTCAATGTTCGGTTCCGCGGTCTTGGTGGCCGATGACAACCGTCAACTCCTAAGCCGAGCGCGCAGCAGCGGCAAAGCGCTCCTGTTGCGCCTCGGCCAGCGCCGGGGCGACGTCCGCAAATGCGTCCAGGTGTTTGTCTATGTCGGCCTCTGTATGCTGCACGCTGATGGTCCACTGCTCATCCCACCAGTAAGGCTGGGCCATGACTCCGCGGTTGACCATGCCGAACCAGTAATGCCGCCACAGGTCAACGTCAATGGTCGTCCAATCGCGGTAGTTGCGGATCTCCTGCGGATAGAGCATCAGCACGCCATTGGCGCCCGCTTGCGCAATGTATCCCTGCAATCCCGCCCTGGCGACTGTTCTGCGATACCCATCCGTCAATTTCTTGCTGAGCTTGTCCACGTGCGCGTAGTTCTCCCGCGTGAGCACCTCGCGGAACGTCGCCAGCCCCGCCGCCATGGATACCGGATTGGTGTTGTACGTTCCTCCGTGAAAGACCTTGTGCTGCGATATCAGGTCCATCACAGACGGATGCGCTCCGAAGGCTGCCAGCGGCAGTCCGCCGCCGATGGACTTAGCCAGGCAGATCAAGTCGGGACGCACACCAAAATATTCCGAGGCGCCACCCCAACCAATCTTCGCACCAGTTTTCACTTCGTCAAAAATAAGCAACGCGCCGTACTTGTCACACAGGTCCCGCAAACCCTGCAGGAATCCCGGCCGCGGCATGCACATCCCGACGTTCATCAGGATGGGCTCGAGAATCACTGCGGCAATCTCGTCGCGATTCTCCTTGAACCGCCGCTCCACGCTGTTCAGGTCGTTGAACGTGGCCACGGGAACGTTGGCAATGCTGGCCTGGGGCACGCCCAGTCCCCCGGGCACCGAAACCGGAGCGTTCACATCGCCGAATTCCGGCGCATGGGGCTTCACGCTGACCAGCGCGGTGTCATGCAGCCCGTGGTAAGCGCCTTCAAACTTGATCACCTTGTCCCGGCCGGTTGCGGCGCGCGCCAGGCGAATGGCGTGCATCGTGGCTTCGGTTCCACTGGAACCGAACCGCACCATCTCCACCGGGAAGCGCTGGCAGATTTCCTCCGCCAGTTGCCATTCCATGTCATGCGGCATGCCGAACATGGTGCCCAGCTTGAGCCGCGACTCTACCGCCTTCATCACCGCCGGGTGGCAATGCCCCGCCATCAGCGCGCCAAAGCAGAGATTGTGATCAATGTAGTCGTTGCCATCCAAGTCGCGAAAATGGGAGCCCTGCGCTTCCTTCACGAAAATAGGGTAAGGGTCATAGGCGCGGTAGTTGCTGGCCACCCCCAGAGGAATGCGCCTCAGGTTCTTTTTGTGGGCTTCCGCTGATTTGGGAGTGCGCTTCTCGAAGGTTTCTAGTTCTTTGCGCAATGCTTCATACACGATTGTAATTCCTTTCGCTGTCGCGAAGAGTAATTGCTAAACGCACAAATGCCGGGGCGCACAAACTTCGTGTTCCCCGGCCTTTATTCTAGAAGATGTACTTCAAAGCGAACTGTACCAGCCTCGGATCGCGTGCCTGGGTGACTTGGCCGAACTGCGACCCATCGGAAGTGTTGCCGTCCGGCGTGAAAAACTGCGTGTGGTTGAAGAGATTGAAGAACTCCGCGCGGAAATCAAGGCGCTTCGTCTCCGACAAGGGAATCGTCTTCAGAATGGCAAAATCTGTCTGGCTGATGTGTGGCCCGCAACAAACGGTACGGCGAGCGTTACCAAGACTGCCGAACAACGTCGGATCGTAACATCCGAATACCGCACCTGCCGTACAGGGCGGCTGAGAGCTATCGGAAGCATTCTCCGTGAAGCTATTGGGATCGAAAAAGTAATTGCCGTTCGACTGCGGCCGCATAGTCCGGAACGGCGCAATCTGATTTGGTTGACCCGGCAGTTCGAAATCGAAGCTGTACATCAGCTCGTTATCCGCCAGCGACTGGATACGAATTGGAAATCCAGTCTGAAAAGTGGTGATTCCGGAAAGCGACCAACCGTTAATCACCTTGCCCAGGGCGCCGCTGTGATGCTGAATGGGCAGATCCCAGTAATAGCTGAATACGATTCGGTGCCGCGCATCGAAGTTCGACAGTGACCGGCTGCGACGGGGATCGATCGGGTTCAGGATTCCTTCGAAGCTCGAAGCTTCATCGAAGGACTTGCTGAACGTGTAAGCAGTGGTGAACTGAAGCCCATGCGCAAAGCGTTTGTCGAGGGACGCCTGCAATGAGTTATATGCCGAATTGGCGATTGTATCCTGAGCAAAAATGCTGCTGAAGACGGGGATGCCGTCCGCGGGACAGCCAATCCCGGTCAGCGGATCGCATTGTGGAGAGGAGTAACGACGTAGCCCCACAAGAGTAATGCCGTTTGGACCAACGGTGGTCCCAGCTGGGATAACGGAATTATTCTGGGCGTAAGGCAGATGGAAATTCACTGGAAGAACGGTTCCTCCGGGAATGAAGAAGGTACTGTCAGCAAAGTACTGGCCGCACGTACCGTCGCCGAGCACAGCGTTCAGATCCAGGCAGGTTTGGGGGTTTCCATAGTTAAGATCGTGGGTTGCCAAGAGACGATGCCCCTGAGACCCTACATAGCCTACTTGCAGTTTCAGATCTCTGGCCAGCTCACGCTCGATCGTGAGGTTATATTGTGCGGAATACTGACTTCGCATATTCGGCTGAAACTGACCGAATAGCAGAATGGGGCGGAACATCCCCCAGTCCACTGGCTGCCCGCGTTGCGGATTCAGGAAACCGTCTGCACCGCCGAGTGAGCTCAGGCCGAACGGATTGGGATAAGAAAAACTCCCGCTTTGGTCGAGAAAGGGAGTATTGAGGAACGTGTTGAACGGGAAGGTGCTTCCACCGAACGGGGGCTCGGCGCTGAACTGCTCCAGCACAAGCTGCTCAATCGGATTATAGAACAGTCCCCATCCAGCCTTAACGGTGGTCTTGCCCGAGGTTCCCGGACTCCAGGCAATTCCGATTCGCGGAGCAAAGGCTTTGTAATAGGTTTGCGTCAGGGCATTAGAAATGCCGGCATCTCCCGGGACAACCAGGCCCACCGGCGTCATCGAAGAACAGTCGGTGTTAACTGTGTTTTTGCATGGATACACCGAACTCACCTGTCCGGGGCGGAACGTTTGCACATGCTTGCTAACATCGGCAATCGGCGTATTTAATTCCCAGCGCAGACCGTAATTCAAAGTCAGGTTTGGTTTGATCTTCCAGCTGTCCTGGGCAAATAGATACAGTCCCGTGCTGCGGACATTCTCTACTTGCGCCGAACCCTGCCCATAGGAACCGGGGAATCCGAGCAGGTAATCGGAAAATACTGTGTCGCCAACCAGACTATTGGTGGATGTACCGTCCACAAAGAATTCGCCATTGACGTCAAAAAAGAGAGTCTGATCAAAGCGTTGGCGGCGAAGATCGGTTCCGAATTTCAGGGAGTGGTTGCCAACGACTTTGGTGAGGCTGTCCGACCATTGAAAGGAATTGCCTACCTGCGGCAGTTCGCCCTCGCCGTTATTGCCGATCGTGAATCCGCCGCTCACCTGAATGAAAGGAACTCCCTCAGCTCCGGCGCCCAGCCCCGGATGGATGCCCAGGCTGTTCGTTGCTGTGCCGTCCGTGAAGCAAGGCACAGATCCCAGCACACTGGTGAGCCAAGAAGGAGCCGGTGGACAGGAGTCCTGCAATAATGACGTGCGCACCGGATGCTGGAAGGTTCTCTGCGCTTCGCGATTGTAGTTGAAGCGAAACTCGTTGACCGTGTTGTTGTTGATCGTCCAGGTATGGCTGAGGTTGTACTGCTGGAATCGTTCGTTGGTGATGGATCCGAAACCCGGTACGTTGGCGCCCGCAGCTTGAAACTGCGCAAAGGGCGAAACTACGTGGTGATCATCGAAATAATAGTAGAAGCTAAGATTTTGCCTGTCATTGAGCCGGTGATCGAGTCTCAGGGTGAACTGGTCCCCGCGATCAGGCTGCACCGGGTTGGTCTGGATAATGTTGCTCCCTCCCTTTGGAACCGGAACAAATTGAAGCAGATCTACAGCAGTAGCATCCATGCACTCCAAGGGAATCTGGTTGTTTGGAAAAATGTCAGAGTAGTTGGCGCCGTCCTGGATCAAGCCTCCACCGATAGCGGTCACGGCTTGCTGACAGCCGGGTCGCTGACCGATTTGGTTTCCCGGTTGTAACGCGTACGAACTGCTCAAAACCCCTGCGAATTGAGATTCGGCGGAAAAATCCGCAACTATGTGTCCGTTCACTATATGCGACGGATCAGGCCGCTCCGCGGCGGTTGGCACGGTCACGGCCGGAGACGGGATTCCCTGACGAATGCGCCGTCCTTCGTAGGAGGTGAAGAAGAATGTCCGATCCTTCTTTATCGGTCCGCCGAAGGTCGCTCCGAACTGGTTCTGATTGAATTGCGGCTTGTCACATGGAATACCCTGCAAGGCCGTAAAGCAATAAGCACTGGCGTTAAGCTTCGTGTTCCTGAAGAACTCATATGCATCGCCGTGGTACTTATTGGTCCCAGACTTCGTCACCACATTGACCACCGAACCGGAGTTGCGGCCATATTCGGCGTCGAAAGTATTGGTCAGAACGCGGAATTCCTGAATACTGTCAGGCGATGGCTGCACGGTGGGCAGATTCACGAACTGATCATTGGCGTCGCCGCCATTAACACTAAAATTGTTCGCTCGCCCACGACCTCCGTTCACCGACACGGCCCCAGCTCTGTCGTTACCGTAGACGACTGAGTTGGCGGAACCGACCGTGGACATAACCCCGGGCTGCAGTTGCAAGAACTGGTAAGTGTCACGGGCATTGAGCGGCAACTGGGTCACCGACCGATCGTTCACCACCGACCCCAATTGCGTGCTGCTGGTATCCACCAGCGGCGCTTCGGAGGTCACTTCCACCACCTCCTGCGCCCCACCCACCTGCATGGTCATGTTCATGGTGATGACCTGGTTGACCTGCAGAACGAGACCCTTCTTGATCGCCCTTTTGAAGCCGCTTTGCTCGTATTCCAGGCGGTAATTGCCCACGGCAACCGCCGGAAATTCATAGTTACCGCCCTTATCCGTCTGCGTGCTCTGGGTTACACCGGTCTGTTCATTCACCAGTTTCACCCGCACCCCTGAGAGCACAGCTCCGGTCGGATCGCTCACCTGACCGAGCATTCTGCCTCCAGTGGATTGGGCAACCAGGTACGGCGAAAATGTTGCGGCGAAGCACAACACCAACAGCCAGCTAAAGGCTTTGCGGGGATGCATACAACCTCCAGACTGCGGGAGAAGAGTTGGAAAAAGTGCGGTCAATAATCGGCTTGCGCCGGCTCCAAACCTTGCTATAATCGCGCAAGGTTAGAGAACTTACCTCGGCCTGTCAAGCGAAAACGTGCGTTCTCCGGGGCGCATTATCGCCTTTTCTCCCAGAACGAAAATGGATGGCGCCAAACCTAAGCCTTACTTGAAAATCGGCGACGTTGCCCGCATTGTGGGCGTCTCGCCTTCCGTCATCCGCTCCTGGGAGAGCCTGGGTTTGACCCGGCCGCAACGCACCGCCAGCCGCTACCGCCTGTACAGCAGCGAAGACGTCAAACTGCTCAAAAAAGCCCGCTTTCTCCGCCGGGTGCGCGGCCTGAATGCGCCCGCCATCGTGCAGATGCTGAAGCGCAATGGCGTGCTTCGCACCTCGCCCGACGGTGCCGGCGGGGGCATCGGCCTGCGCCTGCGCAACCTGCGCCTGCGCCGTAGCCTGTCGCTGGCTGCGGTGGCCGGTTCGGTCGGCATCTCGGTCGGGTTCCTCAGCGCCATCGAGCGCGGCCAGATGAGCGCCTCTATCGGCACCCTGCGCAAGCTGGCCCGTTTCTATAAAACCAACATTTTGGACTTCTTTGACCGCAGCGAGGCCGCTACTCACCTGGTCCGCCCGGAAGCACGCAAGGTCCTGGAAGCTGGCCCGGGCGTGCGCATGGAACTTCTGGCCTGGGGAAATGCCGTCATGGAACCGCACCTGTTCCGCATCGCCCCCAACGCGGGCAGCGGCGATTCCTACTCCCACGAAGGCGAGGAATTTCTCTATGTGCTGCGCGGCGAATTCAAAATCGCCCTGGACGGCAAAGAGTACTTGCTCAAACCGGGCGACAGCTTCTACTTTGAAAGCGCCACCCCGCACACCTGGTCCAATCCCGGCAAGTCGGAGACCTGGCTGTTGTGGGTGAATACGCCGCCGACCTTCTAGCGGCCACGAGGGCTGCAATGGAAACAATGCCTGAACAAGCGCAGTTGCCGCCGTTCGCATTCCAACTTCGTTCTGCACTCCAGTTCTTTCTCCTGATCGCGCTCGCTGCCGCCGCTCTGGCCGCCACCCTCGCCGCGCAGGCAACCGCGCCCGCGGATGCCGTGCTCGTCCACGCCCGCATTTACACCCTCAATGCGCGCCAACCCTGGGCGGAAGCCCTGGCGGTCCGTGGCGGCAACATCGTCGCCGTCGGGACGGAACCGCAGATCAAGAAATATCGCGGCCCTTCCACCCGCGTAATTGATGCCGGCGGCCGCCTCGTGCTTCCCGGCTTCACCGATTGCCACATCCACTTTATGGACGGCTCCCTCAGCCTGGAGCGCATCAACGTCGAAGACGTAAAAACCATCGCCGGCATCCAGCAGCGGGTCAAGGAGTTCGCCGCCGCCCACCCCAAGGACCCGTGGATTCTCGGCCGGGGCTGGTCCTACGACGTCTTCGGCACCGCCGCGCTCCCCGACAAGAAATATCTGGATGAGGTGGTCCCCGACCGGCCAGTGCTGCTGGAGGGCTACGACGGCCACACCTACTGGGCCAATAGCAAGGCGCTGCAAGCCGCAGGCATTAACCGCAATACCCCCGATCCGCCTAACGGCAAAATCGTGCGCGATGCCCAGGGCGAACCCACCGGGGCGCTGAAAGAAGACGCGGCGGTCGAACTGGTGCAGCGCGTCGTTCCCCAGCCTACGCGCGAGGAGCGCCTGCAGGCCCTGCGCCAGGGGATGGCGGCAGCCAACAAGGCCGGCCTGGTGCGCGTGCACAGCGCCGGCGGCGATTTCGCCTATCTCGACCTGCTCAACCAACTGCGCAACCAGGGCCAGCTGACCCTCCGTTTCTACGTCAGCGATATTGCACGCCCGCCCGAACTGACGGCTGACGAAATCAAGAAACTGGAAGGCGCGCGCGCCAAGTATCACGATTCCTGGATTTCCGGCGGCGCGGTCAAGTTCTTCCTCGATGGCGTGGTCGAATCGCACACCGCCGCCATGCTGCAGCCCTACACCGACGATCCCAGCCAGAGCGGCAAGCTGTTTTGGGACCCGGCCAAATATAAGCAGGCGGTGGCGGAACTTAACGGCCGCGGCTTCCAGATCTTCACCCACGCCATCGGTGACCGCTCGGTGCGCTTGGCGCTGGATGCTTACGAGGCATCGTACCGGAACAGCGCAGTCAAGGACCTGCGCGATCGCGTGGAGCACATTGAAACCATCAGCCTCGCCGACATTCCTCGCTTCGGACACCTGGGCGTCATCGCCAGCATGCAGCCTCTGCACGCCTATCCCGACGCTGACACGCTGAAGGTCTGGTCGCCCAATATCGGCCCCGAGCGCACCACCCGCGCCTGGGTGTGGCACAGCATTGCCGGTTCCGGCGGGCGCCTGGCTTTTGGCAGCGATTGGCCGGTGGTCACGCTGAGTCCCTGGCCCGGCGTGCAAACCGCGCTCACACGTAAAACTGCTGAAGGCACGCCTGCGGGCGGCTTCGTTCCCAGCGAACGCATCACCCTGCCGCAAGTTATCGAGGCCTATACTTTGGGCGCTGCTTACGCCGGACATCGTGAAAAAACCGAAGGCTCGCTCGAGCCCGGCAAGGTTGCCGATCTGATCATTCTCAACCAGGACCTGTTCAAGATTCCCGCCAACCAGACCAACAAGACTCAGGTGCTGCTGACCATGGTAGGGGGAAAAGTGGCGTACCATGCGCTGGATTTCACGGGCAACGCTGCGCCCGCAGGTGGAAAATGATGTCCACCCGTACTGGATTCCTGTTCTGCCTGCTGCTCGCATTCACCATTTTCCTGTCTTCCTGCTCCAAGAAGCAGCCTAGCCTCAATCTGCTGGTCTGGGAAGGCTACGCCGACTCCTCTTATGTGCGCGATTTCGAGCAGCAATACCACTGCAAAGTTTCCGCTTCCTACATGGGCTCGGACGATGAATTAGTCGCTAAGCTGCGCGGCGGCAGCGCCAGCACTTATGACGTGATTTCTCCCTCCAGCGACGTGGCCACCATGATCGCCACCTCCCGCCTGGCCGCACCCCTCGACCTTTCCCGCATTCCCAGCTATACACAACTCTCGCCGCAACTCACTTCCATGCCGCTGGTCAAAGCCAACGGCAACGTTTATGGCGTGCCCTTTACCTGGGGCCCGAACCCGCTGCTCTACGACACCACCGTTTTCAAGCAGCCGCCGGATAGCTGGAGCGTCTTCTGGGACGCTAAATATCGCAACCAGCTTTCCGTCTGGGACGACCTTTCCACCGTGTACATGGCGGCGCAGGTGCTGGGCTATGACAAGCTCGACCCCAGCCACCTCTACAATCTGAGCGACCAGGAACTGGAGACGGTCAAAGCCAAGCTGCTGGCCTTAAAACCCAATATCCGCAAGATCTGGTCCACCGGCGGGGAGCTGACCAATTTGTTCCAGAATCACGAAATCGTCGCCGCCATGGGCTGGCCACTTATGACCAACCAGCTGCGCAAGGCAAACTTTCCCATTGGCGAGATCATCCCCCGGGAGAACACCACCGGCTGGATTGACCATCTCATGATTACTGCCGCCAGCGACAACAAGGACCTGGCCTACAAGTTCCTGGAATTCATGATCGAGGCCAAGACCCAGAAAAAGGTCGCCGACGTTACCGGCTACATCCCTGCCAACCCGCAGGCAGCGCAGTTCATGACCGCGGCGGAGAAGAAGAATCTGCACCTGGATGATGTGGAGGCTTACCAGAAGCGCATTTACTTCTGGCAGAACGTGCCTCGCCGCGCCAAGTACAACGAAATCTGGAATGAGGTGAAAGCCGCGCAGTAAACCAGGAGTCGGGGTCAGGGGTCCGGCCCGTGAATGGCATTTCAGGTCTTTAGAACTACTTCAAAGATGGGATTGTCGGAAGGGCACGGCTTCAGCCGTGCCGCGAGGACTGGCTGAACACTATTCATGGAAACGCTACGAATTGTCGGTTGCAGACGCTCCCTCGCCGGCCGCCGACTCCTCACTCCTGACTACTTGTTCTCATGACGTCGCCTACTGCCCAACCTGCCGCCAAACCTCAACTCCTTCTCTCCATCCGTCAGGTGGCCAAGAGTTTCGGCAGGCTTACCGTCCTTCGCGCCCTTTCCCTGCACGTGGACGAAGGAGAATTCCTCACCATTCTGGGTGAAAGCGGCTCCGGCAAAACCACGCTGCTGCGCCTGACTGCCGGCTTCGAGCGCGCCGATTCCGGCGAAATCTGGATGGCGGGCGAGCGCCTTGATCTGCTGCCGCCTTACCGCCGCCGGGTCAATACCGTATTCCAGAGCTACGCCCTTTTCCCTCACCTCTCGGTGCGCGACAACGTCGCCTACGGCTTGCGCGTGCGCAAGGTCGCCGCCGGTGATGTTGAAAAACGTGTGGACGAAGCCCTGGCCATGGTAAAAATGAGCGCCTTTGCCTCTAGCAAGCCGGCGAAAATCAGCGGCGGCCAGCAGCAACGGGTCGCCCTTGCCCGCGCCCTGGTCAACCGCCCGCGCCTGCTGCTCCTCGATGAGCCTCTTTCCGCCCTGGACGCCAATCTCCGCCGCCAGATGCAACTGGAGCTCAAATCCCTGCAACGCGAGGTCGGCATCTCCTTCGTTTTTGTCACCCATGACCAGGAAGAGGCCATGGTCATGTCTGACCGCATTGCTTTGCTGCGCAACGGCAGCCTGGAGCAGGTGGCCTCGCCGCGGGAAATCTACAGCCGTCCCGCTACCTCCTACACCGCCCAGTTCATCGGCCACACCAACCTGCTGCGCGGCCGCGTGGAACACGGTGTTGCTCGCTGCAGTGGACTGGAATTTCGCAGCTCGGCTTCTGATGGCCCGGCGCTATTCTCTCTTCGTCCCGAACACATCCGGTCAGCGGGTGCCGGCGGACCCCCTGCCGGTGACACCGCGCGTTTCCACGCCCGCGTGCTAACCCAATCTTTTCACGGCGCCACTGATCTGCTGCAGGTGGAGTGTGCCGAAGGACTGAAGCTTACGGTCCGCGTTCCCAGCCACGGCGCCTTGACCGGCCAGCACGATTTTGAATTCTCGGCCGCCGACGCCATCCCCGTGCGCGACTCCGAGGAGAGGTCCTGAGTGTTCTCCCGCGCCTACAAAACGGCCGTCACCTTGCCCCCGCTGCTCTGGGTCACCTTGTTCCTGCTCGTCCCCTACGCTCTGCTGTTCGGTTACAGCTTCTGGACGGTCAGCCCGGCGCAGACCATTGTCCATCACTGGAACCTGGGCAATTATCGCGAACTGCTGCACGTCCACGTTTACTTTGAAACCTTGCTGCGTTCCATGTGGATTGCCGCCCGGGTTATGCTCTTCGCCCTGCTTTTGGGCTATCCGCTGGCCTACTATCTTTCATTTCACTCCGGCGCTCGCAAGGATCTGCTTTACCAGTTGGTGATCATCCCCCTCTGGGTTAGCTACCTGGTGCGCGCTTACGCATGGAAAACCATCCTGGGAAGTGGTGGTGTGCTCAATACTCTGCTGCAGTATGCGCACCTGACAAGGCATCCAGTCGAATTCCTGCTCTATAGCCCTTTCGCGGTGGTGCTCACACTCACTCACATCTACACGCCATTTGCTTTTCTGCCCATTTACGCCTCTCTGGAACACATTCCGCGCAACCTGGTGGAAGCCTCACATGACCTGGGTGCTTCCCCGCTGCAGACCTTCTGGCGGGTGATCCTGCCGCTTTCCCTTCCCGGCGTTCTTGCCGGCGCCACGTTTGCTTTTGTCCTTAGCCTGGGCGACTTCCTCGCCCCACTGCTGCTGGGCGGCCCCAGCGGCATCATGATTTCCAACATCGTGGTCAGCCTGTTCGGCGCCGCCTACAACTGGCCTTTGGGTGCCGCCATTTCCCTCTGTATGTTGTTGCTCGTGGTTGGCCTGCTGTTTCTCTCGGAACGACTGGAGAAGAAGTGGAGCTTCTCGTGAGCGCCAGCCAAAATCCGCGCTGGCTGGCTCTCTACGCCCTGCTGGTGTTCGCTTTTCTGTACGCGCCCATCGTGGTTCTTGTCGTCTACTCGTTCAATGCAAGCGGCGTCGGCGGCTTTCCGCCCCATGATTTCACGCTCAAGTGGTATCAGATGCTGCTGGGCGACGGCCCCATGTGGGACGCGGTGCTCAATAGCCTGATGGTGGCCGTTGCCGCCATGGCCATTTCCCTGCTCCTGGGCATACCCGCGGCCCTGGCCCTAGACCGCGCCAGCTTTCCGGGAAAGGCCGCTTTCCGCCGTCTCGTGCTTCTGCCCTTGATTTTGCCCGGTATCATCACCGGCCTTTCCCTGCTCATGCTTTTCGTGGGCATGGGCATGAATCTCAGCCTGCTGACCATCACCCTGGGGCACGGGACCGCCCTCATCTCCGTCGCCACTACCGACATTTTTGCCGGACTGCAGAAGCTGGACCGCGCTCAGGAGGAGGCCTCGCTCGATCTGGGCGCCAACTACTGGCAGACGTTCTGGCGTATCACCTTGCCCAACCTGCGCCTGCCCATCATTGGCGCGGCGTTGCTGATCTTCACCCTCTCCATGGATGAAATTGCCGTCAGCTTCTTTTTGATTGGCCGTGACAACACCCTGCCCCTGGAAATCTGGTCGCGCCTGCGCCGCGGAATGACCCCGGAGATCAACGCCATCTCCGCCGTGATCTTTATCTTTTCTCTGGTCGCGATCGTGCTCTGGTACCGCCTGCGGGCCCGCGCCGAAGGCCAGCCGGAGCTCGGCGCCGAACTGGTGGAAACGGCCGCCGCAAACTGAACTCTGATGAAAGCGCCCGAACCTGCCAATACTGTCATCGTGAGTGGCCACGAGCCGAGTCCGACGAGGCGAGCGCGAGCGAGGGACCTATGCATTTCTTTGTAGGGCCGGCGTCCCGCCAGAGCCCCAGCGCGCTAGCCGTTGGCGCGGTGGGGTCACTGACCGGCTGTCACGAGGGCCTCTTGCCCTCACAGGTACATTGTGCGTTGTGGCGCGCGCGCCCTCGCCCGCGAAACGCTTGCCGAAGGGAATGCCATCATGGGCCGTCGGATGACAGCGGCGAACTTAGCCGCGAAGCGGCAGAAGAATATAGCGCCGGGCGTGACCCCGGGGTAGTCGAAACCGAAAAGAGCCAAGTCCCCAGCGGGGGCGAAAGAAAAGGAGAACATTATGCGCTTTGTCGTCCTGGGCGCCGGCCTGATGGGCCGCGCCGCGCTTTATGACCTGGCCCGCTCGCGCGAGGCTACCGAAATCATCGTGGCCGATTACGACCAGGACCGCGCCCGGCAGGCAGCTCGTGAGTTCGGCCACGGCAAGGCCCGCCCCGCCTTTTGCGATGTGCGCCAAACCGCCGACACCGTTCGCCTGCTCAGCGGCTCCGTCGCCGTTCTCAATTGCACACAGTACTATTGGAACCTCGCAGTCATGAAAGCCGCGCTGGCCGCCCGCGCGCACTATCTTGATTTGGGCGGACTGTTCTACACCACGCGTCAGCAGCTCAAGCTCAATTCCCAATTTCGCCGCGCCGGCCTGCTCGCCATTCTGGGCATCGGCAGCGCTCCCGGCATTGCCAACGTGATGGCGCGCTTTCTCGCCGACCAACTGCAGCGCGTCACCGCCATCAAGATTTACAACGGCAGCCGCGAATTGCGTCCCGCTTCCGCCGACCCTCTGTCCTTCAGTTTTTCCATTGCTACCATTCTCGACGAGCTGACCATTGCGCCTATGCATTACGTCGCCGGCAAGTTTCGCGAACAGGAACACTTCTCCGACCCAGAGAAGGTGAGCTTCCCCGCGCCCATCGGCAAGCTCGTTGTTCGTCACTCCATTCATTCGGAAGTCGCCACCCTGCCTCTCAGTTTCCGGAGTCAGGGGGTGCGCGAAGTGTTCTTCAAGATCAATTACGACCCGCAACTGATCGAAACCGTGCGCCTGCTGGGGAGCATGGGCCTGCTGGAACAGGTCCCGGTAGCGGTTAATGGGTGTCACGTGGCCCCGCGCGCTTTCCTCGAGCAACTGCTGAAGGGGCGCGCGACCGGCAGCAATGCGCCTCCACGCGATGCGGAGACGGTTCGAACCGTGGTCGAAGGCAGCCAGGCCGGCCGCAGGCGCCGCCTCACCCTCGATGCCACCACGCGCTTTAGCACCCGGCCGGTTTTCGGCGCCGTCGCCCGCGATACCGGCTTCCCTATCTCGGTGGCAGCGCAGATGATCGCCCGCGGCGAGATTCGTGCCCGCGGGGTACGTCCCCCGGAGATGGCTATTCCGGCGCGAGCTTTCCTGCAGGAGTTGGAAAGGCGTGGAATTGAAATCAGAGGTTCTGGCTGGCAATAGACGCTTGGGCAGCCAGTTATGAATTGTGCCGCGACAGCGCCGCCGGCGATGCCACCGCCTTAGCGCCCGTCTGGGCTTCCTCCCGACCGAACTGCGGCACCCGGTCTACGGTACCGATCACAGGTTGGTCGGTGATGGAGTATAGAAAGCCGTTAGAACCACTATGCTGGCGCAAGCAGAGGTTTTCGATCAGGGAGCGCGCACGCCGGTTCAGCACATTCTGCGGCAGCACACTGAAGTAGCGGAAGGTCCAGAGCAGGTAGACTCGTTCCCAGAAGGTGGGCCTTACGTACCGTGGCCCGACCGGAGTCAGCAGTCTTAACACGCCCCAGCGTAGCTTACTGATCCACACCGCCTCGCCCCTTCCGATGAGTGGAATCGGCGCCGACAAGCGCCGGCAATCATTTGATAGCAATCTTTGCACCAAATGTGGTGCCACGGTACCGAAGTGACCTTGCGGCAGACTCGCCGTTGTTCCCTTTCCCCTCCTCCCCCACCCCAGTCCTCCAACATAGCGCGGCAAATTACTGCAAATTAAAGCAAAAAAAGGTGCTTATGGGTTCATCAAATGCTGCGGTACCAGTCTGAAAGGAGAGGACGCACGAAGGTCTGCGATAACATCCGCGGACCAAAAACCTGCAGAATTTGCGCTGCTAAACCACCCAAAAGTAAACTTTTTTGCAGTACTCTGTCCTAATTTGGCAACCATACCGGTCCAAAACAGGAAAGCTCAGCGCCTATCCACCCAGCATACGGGCAGCTATCTCCTTCACCAGCTTGGCGCAAACCATCGCCGTCCGGCCGCTCACGTCCCGCTCTGGGTTGTATTCCACCAGGTCCGCCCCCACAATGCGCCCACGCAAGGACTGGAGCGCGTGGATGGCCTCCCGCACCGAGAGGCCTCC
>DATEJK010000119.1:0-5824 GCA_035278025.1 Terriglobales bacterium | reverse complement strand
TCTACAATCCGCGCTGTCAGCGTAGGCTTGAGATGGCTAAACAGGATCAATTACTCTTAACTCAACCGTCCGTGGAAACGGGGTAGAACCCAACACATTACGAACCTTGTCCGCCTCTCCGGCAGCTATTCACTGCCACGGAGTACATCCACCAAGTGAGCCAACATGATCACCGAACCATCCAGAGGCAACTGCGCGGCCCTTAAACACATCCACAGCAAGCTTTGCTGTTTCGGGATCTTCTCGTTCCAAGACTCAGAAGCCCGCCAGCGCAGCGCGCTCATATTCACCTTCAAGCTCTACAAGACTTGCAGCTATTTCCGCGATTGAGCCCAGATATTCACTGCTCATCTATCGCCTCCGGGTTCCGGCATCCGTCGTCGTCAGGATAGAATCTTGCCATAAATCACGGCAATGATTGCACGTAGGGGGGAGTTCCGTGGATGAGTATTCATGCAAAAACACGAGACTTGCTCAATCACGCGACCAATTCTGGTAGGTTAATGCCTTATTTTTTCGCGTGTGGCAAAGAATCGCTTGAATTTCGCATGGATCGCCTAGGGACGCTGCCTTGTAAGTGCGGATTTGGTGGCGGTTTGCGGAAGCGAGGTGCCTTAATGCTTGGCAAAGTAATGCCTTAAACGACACCTGCACCCCGACGAAGGACCGCTATCGGCCAAAACCGGACATACTCACGTAATTAGCACGTGTCCGCTTACATTGGAGCACGCACTGGATAGGACCGCGATTGCGGAGGGAAACCGCAACCCGTGTGTCCCAGCATGAAGGACTGAAGTCAGCTGCGACGGTACAACGGTTTCTGTTGGCTAGAGTTGTCAACCGCGACGCCAAACCACGGAGTGGGGCGCCTGAACTAAGTCGTCTATAAACTTCCGGCGTCTTGAATTCAGTTTGTAACCCAATCAGCCACTACGTTGGTTTACATGCGTGAGTGCAGCCAGGATTCCCTGGAGTATGGCCTCAGGCTGCGGCGGACAGCCTTGCACGCGAGAGTCAACCGGTATCACCGCGTCAACACCGCCGACACTTGCGTAGCTGCGGCCGAAGATTCCGCCATCAACCCCACAGGCACCCACCGCCACCACCCATCTTGGTTCAGGCATGGCGTCATAGGTTTGGCGCAGCGCCGCCTGCATGTTGCGCGACACCGGTCCGGTGATCAGCAGCAAATCGGCGTGACGGGGACTCGCGACAAAGCGAATACCCAAACCTTCAAGGTTGTAGTACGGATTGCTGAGGGCATGGATTTCCAGTTCGCAGCCGTTGCAGGATCCCGCATCCACGTGCCTTATGCCCAGGGCTCTCCCGAAAACCGCGTGGATTTTCTTTTGCAGGCGCGTGAGGTCCTTCAACGCCGCCGCGGCTACAGGCATAGATTCCGTAACGATCCCCACGCGAGTGATCTGCTTCAAGGTGCGCAACATTTGGGGATTCCTTTAGAGGTCCACGCCGCTATAGGACAGGTTGAAAGATTTATTGATGAGCGGAAAGTCTGCAACGATATTGCCGATGATCGCGTGCTCCACCACCGGCCAGTTTTGCCAGGAGGGGTCGTGAGGGTGGCAGCGGCGGATGTACCCGTCTTCCGAGGCCTGGAGAAATACCAGCACGGGTCCGCGCCAACCCTCGACCCACCCGCTTCCCGGCAAAATACCGTCAGGTTTCCGCAACGGAACCTGCACCCCGCCCGAGGGGAGACTCTCCAGGATCACCCGACATAATCGCAAGGATTCCTGCACCTCAGCGAAACGCACTGCCACACGCGCCGCCACATCTCCTCCCGTTTGGGTAACTCGCAGGACAGCGAGCTTGTCATACGGAGCACAGGGATGGTCGCAGCGCAGATCCCCCGGTTGTCCGCTGGCGCGCCCAGCAAGCCCCCGCAAGCCCAATTGCGCCGCAAGTGCTGGCGTAATCCGTCCGGTGCCGGAGAATCGGTCCTGCAGGCCGGAATGGTCGGCGTAAATGTTGCGCAGAACGGTAATTTCATTTTCCAGCGGCGTCAACGCCTCCAGAAGTTCCCGCCGTGCGACTTCGGTCAGATCTGCCGCCACGCCGCCCGGGATTACAGCGTCCATCGGATAGCGAGAGCCGAAGACTCGCGCATTCATGCGCAGCAGCTCCTCCTTTAGGCGTGAAAACTGCGTGAGACCCATCGCAAATCCCGCATCATTGCCAAGCGCACCAAGATCGCCGAGATGATTGGCCAGCCGTTCACGTTCGAGCAGGAGCGCACGCAGCCAAAGTGCACGCTCGGGAAGCAGCGTGCCGCACATTCCTTCGAGTGCCATGCAATACGCCCACGAAAAGGCGACGGCGGAGTCTCCGCACACCCGGGCCGCAAGCCGCTGACCTTCGAGTATGGAGAGCGATTCAAAGCGCTTTTCGATGCCTTTGTGAGCGTAACCGAGGCGCACTTCCAGGCGCAGCACCTTTTCCCCCACCGCGGAAAAACGGAAGTGTCCCGGCTCGATCGTGCCCGCGTGGACCGGACCCACGGCGATCTCGTGCACGCCCTCGCCGGTCACGTGCACGAATGGATAAGCGTCATTTGCAGCGGGATAGGATGTTTCGGCCGGCAAATCTCGGCGCAGCGGGAATGTGCCTTCCGGCCATACGGCGTGCCGCAGCCAGGGGCGCGAGTCGCCGCCGACGGCCTGCACACCGAGGAGATCGTGAGTTGCGCGTTGCAGGTGGGCGGCGGCTGGAAACAGATCGGAGAGATCGGGATACTCGGGCCGTTCCGCGGCCAAGGGCAGTTCCAAAAGCAACAGACCTTCGGCATCGCCCAGGGCGATCCAAAGCCGAAAACCGCCGTTGCGATCACGCTCATCGCTCGCCCACAAGGCTTGCAGCGTGCCTCCGGCTGCGCGCGTTTGTTCACAAATCTTGTGCAGGTCCGTTGCATCGGCGCAGGCATGGCGGGCGGCGGCCGCGCCCGGGAGCGGTTGAATGGAAAGCTGAGAACGCAGTTGGGTCATGGAACTAACCGATGAGCTGCGCCGCGTCGCGGTACCACTGCGCGAGATGCGGCGGAATATAGAGTCCGAGCATCAGCACCAGGGCGAGTTGGGCGAAAACCATCACGAGCCTCGATCCGCGCGGGAGTTGCGGTTGCGGCGTTTCTCCAAACACCATGGCCTGCACGCGGGAGAAGATCGCACCGAACGCCACTACGAAGGTGAGCAGCAGGAACGGCGTCGCCCAGGGATGGTCCCGCATGGCGGTGATCACGATCAGGAACTCGCTGGTGAACACCCCAAACGGAGGCATGCCGAGGATGGCGAGCGTGCCAAGCATGAGGGCCCAGCTAACCGATGGGTTCAATTTGAGCAGGCCGCGGATTTTCTCCATGACCTGGGTGCCTGCCCATTGTGCCGCTTGGCCCGCTGTAAAGAATAGCGAGGATTTGGTCAGGGAATGCACAGTCATGTGCAAGAGCGCCGCGAAATTGGCCACCGGCCCGCCCATTCCGAACGCGAAAGTGGCGATCCCCATGTGCTCCACTGAGGAATAGGCGAAGAGTCGCTTGATGTCTTTCTGCCGCCACAGAAGAAAGGCTGCAAGCGTCATGGTCAACATACCGAAGCCCATCATCAGATTGCCTGCGAGCCCGGAGTGCATCGCGCCCGAGACAAGCATTTTGCAGCGGACCACGGCGTACAGGGCGACATTGAGCAGCAGGCCCGAGAGCACGGCGGACACCGGGGCCGGACCTTCGGCATGCGCATCGGGAAGCCAGTGGTGCAGTGGTACGAGTCCCACCTTGGTGCCATAGCCCACCAGCAGGAACACGAAGGCAAGGGACAAGACTCTGGCATCGAGCTGGCCACGGACCTGCTCAAGGCGCGTCCAGAGCAAGGCATTGGTGCCTTCGCTGCCGAGCAGTTTGCTCGCGGCAAAGTAAAGCAACACGGTTCCGAAGAGCGCCAACGTGATACCCACTCCGCACAGAATGAAGTACTTCCATGCGGCTTCGATGCCGCCGGGTGTGCGGTAAAGCGAGACCAGCAGCACGGTGGCCAGCATGGATCCTTCCAGGGCTACCCACAGAATTCCCATATTGTTGGTGGTCAGGGCGAGCAGCATGGTGAAGATGAAAAGCTGATACAGGCCATGGTAGAGACGTAGCCGTCCGCCACCGATGCGCGCGTGCTGTAGTTCCACCCGCATGTAGGCGCGCGAGAACAGCGCGGTCGTGAACCCCACGAAAGCCGTCAGCGCCACGAGAAATACGTTGAAGGAGTCGACGAAAAACTGTTGTCCGAAAAAAAGTACCGGGCCCGTCGTGATCGTAACCCCCGTGAGCCAAATAGCGGCCACGAAAGTGGCGGCGCTGACGATGACATTGACCTCCGGTGCCCAACGCCGGTTGCCGGTGAAAGCCAGGAATAGCGCCGCCGCCAGGGGGACCGAAAGCAACAGCAGCATGGCCATCTCAGTCTTCCTTGAGGGATTCCAGGTGCGCGAGATCGAGGCTTTCGAACTGTTCACGGATGTGGAACAGGAAGATGCCCAGAATAATCATGCCGACCAGCACGTCCAGTCCCACCCCGAGCTCAACCGCCATCGGCATGCCGTAAGTGGTGCTGGCGGCGGCAAACAACAAACCGTTTTCCATCGCCAGAAATCCCACAACCTGGGATACCGCCTTGCGCCGCGTGATCATCATCAGGAACGCCAGCATCACCACCGCGAGCGCGATGCCGAGCGTACCGCGGGTAAGCGTGGTGGCCAGTTCCGAAATCGGTTGTGCCAGGACGAAGGCAAACATCACCAACAACAGACCGATCAGCAGCACGCTCGGCATGTTGAACAGCGTCTCGGTTTCCCAATTCGCATCCAACCGGTGGATCAGCCGGTGCAGAATGAGGGGCAACACCAGAACCTTGAGCAGCAGGGTCAGGCCGCAAGAAAAGTACAAATGCGGCTGATGGGTGCTCCATGCTGTAATAAAGATCGAAACCGACAGCACCAAGCCCTGGGCGGCATAAAGATCCACCTGCGTAAGCACGCGGCGTTGCGACAGCATCGCGAAGGACAAGAGCAGCAGCAGCGCCGCGCAGGTATTGATGAGCTCGAGTGAAAAACTGGCCACCGCATTAACTCCCGAGAAACAGCCGCACCAGAAGGCCAAGCATCGCCAATAGAAAGGCGGTCGCTAAAAACTCGGGAGCGCGGAAGAGGCGCATTTTGGCGCTCAGCGTCTCGATCAGCGCGAGTCCGGTTCCCATCACGGCAAGCTTGAGCAACAGTGCCGGTACGGCGAGCAGCAGGCTGGCGGGATTCGCGGGGCTCTCGGCCAGCCCCCAAGGGAGGAACAGCGCGAGTCCGATGCATATGTAATTGAAGAGCTTCAGCGCCGCGGACCACTCGATCAGGGCCAGATGCCGGGCGGAATACTCCAGCACCGTGGCCTCGTGGATCATGGTCAATTCCAGGTGGGTTGCAGGGTTGTCCACCGGGATGCGTGCGTTTTCCGCGAGCAGCACCATGATAAAGGCGACGCTTGCGAATGCCAGGCTGGGGAAAAGCGCAAAAGGCTGATGCGCGAATTCATCGGCGATGGTCGGCAACGAGGTACTGCGCGCAATCAGCGAGGTGGTGAAAAACACCATGAGCAGCGCAGGCTCTGCAAGGAAACCGATGAGCATTTCGCGGCGGGCGCCGAGCGAGCCAAACGCGGTGCCGATATCCATGGCGGCCAGCGCAAGAAACAGTCGTGCCATTGCAAACAGTCCGACCAGCGCGATGGTATCGGCGGCGATGGCGAACGGTAGCCCGGTCCAAAGCGTGGGAATGA
>DATEJK010000118.1:0-9204 GCA_035278025.1 Terriglobales bacterium | reverse complement strand
GGGGGCGGCGGCGGGGGCGGAAGCCGCGCTGGCTGCGCTGGCGCCATCGGCGTCTATCACGCCCACCACAGTATTCACCTGCACGGTGGTGCCTTCGGGAACCTTGATCTCCTTCAGCACGCCGGCTGAGGGGGCGGGAATCTCGGCATCCACTTTGTCGGTGGAGATTTCAAACAGCGGCTCGTCGCGCTGCACCTTTTCGCCCGGCTTCTTCAGCCACTTGGTGATGGTGCCTTCAAAAATGGATTCCCCCATCTGGGGCATGATGACGTCAGTCGGCATAGTTCCCTTTCGCAGTCGAGCTAGTCAGAACGTTCACTCTATGGTCAAACGACAATTATAGAAGATGCGCGAGGAGTATGGTGGCGGGAGCGTTGCAGCGCATTAAGCGGTCAGCACTCAGCATTCAGCCCGAAGCTCCCCGGCGTGGCCGAAGGCCGACAGTCGAGGGCCGAAGGCGATTTTATGCCGCCTTGCGGCGCTTGAAGAACTGCACCTGGCGCTCGCGTTTCACCGCCTGGTCGCGCGTCTTGTAGGGGCCGCCCAGCTTCTTCCCCGTGCTCTTGGATAGCAGCACGTAACCTTTGGGAGTTTTGCGGATCATGGAAGGTAAGATGCAAGGCAGGCGGAGAGTGCCGCCGCAAGAGTTCTTGGGGATGCCGATGAGAACTCCTCAAGACTGTGTCTGCGGGCTGGAGAATGCAGGGGTCCTTCGACTCCGCCGAGCGATCCCACCAAGCGGGATCGGTTGGCTCCGCTCAGGATGACAGAAATCAACATGTGTTACGCAGAGCAATCCGTGTACGTAGTCGCTCGCAAAAGTACAACCGCAGATTACTTTCCGATGGCCGCTTTCACCGCCGGCGGCAATTGATTCACCCGGCTGAGAAACATGCTGGTCTTCCAGATGTACTCATCCGTCGCCACCTTGCCCCAGGCGGCCATGCCGGTCCAGCGCACCCCGTGCTTGATGGCGAAGAAGATGTGCCACTCGGGGTCGTCCAGGGGCTCGAGGATGAGTTGCGGCGCGGGGGGATAAAGGGCCCGCCCTACGTCACTCGGCTGTTTGGTCACGGTACCATGGCAGAGGGCGCAATTCATGGTATAGAACTTCATGCCGTCAATCAGGTTGGCATCGGTGGCGGGAATGGGGCTCTGCATGTGGGGAGCGTGCTTCTCCATGGACGCATCCATGGCGTGCGAGGCCAGCCACGTCTCGGCAGGGCCGGGAGACTTGTCGGAGTTGGTATTGACGAAGCCGGTAAGCGCAAACAGCAGCCCGCCTACGACGATGACAACGATAGCGACAATCACGCCCAGGATAAAGTTGCGCATGGATCCTCCCGAGAACGGTATTCTTTCATCAGAGTATGGCCGGCCCCAAAGGTTACGTCAGTACGCCTGCAGGCGGCGCGCCTCGCGAACTACGTCGGTAACCTTGGGCAGAAAATAATCTTCCAGAGGCGGAGAGAACGGCACCGGCGTATCCCGCGAGGCGATGCGCACAATGGGGCCGTCGAGGTCATCAAAGACTTCCTCGTTGATGACCGCCGCGACCTCCCCGGCAATGCCGCCGGTGCGCGTGTCCTCGTGCAGGATGATGACCTTGTTGGTGCGGCGCACGGTGGCGGCAATAGCCTCGCGGTCCAGCGGGAGCAGCGTGCGCAGGTCCAGAACCTCCACTTCTACGCCGTCTTTGGCCAAAATCTCCGCCGCTTCCAGGGCCACGTGCAGCATGGCGGCGTAGGTGATGATGCTCAGGTCGCGCCCCTGCCGCACCACCCGGGCCTTGCCGATGGGCACGGTGTAGTCCTCCGCCGGCAGTTCTTCCTTGATGCGCCGATAGAGCATCTTGTGCTCGAAGAAGATAACCGGGTTATTGTCACGGATGGCGGATTTGATCAGCCCCTTGGCGTCGTAAGCGGTGCCCGGGCAAACCACCTTGAGACCCGGGGTGTGCACAAAATACATCTCCGGGTTCTGGGAGTGGAACGGCCCGCCGTGTACGCCGCCGCCGCTGGGCCCGCGGATCACCACCGGAGCGGGCGCCCCCCAGCGGTAATGAGCCTTAGCCAGCATGTTGGTGATCTGGTTGAAGGCGCAGCCGATGAAGTCCATGAACTGGAACTCGGCGACGGGGCGCAAGCCGGTGAGAGAGGCACCAAAGGCAGCGCCCACGATGGCGGATTCGGCAATGGGCGTGTCAATGACGCGCTCCGGGCCGAAGCGCTCGATGAAGCCGTCGGTCACTTTGAAAGCGCCGCCGTAGATGCCGATGTCCTCGCCCAGGCAGAAGACACTGGGATCGCGCTCCATCTCCTCCCAGATGCCCTGGCGGATAGCTTCGAGATAGGTAGTGCTGGCCATAAATTCATTCGCGGATTAACGCGGCTCAAACAATTCTCCAGGGCTAAATGCCAACTGCTATGTGCCGCCTCACCGCAGATGCACCGCCGCCTCGCTCTGTCTGGGCGCTACTTTGCCCCTGGCCGCCCGCGCTTTGGGCACGCCGTACTTGGGTTTAATCTCGTGGCAACCTTCGCAGTAAACCTTCTGCGGCGTTTTCTCCGGTTCGGGCATGGGTGAGTTGACGGCGAACTCGCGGTCGGCCTCCAGTTCGCGGTCCACGCCCGCGATGAGCTCTTCATTCTGCTTGGCGGTCAGCCACTTCTTGTGCAGCAGATAGCTCTCCAGGCGGGCGATGGGGTCGCGCTTGCGCCAGTACTCAAGCAGCGGCTTGGGCACGTACTCGGCGGCATCGTGGATGGCATGGCCCTTCATGCGCATCATCTTGGCTTCGATCAGGGTGGGGCCTTCGCCGCGGCGGGCGCGATCGCAGGCTTCGTGCACCACGTCATAAACCTGGCAAGCATCGGTGCCGTCCACAATCACGCCGGGAATGCCGTAAGCGATGGCGCGCTCGGCCAGGTCCTTCACGCAGAACTGCATGTCGGAAGGCGTGGAGTAGCCCCACAGATTGTTTTCCACAATCAACACGAGGCCCAGCTTCTGCACGGCGGCGAAGTTCAGGCCTTCGTAGGTGACACCGGTGGACTGGCCCCCATCGCCGATGTAGGTCAACGCCGCAATGTTGCGTCCTTGCAGGCGGGCTCCCAGGGCCACACCCGCCATCACCGGAATCAAATCGCCCAGGGTGGAGATGGGCGCGCACACGTTGCGCTCTTGCGGATCGCCGAAGTGAGAAGAAGCGTCCTTGCCGAAGGTGGGCGAACCGGCCTTGGCCATGTACTGCATCATGACATCGCGGGCGGAGAAGCCCCGCACCAGCAGCGATCCCTGGTTGCGAATCATGGGCGCCAGCCAGTCTTCCGGGCGCAAGGCATAGGCGGAAGCGCAGGAGCAGGCTTCCTGCCCCAGGCCGAAATACACGCCGCCCACCACCTTGCCCTGCTTGTAAAGATTCTCCAGCGCCTGCTCCATCTTGCGATTGAGGAGCATCCAGCGGTAGATCTCGACACACTGCTGGGGCGAGAGAAATTTAGATTCGCGGATGGGAGGAACGGGCGCGCTCAGGTCGCCTGTGACCTCGTAGCGCACGCCATCGTCGGTTGCGACCTGGCGAACCGCGCAGTCAAAGCGCTCCAGGCGATAGTCCGGGATGGTGTAGGAGCGCTCGGCGGAGAGGTTGCCATTGCGAGCGCCCGGTCTCGGCGCCGCCTTCAGTGGGCGCCGGTCGTTGGCAGCCGTCTTTTTCGATGTGGGACCCTTCTTGGCCATGAATGACATTTTTTGCGAATGTCATCCTGAGCGGAATGGCCCGGTTCGCTTCCGAATCGGGCGATGGAGTCGAAGGACCTTGTGCTTGAATTTTGTGTAGCCCAAGCGCAAGGTCCCTCCACTCGCCTTCGCCTCGCTACGCTCGGCTCAGCTCGCTCGGGATGACATTAAGAAAAACAAAATCGCTTCTCGAACCGGAAGCTTACGCCAGAAAAATTTCTTCTTCGCCGCGCAACTGGCGCAGTTCGGCCGGAGGCTGCATGGGAAACCCCACTTTGCGTCCCAGCAGTTCGTCCAGCGTTTCTACCCACTGTACATCGCCAGCGAAAACCTGCGCAAAATAGCCGGCCACGGAGCGCGCCACTTCCTCAAGGTTCATTTTGGCTCCGGTTTCCTGGGCCAGCGAAGTCACGGGTCTGCTGGCGATGCCACAGGGCACGATAAGCTTGAAATAGTCCAGATCCGTGTTTACGTTGAGCGCAAAGCCATGGGAGGTGACGCCGCGGGAAATGTGGACGCCGATGGCGGCGATCTTGGCCTGGTTTTTATCATCAGGAGGCGCAAGGTCCCCTTCGGCAGGCTCAGGGCAGGCTTTCGGCTCGGAGCGGGGTTGGTTCACCCGCTCCGCGCTCAGGATGACATGGGTGGAAGGGATGGTCCACACGCCGGTCAGGCCCTTGACGCGCTCGCAGGCGACGCCGAAATAGGCGCAGCTGCGGATCAGCGCCTCTTCCAGGCGGCGCACGAACTCCACCGCCCCCAGGCGGGGCTGGAAACCGCGCAGGTCGAAAATGGGGTAACCCACCAACTGCCCCGGGCCATGAAAGGTGATGTCGCCGCCACGGTCGCACTCAAACAGCTCCACCCCCTTGCGCGCCAGCAGTTCGGGCGAGGCCAGCAGGTTTTCGCGGCTGGCGTTGCGGCCCAAGGTGATGACCGGCGAATGTTCGAGCAGGAGCAGGACATCGCCAATCTGGCCGGATTTGCGCATCTCCACCAGCGATTGCTGCAAACGCAAGCCGGTGGCGTAGTCAACGGTGCCGAGTTGGACGACGGAAATCAAATTGTTCGCCGCGGATGAACGCCGATGATGCGGATCAACACCAATTGTAATGCTTATGTCATCCCGAGCGAGTCCGAGCCGAACTTGTGAGGCGAGTCCAGTGACCTTGTGTCTTCGGTATGCCAAAGCGCAAGGTCCTTCGACTCACAGACCGATCCCGCAAAGCGGGGTCGGCTTGCTTCGCTCAGGATGACATTCAAAAACACACTATTCCTTATGCGCTCCTCCCCGCCGCCGTTCGGTTAGATATTGATGGACAGATTCTCCACGCTGCTGGCGGCATCGCCCATGGCCTCCGACAAGGTTGGATGCGGGTGAATGGTCCACATCAGGTCCTTGGCCGTGGCCTCCAGTTCCATGGCCGCGACCGATTCCGCGACCAGGTCGGTAGCCGAGGGTCCGATGATGTGCACGCCCAGGATCTGCTCGTACTTGGCGTCGGCCACCACTTTGATGAAGCCTTCGTGCTT
Source organism: Terriglobales bacterium (assembly GCA_035278025.1). Taxonomy (GTDB): domain Bacteria; phylum Acidobacteriota; class Terriglobia; order Terriglobales; family Acidobacteriaceae; genus JAICWP01. The sequence goes on along the minus strand of DATEJK010000118.1, from coordinate 3,933 downwards.
TCCCACGATGCTGGCCTTGGAATTGGCGGTGAAAGGGAACTTGCCGATTTTCACCTCGATGCCGCGTTCCCTTGCTTTAGCCTCGCTCAGGCCGACGCTGCCAATCTGCGGCTCGCAGTAGGTGCAGTTGGGAATTTTGAGCGGGTCCACGGGTTTGGCCGGCTTGCCCGCGATGGTGGCCACGGCCACGATGCCCTCCATCATGCCGGAGTGCGCCAACTGGGGCAGGCCCGCGACAATGTCGCCCACCGCGTAAATGCCAGGCTCGCCGGTCTGCATCCACTGGTTCACTTTGATAAAGCCGCGCTCCACCTGTACGCGGGGCACCTTCTCCAGGCCGACATTTTCGGTGTTGGGCTTGCGGCCGACGGCGATCAGGATCTTCTCCGCTTCCAGCTTCTGCTGCTTGCCGTCGGCGGTGAAGGTGACGGCCACGCCGCTTTTGGTCTTCTCCACCTTCTGCACCTTGGCGTTGGTATGGAAGTTGATGCCGCGCTTGCGGTAGGCGCGGGCCAGTTCCTTGGAGACGTCCTCATCCTCCACCGGAACCATGCGGGGCAGCATTTCCAGGATGGTGACCTCGGCGTCGAAGGAGCGGTAGATGGAGGCAAACTCCACGCCCACGGCGCCCGCGCCCACGATGATGAGCGACTTGGGAATATCTTTGATGGCAAGAATTTCGATGTTGGTCAGAACTCGCGAGTCGGGCTCCAGGCCGGGCAACATGCGCGCCGAAGAGCCGGTGGCGACGATAACGTTTTTAGCTTTGATGGTTTTCTTGTCGCCGCCCTGGCCGGACACTTCCACGCTGAATACGCCATTCTGCGCCGGGCCGGTAAGACGGCCGTAACCGGCGACCACCTCCACCTTGTTCTTGCGCATGAGGAATTCCAGGCCCTTGGTGTGCTTGGTGACGATTTTGTCCTTGCGCTGCTGGATGACCGGCCAGTTGACTTTGGTGGCGCCGGAAAGCTCCAGGCCCAGTTCGCTGCTCGATTTGATGTGGTCGTAGACTTCCGCGTTAAACAGCAGCGCCTTGGTGGGGATGCAGCCCACCTGCAGGCAGGTGCCGCCCAGGCGCGCGTCTTTTTCGATGAGCGCGACGCTCAGGCCCCATTGGCCGGCGCGGATGGCGGCAGTGTAGCCGGCGGGGCCGCTGCCGATAATGGCAACATCGTAGGTCTTTTCAGGCAAAGGAGTGCTCCGTACTAGTAAGGATTTCGTCGTGCCGCAAAACTAATGATTTTACGCTACATAGTTAGATTGCGTGAAACGGCGCGGCGGTGCAGCTCACCTGCTGTCATCCCGAGCCGAGCGCAACAAGGTGAGGGCGAGTCGAGGGACCTTGTGCTTCGTCTGAGAAAAGAAAACGCAGGGTCCTTCGACTCGGACGCGCGTCTCCCACCCCAGCGAGCCAACGGCCTCGCCGGGGACCCCGGTTGCACGTCCTCGCTCAGGATGACAGACGTGGACATTTCATTTTTATCGGACTTCGGACATCAGGCTGAGCAGGTTGTTCTCGGAGTCGCGGAAATGGGTCATCCACAGTTCGTGGTCGGGCATGCGGGCGATCATGTGGGGCGTGTCTTCAAACTTCACGCCGCGCTGGGAGAGGGTGGCGTGCGCCTGCTGGATGTCGGGAACCTTGAAATACAGGATGGAAGCCGGATGGTCGAATTCCGGCTTTTCCGGCGGCGTGAGCATCAGGCGGACGCCGCCGCAGTCGAAAAACGCCAGCTGGCCGGCGGTGAACAGCAGCTTCATGCCCAGTTGATCGCGGTAGAAGGCGACGGCGCGGCCGGTGTCGTGAACGTTGATTGCAATTTGTCCGATCTGCGAGAGCCCGAAAGCGGGGGCTGAGGTCATAGTACGCTCCGGTTGGTTGAGGCTTGCGGCGCCCCTGAAAATTAGTTAGCATAGCTAACTATATTGATGGAGCTGGGGAAAGGCAAGCAAAATCCGGAGCCGGACGCGCTCGCAGTGGCCGACCGGTTGCATTCCGCCGCCATCCACCTGCTGCGGCGGGTGAGAACGCGGGATACGGAGAGCGGGGTGGGGCCGGCGCAGCTCTCGGCGCTTTCGGTGCTGGTGTTTGCCGGACCGCAGTCCCTAGGAGAGCTGGCGGCGGCGGAGCAGGTGCGCCCACCTACCATGAGCCGCATCGTGGCCGGCCTGATGCGCGCCGGCCTGGTGCGCCGCCACGTCACCAAAGAAGATCGGCGCCGGCTGCGGCTGGAAGCTACTACCAAGGGAACTGCCCTGCTATGGGCGGCCAGGAGGCGGCGGGTGGACAGCCTGGCGGAGACGCTGCGCCAGCTACCTGCCGATCAGGTGGAGCAACTGCGGCAGGCCGCGGAGTTGATGGATCGGCTCAGCCGGAATGACTAACGACACTATCCTCTGGCTGAACTCCCAAGTCATGGTATCCGAACAGCATCGGGGTGATAAAGTATTAGGTCCTTAGCGTTCGTCTTCGCGGTCTGAATTGGATACCGGCATATCACGACGACTGGGTTCCACACGAACAGTTGTGGTGGCAGCCTGCTTCCACGAAGGCCAGTGCTCTACCCTACGAGCAGTGTTTTCTACGAACTCCCAGTGCGCCTTGCTTTCCGAATCAGACGTCTTTTTTGTCACTGGCATCAGCGCCCTCCGCTTGCTTCAACAACTCGTTAATATCACGCACCGCGCCTTCCTCCCGGTCTAAATAGGACGCGGCTAACATTGATACGCGTGGGCCACGATTGCTTGCTTCATTCCAAGCCACCATTTGGCCGTTTCTCTTTCTCTCTAACACGTACCCGCTACTCAGCTCCATCGAAAAGAGATCGAGGAAACGTCGGGGACCTACGCCAACAAAAGGCACAAAAGGAATCTTAAACTCCCCAGCGTCGCCTGAGGTCTGGGTATCAGAATCCACACCTAATTTTATCGCATCCCCGTGGAGGTCCGTTGCCTTACTCTTTGGGTACGGCTCTATGTAGACAACTCGTTTAATACCGGCCGCGATGATGTGTCGTGTGCAGTTATGACATGGAAAAGTCGTGGTGTAAAGATTGGCAGATTGTGGATTAATCCCACTCCGAGCACATCCCAGTAAAGCATCCATTTCTGCGTGCGTTGCGCGACCGAATTCCGTGATGTCGAAAAGCTTCGTCTGCTTGAAGAGGCTCGCAGACATTGGCAACCCAGCTTCCATATAACTCCGGAACTTCTGAACCGTGTCCTTCCCGAGTTCCTGCTGAGTCTTCTCGTAGACCGTTTTCAAACATTCACCGATACCGGTCAAGATGTCTTCAGCTATCTCCTTTTTTGCCTCGTCATTCGAGTCTCGCGGGGGGTCTTGCTCGTGATCTCTAAAAGTGCCGAATTGGTCCTCCCAATAAGACCCTCCGCCGGCCCTGGGGACCTCATTACATCCCAACGCAACTACGTCGCGATTGGAGTTCATAATCGCCGCTCCAACTTGCCTGCCCCATTGTGAGGAGCGACTGGCCGCTGCCGCTGCTAGAAACATCGCGTACTCATCAGGTGTAGGGGTAATGAAGGGATGGCCGAACACCAAGTCCAGAAAGCGCTTAATCTCCTTTTTGTACAGATTGCCCTTCAATTGTACGAAAACGTCCGAACGGTGAAAGGTATCTCTGGTGCGCTGACCGTAGTCATCTGACGTTTCCTGTTGATCGCGCTCCAAGATGGCGTCTGCCCGAATTGGATCTGTTCCTTTATCGTCGACTAAATATGCGCGCCGCTCCTCCTCAGTCGCAAAAACCCCTACGAGGTAAAACCCGGGCCTATAGACACGTCGAAACGCAGTCACCTCTTCTGGGCGCTTTAGCGACCGAATGATGTAAGCGTATTTTGGGCGTGGCTGAGGGTCGCCGTTTCGATCCGTGGATCTACCTTCTGCAATTTGTGCGATAGCGGCGAGCG